>CAWBLO010000024.1:0-148617 GCA_963789475.1 uncultured Gammaproteobacteria bacterium | reverse complement strand
TAGGCGTCTGAAATACAAAGGGGTTCTCAGGCCGTGAATCACTTACCCTAAAAGGGTGTGTTGAATAATACATAAATTAAATGAGAAACTAAAATTATCGCTTACCCAAAGCAGAAAAAGTTTTTCCTGATATAGAAAATACATCACTTTGAGTTATCAGTTATAATTTAAAGCTTTTTAGTAAATCTTGTAAATCAAGCATGTCAGAAATACAATCAGAACTGCAACGGCGTCGTACATTCGCCATCATCTCACACCCTGATGCGGGTAAAACCACAATTACCGAAAAACTATTGCTATTTGGTGGCGCTATTCAGCTTGCTGGTTCGGTAAAAGGGCGTAAGGCCGCGCGTCACGCGACTTCCGACTGGATGGAAATGGAAAAAGAGCGGGGTATCTCTGTGACTACCTCAGTGATGCAGTTTGAGCATAAAGATTGTATTATTAATCTGCTTGATACGCCCGGTCATGAAGATTTTTCCGAAGATACTTATCGAACTTTAACAGCAGTGGATTCGGCACTAATGGTGATTGACGTCGCCAAAGGTGTTGAAGAGCGAACTATTAATTTGATGGAAGTGTGCCGGTTGCGTACTACGCCGATTCTTACTTTATTAATAAACTGGATCGGGAAGGTCGTGAACCGATTGAATTAATGGACGAAGTCGAGAATGTGTTAAAAATTAAATGTGCGCCTATGACATGGCCTATCGGCATGGGCAAACGTTTTAAAGGTGTTTATCACCTTTATAAAGATGAAATTCATTTGTTCAGCGCACAGCATGGCGGCAGAATTGCCGAAGCCGAAGTTATCAAAGGTTTAAATAATCCCAAACTGGATGAGTTGCTTAAATATCAAGCAGAAGAATTACGTGATGAAATTGATTTGGTTAAAGGAGCTAGCCATGAATTTGATCTTGAAGACTATCTAGCAGGTAATTTAACCCCTGTATTTTTTGGTTCAGCAATTAATAATTTCGGAATTCTTGAATTACTCGATGCGTTTGCTGAATATGCGCCGTCGCCCAGGCCGCGAGCAGCAGAGCAACGTATGATTTCACCCGATGAAGACAAGTTTACCGGATTTGTATTTAAAGTTCAGGCCAACATGGATCCGTCTCATAGAGACCGGGTCGCATTTTTAAGAGTGTGTTCCGGTAAGTTCGACAAAGGCATGAAGATCCATCATGTTCGCACAGGTAAAAGTATTCAGGTTTCCAACGCTATCACCTTTCAGGCTGACACCCGTAAAAGCGTAGAAGAAGCTTATCCTGGCGATATCATTGGTTTGCATAATCACGGTACTATTCAAGTTGGCGATACTTTTACCCAGGGTGAAACCCTTAAATATGGAGGCATTCCTTATTTCGCACCGGAATTATTTCGTCGAGTTATTTTAAAGGACCCGTTAAGAGCAAAAGCCCTGCAAAAAGGACTGGTGCAATTGACCGAAGAAGGTGCGACGCAGTTATTTAAACCCTTAAAAAATAATGACCTTATCTTGGGGGCAGTTGGTATTTTGCAGTTTGATGTTACGGCCTTCCGGCTTAAAAGTGAATACAATGTTGAATGTGTTTATGATGCTGTGTCCATTTCAACCGTACGCTGGGTAAGTACGGACAAACCTGCGAAAATGGAAGAGTTCAAGAAGAAAGCGTTTGATAATCTTGCCGAAGATGGCGGCGGTTATCTGGTTTATCTGGCCAATAGTCGGGTAAACCTGCAACTGACCGAAGAGCGCTGGCCGGATATTAAATTCAGTGCTACCAGGGAACTATAGAGGTGCCTGTTTCTTCATAGGTGGCTCAATTGTTCTCTTACTTCGCCAGCTTAATAATCGAAGCTTTAGCTTTGTGTTTACTGGGTAGCTAGAGCTTCAAAAGCGGAATTCCCAAGCAATCGCTTGGGAATTGACCTAATAATTAACTTCAATAATGCAAAAGTTTATGCAAACTCTTGTATTACCTATGACTTATAAAAATTTTAATCAGCCAGACGCTTGCTTATGCGGCTATAAGCCTCTTTGAGCTCTTCGCCAACAATTTTAGCCTTGGCTATATACTCTTCAGATGTTTCTTTCGAATCGTCAGCAATTTCAGCTGCTTTGTTTTTTAGGGTATCCCAATGTTTATCCGCTTCTTCAAATTCTTCTTTGGCTTCCATAGAAGCGAGATGCAGTTTTAGCATTATTTCATCACGTTGTGATTTCAGCTTTTCTAATAAACTATCGAATTCTATTTTCATTGTCATGATTCACCTCATTATTGTTTGATTAAAAATTCCTGGTATCTGGATAAAAAAGGCACTCATCACAATTGAATGTCTTTTAAGGACAATAAAGCTACTTAGCTTGCATCCTTCTCGAAACCGGATTGTATCATAAGCCCATGCACATTGTATGGGCTTTATTGTAGTGCAGTTAAAAACTGTGATTTCGTTTTTAGGCAGGCTTTATTACATGCCAGGCTCATTGTGATTTTTCCAGTTTCTCATTTCGACAGGTGAAATTCTTCCTTTCGAAGATACCTTGTCGTAAACCTCGTCGAAAGCTTGTGTGCAAAAGGGCAGTTGTTTCCGTATTTTGTCATAATCGGTATGGTCGAACATGGTTCTAAAATCCTCTCTGCTTAGCGTCGTTTTTGCATACAACGCTTGATAACCTTGATGATCAATGACGAATTTTTCCAGTAACGGCAAAGCAGAGGCGTTATCAAAGTTTTCTTTGCGTGGAGTGCCATAAGCGCCGATATCCACATACATTTCGTCTACGGTGCCATCTTTTTTCCTGAGTGGATGCACGAAACCAAGATGCCTGTCGTTGTCGAAAATAGCCATTGGCGAAAGCCATAACGGATACAGATTGAAATGGTCATCGAAATACTGGATAGATTGTTTCAGATACTGGATTGGCATCAACATGTCCTGAACCACATGAAATTTTTCTCTGAGCTTCCGGGTGGTTTCAGTTTCCGTGTACTTCAACAGTTCAATTCGTGGAGGCAAAGCCCATCCCAATAAGCTTCTGAAAACAGGATGATTGCCGAAGGGAATGATTTCTTCCATTGTCCAGAAGTAACTCCGGGTGTGCCGGTGATAATAATCTCTCAGTGGAATATACTCGACCATTTCTTGACTGTTGTTCAGGAAAGTTTGTACATGCTTGTAAAACCAGGGTTTGTACCATCGGCCAATAGCATTCAAAGTACCGTCTGATTCAATATCATTGGTGAAATTGCCCCGCATGATCACCGCACTATCACGACTATAAACCAAGCCTTCAACGAAATCGTTGTCTCCGGTTTTTCGGGATGCCTCCTCGAAAACTTCGACTATGTCATCAAGGTTATAAACCGGCTGGTAGAGAATCCTGATATATTTTTTAGCAGGAATAATTTTTAGTTCGGCGGCGACCAGAAAACCCAGAGTGCCATGGCTCCACGGTATCAGGTAATATAAATCGGCATTTTCCGTTGGGCTGCACCGGAGACACTGACCATTGGCCGTCACGAGGTCGAATGAGGCGCAAATAGACTGGAACAATCCGTATTTATGGCTGCTGGATTCTATCCCGAACCCCATGATCAAACCACCTACTGTCAAGCCGTCCAGTTCCGGTAAAACGGCCAGCGTCCACCCACGGGATATCAGATTGCGCGAAATCTGTCCCATAGTTGCCAGTGGCTCTACCTTAACCGTCCTAAGTTGTTCAGAAATTTCGAGTATGTCGTATAGGCTGACATCGATTTTACGATGGGAAAGCTTGTATTTCGGCACCATTTCACTCATGGTTTTCCAGCCGGATCTTGCAGTACAAAGCTTTTCAAGTCCGCCGTCCCTTTTCCAGGCCTCAATTTGCCGAATCACTTTTTGGACTCTTTGCTCATGTTTGACGGGAGCGCTTCTAAGGTGAAACACAATCAAGTTACGAGCACCTGTGTAAGCGCTGTACAACACCGAAACAGGCAAGAGAACGAGGGTAGCGAATAGGCCTCGGTAATGGGTTAGTATGTGTTCGAATAAATGGCTGGTGTTTGACATTTGTTTATCTCCTTATTTTTATTCCAAACATTATTGGTTGTGCTTTGATTGGCCGTTATTTCCGTACACAATTACGACAGCAACAAAGTTCATTGCAATCATGGTTAATGCAATCGCAAGGTATATATACCAACCGTAATAGTTGGAGTCGGTGTTATACATTATTAATGCGGGTGATAGTGATGCAACGTAAAAAATGATATTGAAAATCCAGATAATTATTATCATTTTCCTGGATGTCATCGTTATCCAGTTTTCCGCCACCCTAAACGAGGGAGAGTCGGTATGACCGAGTAATGACCTGATCTCGGATTCAAAATAAATGACTTGTTCCAATTGAAATTTGATTATTAATTGTTTTTGCAGATTCATTATTCCGATTATGAATAGAATGAAGATAATCGCGACAAAACCCAGAAAAAGGGGTTTGATGTCTGAGCTGGTGGTGCATGAAGCAGATTTTCCTGAATTAAGGAAGTTAAAAATTGGTTGCCAGGTAAATATTCCGCCTACTGCTCCAAGCAGCTTGACGTCTTGGAATACTTCCTTGATATAGGAATCACAACTGTTAGCAAGACGGGCCATTTCCATATAGTGGTAGGAGAGGGCGTCATGGGTATTTTCTTTTATCTCATTCACTTCAGTGCTCCTTTATGAGTAGCGCATTTCGGAGCAATTGTGAGACGACTTGCCCCGCGGACAAATTCCGTTGCCTGGCAAGTGACTTTGCTGCCATCAGAATACCCAGGTCAATATCTAAAGTTTTTCTCATATACTTCGCCTCATTCCGTGTTGTCATGATGTTTTGATTCTACAACATCATTTCAGAACAACAAATCTATTTCCAATTCGTAGCTCGGTGTGTATATTGAGTTTGATGAACCTATAAAGAGCATTTCACCACGAAGGTCACGAAGAACACGAAGTAAAAGCAGAGAGTTATCACCAGGCGCGACGAGATAAGTGTTCACCCAAAAGGTGGATGCCGAAACCCTGATAACTTATTGAAATGTTTTCTGTACTTAGTGTTTTGCGTGGTTGAACTGCCGAATTATATCCGCGCGACGCACAGAAGCAGGCGAGGTACAATGCTATGATTACTGAACGCTTGAAAAACCGCTTGATGAAAGACCGTCTTATGACATCTATTACTTTACGGATTCCTGTTGACGTGGTGGAATCTATGAAGACTATTGCTCCGTGCAAAGGCTTCTCAGGCTATCAAGCGTTGTTAAAGTCGTATATCAGCGAGGGTTTGCGCCGCGACGAAGCTCAATTTTCATCGGTTAAGGAGGCCAAGCTAATCGCTGCATTAAAAAACTGGGTGTGCCTGACAGTATCATTGAGGCTGCCGAACGTGAGGTGGCTTAATGCGCAATCCCTTACACCTATTGCGCTAAATCCTGGTGGCTTAAGCGTTGCCCATACTATGGCCCTAACTAACCTAACCGCCCCACCCAATAATTCGGCTTTCGATGCAGGTGCGCTACAGCAATAATTACAATAGTATCGGCATCAATGCCATACAGAACGCCGTAGGGAAATCGCTTAATCAAGCAACGTCTTACTTCGTTTTCAAGCAAGGCATACAATTTTGGATAAGCAGAAATTCTTCTTATCGCAGCATCAAACTCAGTTAAAAACTGCATGCCTAAATTTTTTTGTTGAGCTTCATACCATTTAAAAGCTTCATCCAATTCGATCTCGGCAGCCTCAAGAAATTCGATTTTCATTTATATTTCTGCATGACCGATTCATAGCTTACTGTTTTTAATTCCCCGGCTTGGTAGGATTGCCATCTTTTTTGTGCTTCATTTCGCCAAATGGAATCGATTTCCGGATCTGGTGTGTCAAGATCAGCGAGTAGTAATTCTGCTAGTCGTAATTTTTCTAATGGTGGTAACTGATTGGCTTGTTGGTAGAGTTCTTGACAATTAGACATGATCTTCTCCTGTGCAGGGCGAAATGGGTTTTATCTTACTTGAAGTTAAATTAGCTTGCAGGGTGGTTTAGCGGTAACAAACTGCCAAGCTTTTTGGAAAATTCAGATAAACGTTCAGTATTATAAACTTTGATTATGGCGTGTTGCCTAACGGCGAATCCCCCTTACAGGGTTATGTTACCTCATCCGCAAGGTTTATCTAATAGTTCAAAGATAGTGGTGCGTCCAAAGGTTCAGGACGGGGTTACAAACACCGTCCCGCGTTGAGGAATTAGCCTTATGTTTATCTGGAAAGAAATACCAATGTTATTTCCTGTGCCAGTTTCCATCTTCGCCTTTCTCGTACTGATGTTTGACCGCAGCCCAAGCGATTTTGTACGCGACCTCTTCCCTGGAATCGTCGCCACGGCGCTTGTCGGGGTCGATATATTCGTTCCATGCGCTGTTAAAGGCTTCCTTGAATATCTCTTGTGCGTGTTCCGGCAAGTGGTCACGTACCGATTTGGGAAGGTCTGAAATGTTTTTATAGGGCATGGCGTTTTCTCTGGAGTCAAAAAAAAGTGGATTAGAACCGTTTATCCTCCTAAAAAAGGTTTCTTGCATGGTTTAAAGATAGCGGCAGCGTCAAAACGTTCGGGCCGGGGTTACAAACCCCGTCCCGCGTGGTTTAGTTGGAATGACCATATTTCTGCAAAAAACCATAAATATCATGGCCTTTATTAATTTTTCAAGTTTTCTCCTTAACTTAGTTTCTTAAGTTGGCGCGTATGGGTTTATAACCTCGTCCTGCGTGAGGTGGTAATGCCGGAACAAAAAGATGTGCCCGATCTATCTATGATCCTTTTTTTAGTTGTTTATCAATTGGCCATTCAAGCATTCCCATAACAGATTGATGTATATTTCTATTCGACTTAAGGGTTTTTTTGAATTGTTTTATATATTTTTTTACAACTGAAGACTCATTATTTCTCATAGCTGATTGTTCAAGTATTCCAACTTGAATTGAAAGAGGTATTTTTTTTCCATAATTTTCTATCATCGTATCGTAAGCATCATTTTTACTAATAGAAAACAAAACACTATTCAATAAAAAAAGCTCAATATAATCAATGTCGTCAGTAATATTAGTTGTACATAGATCGAGAGCTCGTTCTTCAAGAGCACTCTTAAAAAATGTATAGCTATAGGTGTTACAAAGAGAATGAGTAAAAATACATAAGAGTTGAATTTGGGGTAATTTTCTCAATGGATTCTCAGTTTCCTGAGTAGTCGTCTCTTCATACAATTTCGCCACATCACGAAAAGATTTCCATAATGAATTTTTTATAACTTCATACGGTGTCAAATAAGCAGCAAGAAGGAAATTACCGCTATTAAATATTTTAAATAATCGATAGTTATTGCTTGTGAATTCAATATTATCAATTGCTTTAAGTAATTCAGGGCAGTCTCTTTTCATACCAATAAAAAAGAAGTACGAAGTAGCCCAATATAAATCGTAAATTTCCTGGTTTATTACAGCACAATTATCTCTAATCATTTTCATAGCATAAAAATACTCTGCAAATGTTCGATGTCTAAATCTCAAAGTATTCTTAATATTGTTAAATTGAAAAATTTCTGTCTTTTTTATTAGCTCATTGAATACTGAAACTTTATCAATTTGAAGGTTTCTCTTATCGACGTATTCCTCAAATATAGTTTTAGCATCACCTATCGGTATTTCTAACAAAGAATTTGATAATATGAAATCTGCGATATTTATCGTCACATTGTTAATAGCATCGTATTCTCTCTGCGATTGTAAGCCTTTATCCATATCCCATCGACCCAAAACTAGCTCCATGTATTTACTATAAAGCTCTGTCATTGTTGATGGAATTTCTTGAATATCTTCATTCAAGAGCTTTGCTAACAAAATGGCTGATATCGGTGTTTTAGGTAATACCCTAAAAAGATGAGATTTATCCAAGTCTTTTGAAAGACGCATCCTGACGTCATCATTTTTACAGAATTTTTCTACTAGCGTAACAACTTCCCCTACAGTAAGAGAACAAAGGCAATATCTTGTGAATAGTTTGTTCTATCGCTACTTCCAATTCTGGTTCTTCAATATTTCGCGTAGTTACAATTAATTTGATATTCCTGTCTTTGCGGCATGTATAAGATAATTGTTTTAAAAATTCAAAGCGTTCACTTGAATTTATTTTTAGTTCATCAAGCGCATCAATAATTATTAGATAACTTTTTTCTCCTTTAATATCATTATTTTCAATAGTTTTTTGAATTAAATTATTTGTATCAGATTTGTAAATATCTAGCATCTCCTTTGCAGTCAATAGAATTGGCAAAACTTTTTCTGAATTATATTTTTCATGATGAGCGAGATCTTTTGCTAATCGGCCAATTAAGGTAGATTTACCCGTCCCCATCGTGGCTTCAATAAGAATGCACTGATCTTCTCGATAATTATCTCTTCAATCGTAGTTTTCTTAATTTCTTGGTTTTTTATTTTTTTATTCTGGTAAGTTTTCTTTATTGTTGATTTATATAATTTTTGTGGAATATAAATATTCGAGCCACTTAAATCAGGCAAACAATTATTAGTGCATAGATTGTCTGCATTTAATGAAACACTTCTAAGATATTCTCCTACTGTTACAGTTAAATCTCTCCAGTATTCTGGATAATAACGATCAATCAATCGTGTTATTTTTTCACCGGTAAGAAATTTTATGTTTTTATTTTTATATTGATTATGGATTTTAGTTTGAGCACCATTAGTAATATTTCCGTTTGAAACTACCCAAATTTCAGATAGAAAAATTTTTCTGGTTCCACCTTCGATTGTTCGTTCGATTTCACATTCTTCGATTTGACGATTAACTTCTGAATGATCTTGTTTTATTTGACCAACTTTTACAATACAACCTATATATTCAATATCATCAAGAGTATCGTCCTTCTTTACTAACACAAAATCCGCACCCATTTCTTGAGGACCTTGAGTATATTCAACACTTGTGATGTTTGGAAGCTTACTGAACAATGCACGTAACAATGGGTGGAACTCTTTAACCTCATCAGTAATATTTTTTATTCTATCTAACTTAAAATTTTCCATATTTCCTCTTTGAGAGCTTCGTAAACAGCTGATACTTCATATGGGTTACGCGGCTTCGACGTGAACAATCAACTTCCTTCGGCCAGTCCATCCTAACCTATTTCCTGCCTAACCGCTTTTCAGTTTCCAGTACCTGTTGCGTGGTTTGCAACACCGTATCAGGATTCAAACTCATCGAGTCTATGCCGATTTCCACCAGAAAATCCGCCATTTCAGGATAATCCGATGGCGCTTGGCCGCACAAGCCGCAATGTTTGCCGTTACGTTTTGAGCCTTCCACGGCCAGCCGGATCATTTCTTTAACGCCGGGATCGCGTTCATCAAAATCCTCGGCGACAATGGCGGAATCGCGGTCCACGCCTAAAGTCAGCTGGGTCAAGTCATTGGAGCCGATGGAAAAGCCGTCAAAATGTTGGGAGAAGGCATCGATCTGGATGACGTTATTGGGAATCTCGCACATCACATAGATTTCCAGGCCATTTTCGCCGCGTTTTAAGCCCAGTTGCGCCATGTATTCAAGTACCTTTTGGGCTTCCTGCTACACGGCGGCAAAACGGGATCATCAGAATGACATTGGTCAGGCCCATGTCATCGCGCACCCGTTTCATGGCGGCGCATTCCAGCGCAAAGCCTTCCGCATAGGCGGGATGGGTGTAACGTGACGCGCCGCGAAAACCGATCATCGGGTTGGCTTCATCAAACTCGAACCAGCGTCCGCCCAACAAGGTGGCGTATTCATTGGTTTTAAAATCGGACATGCGCACGACGACAGGTTTGGGATAAAACGCCGCCGCAATGGTGCCCACGCCTTCCGACAGGCGTTGGATAAAGAAATCTTTGGGGTTTTCGTAGTTGCGTGTCAATTCGTCTAGTTGTTCCCGTTCGCCGGCATCCTGCACGCGCTCGGGGTGTATCAACGCCATCGGATGCGCTTTGATGTATTCGGTAATGATAAATTCCATACGCGCCAAACCCACGCCGTCATTGGGCAGGAAGCTGGTCTTGAAAGCCAGTTCCGGATTGCCGATATTCAGCATGATTTTGGTTTTCGGACGTTTCAGGCCGGTCAAGTCCGTGGTTTTGATTTCAAAATTCAGGATGCCTTCATAGACCTTGCCGTTATCGCCTTCGGCACAGGATACCGTCACGGGCGTATTGTTTTTAATGGTTGTCGTCGCATTATCACAACCGATGACCGCAGGAACGCCCAATTCACGGGAAATGATTGCCGCATGACAGGTGCGCCCGCCACGGTTGGTGACGATCGCCGAAGCAATTTTCATCACCGGCTCCCAATCGGGCGTCGTAATATCTGAAACCAGCACATCGCCGGCTTTAAAGTTGCCCAGTTGTCCCAGATTCTCAACAATTCGTGCGTTACCGGTGGCGATTTTGCTGCCGACCGAATGCCCCGTGACAATCGGAGTGCGCCTTGTCTTTGAGCACATATTGCTCCAAAACCATCCCGCTCAACTGGGATACGACGGTTTCCGGCCGCGCCTGAACAATATACAGGGTGCCGTCAATGCCGTCTTTTGCCCATTCCATATCCATCGGTTTGGCTTGACCTGCCTTGGCGCTGTAATGCTTTTCTATCTTGATGGCGTAATCGGCCAGGGTCAGGACATCGGGATCGTTAAGACAAAAACGATTACGTTCTTCGTCGGAGGTCACGATATTTCGGGTGGATTCACGCGTGCGCCCATCGCTGTAAATCATTTTTATTTTTTTCGCGCCCAAGGTGCGTTTTAATACGGCGCGATGTCCCTGCTCAAAGGTCGGCTTGTGGACATAAAATTCATCCGGATCCACCGCGCCTTGCACGACATTTTCACCCAGGCCGTAGGCGCCGGTAATAAAAACGACATCGCTGAAACCGGATTCGGTATCCAATGAAAACATCACGCCGCTGGCATCCAGATCAGAGCGCACCATTTTCATGATGCCTATCGATAACGCCAGTTTGAAATGATCAAAGCCCTGGTCGACGCGGTAATGAATGGCCCGGTCAGTAAATAAACTGGCAAAACAGCGTTTGCAGGCTTCCAGCAAGGCGGCTGCGCCGCGTATATTCAGGAAGGTGTCCTGTTGTCCGGCAAAGCTGGCGGTGGGTAAATCTTCGGCGGTGGCGGAACTGCGCACGGCGACGCTCATCTCGTCACCGTATTGCTGTTGCAATTGCGGCATAAGCGTTGAGTATCTGGCTTTCAAGATCGGCAGGGAAGGGCGCGGCATAGATAATTTCACGCGCTTTACGGGCGCGGCTTGGCCAGATCGGCGACATCGTCGGGATTCAAATCATCCAGCGCCTGATGCAGAGGTTCCCAGGCATTCGCCTGATCCAGTAAATAACGGTAGCCTTCAGCGGTCACGGCAAAGCCGTTGGGTATTTGTATGCCTTGCGGGGTTAATTCACGGTACATTTCACCCAGCGACGCATTTTTGCCGCCGACCAGGGGTACATCGTCTATTGTTAATTCATTAAACCAACGGATATAGTTTGCTTGTTCAGACATCTTATTTTCCTTATTGGATCAGGTTACTGAGAAGTAGGGAATTAAACGCGAATAGTATACAGGACTACAAACAGGAGCAAGGTTCAAGAAATCATTTACATCGCTCATACGCTCCGGCGTGGGAACGTCGCTGCCATTAAATTAAGAAATATGGAGTCAAAAAACATGTTTTTTGACTCCTTTAAATAGCGACTGACGGAGTGCAAATCCAGGTTTGTACTCCATGTAAAAAGTATTTCAATGCTTAACTTAATGGCAGTGACGCCGGGGTGTGGGAACGATGCAAAAGTTAAATGCAAATTACTTAACCAACAAATACAGCATAATTAGATTTGTTAACAGCAGTAGCACCGTCAGGCCTTTCCAGAACATTAATGGATTGCGGTCTATTAACGGTATGCGCTCTTCAGCTGTTAAAAATTTAGGATTCGGTACAGACAAATCATGCAGGAACTCTGACAAATCGTCATATCTAAGCGCCGGGTTTATTGACGTGGCTTTTTTTAATGCGCCATCAATCCAGAAAGGCACCATGGTGTTGTAATGAAAGCTGGGCACATAGACAAGCTTTGCGAGATTTATTTTGTCAGGTTTTTCCGGCATATCCTGGCCAAAGGGCAGGGCGCCGTTAATCATTTCATAGCTTATAACCCCCAGTGAAAACTGGTCGGATTTTACCGTGCCGCGTTGTCCCGTATGGTATTCGGGGGCTGTGTAATTCAAGGTGCCGAGTATATTCTCTTCGCTGCCATGATCCAGCGGCGTTATTTCCGTGATACCTGCGATTTTAACCGAACCAAAATCGATAATTTTAACCGTGCCATTGCTGTCAAACATGATGTTTTCAGGCTTTAAATCCTGATGCAACATTTCCATGCGATGAAAGGCGCGCAAGGCTTTGGCGAGTTGCCCGACTATATTTCTGACTACTTTAATATCAGGTTTGGGGTTGGCGTTTATCCACTCTCTAAGCGTTTGTCCGCCCAAAAATTCGGTGACGTAATAAATGCAGCTTTTTTCCCGGTCAGAGCCGAGAATTTTAAGTACATTTTCATGATTGATGCGCTTTCCAGCCCATTCCTCATGCAGGAAATGTTCGATGTAATGGGTATCGTCATCATACAGAATGGATGGGGTTTTTAAAATGACCTGGGTGCCGGTTTGGGTGTCGAATGCCCGATAAATCTGTGTGCGTTTGCTGGCGTGTAATTCTGCTTCAATCCGGTAGCCATCAATTACCATGCCTGGCTCCAGGGGCGGTGGAAAAGACAAATTGCTGTGCCGGCGAATAATCTCGTCTTCTTTAGCCAGAGGCAATTCATTAATGCGGATTAATTGGCAGGTGAGATTGTCGTCACTGTGATTAGCGCTGGCTTGTTGCATGATTGTATTGGCAATCAAGGATAAATCAGTACCGTCCTGTAATAGTTTTTTAAGGGTTTTTTCATCGATAAAATCATGTATCCCGTCAGTTGTCATTAAAAACAGATCACCGGTTTCAACAGGCAGTGATTTGTAATCGACTTCCAGCCTGGGTTCTATCCCCATAGCCCGGTTAAGATAGTTTTTTTCATTAGAAACCCAGATACGGTGGTCACGCGTTATCTGTTCAAAATTACCTTGTCGTAAACGGTAAATTCGTGAATCGCCAATGTGAAAAACATGCGCTGTCGTTGATTTTAGAACAATAATACTGAGGGTGCTGACCATACCCTTGGTCGATTGATAGCGAACTTGTCCCTGACTGTATAGCCAGGAATTAGTCGCGGAGAGAATCTTTTGTCCAGCCTGTTTGACTGACCACGAGTCGGGGGTACTGTAATAATCATTTAAAAAACTGACCACACAACAATGGCTGGCCTGTTTTCCCGCATCACTGCCACTCATGCCGTCAGCAATGGCGATGGCTATGCCTTTATAAACAAGCTGCGAACCTTCGGGAATTAATGAACCAAAAAAATCTTCATTATCCGCTTTGATGCCTTTATCGCTCGCATAGCCGATGCTGACTTTTAGTGTGGGTGTTGTCATGGCTTTTTATGGGTTGTTTAAATAGTTATCCGGATAAGTTTTTTCCTTCATACGTAGGGCGTGCTGCGCGCGCCTTAGCCCTGGGCAATTCGCTGCGAGCTGACCGGTTTAAACGAGAATGTCGACAATAATGCCCCCGCTTGCAGTATAATTCGCCGGATTGTACAGGGTATGGGTAGTTAGTAACAACATCGTAACTTTTGTATTTTTTCCCGATATAGATGGTCATCCGTGCTTATTTCTGATAAACAAAAAAAAATCCTTAACTTGCTGGCTGATGGCGAATTTCATTCCGGAACTGAATTAGCTTTGGCGCTGGGCGTTAGCCGATCCGCTATCTGTAAACAGTTAAGGGGGTTGTCTGAATTAGGCTTACAACACTCGGCAGTTAGTGGTAAAGGTTATCGGCTGGATAAACCGCTGGAATTATTGGCACACGCCAAAATCAATGCAGTCCTTAGCGAGGAGAATAAAGCATTAATTTCAACACTGGAAATTCATGACTCCCTCAATTCCACTAACAGTTATCTGATGGAACATTCCCAAAATAATGCACCTTCAGGCTTTGTTTGTTTTGCCGAGCATCAAACGGCAGGAAAAGGCAGGCGAGGGCGACAATGGGTTTCCCCTTACGGCAGCAATATCTATGTATCGATGCTCTGGCGTTTTCAACAAGGCGGTATTGCCGGCACAGCGGGATTAAGTTTGGCTATGGGTGTCGCAGTCATCAGGGCTTTAAAACAGCATAATATTAATGATGTGGGTTTAAAGTGGCCTAATGACATTTACAGCCAAGGTAAAAAATTAGGGGGCATCCTGATTGAAGTTTCAGGTGAAGCAGATGGCCCCTGTGCCGCCGTCATCGGCCTGGGATTGAATCTGTTTTTACCTGAAACGCAAGCGCAAAGCATTACTCAGGCCTGGACTGATCTGACTAAAATCATCGGTGAAAATCTGTCATTCAGAAATGAACTGGCAGGAACATTATTAGATCAAATTTTTACTATTACTAACGGGTTTGAGGTGGCCGGTATTAAAGCTTATCTCGATGAGTGGCGTAGCTATGACTGTCTGAAAGGTCACATGGCAACCCTGTTTATTGGTCAGCAGCAAGTCGAAGGCATTGTCGAAGGTATCGATGATAATGGCCTGTTATTGATTAAACGGACTGATGGCTCTATTCAGGCTTTTGCTTCGGGTGAAGTCAGTTTTAACGCTTCAATATGTTAAATTTACTGGTAGATATAGGCAATACCCGGCTCAAATGGGCTATTTTGCAAGATGGCGGGCTTGTTACAGGTCATACGCTGGTTAATCAACAGATTACCCGGCATGGCCTTATTGAAACCTGGAACATGCCAATCTCGCCAGAACGCCTTGCCATCGCCTGCGTTAGTTCAACTCCTTTGTTAGAATTGGTACTCGCGGTAGCCGTTGAACTTTGGCCAACTACTGAGATTAGTCACGTAAAATCCCAGGCTCACGCCTTCGGTGTATATAACGCTTATCAACAACCGGAAAAACTGGGGGTTGATCGTTGGTTAGCCCTGGTGGCTGTTCGAAACCATTATCAACTCCCTGCCTGTATAGTCGATTGCGGCACAGCCATTACCGTCGATTTGATCGATGCTGATGGCAAACATCAAGGAGGACTGATTAGCCCCGGCTTAACGCTGATGAAAAAGTCCCTGGCAACAGGTACTGAAGCGCTTCAATTTCATGAAACAAGCTATGACTTCGGGCCTGCAAACTTTACCGAAGCCGCTATTTACAGCGGTACCTTAGCTGCCGCTGTCGGCTTGATTGAGCATGTTTTAACCAAACAATCGAACGCTATGCAATTGATTTTAACAGGCGGCGATGCCGAAATTATCGCTACACAGCTTGGAATCAAGCCGATTGTTGACACTGATTTGGTGTTGCGTGGCTTAGCTATAGTCCTGGAGGGTTAGCTATGAAAACGCTGTTTTTTCTGGTGGTCATTGCTAATGTTGCGCTCTTCATGTGGGAATACAAAACAGGCGCCTTTGTCCCGGTTACTGAAACTTCAGAACAGAATGCAGATTCGGATCAGGAACAAATTCTGCTGGTTAGTGAGTTAAAAAATATCCCGCAAGTTTTAACCCCCGCCCCTGTTTCAGAGCAGTCCGTAGCCGAAACCGCTGCCACTGATAAAGCTGATAACCCGATTCTTGTCGCCGAACCATTCCCTGCAATATCAGAAAGCCTGGACGGTTTTAAAAAAACATATCCTGAATTGGCGGTAAAACAAATCACGGATGATGCTCAGGCTTGTTGGTAACAATACCTTATCTGTTATGGGAGTGTATCCGTGCATAAAACAATTCGAGTCAAATTATTTTTAACTTTTCTGGTGACAACGCTTCTTGTCGTTTCAGGGATGTATGTTTTTATGCGTTGGTCTTTAGATCGAGGATTCACTGAATTTGTAGAGGCACGGCATCAGGAACAAGTAACTAGCCTGATCGAAGAACTTACCGAATACTATGAAAAAAACCAGAGCTGGAGCAATCTGGCCGGGGACAAACAAAAATGGATTGATTTATTGTGGCAGTCTAATCCCCACCGTCATCACCGGCCACCCTACTGGATTAAACAAGCACGCACGGAACCCAGTGATGTTTGGCCGCCGGCATTACCCGAGTTGCTTGCTAAAAAACGATTTATTCCTTTTGAACTGCGTGCAATGCTATTGAATGCTGACAAGACGATTATTTTTGGCCGTAAAGAGGCTTTGCCGCAATTATCCTTGCAGCCTATCCATTATCAAGAAAAAATAGTCGGTTTTCTTGGGCTCTTGCCTGGCAAAACGGCCAATCAGGTCAGTGAAATCCGGTTTATGGAGCGGCAGGCAGAGTCATTTATCTGGATTGCATTGTTAATGATTCTTTTATCCGCCGGTCTGGCATGGTTACTGGCTTACACACTGGGGCGACCGCTTAAACGTATTACCACAGCAGCAAAGGCGCTTGCGGTGGGTCGTTATGAGGTTCGTCTGCCTGTCGAATCTACCGATGAACTCGGTCAATTGGCCCGCGATTTTAACGATATGGCCGCAGCTTTAGAACAGTCAGAACAAGCAAGGCGACGCTGGGTGGCGGATATTTCTCACGAACTACGCACACCTTTAGCCGTATTGCGTGGTGAACTGGAAGCCTTGCAAGATGGCATAAGACCCCTGACCGCCGAGGCTGTCGACTCACTGTTGGGTGATGTCATGCGACTTAATCGGTTAACGGAAGATCTTTATCAATTATCCCTGTCCGATCAAGGTGCGTTAAGTTATCGCAAAGTTCATGTTGATCCGGTAGAGCTATTACAAGAAGACCTGGCCGCTTTAAAACCGGAATTTCAAAACAAACAAATCACTATTAAGTGGGCTAATAACTTAGCCTACCCTATCAGCATTTACGCTGATCCGGATCGCTTATCTCAGCTTTACCGGAATCTGCTTAACAATAGCGCTAACTACACCGACAGCAATGGACAGTTAGTCATCACTGTTTTTCGGAAAGCCGATAAGCTGGTGCTCGATTTTTCCGACAGTGAGCCAGGTGTACCCGAACACGAATTGCCCAAATTATTCGACCGTTTTTATCGGGTAGAAAGCTCACGTAGCCGTTATCATGGCGGGGCTGGCCTGGGTTTGGCTATTTGCAGTAATATTGTCGAAGCGCATAATGGCACGATACAAGCGCAGTCCTCGCCTCTGAAGGGGCTTGCTATCCGCATTGAATTACCGATTAGCTCATGAACCATATCCTGATTGTAGAAGATGAATTGAAACTGGCCCGCCTGCAAGCTGACTATCTGCATAATGCCGGTTTTGACACGGATTGTTTAAGCAATGGTTTGGAGGTGTTGCCGTGGTTTAAAACAAACCATACTGATTTAATATTGCTGGATTTAATGTTGCCCGGCCGTGATGGTCTGGATATTTGTCGTGAACTACGAAGTTTCAGTACCGTGCCGATTATTATGATAACGGCGCGTATTGAAGAAATAGATCGCTTGCTTGGCCTTGAGCTGGGTGCCGATGACTATATCTGTAAGCCCTTCAGTCCTCGTGAAATGGTCGCACGTGTTAAAGCTGTGCTACGCCGATTGCAACCACCAACAACAGAGACGCTCTCCAGCGAATTAAAACTGGATCCCCACAGTTTTCGGGTACTTGCCGAGGGACAAGAGGTAGAATTAACTACAGTCGAATTTCAACTTTTGCAAGCTTTATACCAGCAGCCCGGTCGTATCTTTTCCCGATCAAAATTAATGGATTTGATTTATCAGGACCAACGTATTGTCTCTGATCGAACCATCGACAGTCATATAAAAAAGCTGAGAAAAAAGCTGGCCGATTTATTGCCGGATCAGGAGCTGATTCACTCCGTTTATGGCGCCGGTTATCGTTATGACCCGCAGGACAGGCTAATAGATTAATATTTTCACAATATTTGCACATTGTCTTCAAATTGTTTGCGCTTTTCATCGTTATAGTAAGCACCAAGAACAGGAAATTACTGTTCTCTAACCCTAATCAAAGAGAGATAAAAACATGAACAAGAAAATCATAACCCTTGCACTGGCTTTAGCGCTTCCCTTAACTGTCGCTGCATATCCTGGAGGAAATGGCGATTTTGAAGGGCATCGTGCCAACAGAGTCGAACGCCTGACCAAGAATCTGGATTTAACTCCCGAACAAAAAACCAAAGTGGAAGCCATATTCAAGGAACAGGATGAAAAATTTAAAATCATCCATGAAGAAACCCAAAAACGTTTGCAGGAAGTTCTTACCAAAGAACAAATGACAAAAATGGATGAAATGAAAAAACAACGGCATGAGAAATGGCAAAAGAAACATGAAGCATTAAAAGATCAAGTACCGCCAGAGCAAAAGAAATAATTGAATTGTTCCTGAAAAAATAACAATGCCTGACTAGGGACGGAGCAGGCATTTAGGAATGCAATCTGGTGTTTTGCGTTTTTGTAAGCGTTCACCTCCCCCTTTGTAAAAGGGGGATTGAGGGGGATTTATCTAATAAAATCTCCCCTAACCCCTCTTTTCAAAAGAGGGGGACTGAACACTTACGCGTTTTTTTATAACAAAATATGGAGAGAATAAAGAAGCCCTTTCGAGGGCTTTTTTATTGTCTAAAATTCCATTTTCGGTAAAGTCGTCTATACTTTATATAATCACAGGCATTGTGATTTCTTTCAACGATACAGAGTTTCCATAATGTTTACCATCAACACGTCATCTAATTTCATTAACCTCACTGACCCAAATCAAGGTTACGAAGACTTTGCGTTAAACTTAAAACAAATTGAGTTCAACTGGAAGAAGGCAAGTGAATATGGATTTGAACTGATCGCACTTGCGGCAGTAGGTGTAGATGATCTTCAAGTTTGTGCTCGTGCTTTTTTAAAACCTGACCAATCTATGATTAATGGAGAAGAACCTGTCGCTTTGGGTGTGTATACCGACATCTATGAGACACTGAGTCAAGTTAGACAATCGTTGTACGAACAACTAGATACGTATATGAAAGTTATTGGAATGAGTGTAACGGGGTTTAACAAACAAGAGTTGAAAGTGATTTTTTGTAGACCGTAACAGTAATAGTGCCGCTGTATGTTCATGGGTTAGCGGCAATTTCGTACAGGGCATTCACCAGAGCCAGCGAGGAATGCGGCTTGAATAGTGCGCCCATTGTGCTCCATGCCTTTGAGCCAGCCAGGGCTCCTCTCCCAACACGACCCGAAGATGGAAGGCAACAGCTACGACGACTGCGTAGATGAACTGGCCTGTCACGCCAAAGCTCAGCGCCCAACCAAGAAGGACAAGCGTCACTGCTAAGTACATGGGATTCCGCGTGTAGCGGTAGAGACCGACGACGACCAAGTGAGTTGGAGGGGCCCACGGGGCAAGCGTACCCTTGCCTGAGATGTAGAAGTCACGCACGCACCAAAGCAACGCAAAGAACCCGACGAGCAAAGGCACTAATCCCCAAGGCTGGACGAGCTTCGTATGGGAGCTTACCCATAGCCAGGTGATCGGAACAACGATGGCGACGACGCCCGGCAATGCTATAAAGGCAAGAACTGCTTGGGCAAACATGCGGCTCTCACTAAAATATACGACATTGATGTCTTATAAAAAACCTGATTTATCGTATATCCCTCATAAAATTCATATATTTGATCGGACAAAGTATAAACCTAAAGGACATGGCGTACAAACAAAGACCTCACCACTTCTTTCCGAAAAAGGTTTGATAAAGGCTGCGAGCAACAGGGCAATGAACGACAGGTTTTGACCTGGTTTCTGATGGCCGATTGGCTTTATACATGTCATGATCTTTGACACAAGTAAACCCTCCAGAATCTCACCAAAATGTTTTCCTTGAACATTTTATTCGTCCGTATTACCTGATTTTATCTTACAAACCTACAAATAAAATCGAATTTAAAAGCTTTCCGAACTTGGCAAAACGCGGAGATAAAGTTCTTCACATCAAACGCCTGTGCTCAGGCAAGTTCACAAAGCCACGTTTTACAGGATTAGCATGAATGTAGCCTAACTTTTTTCGCATTATTGCCTCATTGAATATCAACTCGGTAGGAACGCCCCCTTGCCAGAATTGATACTCCCGGTCTACCTTGTGCGCCCGTTTGGAAAAACGCAATCGTGTTAAGAATTGCTCAACATGCTGCACTTGTAAATGGTCGATAATCTGCCGCGCAGTGAAGGATTTAAAACTACTCACGTATTGGGCTGCATTCCCACGACGAAGCGTGGGAACGATAAAATTAAATTCCCAAAAGGCGTGGTTGCTAAACTTGGCTTTTAGTAATTGCCCAGAATGATTAACGGGAAAAATAAAGTTATTTTTCCTAATTTCGTTTACCGAACTTTGGTTTATAATCAATTTTAAGAAGAGAACAAACGGCCTGTTCCACTGGAGCTTTCATTTCATGAGTGTTTCTGTAGTGCTGAGTTCTGATCGATAAGATTTTATGTAGAAAGAACATACTCTTTTCATCATGTTTATTGATGAGAGTTTTTAAAAGCTCTTTGTTATCTTCATCGAATTTCTTAGCGGTATCTAGTGAATAAAAATAGTGTATTACCTCGTAGGCAGGTGTATCCCTTCTGTTTTTTATATCCTCAATAATTTCATTAATTTCAGGTTTATTTATAGATGAAACTGTTTTTTCTAAGTTTAACATCACCCATAAGAAAACTCTTGCCATAACAACTCTTCTAATGTCGTCTAGTTGACTTTGTTTAGATTTGCTAGCATCATACTTATCTGATGCCATATATTGTTTTTGTATGTACTCTATAAGTTCTTCAACCTTCATGTCTTCTGAAAGAAGAATTTTTGCAAGTCTTAATCCAGCATCACAAATAATTTCAACAATTTCAGTTATTTTATTTTTTTCTAGACTACCCGATTTATTCTTTAATATTTGACTCAATATTTCTATGTTTTTATGACACTTATAAATCTGGTTTAAAAAATCTTGACTGCTTTCATTCTCTTTTTCTTTAGTCTCTCTACCTCCTTGATTTTCTGCTTTATCTCTTAGCTCCCTTTCATCATCTCTTACTTTATTTACCGATTGTTCGCTTATTAGTCTTTTTGGAATAGTAGAAAGTAGTTCTCTAAATATTCTAGTCTCATCTTTATCAAGTGTAGCTGGCTCTACATCATCAATGGTGCAAATTGTATGTAACAAAATTTCGTCAATTATTTCTAAATCTTGAGCATGATGGATAGTAAAAATAAGTAATAGGGAGTTATGTTTTTTATAACTATTTTCAATCATATTAGTAACCAGACTCTTATTCTCCTTGTAATATTTTGCAAGATATTGTCCCAAGAAATAATAATAACTGTAGGCTAAGCTAAATTTATATCCTATACCGTTAATATTTTTAATTATACCAAAATGACCATGTAACCTATTAATTAATGAGTCGCTTATAATAAACCTCTTCTGGTGCTCTATCTTAAATACTTCGTAATCTTCGTGAGTTATAAATAAAGAATCTGGATTTTTTTTATGAATTTCAAAAGCCAAGTGATTCGCATAATTAAAACATTTAGATATTGGATCGTCCTTGTTTTCTACACCAGACTTTATCAGATGGGCTAATAATAGCGCATAATAGCAGTGACCGTATGCAGTTATTTTAAGGTCTTGAGGCATGAAGGCCTCATATGTTTGTAGTATTGATAATATAAAAAAGGATACCTTGGTAATATTTTATTATCTATAATAATAGAGTTTATATTGTTTTCTATTTGGTCTATTTCTCCATGTTCAATATATTCAGTGATACTTTTTCTTTTTAATTGAAGCCATTTTTTTATGAGCTTTTCTTGTTTTACATGAGTAAAAGGTCTGATAACAATAAATGAGAATTTTAATAATCTCGTATCATCTTTAAAGTAGGATTCATAATCTTCAATTGAAGTTGTCACAATAACATTATCAAAGATACTTTCAGCTAGGATAACGTGTTCTAGTGAATTCCTGAATTGGGATAAATTGTCGAATATTACAGTCTTTTCTTTTTGAATTAACCATAAGTTAAAATCGCCATTATATTGATCTGAATAACATTGTTGAAAAACATCTATAGATGGCTTTTTATTAGCTATATCCATTAAATCAATTAGCAGGACTGGTACATTTTTTTCATTGAGCTCTAAAAAAATATGGCTACATAGTTTTGTTTTTCCGCTTTGGCTATCACCTAAAATTATGGTCTTTTTCTCATTTAATATATCCGTTGTATTGCGTAAAATTATTTCGTCTTCAGTTGAGTCTGAATGTTTTATCAAATTAGGGAAAACGAATAAATCATTTAGTAATAATGATTCGCTGGATTGGGAGCAGATTCCAAAATGGATATTTTGTTTTTAAAATCATTTTTTAAATCAAATGCACTGCGAATACTGTTAACAACCTTTTTTATTCCAGAATACACATCTTTCCAAGCAGCATCTTTATCATTCCATGACGTTATACATTTACCATCGGTTGGAAGTGCTAGGTAATCACGCATGTTATCAAAGTCAAGCCAAGGACAATCTCTTACTATTATCGATACAAGGGTTTTTTTATTATTTTTCGCTAATGAATTTGCTAGTTCCCATTCTTCGTTACAAGCTGGAGAATTAAGAAAATCAATGCTAACAAGAAAAACAATAATATCTGCTTTGTTTAATTCATTTTGTATTACATCCGAAATTTTCTGCCCCGCTAATATTTTTCTATCACACCATTCTTTAAGTACACCTTCCTTTCTAAGAATGGTTAAAAATTTTTCCATATCCTCTCTATGCAGTTCATCTGCATGACTGTAGCTATAGAACAAATTAACGGAATAACCTGTCATTTTATTTCCTTCGAAATTGTTGATAAATAGCCAATTCGGGTAAGCAAATAGCACCACTACACGTTTTTACTGGGTTAGTAGAATGTAGTCTAACTTTTCTCGCATCAATAAAATGTGGTTTATCGCCCAGTGCTTCTGCCCATAATAATTTTTTGAGGCGGTGTTTTAATATAGGGGACGCTGGAAAGTGGGAAAGATATGTTCTTTACTCAATATTTTGTATCTGCTCGCGCATTTGCTCAATCAGCACTTTAAGCTCAATGGCTATTTGCGTCATTTCCTTGTCGGTTGATTTGGAGCCCAGGGTATTGGCTTCACGGTTGAGTTCCTGCATTAAAAAGTCCAGCCGTCTGCCTACGGGGTCTTTTTCTTTCAGTACGCGTAACACTTCAGTAATGTGCGTATCCAGCCGGTCCAGTTCTTCGGTAATATCCAGTTTTTGCGCCAGAAAAACCAGCTCCTGTTCCAGGCGGTCAAAGTCCGGTTGCGCAACCAGTTCGATAATTCTGTCTTTTAATTTATTGCGGATCAGCAACAGGACTTCGGGCATACGTTGGCCTGCCAGGACCACAAAACCTTGCATTTTTATACAGCGTTCTTCGATCAATACTTTTAATTGCGCGCCTTCCCGCTCCCGGACTTCCAGAAATTGCGCCAGGGTTTGCTTGACCAGATGCGTGATTTCTTCATTAAGATGGCTTTTATCAGTGTTCATTTCCTGCTGAATACCGGGGAAAGCCAAAACATCCAGTGCTGAAAATGACAAAGGCGCCAGCATGTGCTCTTCAATTTGATCGGTTGCGGCAATCAATGCGGTTACGGCATCGATATTAACGTTAAAGCCTTGTCCGGCTTTAACCTGTTTTTTATAACTTAATGCACATTCAACCTTACCCCGATTGATTTTTGCAGCAATGATCGAGCGAAGATCCGCTTCAATAAATCGCAAGTGATCGGGGAGTTTCAGGGTGATGTCACAGTAACGGTGGTTGACCGAACGTAATTCACAATTTAGGGTTGAGTCTCCAATGCTTGCTTCATTGCCGGCATAAGCGGTCATACTTCTAATCATTATTCACCTGTGAAGGTTAAAGTTTCAGGGTTAAAAAGCTGATCATTCTAACCCTGTAATTTGCGTCTTGCATCTTTTCACTGGATTGTATGGGTTCATAAATTGAAAACCGAAGAGCTCATAGTTCAGGTATACTGTGCGGTTTTCATTTTACCGGAACATATATGAGACCAAGCGGACGTAATCCAGATCAACTCAGGGATATAAAATTTACCTGCGGTTATACGAAACATGCGGAGGGCTCTGTGCTGGTCGAGTTTGGTGATACCCGAGTGCTTTGTACTGCCAGCGTTGACAAGAGCGTCCCCCGCTTTTTAAAAGGCAAAGGTGAAGGCTGGGTAACTGCTGAATATGGTATGTTACCCCGTTCAACGCATAGCCGGATGGGGCGCGAAGCTGCTTATGGCAAGCAGGGTGGCCGTACTTTGGAAATTCAGCGCTTGATAGGGCGATCCTTAAGGGCCGCCGTTGATTTAAAGGCACTGGGTGAACATACCGTGACTATTGATTGCGATGTAATACAAGCTGATGGGGGTACACGTACTGCCTCAATTACCGGTGGTTTCGTTGCCTTGTCATTGGCGATAGAAAAAATGCTCAAACGCAAATTGATCAAAACCAATCCGTTACATGGACAGGTCGCTTCCGTTTCAGTAGGAATTTATAATGGTATACCCGTGCTGGATCTGGATTATGCCGAGGATAGCAGCGCCGAAACCGATATGAATGTAGTGATGAATGATGCCGCTGCTTTTATTGAAGTGCAAGGCACTGCTGAGGGTCATGCGTTCAGGAAAGAAGAGCTGGATGCGATGCTGGAGCTGGCCGGTTTGGGCATCAAGCAATTGCTGGAAAAACAACAGGAAGCATTGGACAATTATTTATAATGACTTTTTCATCATCACAACAAATCGTTCTAGCCAGTGGCAATCCAGGCAAGATTAAAGAAATTCAGGCGATTCTTGCCGGACATCCGATTGTTCCGCAGTCGGCGTTTAATGTTGCAGAAGCCGAGGAAACCGGCTCTACTTTTGTAGAAAATGCCATTATCAAAGCCAGAAATGCGGCTCTGCACTGTAAGTTACCGTCCATAGCCGATGATTCCGGTTTGGTTGTGGATGCTTTAAACGGTGCGCCGGGTGTAATTTCTGCCCGATATGCGGGTGTTGGCGCCAGCGATCAGGACAATGTATATAAATTGCTAAAGGAACTTGAAGGTGTTCCTGATCAGTTACGTAGCGCTCGATTTATCTGCGTTATGGTGTTTATGGAGCATGCAGAAGACCCTTTTCCGGTCATTGCACAAGGGGTTTGGGAAGGCAGAATTTTAAATCAACCCATCGGTGAAAATGGTTTTGGCTATGACCCGGTATTTTGGGTGCCGGGACATAATTGCGCATCGGCTGAATTACCGGCTGCCGTTAAAAATTCATTAAGCCATAGAGGTCAGGCGTTGCAACGTTTGACGGATTTAATTAAGGCTAGAGAGTTGTTATAACTTCGGTGCGGCAAGTCGTTCTTACAGGCTACGCCGTAAATGTTCAGTCCCCCTCTTTGGAAAAGAGGGGTTAGGGGAGATTTCATTAGATAAATCCCCCTCAATCCCCCTTTTTTAAAGAGGGAAGTGAACGTTTACGCTACGCCACATAATATTTATTTTGATGAACACACTACTTCCTATTGCGCATCAGTTTGCCGAAGCGGTTACAGACATATCACCACTAGGCAATGGCCTGATAAATGATACGTTTCTGGTTGCAACGGAATCCTCACACTTTGTTCTGCAACGCATAAATCACATCGTTTTTCCTGCGCCTGATCAGATTATGGAAAACCTGTTAAAGCTTAATCAGCATCTTGAGCATAAAACAGAGTCGGCGGTTAAGCTGCAAATCCCGGCAATTTTAAAAACCACAAGCGATCATGATTTTTATCAGGATGAACAGGGTAATTATTGGCGAGCACTCAGCTTTATAGGGAATACTGAAAGCCTGGAGACTATTGGTAATATTAGTCAGGCTCAACAGACAGGATTCGCGCTGGGACATTTTCATCGCTTGGTCAGTGATCTTGATCCTTCACTCTTGCATGATACCTTGCCTGGATTTCATATTGCCCCGGAGTATTTAACTCACTATCACCAGGTTTTAACGCAAGCGCCCGAACAACTTGCACCCGAAAGCCTTTATTGCGCGGAGTTTATCGCTAAATTTCAGCACATGACGGATGAACTGGAAGCGGCAAAGCAGCAAGGGTTGTTATCATTACGGGTTATCCATGGTGACCCTAAATTAAATAATTTTCTGTTTGATCAAGGCAGCAAAAAAATCGTCAGCCTTATCGATCTGGATACGGTTAAACCGGGTTTGGTGCATTACGATATTGGTGATTGTATACGATCCTGCTGCCACAACCTGGAATCTAATGAATTTGACCTGGATATTTGTGCGGCAATATTAAAGAGCTACTTATCCGAAGTGGGTGTGTTTTTTTCAGATTATGATTATCACTATTTATATACCGCCATACAATTAATTCCGTTTGAACTGGGGCTCAGGTTTTATACGGATTATCTGGAGGGTAACCGGTATTTTAAAGTGACCGAACCAGGACAAAATTTGCAGCGTGCAGCCGGTCAATTCCAGTTGTGTGAAAGTATCATGGCGCAAAAATCGGCCATTAAGGCGTTGATTGAAAAATTAAAGATCCAGTGATGGTGACAATGTGATTTTTTTACCGGAAAAGGGGGTAATTCGAAGATAAAAGCCCAAGCAGAGCAGCGTAATTTTGTTTTATTAAATAATTATTTGACAGCTGCTGTCAGATAAAAGATAATAATCAGCTTACCCGATATAGGAGGGGTTCCCGAGCGGCCAAAGGGATCAGACTGTAAATCTGCCGGCTCTGCCTTCGGAGGTTCGAATCCTCCCCCCTCCACCATCTTGAATTAAAATAAAAAATCTGCGGGTGTAGTTCAATGGTAGAACTCCAGCCTTCCAAGCTGATCACGTGGGTTCGATTCCCATCACCCGCTCCATATTCTGAGATTAAGCTCATATAGCTCAGTAGGTAGAGCACTTCCTTGGTAAGGAAGAGGTCACCGGTTCAAATCCGGTTATGAGCTCCAAATAGTATTGTGATTGTTATTAGGTGTGATTCATGGCCAAAGAAAAATTTTCACGTAGTAAGCCTCACGTAAACGTAGGTACCATCGGTCACGTTGACCACGGCAAAACAACGCTAACTGCTGCTTTAACAACAGTAATGGCTAAATTGCACGGTGGTGCAGTGAAGGCTTTTGATCAGATCGATAATGCCCCGGAAGAACGTGCTCGTGGTATTACCATTGCGACGTCGCATGTCGAATATGAGTCCTCAAGTCGCCATTATGCCCACGTTGATTGCCCAGGTCATGCTGACTATGTAAAAAACATGATCACAGGTGCTGCGCAAATGGACGGTGCGATTCTTGTTTGTTCGGCGGCTGATGGTCCAATGCCGCAAACCAGAGAACACATACTGTTATCCAGACAGGTGGGTGTTCCTTATATCGTTGTATTTCTGAATAAAGCAGACATGGTTGACGATGAAGAGTTAATCGAACTGGTCGAAATGGAGCTCAGAGAATTACTGGATATGTATGAGTTTCCAGGTGACGATACGCCTATTATCCGAGGCTCTGCCTTACTTGCCTTGCAAGGCGATGAAAGTGATATTGGCGTACCTTCGGTGATCAGGTTGGTTGAAGCGCTGGACAGTTACATACCGTTGCCGGAAAGAGCGGTTGATGGTGCTTTCTTGATGCCGGTTGAAGATGTATTCTCGATTTCAGGTCGTGGTACCGTAGTCACGGGGCGTATAGAGCGCGGTATTATCAAAGTTGGTCAGGAAGTTGAAATTGTAGGTATTAGACCCACAGTGGCGACAACCGTTACCGGCGTTGAAATGTTCCGTAAGCTGCTTGATCAAGGAGAGGCGGGCGATAACGTTGGCTTGTTGCTAAGAGGTACCAAAAGAGACGATGTTGAGCGTGGTCAAGTCTTGGCGCACAAAAACACGATTAAACCTCATGCTCATTTCAACGCAGAAATTTACGTATTGTCAAAAGAAGAAGGGGGTCGTCATACGCCATTCTTTAACGGTTATCGTCCACAGTTCTATTTTAGAACTACTGACGTAACTGGTGCGGTTGATCTGCCTGAAGGTGTTGAAATGGTAATGCCGGGTGACAACATATCTGTAAAAGTTAAATTGATCTCACCGATTGCTATGGAAGACGGTTTGCGTTTCGCAATTCGTGAAGGCGGTCGTACAGTCGGTGCAGGTGTTGTTGCATCAATACTTGAATAATACTTTAAAGTAGTATAATATAGCAAGTTCTGTAAAGTTTGTCTGAATAGGTCAGTAGTTCAATTGGTAGAATGGCGGTCTCCAAAACCGCTGGTTGGGGGTTCGAGCCCCTCCTGGCCTGCCACTCAGATCAAACAAATCGATATTATCTATTTTAATAATAACTAACACATGAATACTCAAACAGAGCCAACAACGTCGGTTGTTGATATTGTCAAGCAAGTCTTTTCTGTTGTCTTTGTGGTTGCTGGTGTAGCCGCATTCTACTATTTCTCAACTGATCACTCTTATTTCAAGGAAGTTCGACTTTTATATCGAGTACTGGGTTTAGTCGTTATCGTATTGATGGTTTTGGGTATGATGTTGACTACAGACTTGGGGCGTACAGTTTGGAGTTTCGTGTTAGAGTCCAAGCAAGAGGTCAGAAAGGTTGTATGGCCTACTCGTGAAGAAACGATGCGCACCACTTTGCTGGTATTCGCCATGGTGTTTATTGTGGGTTTGATTTTGTGGTTGCTGGATATGTTTCTCTTCTGGGGTGTGCGGTTTTTAACTGGTCAAGGCGGGTAAAGGGATGGCGCTTCGCTGGTATGTTGTGCACGCCTACTCAAACTTTGAAAATAAAGTTAAGCAAGCATTAGAGGATAGGATCAAGCGGGAAGGCTTGGAGCAGTATTTCGGAAAGATTCTGGTTCCAACAGAAGAGATAGTTGAAATGCGCATGGGGCAGCAGCGCAAAAGCGAAAGAAAGTTTTTTCCGGGCTATGTGCTTGTCCAGATGGAATTGACTGATGAGACTTGGCATCTGGTTAAGGATGTTCCAAGAGTATTGGGCTTTATAGGTGGAACTTCAGATCGTCCAGCACCTATTTCGGAAAAAGAAGCCATGTCTATTCTCAATAGAGTGGAAGAGGGTGTCAATAAACCTCGTCCGAAAATTTTATTTGAGGCTGGAGAAGTCATTAGAGTCATTGATGGGCCCTTTAAGGATTTTAATGGCGTCGTCGAAGAAGTTAATTACGAGAAAAACAAATTAAAAATATCAGTGCTCATTTTTGGCCGCTCGACGTCTGTTGAGTTGGGCTTTGGGCAGGTTGAAAAAAGCTGATAGCAGAAACGGAAACATTGCGTTTCTATTAGTTTACTGGATCTCTGTCTGAATAAGGCAGGGATTTTTGTGTCTAGGGGGAGCTGAAAAGCGTTTGTACCCATATTGGAGAAAAACATGGCAAAAAAAATAACCGCATATATAAAGCTGCAAGTAAAAGCGGGTGAAGCAAATCCAAGTCCACCGGTTGGTCCTGCATTGGGTCAGCGTGGTGTCAATATTATGGAGTTTTGTAAGGCATTTAATGCTAAAACGCAGGACGTAGAAAAAGGCTTGCCTTTGCCCGTTGTAATCACTGTTTATAGTGATCGCAGTTTTACTTTTATCACCAAAACACCGCCGGCATCAATTCTTTTAAAGAAAGCAATGGGGATAAAAAGTGGCAGTAGTAACCCTAATACCAAAAAGGTCGGCACAGTGACTTTGGCGCAATTGGAAGAAATTGCTAAAACAAAAATGGAAGATTTGAATGCCGCAAATCTTGAGGCAGCAGTAAAAACAATTGCAGGCAGTGCGCGCAGCATGGGTCTGAATGTGGAGGGATTATAATGGCTAAGTTATCAAAAAAAGCGAAACTCATTAAAAGCAAAGTCGATAGAGCCAAGCAATATTCGGTCACCGAAGCCGTGCAGATATTGAAAGAAGTAGCCACTGCAAAATTTAATGAAGCGATTGATGTTAGTGTTAATTTGGGTGTAGATCCTCGTAAATCAGATCAAAACGTGCGGGGTGCGACCGTTTTACCAAATGGTACAGGTAAAACGGTTCGTGTAGCAGTATTTACTCAAGGTCCTAACGCTGATGCAGCTAAAGCCGCAGGTGCTGATATTGTCGGCATGGAAGATCTTGCCGACCTGGTAAAAAAAGGTGAAATGAATTTTGATGTGGTCATTGCATCTCCTGATGCGATGAGAGTTGTCGGTCAATTGGGTCAAATTTTAGGTCCCAGAGGCTTAATGCCAAATCCTAAAGTGGGTACGGTAACTGCGGATGTTGCGACAGCAGTAAAAAATGCAAAATCCGGGCAAGTGCGTTACCGAACTGATAAGTCGGGGATTATTCACTGTACGCTAGGCAAGGTTACTTTCGATGCGACAGATATCCAGGGGAATCTGGAGGCACTGCTTTCAGACTTACGGAAAGCCAAGCCGACAGCTGCAAAAGGGATTTATATTAAAAAGATAACGTTATCTTCTACGATGGGGCCAGGACTATGGCTAGATCCAAGTAGTATTGCAAGCTGAAAGATATAAAAGACTTTGGGTTGCCGTTTAACTCGGTAACCGTCAAAGACCGCAGGTGTTGTATAACTTAATTTTCCTGCGCAGACGGAAATTGGAACCTTGAACAGGGGAAAAGAGCCGTAAGGGGCATCCGACAGGATGTGTTTTATTAATTCTGGAAACACCAGAAAAATACCGGAGCTAAGCTGTGGCACTAAATTTAGATGGCAAAAAGGCTGTCGTAGAAGAAGTCGCTCAATTCGCCGCAAAAGCGCATTCTGCCGTTGCGGCAGAATACCGTGGATTAACCGTCACGGAATTGACCGAGCTGCGTAAAACGGCGAGAGAGACTGGCGTTTATTTGCGTGTGGTTAAGAACTCACTGGCAAAGCGGGCTGTTGCGGGAACAGAATTTGAATGTATGCAAGATGGGCTAGTGGGTCCATTATTGATTGCATTTTCAATGGAAGATCCTGGTTCTGCAGGGCGTTTGATCAGTAATTTTGCAAAAACACATGACAAATTAATCACAAAGATAGTTGCTATTGGAGGCCAGGCATTTGATGGGTCTGAGCTTGCACGTTTGGCGAGTCTGCCTACTCGTAATCAAGGTATCAGTCTGTTGATGTCTGTAATGAAAGCACCTGTAGAGAAATTTGTGCGTACGTTGGCGGCTGTCAAAGACCAAATGCAAGAAGCCGCATAAGCACTATTTATCCAGTTTAAAATATATTATTTTTAGAGGAATACACAATGGCGATCTCACAAGCCGATATCTTGGAAGCGGTCTCTAACATGACCATTATGGAAATCGTTGATTTAATTGCAGCGATGGAAGAAAAATTCGGTGTATCTGCTGCTGTTGCAGCGGCGGCTCCTGCAGCGGTTGCCGCAGTAGTCGAAGAGCAAACAGAATTTGATGTTATTTTGACATCTTTCGGCGAAAACAAAGTGGCTGTTATTAAAACAGTGCGTGGCATTACTGGTTTAGGCTTAAAAGAAGCTAAAGATGCAGTTGAGGGCGTTCCTACCGTACTGAAAGAAGGTATACCAAAGGCTGAAGCTGAAGACATTAAAAAGCAGCTTACAGAAGCGGGCGCTACTGTCGAAATTAAATAAAAAATTTTGACGCAATTGAAGAGACGCAATTATTGCGTTTCTTCTTAAGTATGGCTGGTGGCTTATGTCATCGGCCTTTTACTGTTTGTAACAAATACACAGTAGAAATAATTCATGACGAAAAGGTTTGGAAGCGATATGTCCTACTCTTTTACCGAAAAAAAGCGTATTCGAAATAACTTTGGGAAAAGTACTGAAGTACTTGAAGTTCCCTATCTCCTGGCAACTCAAATTAATTCATATGCCGGCTTTTTGCAATCTGGCGTTTCGCCAGAAAAGCGTGCAGATAACGGATTACATGCCGCATTTTCCAGTGTTTTTCCTATTGATAGCCATTCCGGCTATGCGGTGTTGGAATATGTAAAGTATAGATTAGGGGAGCCTACTTTTGACGTAAGAGAGTGCCAACAAAGAGGTGCGACCTACGCCGCTCCTTTGCGAGTTTTAGTGCGTCTGGTTATCTATGATAAAGAAGCAGCTGCTAATGCCAAGGTTGTTAAAGACATTCGCGAACAGGAAGTCTACATGGGCGAATTGCCCTTGATGACAGATAACGGGACTTTTGTCATCAATGGCACTGAGCGCGTTATTGTGTCTCAATTACATCGTTCGCCAGGTGTGTTTTTTGATCATGACAAAGGCAAGACACATTCGTCAGGAAAATTATTATTTAATGCCCGGGTAATTCCTTATCGCGGCTCCTGGCTGGATTTTGAGTTTGACCACAAAGACTGTGTCTATGTGCGGATAGACCGCCGCAGAAAAATACCCGCAACCATTTTGCTCAGAGGTTTAGGCTACAATAACGAAGAAATGATAAACATTTTCTTCGAAACCAATAAATTTACCCTGACTGCTGAAAAATGTCTGTTCCATATTGTGCCTGAAAGAATGCGCGGTGAAATTGCAGCATTTGATGTTAAACACAACGATCAGGTATTGGTAGAAGAAGGACGTCGAATCACTGCCAAGCATATTCGTGAAATGAATAAAGTAGGCTTGGCTGAGGTTGAAGTGCCAAGAGAGTACCTTACAGGTAAGATTCTAGGTCATAATCTCATTGATGTAGCAACGGGTGAGTTGGTTGCTAATGTCAATGATGAGTTAACGCCTGCTTTAATTGAGCGCTGCATAGACAGTGGTATTACTGAAATTAATACCTTGTTTGTTAATGACCTGGATAATGGGCCTTATATAAGTAATGCAATGAGGTTGGATACAACCACGAATCCTTTAGAAGCGCTGGTTGAAATATACCGCATGATGCGTCCTGGTGAACCACCTACAAAAGAGTCCGCCGAAAATTTGTTTCAGAATTTGTTTTTTACCGACGATAGATATGATTTATCTACTGTGGGTAGAATGAAATTTAATCGTCGATTAGGCCGTGAAGAAACCACAGGTTCCGGCACATTAACAAAAGAAGACATCATTGATGTACTTAAAGAGTTGATAGCGATTCGCAACGGTAATGGCACTGTCGATGATATAGATCATTTAGGTAACAGACGAGTACGTTCGGTTGGTGAAATGATCGAAAACCAATTCCGCGTCGGTTTGGTCAGAGTTGAGAGAGCGGTTAAAGAACGTTTGACGTTGGCAGATTCCGAAGGCTTGATGCCACAGGAAATTATTAATGCGAAGCCGGTTTCTGCCGCTGTAAAAGAGTTTTTTGGTTCAAGCCAATTGTCGCAATTTATGGATCAAAATAATCCATTATCGCAAGTGACTCATAAGCGCCGTGTATCTGCTTTGGGGCCAGGCGGATTGGCAAGAGAGCGCGCGGGTTTTGAAGTCCGTGACGTGCATGCAACGCATTACGGTCGTGTTTGTCCCATTGAGACACCTGAAGGCCCAAACATTGGATTAATAAACTCCTTATCAGTTTATGCGCGTACCAATGGCTACGGTTTTCTGGAAACGCCTTATAGAAAAGTAATCAATGGCATAGTAACCGATCAGGTTGATTATCTGTCTGCTATTGAGGAAGGTGAATTTGTTATTGCTCAGGCCAGTGTTGCCGTTGATGAAAGCGGGAAACTGGTAGAGGGTTTGGTGTCCTGCCGGCATAAAGATGAGTTTGCCTTGGCAATGTCTGACACAGTGCAGTATATGGATGTATCATCAAAACAGATTGTATCGGTAGCAGCGTCCATTATCCCGTTCCTTGAGCATGATGATGCTAACCGGGCATTGATGGGATCCAACATGCAGCGCCAGGCTGTTCCTACTTTAAGAGCTGAAAAGCCTTTGGTAGGCACGGGCATGGAAAGAACCGTTGCCAAAGACTCAGGGGTAACTGTTGTTGCTGCCCGTGGGGGTAGCATTGAAGCCGTCGATGCAGCAAGGATCGTAGTTCGTGTCAATGATACGGAAACCGAAACAGGTGCGCCGGGCGTTGATATCTACAATCTGACAAAATATACACGTTCAAATCAAAACACGTGTATTAATCAAAAACCCTTGGTAAAACCGGGTGATATAGTTAATGCGGGTGATATTCTGGCAGATGGTCCTTCCACCGATATGGGTGAATTGGCTTTGGGGCAGAATATGTTGGTTGCGTTTATGCCCTGGAATGGTTACAACTTTGAAGATTCAATTTTAGTATCTGAACGTGTTGTTAAAGAAGACCGTTTTACTACGATTCATATTGAAGAGAAAACTTGCGTCGCGCGGGATACCAAGCACAGCCCGGAAGAAATTACAGCTGATATTCCTAATGTAAGTGAAGAAGCTTTATCCAAGCTTGATGAGTCAGGGATTGTTTATGTCGGAGCGGAAGTTAAGGGTGGAGATATTTTGGTGGGCAAAGTCACGCCGAAAGGCGAGACTCAACTAACGCCAGAAGAAAAACTGCTACGTGCAATTTTTGGTGAAAAAGCCGCAGACGTGAAAGATACTTCATTACGCGTCCCCGGAAGTATTGAAGGTACAGTAATCGATGTTCAGGTATTTACTCGCGACGGTGTAAAGAAAGACAAGCGAGCACTTGACATTGAACAAGAAGAAATCAAGCGCTACAGAAAAGATCTAGATGATCAGCTTAAAATACTCGAAGAAGATATTTTTGCTCGTGTCGCTAGACTGCTGGTTGGCAAAGTTGCCTTGTCTGGGCCAGGGGGACACAAAGCGGGTACTGAAATAACACAAGACTATCTGAATGGTTTAAGGCATTCAGAGTGGTTAAAAATCAAAATGAAGGATGAGGATATTAATCTTCAGCTGGAAACTGTTGCTGGCCAGATCGAGCAACAAAGAAAAGACTTTGATGAGAAATTTGAAGTCAAACGCAAAAAGATTACTATGGGCGATGATTTGGCACCCGGAGTGCTGAAAATGGTCAAAGTATATTTGGCGGTTAAACGACGTATACAGCCCGGCGATAAAATGGCGGGTCGTCACGGAAATAAGGGTGTTATTTCCATGATTAGGCCTATTGAAGATATGCCATACACGGCAGACGGTAATCCAGTGGATATTGTTTTAAATCCATTAGGTGTGCCTTCGCGGATGAATGTTGGTCAGGTTCTTGAAACACATTTAGGATGGGCTGCAAAAGGTTTAGGTATCAAGATAGGCAAAATGCTGGAAGCAAAATATGATGCGGAGAAAGCTAAAGTCACTGCTATCAGAGAATATCTCGACAAAATTTATAACAGTAGTGGTCGTAAAGAAGATCTGGATTCATTTTCCGATAAAGAAATTCTGGAAATGGCGGCTAATCTGGTTGGTGGTGTACCCATGGCGACACCAGTATTTGATGGTGCGAGCGAAGATGAAATTCGCACTATGTTAAAGCTGGCTGATTTGCCTGAGCACGGACAAATTACACTTTATGATGGTTTGACTGGTGAGCCCTTTGAACGGGAAGTTACCGTTGGGTATATGTACATGTTGAAACTGAACCATTTGGTTGATGACAAAATGCACGCTCGTTCAACAGGGCCTTACAGTCTTGTTACCCAGCAACCATTAGGTGGAAAAGCACAATTCGGAGGCCAGCGTTTTGGAGAAATGGAAGTCTGGGCATTAGAAGCTTATGGTGCAGCCTATACCTTGCAGGAGATGCTTACTGTGAAATCAGATGATGTCACAGGTAGAACGCGTATGTATAAAAACATAGTTGATGGTGATCATAAGATGGAAGCTGGTATGCCTGAATCCTTTAATGTGTTAATTAAAGAAATTCGTTCATTGGCAGTTAACATAGAATTACAGCGGGAATAGTGTTCAGAGGGCAGAAGACGCAGGGCAGAGGTCAGGAGTATTAATCGTTTATCCGGCCCCCGTTTTCTGATTACGGTCGTTTATACTGGACAACACAGACGGAAGTTAGGATTCAGCAGGCAGAATAATCTGTCTTCTGTCTTCTGTCTTCTGTTATCTGAATGAGGACAAACTCTTGAAAGATTTAATGAATTTCTTAAAACGCCAAGGTCGCGCTGATGACTTTGACGGTATCAGTATTGGCTTGGCTTCACCGGACATGATCCGTTCCTGGTCTTATGGTGAAGTAAAAAAACCTGAAACAATTAACTACCGCACGTTTAAGCCTGAACGGGATGGCTTATTTTGCGCCAAAATTTTTGGACCGGTCAGTGATTATGAATGTCTCTGCGGCAAATATAAAAGACTAAAACACCGTGGCGTTATTTGTGAAAAATGTGGCGTTGAAGTCACTTTATCAAAAGTTCGCCGCGAACGAATGGGGCATATTGATTTAGCGAGTCCTGTTGCGCATATTTGGTTTTTAAAATCATTACCTTCAAGAATAGCGCTGTTATTGGATATGACGCTACGCGAAATTGAGCGCGTATTATATTTCGAATCCTTTGTCATCCTGGATCCAGGCATGACTCCATTAGACAAAGGTCAGTTGCTGACGGATGATGAATATCTCGATGCTGTGGAACTACATGGCGATGATTTTGTTGCCAAAATGGGTGCAGAAGCGATTTATGATTTACTAAAAGCTATTGATCTAAAAGAGCAAGTTGAAATTCTTCGTGAAGAAATAAATTCAACCAATTCAGAAACTAAAATCAAGAAGTACTCAAAACGTCTTAAGGTCATGGATGCGTTATTGAGTTCCAAGAATCGTCCTGAGTGGATGATTCTAAAAGTACTTCCAGTATTGCCTCCTGAATTGCGTCCGCTGGTGCCTTTAGATGGTGGTCGTTTTGCTACCTCTGATTTGAATGATTTATATCGTCGGGTTATCAACAGAAATAATCGGTTGAACCGTTTATTGGACTTGAATGCTCCGGATATTATTGTTCGTAATGAAAAACGCATGCTGCAGGAATCAGTTGATGCGTTGCTGGATAACGGTCGTCGTGGCCGCGCAATTACTGGAACCAACAGGCGTCCGCTAAAATCACTAGCGGATATGATTAAAGGCAAGCAAGGACGCTTCAGGCAAAATTTACTAGGTAAGCGCGTTGATTACTCGGGTCGTTCAGTTATTGTGGTGGGGCCTACATTAAGGCTGCACCAATGCGGATTACCGAAAAAAATGGCATTGGAGCTTTTTAAGCCATTTATCTTCAGCAAATTACAATTTCGTGGTCTTGCAACAACCATTAAAGCTGCCAAGAAAATGGTTGAAAGAGAAGGTGCCGAGGTTTGGGATATACTCGAAGAAGTTATTCGCGAGCATCCGATCTTGTTAAACCGTGCTCCTACATTGCACCGGTTAGGTATTCAAGCATTTGAGCCTACCCTGATTGAAGGTAAAGCGATTCAGTTACATCCATTGGTATGTAGCGCGTTTAACGCTGATTTTGACGGCGATCAGATGGCAGTGCATATTCCGCTGTCCATAGAAGCGCAATTAGAAGCCAGAACATTGATGATGGCAACTAATAACATTTTGTCACCAGCTAATGGTGAGCCCGTGATTAATCCGTCGCAGGACGTGGTCTTGGGGCTTTATTATATTAGCCGTGAAAAAATAAACGCAAAAGGCGATGGCAGTATATTTGTTAGTGTTGGCGAAATTCACAAAGCTCTCTTGGCTAAGTCAGTTGAATTACAATCAAAAATACAATTGCGTATTACCGAGAAAGTAGTTAATGAACACGGCGAAATAGAAGAAAAGACGCACAGAGTAAAAACAACAGTTGGTCGTGCGTTGATTTGGGAAGTTGTTCCAGATCGAATGCCTTATGATCTGGTTAACTGCGATATGACCAAAAAGAACATATCGCGGTTAATCAACTACAGCTACCGATACCTGGGTAACAAAGATACGGTTGTGTTAGCCGATCAGTTGATGTATTTAGGGTTCAGGTACGCAACTATTTCCGGGGTATCGTTTGGTATTGAAGATATGGCGATACCGGCTAAAAAAATCGATATTATCAAAGCGGCTGATATGGAGGTGAATGAAATTCAAAGTCAATACGCCTCTGGTTTAGTTACTGACGGTGAACGTTATAACAAGGTTGTTGATATTTGGTCGCATGCTAATGATCAAGTTGCCAAAGTGATGATGGATGGTTTGGGTGAAGAATCTGTTGTTGATGCGGATGGTAATACGGTAAAACAAAAATCATTTAATTCAATCTTCATGATGGCCGAATCTGGCGCGCGGGGTTCTGCCGCTCAGATTCGCCAGTTAGCGGGTATGCGGGGCCTGATGGCTAAGCCAGATGGCTCGATTATTGAAACGCCTATTACTGCGAATTTCAGGGAAGGTCTTGACGTATTACAATACTTTATTTCTACCCATGGAGCACGTAAAGGCTTGGCGGATACGGCTTTAAAAACAGCTAACTCAGGATATTTGACACGTAGATTAGTGGATGTGGCTCAGGATCTGGTTATTACGGGTAATGATTGCGGGACTTCTAATGGTCTCATTATGACTCCTATTATTGAGGGTGGTGATGTAGTTGAACCTTTGTCTGAACGTGTATTGGGTCGAGTTGCCGTTAATGACATCATGGATGCGGCGGGAGAAGAAATTATAGTTCCTGCCAAGACTTTGTTGGATGAGCACTGGGTTTCCATACTCGAAGAGCAAAGTATTGATCAAGTTCTAGTTCGCTCCATCATTACCTGTGAAAACAGGCACGGAGTTTGTGCGGCCTGTTACGGCCGTGATTTAGGGCGTGGTCATCTTGTGAACATTGGCGAAGCGGTCGGTGTTATCGCTGCGCAATCAATTGGCGAGCCCGGTACGCAGTTGACTATGCGTACATTCCATATCGGCGGTGCAGCATCAAGGTCAGCAGCGATCAGTAATGTGCAGGTTAAATCTGCGGGTACGGTACGCCTTAACAATCTGAAATCAGTTGTCAACCGTGAGGGTAATCTGGTTGCGGTGTCAAGATCGGGTGAAGTCGGTGTTGTTGATGACTACGGTCGCGAGAGAGAGCGTTATAAAATCCCTTATGGTGCAGTGCTTTCTGTGCAGGAAGGCACGAAAATAAACTCGGGTGACATTATTGTTACGTGGGATCCTCATACCCATCCGGTTATTACTGAAGTGGATGGGGTTGTTGAGTTCATCCACTTTGTTGACGGAGTTACCGTACAGAAACAATCTGACGAAGTAACCGGACTAAGCTCGTTGGTGGTGACTGATCCAAAACAGCGTGGATCGGCTGGTAAAGAATTGCGGCCTATGGTGAAGCTCATGGATCATCAAGGAGAGACAATCTATTTACCCGGTACCGAGATTCCAGCGCAATATTTCTTGCCGGCGGGTGCTATTGCGGGTATTAAGGATGGTGGTGAAGTTAAGGTAGGTGATGTCTTGGCCAGGATTCCACAAGAGTCCAGTAAAACGCGTGATATTACCGGCGGTTTACCGCGTGTTGCGGATTTATTTGAAGCGCGTAAAACAAAAGATCCAGCAATTCTCGCAGAGACCAGCGGCACTATTTCATTTGGTAAGGAAACAAAAGGTAAGCAGCGTGTCATTATTACCGATGCTGCGGGTGAGCAAATTGAAACGCTGATACCAAAATGGCGGCATATCACCGTGTTTGAGGGTGAATATGTAGAAAAAGGTGAAACCATCGCAGAAGGTGAGTTAACACCTCATGATATTCTCAGATTGAGGGGGATTGAGGAGCTGGCTAACTATTTGGTTAAAGAAATTCAAGATGTTTACCGTTTGCAAGGTGTAAAAATCAACGATAAGCATATTGAAGCAATCATACGCCAAATGCTTAGAAAAGTTGAGATCACTGCGTCTGGTGACACCAGCTTTGTAAAGGTGAGCAGGTTGAGCGCGCAGCGATGCGTGTTGAAAATGACAAAATGGAAACTGAAGGGAAGATTCCTGCCAGTTATGAGTCGATATTGTTGGGTATTACCAAGGCGTCATTGGCTACTGAATCATTTATATCAGCGGCTTCGTTTCAGGAAACAACGCGCGTGTTGACTGATGCAGCAGTACGTGGCTTAAGTGATGGTCTGCAAGGTTTAAAAGAAAACGTTATTGTAGGGCGATTAATCCCGCAGGGACGGGATTAGCCTATCATGAAAACAGAAAAAACAGATTTGCTCAACATCAGGCAGTGGAAAGTGATGCCACTTCTGCTGTTGATGCAGGAGATGTAGAAGAAGCTCTTAAACAAGCTTTGAATGTTTAAGAATGTTGTAAATATTTTTTAAAAAATGGGCTTGACCGAGTGGGTGATAATCAAGTATTATACTCTGCTCACATAAGCCTATGTGCTTAAGTCAGGTCGAATTGCAGAGCATCCGTTAATTTGAATAACAGATGTTTTATTAGCTGACAGTTATATTTGTATATCGGAGTAATTAAAGATATGGCCACGATCAACCAATTAGTTCGTAAGCCGCGTGCTAAAAAAGTGGAAAAAAGCAATGTTCCGGCATTGGAGGCATGTCCTCAGCGTAGAGGAGTTTGTACGCGTGTTTATACGACTACCCCTAAAAAACCAAATTCAGCGCTACGTAAAGTGGCTAGGGTAAGGTTGACAAACGGGTCTGAGGTCAGTAGTTACATTGGTGGTGAAGGCCATAATCTTCAGGAGCATTCTGTGGTTCTTATCAGGGGTGGTCGTGTTAAAGATTTGCCAGGTGTAAGGTATCATGTTGTACGTGGTAGTTTAGATGCTTCAGGTGTGAACAACAGAAAGTGTGGTCGCTCCAAATATGGAACAAAGCGCCCTAAAAGCTAAAAGTGAGTTGATAATAAATGTCTAGAAGAAGAGTTGCTACAAAAAGAGAAATAATTCCTGATCCTAGATTTGGTAGTGTTATGTTGACCAAATTTATGAATATGATTATGGAGAGTGGCAAAAAATCAGTTGCGGAAGGGATTGTCTATGGCGCTTTGGATGTAATTGAAAGCAAGGGTCATAATGAGCCGTTAGAAGTATTATCTAAAGCATTGGAAAATGTTCAGCCCAGGGTTGAGGTTAAGTCCCGACGCGTTGGCGGTGCTACCTATCAGGTTCCAGTTGAAGTGCGTCCTTCAAGGCGCATGGCTTTGGCAATGCGTTGGTTAATTGATGCGTCACGGAAAAGAAATGAACGAAACATGTCCTCTAAATTGGCTGGAGAGCTAATGGATGCGTTTGAAAGTAGAGGTTCAGCGGCTAAGAAGCGAGAAGATACACATCGTATGGCTGAGGCTAACAAGGCTTTCTCTCACTATCGTTGGTGATCAGCGAGATTAACTGAAAGGCTGTATAGAAATAGTGCGTAAAACACCAATAGATCGTTATCGTAATATTGGCATCATGGCACACATTGATGCCGGTAAAACAACAACGACAGAACGCGTATTATACTATACAGGTGTATCGCATAAGATCGGTGAAGTGCATGATGGTGCGGCAACCATGGATTGGATGGAGCAAGAGCAGGAGCGGGGTATAACTATAACCTCAGCAGCTACAACCTGTTTTTGGAGTGGAATGGAAAAACAATTCGCCCAGCATCGGATTAATATTATTGATACGCCTGGGCATGTAGACTTTACAATTGAAGTTGAGCGTTCATTGCGTGTGCTGGATGGTGCCTGTGCTATATTTTGCGCAGTAGGGGGTGTTGAGCCTCAGTCAGAAACGGTTTGGCGTCAGGCAGATAAATATCATGTGCCTCGTTTGGTTTTTGTTAATAAAATGGATCGTTCAGGTGCCGATTTCTTGCGAGTAGTAGAGCAAATAAAGACTCGCTTAGGTAGCAATGCAGTACCTATGCAATTACCGATTGGTTCAGAAGAAAGCTTTTCGGGTGTAGTTGATCTTGTAAAAATGAAAGCAATCTATTGGAATGAAGCCAATTTAGGGATGACTTTCGAAGAAAAGGAAATTCCTGCCAATATGCTGACTCTCTGTCAAAAATGGAGAGAGTACATGATGGAAGCAGCGGCTGAAGCTAATGAAGAATTGATGGAAAAATACCTTATAGAAGGGTTTTTGACAAATGAAGAAATAAAAAAAGGAATTCGCGCTCAAACGATAGATAATAAAATTGTTCCGGCATTTTGTGGTTCCGCGTTTAAGAACAAGGGTGTTCAGGCAATGTTGGATGCTGTTATCGAATATTTGCCTGCTCCGACAGATGTGGAAGCTATTAAAGGTTTGCTTGAAGATGAAGTAACTGAGGCTCAAAGGCCTGCCAGTGATGACCAGCCATTTTCTGCTCTAGCGTTTAAAATTGCTACCGATCCTTTTGTTGGTACATTGACTTTTTTCAGAGTTTATTCTGGAGTTCTAAATTCAGGCGATAGTATCTATAATTCGGTAAAAATGAAAAAAGAACGCATTGGCCGTATTGTGCAGATGCATGCAAATAGCCGTGAAGAAGTAAAGGTAGTCTGTGCAGGAGATATTGCGGCGGCTATAGGTCTTAAAGATGTTACCACCGGAGATACATTGTGTGATCTTAAGTCTGTTATTGTTCTTGAGCGCATGGTGTTTCCTGACCCTGTCATTTCAGTTGCAGTCGAACCAAAAACTAAAGCAGATCAAGAAAAAATGGGAATGGCACTAAGCAAGCTAGCCCAAGAAGATCCATCCTTTCGTGTACATACGGATGAAGAGTCAGGTCAAATCATTATTTCCGGTATGGGTGAGCTTCATCTGGAAATTATTGTTGACCGAATGAAAAGGGAGTTTAATGTAGAAGCTAATGTAGGTGCGCCACAAGTTGCATACAGGGAAACCATTCGTAAGTCGGTAGAGCATGAAGGCAAATTTGTAAGGCAATCGGGCGGTCGTGGGCAATATGGACACGTTTGGTTACGGATTGAACCACAAGAATCGGGGGCCGGTTATGAATTTGTCAATGAAATTGTTGGCGGTGTTGTTCCTAAGGAATACATACCAGCAGTAGACAAGGGTGTGCAAGAGCAGCTTAAGAGCGGTGTTCTTGCCGGGTATCCTATGTTGGATGTAAAAGTGTCTATATTTGATGGTTCGTATCATGATGTGGATTCAAATGAAATGGCATTTAAAATTGCTGGATCAATGTGTTTCAGAGAGGGTGCAAGAAAAGCGAATCCTGTTTTGCTGGAGCCTATAATGAAAGTTGAGATAGCCACGCCTGAAGAATATATGGGTGATGTTGTCGGCGACATCAATAGGCGGCGTGGCATAATTCAGGGTATGGAGGATACACCGTCAGGTAAAACAGTTAGCTGCGAAGTGCCGTTGGCGGAAATGTTTGGTTATGCTACTGATTTGCGTTCGGCAACTCAAGGGCGAGCTACGTACAGTATGCAGTTTGAAAAATACAATGAAACGCCTGCTAATATTGCAGAATCGATCATTAAAAAATCTTCATAAAATTGAATAATATAAAGGTATTAACTCATGGCCAAAGAAAAATTTTCACGTAGTAAGCCTCACGTAAACGTAGGCACCATCGGTCACGTTGACCACGGCAAAACAACGCTAACTGCTGCTTTAACAACAGTAATGGCTAAATTGCACGGTGGTGCAGTGAAGGCTTTTGATCAGATCGACAATGCCCCGGAAGAGCGTGCTCGTGGTATTACCATTGCGACGTCGCATGTCGAATATGAATCCTCAAATCGCCATTATGCCCACGTTGATTGCCCAGGTCATGCTGACTATGTAAAAAACATGATCACAGGTGCTGCGCAAATGGATGGTGCGATTCTTGTTTGTTCGGCGGCTGATGGTCCAATGCCGCAAACCAGAGAACACATACTGTTATCCAGGCAAGTGGGTGTTCCTTATATCGTTGTATTTTTGAATAAAGCAGACATGGTTGACGATGAAGAGTTAATCGAGTTGGTCGAAATGGAGCTCAGAGAATTACTGGATATGTATGAGTTTCCAGGTGACGATACGCCTATTATCCGAGGCTCTGCCTTACTTGCCTTGCAAGGCGATGAAAGTGATATTGGCGTACCTTCGGTGATCAGGTTGGTTGAAGCGCTGGACAGTTACATACCGTTACCGGAAAGAGCGGTTGATGGTGCTTTCTTGATGCCGGTTGAAGATGTATTCTCGATTTCAGGTCGTGGTACCGTAGTCACGGGGCGTATAGAGCGTGGTATTATCAAAGTTGGACAAGAAGTTGAAATTGTAGGTATTAGACCCACAGTGGCGACAACCGTTACCGGCGTTGAAATGTTCCGTAAATTCTTGATCAAGGAGAGGCAGGCGATAACGTTGGCTTGTTGCTAAGAGGTACCAAAAGAGACGATGTTGAACGTGGTCAAGTTTTGGCGCACAAAAACACGATTAAGCCTCATGCTCATTTCAACGCAGAAATTTATGTATTGTCAAAAGAAGAAGGGGGTCGTCATACACCATTCTTTAATGGTTATCGTCCACAGTTCTATTTTAGAACTACTGATGTAACTGGTGCAGTTGATTTGCCTGAAGGTGTTGAAATGGTAATGCCGGGTGACAACATATCTGTAAAAGTTAAATTGATCTCACCGATTGCTATGGAAGAAGGTTTGCGTTTTGCAATTCGTGAAGGCGGTCGTACAGTCGGTGCAGGTGTTGTTGCATCAATAATCGAGTAAAAAATATGTCTAAGCAAACTATCAGAATCCGTTTGAAATCATTTGATCATAAATTGATTGATCAATCGGCTGGTGAGATAGTAGAAACAGCAAGGAGAACGGGTGCTCAAGTAAAAGGCCCTATTCCATTGCCTACTAAGAAAGAGCGGTTTACGATTTTGATTTCACCGCATGTTAATAAAGATGCAAGAGATCAGTATGAATTAAGAACATATAAAAGATTGCTGGATATTGTTGAGCCAACTGAAAAAACCGTAGATGCATTGATGAAGTTGGATCTTGCAGCTGGTGTTGATGTTCAAATAAAGTTGAATTAAAAGTAGAGGAATTGGCAGATGTCAATAGGTCTTATAGGTCGTAAATGTGGTATGACCAGAGTTTTTTGTGAAGATGGTTCATCAGTACCCGTTACTGTTCTCCAGATTGACTCAAACAGAGTTACTCAGGTTAAAAGTGCTGATGTTGATGGTTATCGTTCAATCCAAGTTACAGCGGGCGATAAAAAATCTTCAAGAGTCAATAAAGCAATGTCTGGGCATTATGCGGCGGCTAATGTGACAGCTGGACGAGGTCTTTGGGAGTTTAGACTCGAAGGTAATGAGGGAGCAGAATTATCTGCCGGTTCCGAATTATCACTTGATATTTTTACTGCCGGTCAAGTAGTTGATGTGCAAGGAAGAAGTATCGGTAAGGGTTTTGCTGGTGGGATAAAGAGACATCATTTTAGTATGCAGGATGCTACTCATGGTAACTCACGTTCACACAGAGTGCTTGGTTCAATTGGAATGTGTCAGACACCAGGGCGTGTATTCAAAGGCAAAAAAATGGAAGGTCATCTAGGTAATGTGAAAACAACTATTCAGAACCTGACTATTCATGCAATTGATACGACAAGAAATTTAATTTTGGTCAAGGGCGCTGTGCCTGGGGCTAAAGGCGGTGATGTAGTGATTACACCCGCAATGAAAATGCGAAATAAAGGTTAAGCCATGAGTTTGCAAATACCTGCTTTAAATGAACAAGACTCTTCTGGAAAAGTGGACGTAGCTGAAGCTATTTTTGGTCAGTCTTTTAATGAAACATTAGTACACCAATTAGTAACTCGCTATCTGGCTGGTGCGCGTGCGGGTACTAAAGCACAAAAAACCCGATCCGATGTTAGTGGTGGTGGTTCAAAGCCATGGAGACAAAAAGGGACGGGGCGCGCAAGATCTGGTACAATACGCAGTCCAATTTGGCGTACGGGCGGTGTTGCGTTTGCTGCAAGACCAAGATCGTATGAGCAGAAGCTAAATAAGAAAATGTTTCGGGTTGGAGTCCGATCTATACTTTCTGAATTGCTCAGACAGGATAGGTTGGTGGTGAGTAGCGATATTCTACCTGCAACGGTTAAAACAAAAGAATTAAACGAAAAAATAAAAAGTATTGATGCTAAACGAATATTAATTGTTGTTGAAAGTGTAGATTCGAATTTGGCATTGGCTTCAAGAAATATTCCGTATGTAGAAGTTATTGAGGCTGCAAATTTAAATCCAGTACTATTGGTTTCAGCCGATAAGGTAATTGCTACACCAGGTGCTTTGAAACAATTAGAGGAGCGCTTGGCATGAGTATAAACAAATATCAGTTAGCAGGGGTTCTTGAAGCGCCGATTATTTCTGAGAAGAGTACTAATGCCGCTGAAAAAAATAAACAATTTGTTTTTAAAGTACAAAAACAAGCAACAAAAAAACAAGTTAAAAATGCGGTAGAAATAATGTTTGGCGTAGAAGTTGATTCTGTTCATGTCTTAAACGTTAAAGGTAAACAGAAAAGAGTTGGTAAATCATTAGGCCAAAGATCAGATTGGAAAAAAGCATATGTAAAGCTTAAATCTGGTCATGACATAGAATTTTCTGCTGCTTAATTTATTAAAGTGATAGATCAATAGGAAACGGTAGAAAGCATGGCGATTGTAAAGTCAAAACCGACGTCACCGGGATCAAGGTTTGTAGTACGCATCAAGAATGATGAGTTACATAAAGGCAAACCATTTGCACCCTTGCTGAGTAAAAACAGTAAAAGTGGCGGTCGTAACAATAACGGACGTATAACAACACGTCACATCGGTGGTGGTCATAAGCAACACTACCGTAATATTGATTTTAAGAGAAATAAAATTGATATTCCAGCTGTTGTTGAGCGATTGGAATACGATCCTAACAGAACCGCAAACATTGCCCTGGTTTTGTTTAAGGATGGCGAGCGTAGGTACATTATTGCGCCAAAAGGTCTAGTGGCAGGACAGGAAATTATTTCTTCAGAAACTGTTCCTGTTAAAGTGGGCAATTGTATGCCGCTAAGAAATATACCCATGGGTACAACAGTTCACTGCGTGGAATTAAAGCCAGGCAAGGGCGCGCAAGTTGCGAGAAGTGCGGGTACGTCAGTTCAATTAGTGGCAAAAGATGGTGCTCATGCAACTATTAGAATGCGTTCTGGTGAGATGCGCAAAGTTATGGCTGATTGTCGTGCTGTAATCGGTGAGGTATCAAACGCTGAACATAACCTGGCTTCTCTTGGTAAAGCAGGTGCGTCAAGGTGGCGAGGTGTTCGTCCTACTGTTCGCGGTGTGGTAATGAACCCAGTTGATCACCCGCATGGTGGTGGTGAAGGTCGAACGTCTGGCGGGAGGCATCCTGTATCTCCTTGGGGTATGCCAACTAAGGGATATAAAACAAGAAAAAACAAACGTACTGATAATATGATTATCAGACGTCGTAAGCAGAAATAGAGAGGAATTAGCGTGCCGCGTTCAATTAAAAAAGGTCCATTTATTGATCATCATCTTCTTAAAAAAGTTGAGGATGCTGTAAGTAGCAATAATCGGAAACCGATTAAAACATGGTCAAGAAGATCAATGATTATTCCAGATATGCTGGGCTTAACTATTGCAATCCATAATGGACGGCTGCACATTCCAGTTCTTATTTCTGAGAATATGGTCGGGCATAAATTAGGTGAGTTTGCGCCCACTCGAACATATAAAGGCCACGTGGCTGATAAGAAGTCTAGGTAGATTAAGTGATGGAAATTTCAGCAAAATTAAATAACGCCCCATTATCAGCGCAAAAAGCGCGATTGGTTGGTGATCAAATTCGTGGCATGCCAGTTGAGAAAGCTCTGAATACATTGAAATTCAGTTCAAAAAAAGCTGCCGCTATAATCAAGAAAATTCTGGAGTCGGCGATAGCCAACGCAGAGCATAATGAAAGTGCAGATATTGATGAATTAAGAGTGTCTACCGTTTATGTCAATGAAGGGGCGACCATGAAAAGATTTAAGGCAAGAGCTAAAGGACGTGCGAACCATATCCTTAAAAGAACCTGCCATATTACAATAAAAGTCGCAGAATTCGAGTAGGGGCAGAAAATGGGTCAAAAGGTACATCCAACAGGTATACGCCTTGGAATTGTAAAGGATTGGAATTCAAGATGGTATGCAAATAGCCAGGATTATTCAGTTTTCCTCTATCAGGATTTAACAATCAGGGCATTTATCAAGAAAAAGTTAGCAAATGCTTCTGTAAGCCGTATTCAGATAAATCGTCCGGCAAATAATGCCCAAATAACGATACACACGGCGCGTCCAGGTATTGTTATCGGTAAAAAAGGTGAAGATATTGATGCTTTGCGTCAAGAAATATCCAAAATGATAGGGATTCCGGTTCAATTGAACGTGGAAGAGATCAGAAAGCCAGAATTAGATGCACAATTAGTTGCTGAAGGGGTAGCTCAGCAACTTGAAAAAAGAATTATGTATCGCCGGGCAATGAAGCGCGCTGTCACCAATACCATGCGTTTAGGTGCTGAAGGCATCAAAATAAATGTAGGTGGTCGTTTGAATGGGGCTGAAATCGCAAGAAGTGAATGGTACAGAGAAGGGCGCGTGCCATTGCATACCCTAAGAGCCGATATTGATTATGCAACTGCAGAAGCAAATACTACCTATGGTATTATTGGCATCAAGGTGTGGATATTCAAAGGTGAGATATACGACATGGATGCACATATTGCGTCTATTAATTCTGAATCCAAGAAATAGTTGAAGGAATACAGTCATGCTTCAACCTAAAAGAACCAAATTCCGTAAGCAACATAAAGGCAGAAATAACGGTACTGCAGTACGTGGATCCTCAGTTAGCTTTGGCGAGTATGGGCTCAAATCAATTAGTCGTGGAAGGTTAACTGCTAGACAAATTGAATCGGCACGTAGAACAATTACTCGGCATGTCAAGCGTGGTGGTAAGTTATGGATTAGAATCTTCCCGGACAAGCCAATTACTAAAAAACCATTAGAAGTTCGTATGGGAAAAGGTAAAGGTAGTGTAGAATACTGGGTTGCTCAAATCAGACCAGGAACTATGTTGTATGAAATACAAGGTGTTTCTGAAGAATTAGCACGCGAAGCATTTGCATTAGCAGCTGCTAAGCTACCTTTAAAAACACTGTTTACCGCTCGGACAATAATGTAATGAAAGCAAGTGAATTACGCCAAAAATCAAAAGACGAACTAGGAACTATGTTGCTCGACTTATCACGTGAGCGATTTAATCTTAAAATGCAAAAAGGCACTGGTCAACTGTCAAAACCCGATCAAGTAAAAAAGGTTAGGCGAGATGTGGCACGTATCCACACGATATTAAATCAAATGGCGAGTGCATAACCATGAGCGAAAATGTAACAAAATTGCGGACGATCACTGGTCGGGTTGTTAGTAATAAAATGGACAAAACCGTAACTGTTTTAGTTGAGCGTGTAGTAAAGCACCCTGTTTATGGTAAATATATTAAACGTTCAACAAAAATGATGGCTCATGATGAACAAAATATTTGCCAGGAAGGTGATGTGGTAGCGATTACATCATGCAGGCCTCTATCTAAGCATAAAACTTTTAAATTGGTTCAAGTATTAGAAAGTGCTAACAAATAGCATTAATTATTTATATACAAAGCGTAGGAATAAATCATGATTCAGATGCAAACTAACCTTGACGTCGCCGATAATAGCGGTGCAAAAAGGGTCATGTGTATCAAAGTATTGGGGGGTTCGCATCGACGTTATGCTGGAATTGGTGACATCATCAAAGTCAGTATTAAAGATGCAATACCTCGTGGAAGAGTAAAAAAAGGTGAGGTCTATAACGCCCTTGTCGTTAGAACGCGTAAAGGTGTTCGACGACCAGATGGTTCTGTTATACGTTTTGATGGGAATGCTGCTGTAATTCTCAATAACAATCTGCAACCACTTGGAACCCGTATTTTTGGCCCTGTAACGCGTGAGCTAAGAGGGGAGAAATTCATGAAAATTATCTCGCTAGCTCCTGAAGTTTTATAAGGTAGGGTTTAGAAATGGCAAAAATTAAAAAAGGTGATGATGTTATCGTTCGTACCGGCAAGGATAAAGGTAAGAGTGGTCGCGTAACCAAGATTCTTAAAGATGATAAGGTTTTAGTTGAAGGAATTAACCAGGTAAAAAAGAACCAAAAACCAAACCCGAATGCAGGTGTGTCAGGAGGGATAATTATCAAGGATATGCCGATTAATATTTCCAATATAGGATTGTATAATCCTGAAACCAAAAAAGCAGATAGAGTAGGCTTTAAGTTTCTAGAAGATGGAAAGAAAGTCAGATATTTTAAGTCAACAAATGAAGTTGTTGATGTGTAAGGTGCAGATGAATCATGGCTAGATTAGAAACCGTATATAAAGAAAAAATACTTCCGGCATTAGTTGAGCAGTTTGCTTATAAGTCAATTATGCAGGCTCCACGTATCACTAAAATTACACTTAATATGGGTGTGGGCGGGGCAGTCGCCGATAAAAAAGTCCTACAATCTGCTCTTTCTGACATGGAAAAAATTTCCGGTCAAAAACCTGTTGTCACGCTTGCAAGAAAATCAATTGCCGGTTTTAAAATACGCGACGATATGCCAATCGGTTGTAAAGTAACCTTGCGCAGTGACCGTATGTACGAATTTTTGGATCGGTTAATTAGTATTTCTATTCCCAGAATTCGTGATTTCAGGGGATTAAGTTCAAAGAGCTTCGATGGGCGTGGTAACTATTCCATGGGTGTCAAAGAGCAAATCATATTTCCAGAAATTGATTATGATAAAATCGACACTTTGCGTGGTATGGATATTACTATCACAACGACAGCTCAGACCAACGAAGAAGGTTTGGCTTTGTTAAAGCTGTTTAATTTTCCATTTAAGAGCTAAGGGGCGGTTTTAACATGGCAAAAAAGTCTATGATTGCACGCGAAGAAAAGCGTAAGAAATTAGTAAAAAAATATGATGTTAAACGTAAATCATTGAAGGAAACTATCAGAGATCCTAATTCATCATACGAAGAAAAAGAAACTGCTCATTTACAACTTCAAAAATTGCCTAGGGATTCCAGTGTAACAAGAGTACGGAATCGTTGTAATTTAACTGGACGTCCACATGGGTATTATCGCAAGTTTGGTCTTAGTAGGAATAAATTAAGAGAGGCTACAATGCGCGGTGATGTTCCTGGCGTAGTCAAAGCAAGTTGGTAAGATCTGTTAGATCAAGTTTGGAGATAAGAAAATGAGTATGACAGACCCAGTAGCAGATATGCTGACTCGTATTAGAAACGGTCAATCCGCTGGTAAAAAAAGTATCAAACAACCTTCTTCAAAACTAAAAGTATCTATTGCTAAGGTACTTAAAGAAGAGGGATATATTACAGACTTTAGTACTGAAACTAATGGTAGTCACACAGAAATGACTATTGAGTTGAAATATTACAAAGGTGCTCCTGTAATTGAAACAATAAAAAAGAATTAGTAGGCCTGGTTTACGTATTTATAAATCTAAAGACGAATTGCCAAAAGTTCTTGGCGGCTTAGGGATTGCTATTGTATCAACATCAAATGGTGTTATGACTGATAGGGCTGCACGAGCCATTGGTCATGGCGGCGAAGTTATTTGCACTGTTTGTTAATGTAGGTGTGTTATGTCAAGAATTGCTAAAGCCCCGGTTAATATCCCAACTGGTGTAGATATAAAGTTAGATGGTAACAAAATGATTGTAAAGGGAGTTAAGGGTCAGTTATCACACATGCTCAATTCCACAGTTAATATTGATATTGCAGAAAATGTAATACATATGAAATGGGATAAGGACAACAAAGAAGCGACAGCTCAAGCGGGGACAGCTAGAGCAATCCTTAACAATATGGTTACAGGTGTCTCGGCAGGTTTTGAGAAAAAATTAACATTGATTGGTGTTGGTTACAGAGCTCAGGCAAAAGAAAATATTCTTAGTTTGTCGCTTGGTTTTTCTCATCCTGTTGATTTTGAGGTTCCAGTTGGAATTACAGTTGAAACTCCCACTCAAACTGAAATAGTTGTTAGAGGAACTGACAAGCAATTAGTGGGTGAAGTTGCTGCAAAAATAAGAGCTTATCGTCCTCCAGAGCCTTATAAAGGAAAGGGTGTCAGATACTCTGACGAGCATGTTGTAAGAAAAGAAGCTAAGAAGAAGTAAGGTAACATAATGGATAAGAAACAATCTCGAATGAAGCGTGCATTAAAATTGCGCTCCAAAATTAAAAAATTAAGTGTAACTCGTTTATCGATTCACAAAACGTCACAGCATATTTATGCTCAGGTAATTAGTGAGGATGGTGGTACTACACTTGCCAGTGCATCAACTACACAGGCAGAAATTAAAGCATCTTTGAAATATACAGGGAATATTCTTGCAGCAGCTGAAGTTGGAAAGTTTATTGCTCAAAAAGCTATTGCTGCTGGGGTTACAGAGGTTGCTTTTGATCGCTCTGGATTTAAATACCATGGTCGCGTTAAAGCATTGGCAGATGCTGCACGTGAAGCCGGCTTGAAATTTTAGGAGAATAAAATGGCTACAGCACCTGCTCAAGGTAGTACTGATGGTTTACAAGAAAAGTTGGTTAATGTAAGGCGTGTTGCAAAGGTTGTTAAAGGTGGTAGAGTTTTTGGCTTTACTGCATTAACTGTTGTTGGTGATGGTGAGGGCCGCGTGGGTTATGGTGTTAGCAAAGCTCGCGAAGTGCCAATTGCAATCCAAAAGTCACTGGAACAAGCACGCAAAAACATGCGTAAAGTTTCTTTGAAAGGCGATACTTTGCAATACCCTATAATGAACACTACGGGCGCTGCAAAAGTTTATATGCAGCCTGCATCTGAAGGTACAGGTATTATTGCTGGTGGAGCAATGAGAGCAGTATTTGAAGTGGTTGGCGTGCATAACGTATTGGCAAAATGTATAGGAACCAGTAATCCGATTAATGTTGTAAGAGCAACCATTAACGGTCTGACTGGAATGCATAATGCTAACCAGATAGCTGCAAAGCGCGGCTTATCAGTTGAACAGATTATTGGATAGTTGCAATGGCTGGTACAAAATTAAGTGTGACAATGACAAAAAGCAAGTACGGGCGTTTACCGCGTCATCAAGCTTGTTTAAAAGGTTTGGGTTTGCGCAAAATCAACCAAACAGTTGAAGTGCTCAACACAGCTGAAAATAGAGGTATGATAAATAAAATATCATACATGCTTAAAGTCGAGGAAGTGTAATGTATTTAAATACCATTCAGCCAAGTGTAGGGTCTCGGAAAAAATCAAAACGTGTTGGTCGAGGTATCGGTTGTACACTTGGTAAGACCTGTGGTAGAGGCCATAAAGGGCAGAAATCTCGTAGTGGAGGCTTTCATAAGGTTGGGTTTGAGGGCGGACAAATGCCTTTACAGCGCCGATTGCCAAAAATTGGTTTTACTTCGCAAATGAGTAAATATTCTGCTGAAGTTAGATTAAGTGAATTGAATGGATTAGTTGCGGATGTAATTGATCTAAAGGTGTTAATTGATGCGAACATCGTTCCGGTTTTTACAAAAAAAGCAAAAGTCATCCAGTCTGGATTGGTAAATAAAGCTATAAGTCTTAAGGGAATAAAAGTAACAGCTGGGGCCAGAGTATCTATAGAAGCTGCTGGCGGCAAAGTAGAGGCTTAAGTGAGTACTTCAAGAGCTCAGATGGCTAACAAATCCGGTGGATTATCAGAGCTTAAAGCCAGGTTGCTTTTTGTTCTGGGCGCTCTTTTCGTTTACAGAGTTGGTGCTCATATTCCAGTGCCTGGAATAGATCCGAAAGCACTTGCTGTGATGTTTGAACAGCAAAGCGGCTCCATATTGGACATGTTTAACATGTTCTCTGGTGGTGCTTTGATGCGGTTAAGTCTTTTTGCCCTTGGTATAATGCCTTATATCTCTGCCTCGATTATAATGCAGTTGATGACTGTCGTTATTCCGTCTATGGAGCAAATGAAAAAAGAGGGGGAGTCTGGAAGACGTAAGATTTCTCAATACACTCGTTATGGTACTGTTGTTTTGGCAACATTCCAAGCTATTGGTATTTCATTGGCTTTGCAAAATCAAACGGCCGGTGGTCTCTCTGTTGTATTGAATCCAGGAGTTGGTTTTATCGCCATTACAGCAATTACATTAGTTACTGGAACAGTTTTCTTGATGTGGCTAGGTGAGCAAGTAACTGAGCGAGGGATAGGTAACGGGATTTCAATGATTATCTTTGCCGGTATCGTTTCAGGCCTGCCTAAAGCAATCGGAGGTACTTTGGAGTTGGCTAGAACCGGTGAAATGAATGGAGCATTTATTTTATTACTGTTCTTGTTGTCGCTTTCTGTTACTGCGCTTGTTGTTTTTGTGGAGAGAGGTCAGAGAAGAATACTGATTAATTACCCAAAAAGGCAGCAAGGAAGGAAGTTGTATGGTGGGCAAAGTAGCTTTCTGCCATTAAAGTTGAATATGGCTGGGGTTATACCGCCGATATTTGCTTCAAGTATTATCTTGTTCCCAGCTACGATTGCTGGTTGGTTTGGAAATAGTGAAGGCTTTGCTTGGCTTCAGGATATTGCGACGATGTTGTCTCCAGGTCAGCCCGTTTACGTTATGTTTTATGCAACAGCCATTATCTTTTTTTGTTTTTTTTATACTGCATTAGTATTCAATTCAAAAGAAACCGCTGAAAATCTAAAAAAATCTGGCGCATTCTTGCCGGGAATCAGGCCTGGATTGCAGACTGCTTCATATATAGATAAAGTCATGACACGATTAACTTTAATTGGTGCCTTCTACATTACATTAGTATGTTTGTTGCCTGAATTCTTGATTGTATACTGGAATGTTCCTTTTTATTTTGGTGGAACATCTTTATTGATTATAGTGGTAGTTGTTATGGATTTCATTTCGCAAATGCAAACCCATGTAATGTCCCAGCAATATGAAGGCTTAATGAAAAAAGCCAATCTCAAAAAATAATTTAATGCGCAAGAACATTTAGGAGTTAACTGTGAAAGTTCGTGCTTCGGTAAAAACAATTTGTAGAAATTGTAAGATTGTAAAAAGAAATGGTGTTGTTAGAGTTATCTGTGTTGACGGAAGGCACAAACAACGACAAGGCTAAAATTTGTTGCGCCTTTATTACTGCAATGCTATAATTCGGCGCTTTACTTTAGAGTACTACTCAGGGGAGTATCTAGATGGCACGTATTGCCGGGATAAATATACCAGATCATAAGCATGCAGTAATAGCATTAACTGCAATTTATGGAATTGGTCGTCAAACTGCAAGTGAAATTTGCGTTAAGGTGGGTATAACACCTTCCGTAAAAATTAAAGAACTGACTGAAGAGCAATTAGAAGCTATTCGTAATGTGGTTTCGAAGATGATAGTGGAAGGTGATCTGCGTCGTGAAGTTTCTATGAATATCAAGCGTTTGATGGATCTAGGTTGCTATCGCGGAATAAGGCACCGTCGAGGTTTGCCATTAAGAGGGCAGAGAACGAGAACCAATGCTCGAACTCGCAAAGGTCCCCGCAAACCTATTAGAAAATAAGATATTCCTTAAGAGGTCGAAGTAATGGCTAGTCCAAACCGTGCAAGAAAACGAATCAAAAAAGAAGTTGCTGATGGCATTGTGCATGTACACGCTTCTTTCAACAATACAATCATAACTATAACAGATAGAAAAGGCAATGCATTGTCTTGGGCAACATCTGGTGGGTCAGGTTTTCGTGGGTCACGAAAAAGTACACCATTTGCTGCACAGGTTGCTGCTGAAAAGGCGGGCATTGTTGCGCAAGAGTTTGGTATGAAAAATCTTGATGTTATGATTAAGGGGCCAGGTCCCGGTCGTGAATCCGCAGTGCGGTCACTTAATAACCTCGGATTTAAAATTAATAATATAGTTGATGTGACGCCAATTCCACATAATGGATGCCGTCCGCCAAAGAAACGCCGCGTATAAAGAATCTGGAGTAGTATCATGGCAAGATATCTTGGACCTACCTGTAAATTAAGTCGAAGAGAAGGGACTGATCTGTTTTTAAAAAGCAGAGGAAAGTCTCTAGATAATAAATGTAAGTTAGATCAAAGGCCCGGTCAACACGGCACCAAGCGTACAAGAAGTTCTGATTATGCACTTCAGTTGAGAGCAAAGCAGCGCTTACGCAGGATTTATGGAATTCTAGAAAAGCAGTTTAGAAATTACTATAAATCTGCTGATATGAAAAAAGGCGCTACCGGCGAAAATCTATTGAATCTTCTTGAATCAAGATTGGATAATGTAGTTTACAGGATGGGTTTTGCTTGCACCAGGGCAGAAGCGCGTCAGTTAGTATCTCATAAATCAATTCAGGTTAATGGCGCATTGATTAATGTGCCTTCGTATCAGGTTGTCCCTGGTGATGTTTTGACAGTTAGAGAGAAAGCAAAAAAACAACAAAGAATCGTTGATGCTTTAACTGTAACTGAACAGTATGGATTTCCTTCCTGGGTTGAAGTGAATTCAAAGGCTATGACTGGTACATTCAGTTCTTTGCCTGATCGTGTTGATTTAGGTAGTGACATTAATGAGCAGCTGGTTGTTGAGCTTTACTCTAAATAATTGCAGTTCCGAGGGATATAAATGCAGAATTCTATTTCTGGCTTATTAAAGCCTCGATTAGTTGAGGTTGTAAGCAAAACACCTAATCATTCCAGGATTGTTATCGAGCCACTTGAGCGTGGCTTTGGTCATTCTCTTGGTAATGCGTTGAGGCGTGTGCTGTTATCTACAATTCCAGGCTGTGCTGTCACAGATGTCGAAATTGAAGGTGTTCTTCATGAGTACACAACAATTGAAGGTGTTCAGGAAGATGTAATTGATATTTTGCTGAACCTGAAAAAATTAGCAGTAGTTCTTCACTCAAAAGATGAGGTTGAGCTTACATTAACAAAAAATGGTGCCGGTTGTGTAACAGCAGCTGATATTAGTTTGCCTCATGATGTTGAAATTATTAACCCAGATTTAGTTATCGCCAACTTAACACAAGCGGGCATACTGAATATGAAAATCAGAGTTCGTCGCGGAAGAGGTTACGAGCCTGTAAGTGTGCGCAAATTAAATTCTGAACAGAGTCTGGTAGTCGGTGCCCTGCAATTAGATGCGTCATATAGCCCAATTGTTAAGGTAGCTTATCAAGTTGAAAGTACGCGTGTCGAACAGCGAACCAATTTAGACAAGCTAGTAATAGAGCTGGAAACAAATGGAACAGTTGATCCTGAAGAAACTATTAAAATGGCCGCTACTATTCTTCATGATCAGCTATCTGTTTTTGTAGATTTTGAGAAAGTTAATGATCAGATAGAAGAAAAAGAAGTGGAAATTGAAGAGGTTTTCGATCCTGTTCTACTCCGCCCTGTGGATGATCTTGAATTAACAGTACGTTCTGCTAATTGCTTGAAAGCCGAGAATATATTTTATATTGGAGATTTAATACAACGCACGGAAGTAGAATTATTAAAAACACCTAATCTTGGAAAAAAATCTTTAACAGAAATAAAAGACATACTTGCATTAAAAGGTTTGTCGCTCGGTATGCGGTTGGAAAATTGGCCACCTGATAACCTGGCAGATCAATCACACGCATTATCAACACATTAACATAGGTCTTCGAATAATGAGACATCGTAAATCAGGTAGAAAATTTAATATGAATAGCAGCCATCGCAAGGCGCTATTTAGTAATATGGCTAGTTCACTATTTAAACACGAACTAATTAAAACGACTTTACCCAAAGCTAAAGAATTAAGAAGTTTCGCTGAGCCTTTGATAACTTTATCAAAAGAAGATAATGTAGCGAAAAGGCGCCTTGCATTTGCCAGATTGCGCGATCGAGAGGTAGTGACCAAGCTTTTCAATGAACTGGGTCCGCGTTATAAAAATAGAGCAGGCGGCTATTTGCGCATTATGAAGTGTGGATTCAGATCAGGTGATGATGCGCCTATGGCTTATGTCGAATTGGTTGATAGACCAGAATAAAAAATTTAGAGTTTAATCACATAAAAAAAGCCGGTTTAACCGGCTTTTTTTATGTCTATAAGATTGAGAATTATTTCTCCAATAACTTTATTTTGTCAGGTTTTCCATTCCACTCGTCAGCATCGGGTAGTGGTGATTGTACTTCAGTAATTACAGGCCATTGCTTGGCTAATTCCGCATTCAATTGGATGAATTTTTCTTGCCCTTCAGGTAATTCATCTTCTGCAAAAATGGCATTGGCAGGACATTCTGGTTCGCATAAAGTGCAATCAATACATTCATCTGGATCAATAACTAAAAAGTTGGGTCCTTCATGAAAGCAATCGACAGGGCATACATCGACACAGTCAGTAAATTTACATTTAATACAGTTTTCAGTGACTACAAAAGCCATAATTTCTACCAGGAAAGGTTTAAGGGAAGTATATTTGATTAAGGGTGCTATATTAGCAGAAAGCGATAACTGATAGAACACCCCGGCATCATTAAAAATTTTATTGCTTATTTCACGTTTTCTGAATTTAATAAAGATGCAAATAGGCCCTTAGATCTACTTATTTTTCGTTCTTTAGTGTTTTTTAGTCCAAGCTTTGCATCTTCTTTAAGCTGGTTGTCGGCATAGGCTTGTTCTGCCCGAGCGGGAATTGCTATTGCACGTTTAAAATATTTTTCTGCTTCATTGAGTTTATTGTTGGATAACAGAAAGTCACCATAGAAATAATTGCTATCGATACCATTAGGATTGATTTTTAAAGCAGTTTGTAACATTTTTTCAGCAGTTGCCTCGTCGCCAAATCCGATGGGCCACTTTGGAGCCATGTAATAAAGAGTACCTAAGGTAACGTAAGCTGAGCCACTCATCGCTTGCGGATTAATTTCGATAGCTTTCAGTAATAAATCACGGGCTTCATGAATGGCTTTTAGGGCCGAAACAGGATCTTGATGATCGGCGTTAGTTGCCTTGACAATAGCTTCCCAAATAATAGGTTCAGCATTTTTAGGATGATGACTGGAAAGATTAATTGTCTTGGTTAACAGGCGGCAATATTCAGGCCCACGTTTTTGTTTTGGTGTGCTGTAATAAATAGACGCCCATTCGGATTCAATGCTTTGCAAGGATTCATTAAGGTTCTCGGCTATACATTGAGAAGATAGTAGCAATAATGCAACAAAAGTTGTTTTTTTCATACGTCCAATATAGAACAAAATGCCAACTATTTCAATAGGTCAATTAAATTATTAGTTTTTGTGCCACTCCAGGTAAGGATGAATAGCAGAGGTTGTTATTGTAATAACGCAAGTCGTTGGTAACTTCCTCGCCAACCCAGTGTGGTTTTGAAAAAGGTTTTCCAATCTCGGATAATTCAATTTCAGCGACAATTAATCCTTGATTGTCCCCATCAAATTCATCTATCTCCCATGTATTTCCATCATCAATCACAAAATGACGGGTTTTTTCTATGATTGGTTTTCTGCATAGAATAGTGATGATTTCGTTTGCGTCAGATAGTGGGATTTCATATTCATATTCATGTCTGTGGGTGCCAATAGTTGCGCTTTTTATATTTAGCCATGCATGATCATCGCTTATTCTGATTCTGATGGAGCTGGTCGCTTGAGAGCTTAAATAACCTTGCCGGTATTTGACTGAGCGGGTTATATGTTGTCGCCAATCATTGTTAGCAAGCAAAAATTTATGTTCGATTTCTATAGCCATTAGATTTTCTCGCAGTTGTTGCTGCCATCGCAGTAAGGCGGCGTTTGTGTTCCAGAGCAACCACATAAAAAAAGTGTTTGGGTTTCTTCAGCGACGAATTTAAAAGATTTCTTGTCTGATAGTTCTCTATGAGAATGATCGCATAAAGGCATTGTTTGGCTAAAGCCGCAACGACACCAGGAATATTTTGTTCCTGCTTCAACTTCTACAGGCAGTGGAGAGTTAGATTTAGTTACCATAATGTATCTGATATAAGTTTAATAAACAGAGATTATAAAGTAACTTTATGTTGTCTTGATAATAAGGCCAATAGACATGGCAATGTTGATATTTTAAACTGTCAGTTTTTTGGTTTAATCGAATGATAAAAAGTCCCTCTTTATTTAATCGGCAAGCAATGCTAAAGTAATAGCTTATTAAATCACTGGGTATTTATTTATCATTGTCAGTGGTTTTATCATTTTCTTTTAATCTTTATTTAGGACACTCAAATGGCTTTCGAACTTCCTGCTTTACCTTATGCTAAACATAGATTAGTGCCCCATATTTCAGAAGAAACTTTAGAGTTTCATTATGGTAAACATCATCAAACTTATGTAACAAATTTGAACAATCTCATTCCAGGCACTGAGTTTGAAGGCTTATCTCTGGAAGAAATTATCGTAAAATCTTCGGGTCCGATTTTTAATAATGCGGCGCAAGTCTGGAATCACACCTTTTATTGGAATAGCTTGACTCCAAATGGTGGTGGCGAACCCACCGGCGCAATAGCGCAGGCAATTAACGCTACGTTTGGCTCTTTTGCAAAATTCAAGGAAGAATTTACTAAATGCGCAGTAACAACCTTTGGTTCAGGTTGGGCCTGGTTAGTGAAAAATGCTGATGGCAGTTTGGCGTTGGTAAGTACTAGCAATGCCGGTTGTCCATTAACTACAGGACAAACCCCTTTATTAACCTGTGATGTTTGGGAGCATGCTTACTACATTGATTACCGTAATGCACGCCCAGCTTATCTGGAAGCATTTTGGGCGTTAGTGAACTGGGATTTTGCTGAATCTAATTACTCAGCTTGATTCAATCAATTTAACCTTCTGTGTCTTTTGATGCAGAAGGTTTTTTATTTGAAAATACCCAAGGCATAAGTGTCTCTGCATTTTTTTGTTCGTCTTGTGCCTCTTCAGTTCAGCTATAGTTTCATTGACCGTTATTTGAGTTATGGCCGCAATAAAAGTAACAATTGGTGATAGATATGTTTAAAAAGCTTGTGGGTTTATGGGTTTTTCTGCCGGTAGTCGTTTGTGCTGAAATTTCAATACCTGAGCAAATTAAACCGCCAAGTGGAAATAGTCCTGTTTTGTCTGTCCATGCGAAAGGTGACCAGATTTATCAATGCTTACTGAATGGTGGTGTTTATTCCTGGCAATTACAAGCGCCTGACGCCAAATTATTCGACGAGCAAGGCAAGGTTGTAGGTAATCATTATTCAGGCCCTATTTGGGAGTACAAGGAGGGTAGTCGCGTAGTTGGGCGGGTGGTTAATAAAATTGATATTGCGCCAGATACCTCTATTTCCTGGTTACTTGTCGAGGTAGTAGCGCATAAGGGTAATGGTTTATTTTCGGACGTGAGCTTTATTAACCGGATTAATACTCACGGGGGCTTACCGCCTTTGTCGGGATGCGACTCAAATCACCTGGGAGGAGAGAAAAGGGTGGCTTACACTGCGGATTATATTTTTTATGCTAAAAACCAGACTTCAATTCCCTGAACTTCATCAATACAAATATCGATTTTAAATAAGTGCTTTTAACACTTGGGTATTTGCCAGTTCGTATGGCATTCCTTATCAGGGCCTCAGTTTTTGTCCATTAATATACCTTTACTTGTCAAAAGTTTCTTCGCTCAAGATTTGCTTTAAGAATGGAATAGTTAATTTGCGTTTGGCGGCTAATGATGCCCGATCAAGTTTGGTTAGTAGCGACCATAAAAAAGACAAGTCCCTGTCATAATGTGTCAGTAGAAAACGCCCTGCTTGCTGCGATATTTCGAAGCCCATTTGGTCTGCTTTGAAAATTAAAGCAGTAATTCTGTCGTTATCACATAAGGGCTGTATTTTTAATGTTAACCCCCAGTTAAGACGTGTTTTAAGATCGGGTAATTGGATGGCAATTTTATTGGGTGGGCAGGATGCGGATAAAATAAGCGTATGACCCTGATCGCGATGTAGATTAAAGAAGTTAAAAAAAGCCTTCTCCCATGCCGGATTGCCTGCTATGTGCTCAATATTGTCGAAACAAACGATATCAAAGTTGTCCAGACCAGCTAGCAGTGCAGGATCTGGGAGCTCTAGAGGTGATAAAGCAAAATAGAATGAGCTGAGTTGTTGGTTTTGCGCCTGTTGACAACAGGCTTGTAACAGATGACTTTTGCCTAGCCCGGATGGGCCCCAGATAAAGATTTGCCGTTCACCGTTACCGGCGATACATTTTTGCAAGTGATTAATAATTTCCAGATTAGCGCCGGGAAAAAAATCATCAAAAGTCTGGTTCGCCCTGAACTCAAAGTCCAAAGGAAGTTGCTTAGGTTTTTTTTCCAGCATAGCGGACATAAAGTGTTGTGCCGAAGAACAGCATCAGACTGAAGATCATTTCCAGCGATGGAAGTAAGCGTCCGTTGGCATTAACGAAAGTTTCTACAGAACCATGTATAAAATAAATCAGGCTGATATAAGCCATCCAGGCACAGCTTTTAGGGTTGCGATCCAACAAACCGCGCAAGTTCAGCAACAAGGGTGTAACGGTGATTAATAACATTAACGCAACAGGAAACCGGGAGGAAGGAGTCAATACGGTATTCCAGAGCATTAATAATGTAAACAGGCCAAAATAACCGGTTAGTGCAACAATGTAAAAATAGATTGGTTTTATATTCATGAAATGTGCTTCAAACCTGTTTTAAAAGAAGTGCCGTTTTAGCCAAACGTGTCCCGATTGCCAGGCACAGTCTTTTTTCATGATCACTTAAACCGGCCTGTTCCATTGACAAGTGACTTGGGCCATAGGGTGTGCCGCCTGATGTCGTCTCACGCAAAGCCGTTTCAGTGTAAGGCAGGCCCAATAAAAGCATGCCGTGGTGCAGCAGTGGCAACATCATCGATAATAAAGTGCTTTCCTGTCCTCCATGCATACTACCGGTTGAAGTAAATACGCAGGCTGGTTTACCTACTAATACACCAGAGAACCAGATTTCTGTCGTGTTATCAATAAAATATTTGAGCGGCGATGCCATGTTACCAAAATGGGTGGGACTGCCTAACGCTAGTCCATCACATAGCTTCAAATCTTCAAGTGTGGCGTAAATTGCACCGTGAGCGGGAATGCTCTCTGCCGTCTTTTCACAAATGCTTGAAACGTCCGGCACCGTTCTCAGAACGGCTTCAACTCCCTTGACAGCTTCTACGCCCCGTGCGATATGATTTGCCATTTCCGCAGTTGTGCCATGCCTGGAGAAATAAAGAACCAGAATTTTAGTCATAAAATAGTGAGTACAGCTTCCGGCGGACGGCCAATCGCCGCTTTGTCATTGGCAACAACAATAGGGCGTTCAATGAGTATCGGATGGCTTACCATGCCATTAATGAGCGCCTGCCGATCCAGTGTTTCATCATTCAAACCGCTCGCTTTGTATTCAGCTTCATTCTTGCGCATCAATTCACGAGGCCCGATGCCTAATTTTTGCAGAATGTCATTCAGTTCCTCAGCACTGGGAGGCGTTTTAAGATATTCGATGATCTCCGGTTCAATGCCTTGCTCTTGTAGTAATTGCAATGTTTGACGTGATTTTCCGCAACGCGGATTGTGATAAATTTTGACAGACATGCTTTACACACCCACAGGCACAAGTGCCCAATAAAATAAAAAGCTATAATAGCATTTTAAACAAAACTTAGGCTTGAAAACCACTCCGGTTGTAATCAGGCAGTTCGTAAAAAAGTAAACTGCCACAGATTCACAGATTAGTCTTACCTATTGGTAAATTTATAATCTGTGAATTTGTGGAAATTTTGACAGAGGGAATTAGCGAGTTAGCTCTGTAGTGTTATAGTTGTTAAAGTATCTGGATTTAATAAATTAAAGGTAAAAATAGTGGCAATAACAAATCTTAAGGAACAGGTAAAAGATCGAATCAAGCAATACTGGTTATTGGCGCGATTTGATCGGCCTATTGGAATTTTGATTTTATTGTGGCCGGCATTATGGGCGCTCTGGGTGGCCAGTGATGGTAGGCCTGATCTGCTGGTATTAATCGTTATTTGTCTGGGTGTAGTGCTGATGCGTGCCGCCGGTTGTGTGATTAATGATTATGCGGATAGAGATTTTGATCCCCATGTGGAACGCACTAAACAACGCCCCATTGCCGCAGGCAAGGTAAAGCCTAAGGAAGCCCTGATAGTCTTTGTTGTATTATGTCTGTCTGCTTTTGGTCTGGTCTTAATGCTTAATAGCTATACCATTGTGCTGTCTTTTATCGCGGCATTTCTGGCCGCCAGTTATCCCTTTATGAAGCGCTACACCCATTTGCCGCAAGCTTATTTAGGCATTGCTTTTGGTTGGGCTGTGCCAATGTCCTTTTCCGCACAAATAAACAGCATACCATCAGTGGCGTGGGTGATGTATTTGGCCGTGGTATTATGGGCATTGGTTTATGACACCATGTATGCCATGGTTGATAAAGAGGATGATTTAAAAATAGGCGTTAAGTCAACAGCCATCCTTTTTGGAGATTACGATCGTCATATCATGGCGCTTTTGCAGATTATTATTATCGTTCTGCTGCTTATCGTAGGCCAGATGAAGCAGTTGAGTTGGCCATATTATGGTGGTATTTTAGTCGCCTCCGGCCTCTCGGTTTATCAACAAAAATTGATATTTCATCGGGAAAAAGACCAGTGTTTTAAAGCCTTTTTAAACAACAATTGGTTTGGCGTGGCTGTATTTGCCGGGTTGGTGATGGATTATTGGTTTCGTTGATCCCAAAAATCTTAGTTTTGTAGGGTGCGCATCGCGCACTTAATAACTTGGACAAAATAAGGTCATCGTGGGAGCGGCTTTAGCGGCGCTCTTCGCGGCTATAGCCGCTCCCACAATATTTTTTGAGCATTTCCTCGAAAATTCAGACCAAAAGTCAGATTAAGATAGAATGGCACAACATTAAAAAAGGAATCTATAGATGTTTCGATTAAGCCAATATATGCGGGAACTGATAGACCCGACGCCCCTGAAACCCGCGCGCAAACCTGCAGCCCCCGTGGTTATCTGGAATTTAATCCGCCGCTGCAATCTTACTTGCAAGCATTGCTACACAACCTCAGCGGATATCGATTTTCCAGGTGAATTGACTACACCGGAAATCTATACCGTCATGGATGATTTAAAATCTTTTAAAGTGCCGGTGTTGATATTGTCCGGCGGCGAGCCCTTGCTGCATCCTGATATATTCAAGATTTCCCGGCGCGCCAAGGACATGGGCTTTTATGTCGCCCTGTCCAGTAACGGCACCAAAATATCGGCTGAGAATATCGATGAAATCGCCGCGATTGATTATCAATATATCGGCGTGAGTCTGGACGGCATCAAAGATACCCATGACCAGTTCCGGCGTGTCAAAGGTTCTTTTGACGAAGCGTTGCGCGGCGTACACTTGTGCCTTGACAAAGGTATTAAGGTCGGTATCCGATTTACTTTAACGCAGGATAACTTCAGGGATTTCCCCGCCCTTTTGCAATTAATGGACGATAACGATATCGACAAGTTTTACTTGTCACATTTGAATTATGGTGGTCGCGGTAACAGGAATCGCAAGGATGATGCTCTTTTATGAGATGACCCGCGATGCCATGGATTTGATGTTCGAAACCTGCTATGAGTGGCTTAAAGCAGGTAAGGATCGGGAATTTGTGACCGGCAATAATGATGCCGATGCGGTTTATTTTTTGCATTGGGTCATGAAAAATTTCCCGGATAAAGCCGGACATATTAAAGCCAAGCTGGAACAATGGGGCGGTAACGCTTCCGGCGTCAATGTCGCCAATATCGATAATCTCGGCAACGTACATCCTGACACGTTCTGGTGGCATTATGATCTGGGTAATGTCAAGAAACGCCCATTCTCAGAAATATGGATGGATACATCCGATCCGTTAATGGCCGGACTAAAACAAAATCCCAGGCCGCTCGAAGGCCGTTGTGCAACCTGCCATTATCAGAATATTTGTAACGGCAATACGCGCGTAAGGGCTGCACAAACCACATCAAACTACTGGGCCGAAGATCCGGGATGTTATTTGTCAGAAGATGAAATCGCAGCGCCTGACTCATTTTCTGGTCTTTATGGCCGTTATCCTGATAGACAGTTGCATTGTCACCGATCTGGCCGATCCTGAAAGCGTCTGGTTTGAATGGAGTGCATCATCCCTGGATCGACTAAGGGATTTAATTCACGTATTATCAGCCTGAGAAAAGCTAAGCTGCGAGAGATTAACCATCTACCATACGGCCATAATTTTTCATGACTATTCATGGGTTTTAGCTGTGTAGCCGGAGTAAGACCACCCAGAGCTAAGTGGGTAGCCCTAATACCGGTACGGCCAATAATATCCGCCCCAGTAATAAGGGTAATAGCCATAGTATCCATAATAAGGATTGCCGTAACCAAAACCACCATAACCGCCGTAACCATAATAATTGCCGGGTACATAATCCGGCCACAGATAGATAACCGTCGATGAAATCAGGGGCAGACGAAGTGTTTTGTTGCCAACTTTACGCTCTATATCGCCCTTAAGTGTTCCTGCAACGGTAATTTCCGTATCTTTTGTATAAACAGCCGGATCCAGGAATTGAGGGCTTTTAATAAGGAAACGTCCTTCGTTCTGTTTGTCTAATCGCGGACGACCGTAACTGTTAAGGGGATAATACAATATTTGCACAAGGCTGAAGTTTTGTTCGTTTTCCACATCAATGACAACACCACCCCAACGCACAGGCGCCTCTTTAAATTGGGCTATGTTTCGAGTTGCCTGACTATATGAAATGTCATAAAGAGGCGGATCCTCAATGGCTGGCGGCAGATTCGAGCAAGCGCTCAATAATGATATAAAGATTAATAATAAATGCCGTTTCATAATGCCTTCCTATAGAAATAGTCTATTGCAGTAATGTTTGTTGCAGGGACAGATCCCCGGCTTTCAGAGTCTGTTTACCCCAAGAACAAGTAATCGAAAATATCACTCGCTGAGACCCTTATTTACAATATTGATTCCAGGAATAATTTCATGAGTTATTCTTTAACCGTGAAATTCCGGGCTTCGAATGGCTGAGACTGTTCACGCGGTTCGGCCATCGATGCCAACGACTCAGCCACGAAACTGACGGGTAGATCAGGGGTATCGAGTGCAGCCCGTCCCACCCGTGCCAAAAACTCGATTTGCCCGGCGATAGAGCGATGTTCCAACGCCGCGTCTTGCTTGGCTAGTTCGTAGAGATCCTGATTGATCCTTATTTAGGATTAAAAATCTGAAAAATGAACGATGGTTAATAATGTTGGGTGGTTAATGATAGCTGAATAAATAAAGCGCTACCCATCACAAATGCAACATCAATTCTGTCTTTATTTTCCGCCAGGAATTCATCGCCAGCCCTCTGGGGACCACCTCCATAGGGCCAGATATAGTCGTCAAAAATTATCCATCCGCCGTCAACAACCAGGTCTCCCCAAGACTTAATATCGGCCTTAACAGCGTTATAACTGTGATTGCCGTCAATATGCAGGATCGCTATACGTCCGCAATAGTGCGTTGTTCCAAATGATTCGGTGGTAGCGCTCCGGTATTCACGATAATGCTTTGCACCTTCTGTTGATGGCATGCGCAAATAGTTAACATGGTTTAAATTGTAAGGCAGCAGGTTCATCTCAAAAACTATGAGTGCTTCCTCGGCATCTACTTGCACCGATCCGCTATCCACCAATCCTTTTTCATCATGCTGCACCAAGTGCTCGTTCGACCAGGGGTCCACACATAGCAAATTACCAATGGTGTAACAATGAGCTAACCGGGCCAAAATAAAGGCCGATTTTCCCCACCAACTTCCTATTTCAACAATATCTCCAGATGCGACGAAACGGGCAATTTCGCATAAAACGCAAAATTTTTCGTCGTCGCACATGCCGGGAATCAAATCTGCATGACGAAATAAGGCAGCGAGTTCGGTTTCCGATATTGAGGGTTTACCTGCAAGATTTGTAGCCAACGGAAGCGGCTTTTCGATTAAAGCACGTGCATGATGGCGAGCGGTACGGTAGCCACCCAATTCCGCATTGACCGGCGAGGTGTTTACTAAAACTACGTTTGGGGCTATAACACCTAAGGCACGATTCAGATAATTCCAGACCACAATATTGGGTGAAAAAATTCCACTGATATCGAAATCGGCAATGGCTTGTTCAAGAGCGGTGTCGAATTCCGGTTGAGTAATATAAGGCAGGTATAGCCATTCAGGATATTTTTCACGGGATACATCGTAATCAAGAGATGAAGCGCCGATGACAGTTTGTCCATCGTGCAGGCATTTTTGCAGATATTCAAGCGAACGTGGCATGCCGCCTGGGAAAATCAAGATGGGTTTTACACCATTTCTGTTCAGTTTGTGATTACTCATATTTTTGGGTTTGTACTATTGTCGAGGTGATGTAACTGCTTAGCAAAAGTCGACTTTAAGTGGGAGCAGTTTGCCCTGTCAATTCCCTTTTTCGCACATCAAGAAGATGCTCGAACACAAGTCCGGATACTGCTGCCCCAGTTTGTAACATCCTTCCAGATATTCCTTGGAGATGATGTCCGTTTGCAGCAATCGATCCCACTGGAAGTTCGCCAGCGCCTTGAAGAATATTCCGGACCGGTGAACCACCTTCAGCCCCGCCGCCACAGCATCCCGCTCCAAGGTATCCAATGTGTAGGTGCATCGGTGGCCATGCTCGGCCTCCGCCGGCGTGACCGCGGCATTATGAGAGATCAATCCCATCTTGACGGCGATTTGCCGGGAAGGCGCATTTGCATTGGGACACACCAGGAAGAACCTGCCACTCTTCGGCCAGCCACTCGTCGTTGATGCGTTTCAACACCAGCACCGGATCATCCAGATGTTCCAACACATGGGTCAGCACGATGTTGTCATAGCGCTTGGGCAAGGTCGCTTTCTCAAAGAGCGAATTGACGAACTTTCACCTTGTCGCCCAGTTTCTTTCTTGGCTTCCTCGATAGCGACATCCGAGGCTTCGACACAGGTGACATCATCGAAATAGGGCAGGAATCTTCTGGTGAAATCGCCCTTGAAGCTTCCCAGTTCAAGCAGGCTTCCCTTGTTGAAGAAAGGCTCGAACGATTTGATCATGTAAGGGTGCATCACATCGAAGTCGAAGCCGTAAGCATATTTGTGGTCGTTCGTGTCTTTTATTTCAACGTTATAGTCACGCTTGCTGTTCATGCTTCTTCCCCGCTTTCCAAATAGTAGATTCATGCTAACGAATGGCGCATTCGCCTTGCCCGCAACGAATCCGCTCTTTTCATACAGTTTGATGGCAGGCATATTGTCACTCGCCACCTCCAGACTGATCTGCCGCATCCCCGACGCTTTCGCGTGTTCGATGCACTGCTCATCAAACGCGCGGCGATGCCTTTGCCTGTCCACTCCTTCAGCACGCTGACGCTGGTGATGTAGGCGATGCGCTTCTCCTGGTCGTTGCAATAGGCCGCCACCAAACCGACCAGTGTGCCGCCCGACCATGCTTCGAATCTCGTCGCTTTGCTCGCGATCTTTTTGCGCATAGTCGTTTATCTCGACCCGACCGCTCAAGGGCGGCACGAAATCGGCATCACAACGCGACAGATGTTCAGCGATCTCCGCCTCAGATGCCTTGTTCAAACAGATATTCGACCGACTCGCTCATGTTTCCAATACCGCCAGCCCGAAACCGTAGCGTCCGAACTCGTTGCCGTTATAGAGCAAGATACACCTTGCCATCGCACTCGAACACATGCGGGTAGCACAACATATCCGAATCCCAGTCGCCCGGCGTGACGTCGAGGAGCGGATTCTCATCGTCCCGCGTCCAGTTCACCAGATCGTCCGACCAAGCATGGCCGATACGATAGCCGCGATCCTTGTTCTTCCTGAAGTCGGAAGATTGGCGATAGCAGAAGAACATGTGATATCGGCCATCGATCTCGATCACCGTCGGCAGCGCCTGACTTTCATCCGCACCCAAGCGGTCAGCGATGATCTGCCGCGCTTCTTCCTTGACCCAGTTGATGCCGTCGCTGGAAACCGCATGGCCGATCTTGTAGGTGCGATCCGGCGGCGCATCCGGCGAGAACCTCTTCCAGCCAGTACCGAAGATGTACCACATGTGAAATACGCCGCCGATGACCTTCACGAAGCCGTCGCCGACCAGACAGGGCTCGTGCAGCGATGCCGCCAGCACCGGCCCGTCGCCGATGCGCTGGAAGGTGAGTCCGTCATCGCGGCTGATGGCCAGACCGATGGCGGTATCGACCGAGACGGACACCCGCCGATTCCAGCCGCAGGTATAGCCATACACGGCATCGCCATGGCGCATGACGCTCATCGGGAATATCCCATGTTCGTCGAAACAACCGAGTCCGCCGAGCGGAATGACCGTCTTGTCCGACACGCGAATCACATCGCGCAGGTTCTTCTGCATATCGACGAAGGCGATATGGCTTAGATACTTGCCATTGCTCTTGTCCACCGAGCGGGTGGAGAAATAAATGCGCACGAAATCGTCGAACACCAAGGCCTGCGGCGATTGGGCGAATTGCACGCAGTCGTTCGGCAGCTTGTGTTGCGTCGGGTCGAATATCTTGCCGAGCTTTTTCCACTTCATCGCGCTCATCCCTTACTCCAACTTTCCATCCAGCACGGCCAGACCGAAACCGTACCGGCCGACCTGGTTGCCAAGGTAGGCCAGATAGGTCTTTCCATCCAGTTCGAATACATGCGGATAGCTGATCATCTCGGCATCCCATCCTTCCTCCGACACGTCGATGCCTGCTTTCGCATCGTCGCGCACCCAGTCGATCAAGTTGGTGCTGGAGGCATAACCGATGCGGTAGCCGTTCTCCTTGCCGCGATAGTGGCTGCTGTAGCGGTAGCAGAAGAACATGTGATATTTGCCGTTGGCGTAGAACACGTCCGGGCTGGCTTGCGCTTCGTCTTCTTCGATGCGGCTCTCGATCAGGTCTTTGTTGACCTTGTTCCAATGGATGCCATCCGAGGATGATGCCATGCGGATCTTATAGACCGGCTCCGCCCGGCCATCGACCATCTTCCACTTGCGTCCGGCGATGTACCACAGATACCAGAGTATCGTTGAAACGCCGTATCTTCGGCCCGCTCAACACGAAGGGTTCATCCGGCGAATACGACAAAACCGGGCCGTTGCCGAGCTTGGTGAAGGTCTCGCCTCCGTCGCGGCTGGTCGCCATGCCGATCGCCACGTTGAAAGGCACGGATTCGCAGCGCGTCCAGCCCGCGTAATAGGCGCGCACTTCGTCGCCATTGCGGATGACGGAGACCGGATAGGTGCCGAACTCATCGAACTCGCCCAGCCCACCCAGACTCAGAATGGGCTGTTCGCCGACATGCCGCACCTTGAACAGATCGGCGCGATCCAGATCGACATAGGCGGAGTAGCTCACGTACTGGCCGTTCTCATCCGCCGGCGGACGGCAGGAGAAATAGACGCGCACGAAATCGTCGAACACCAGCGTCGCGGGGGCTTGCGCGAACTCTTTCAACCAACTGCGCCCTTCCACTTCTTGCGGCGTGAACACCTTGCCTAATTTTTTCCACTTGAACATGGTTCAGATCAACTCATAGTTAGTCGAGATACAGGTTCTGGATCGTATCGAGCGGATTGAACATCATCACGTCGATGATCGACAGCCAAGGCACGAACGCATCGCCGAACTGCGGATATTCGAACGGTTTCGATCTGGATGAATTTCAATTCGATGCCCTTCTCCCGGAACGTCTTCTTTTGAATACAGCTCCATGCCGCCGATGGCGTTCACATAGGTACTCGCGCCGACCGCTTCACACAAGGCAAGCACCTTGTCCTGATTCTTCAGGTCATGGTCGATGGCAATGTCGGAAGAGATCCTGATCTCCGTCGTGATGCCCAAATGCTCGCAGGTTTTGACGATGGAGTGGTGCAGGAAGCGAAACAGGTTCGTCTCCTCATACCGCACGATCTGCTCGATCAGCGGAAACGTCTGCGCAAAATACGGCGCACGTCGGTATGCGCCCTTGAATTGGTTCAGCAATTTGTCGCGGTTGAAATCCGCCGCCAGTTCCCGTTCGCACACATCCAGATAGTCCGAATCGCTTTTCAACGGCAGCGAGAACATCACGTCCTTGCCGTTCTGCAACATGCGGTTGCGGTTGATCCAGCCCTTTTTCGTGTATTTGATGTTGTCATACACGATGAACAGATCGACCGCCGCGATCAGCTGGAAATAGCCGATGTAGGGGAAGAAATATGGCTGCATGATGGCCAGTCTCATCTCGCTTCCCCGTGAAGCCTTTAGCATTGTATCCATTTTTATTGAGCCGCGATGAAACGGTGATTTCGTCGACTACCGACATGTCCAGATCAGGATAGATCGGCAGGCAAAGAACTTGCTGCGCATGCCTCGTTGCCACCGGCAGGTTCTCTCGCTGCGCCGATGGCAAGCCGCGATACATGGGGAAGTCCGATATCAAGGGATAAAAATAGCGGCGGGGATGGATGCCGTTATCTTTGAGCTTTTGGTAAAGTTCATCCCGGCTGAGCGGGTAGTCGGCTTCCACCAGAATCGGGAAATAGGCATAGTTGGCAACTTTTTCGCCTGCATCGCTGCAAGCAGTGGATACCCTTTCACGCCCTTCAGCTGTTCACGATAGGCTGCATCGATTTCTTTGCGCTCGTGCAAGGCCTGGTCAATGTACTTCAACTGCAACAAGCCCAATGCCGCGTTGAATTCACTCATCTTGCCGTTGATGCCGGGGGCGACCACGGTGACTTCGCCCACATGGCCGAAATTCTTCAGTTGGTCGATGCGCACTTTGGTCTTGGCATCGGGACAGACGATGGCGCCGCCTTCAAAAGTGTTGAACACTTTGGTGGCATGGAAACTCAGCACCGACAGATCGCCATGGTTGAGCACGCTGCCACCTTGGCATCTGCACGCCAAAAGCATGCGCTGCATCGTAGATGACTTTGAGATTGTAGTTGTCGGCAATCTTCTGGATGGCTCCACATCGCACGGATGTCCGTAGCAATGCACCGGCATGATGGCGGTGGTCTGCGGAGTGATGGCCGCCTCGATCTTGTCGGGATCGAGGTTGAGCGTGTTCGGGTCAATGTCCACGAATACCGGCTTGATGCCGTTCCACAGCAAAGAATGCGAGGTCGCCACAAAAGAATAGGGTGTGGTGATGACCTCGCCGGTGATTCGCAAAGCTTGCAGTGCCGTAACCAACGCGATCGTGCCGTTGGTGAACAGGGCGATGTGCTTGACGCCCAGATAGTCACATAACGCTTGTTCCAGTTGCTGATGGAATGGGCCGCCGTTGGTGAAGCATTTGTTGTCCCATATTTGTTCCAGATAGGGAATAAACTCTTCCAGCGGCGGAAGTAGGGGTTGTGTGACATAAATTGGTGGCGATTTTCGCGACGCAGTCATTGCTCAATTCCACGAATTACATCGTCCATTTATTGTCTTCCACATACAGATCTGTCGGCGAAAGACCGCTACACCAGCGCCGCCACATAATGCGCAAAGCACGTTCCAAACCTTCGGCAATCAACTCAGGTTGACCCATGGCAGACTGCTCAAAACGTAAGCGTAACTCTGCCCGTAGTTCTGCCAGCGCTGTAATATCCTGCGCCACCCCCTGGCCCTTTTTGACAAAATCATTTTTATTCTTCGCTATAAATCCTTCCAATCCCACATGGCTTAGCAATATCGCTCCCACCCTGCCAGGCGGCGTACTTCCTGCCATGGTCAGTGTCGGTACACCCATCCACAGCGCGTGACAGGTCGTGGTGCCTCCATTATAAGGAAAGGTATCCAGGCAAATGTCCACCTGATGATGCAGAGCCAAATAGCCTCCCATGCCGCATCTTGGATAAAAACTCAAGCGTTTCCGCACGATACCTTCTTGTGCAAACCAGTCAACTAACGTGTCATAGCCATCCTCGGGTGTCGCACCTAGCACTATTCTGGACTCAGGTACGGCATGAAGCAGTTGCGACCATGTGGCGATAACCGAGGGACTGAGTTTACCCATCCGGTTGAAACTGCCAAAAGTCACAAAACCATTGCTTAAAGCGGGCAACACATTCACCGAAGGCGCCTCTTTAGAGGGTATAAATGGCGCATTAGCTGGCAAATACACGATTTTTTCGGTGAACTGCGCCCTGAATTTTTCATCAGGTAGAAAAAATCGGTCAGCCAAATAATAGTCCATGGCATGCAACCCTGTTGTTCAGGGGAGCCTATCCAGCTAGCCTGAACCGGCGCCGGTTTTCTGGCAAAGGTTAACAGGCGATTTTTTGCTGTATGTCCGGAAAGGTCAATCAGAATGTCGATACGGTCGGCACGAATTTTTTCTGCTAGCGCCTCATCACTCAAACCAACAATGGCATGCCAATGTGCAAAATACTTTTTTAAGCGTAAAGTGGTCGCATCTTCAAGGATATGATTGGCATAAGCGTGCAGCGATAATTGCGGATAGCCCGACAAATGAGCCAGCACCGGCTCGATAAAGTTAGCCACCGCATGGTTGCGTAAATCTCCGGAGACAAATCCTATCCGTAAGGTGCGTTCGGGGATTCGTGTATTCGCATGAGGCCTATAGTTGGCGCGAAAAGGGGATTCAAACTGCTCGCCAAATCGATAGTGCTCGGAAAACAACATTTCCGCATCCATCGTCGCATTTTGAGTGAGGCAGTAAAGAAGGTTGCTATGTGCATTATCATAGTCGGGATTGATCTCTATCGCCCGACGGTAACTGACCTCGGCCTCATCCAGTCGACCCAGATCCACTAAAGTGATGCCCAGATTGTTATGCGCCTCGACAAAATCGGGCTTGATCTGGAGCGCTTGGCGATAGCTTTCCAAAGCACCGATACTTTTTTCAGAGAGCTCTTAAAAGCATTACCCAGATTATTATGCGCCAGTGCATAATCGGGCTTGATTTTTATTGCAAGGCGACAGCTTGTTACTGCCTCATCAAGTTCCCCAATATCTGTCAGGGCTATACCCAAGTTATTATGCGCCTCTGCATAATCGGGCTTGATATGTAATGCAAGGCGCCATCTTGCTATCGCCTTATCAATTTCCCCGCGCCTCATCAAGAAAGCACCCAGGTTATTATGCGCCTCTGCAATATCGGGCTTAATCTGTAGTGCCCTCAGGTAACTTGCCTCAGCCTCGTCCAGTCTATCCATACCCTTAAGTGCATTGCCCAGATCGAGGTAGATTTCTGCGTGATCGGGTTTGAGAGAAATCGCTTTCTGAAAGCTAACGATAGCTGCACTCGGGTTACCTTGCTCCTGCAACACCATGCCGAGGTTGTAGTGCACTTCCACATAATCGGGCTGAATTGATAATGCCGTTCTATAGTCAGTGGCAGCCTTATCAAGTTCTCCTGTGTATTTATGCAAATTTCCCTGGTAATAATAAAAATCGGGGAGACCTGGGTTAATGGCGATCCTTTGGCGATAACTTGTTTGGCATCGACAATTTTTCCCTGCTGAAAAAGTGCGTGACATAACTCGCAGTAAACTATTTCAAAATCCGGCGCAATTACCAAGGCATTGTGAAAATGGTCAATAGCCTCTTCCAGTTTGCACTGAAGCTGAAAAATTGTCCCCAACAGGTATAGTGCATGGACTATGCCTGGATCAATGGCAAGAGCAGTCTTCAGGCATTGTTTAGCATCCTCATAGAGACCTTGTTCTTTTAAGATCAAGGCCCAGGTTATTGTAAGCTTTAGCGTAAGCTGAATTAAGGGCGATTGCTTGCCTAAGCAGGTTTTTGCCTCTTCGAGATTGCCTTCCCGTAAATGCGCGTCCCCCTTTTCTTTATGACTTATGCTTGACTTCGACAGGCGAAGTGCGCAGGCGGTTTCTTGAGATCATCCCGACTTTGTTTAGACGGAGAAAACAGATTTTTGATCCAATAGGACATATTTTATCGGAGCAGACAATATTAACATTTTAACATCAGCATCTTTGGTCAATTCATCGACAAATTCAGGATCGTAGTTTGCGTCCAGCAATTTCCATTTAAAAGCATTCCATAGCTTTGCTTTTTTATAAAAATTCAGTTTATGATTTGTTTTGAATAGCTGAATCTTTACAAACATTTTATCCAAAACCGCCTGCTTTTTAGCCATCGGCTTATTCTTTTTCGCCGGCCGCCTCTTGCTGAATTCTTTCAATAAAAAATTCCGCAAGAGATGCTCCAAATTCCTGGGCATCGCGTGCATCAAACCAACTGACATAATTTCTCCAAAAAGTTAAATAAACAATACAATAGAGAATGCAATAGATTTAGAATTAAGTCCACTATTTATTAGATATACAAAAACCAGCCAACCCTGTAAAGGATTATGTTTGGGTTAGCTGCAATGTGATAAATCATACGTTGTGCATGTAGGCAGAAAACGTTGCCAACTCCTACTTTTTTAAACAGTCGGCAATGCTAAGATGATCCATGGCGCTTAAATGGATGAATAAGGCTTTGTTGCGTATAAACACTACGGGTACCTTGGTTAAAAAATTAAACAAATAAAATCGTACATAAAAAACCCCGCTTGGAAAAATCCTAAGCAGGGCCGGGTTAGATCATCCCGATTTATGGATTCCTTCGAAGCGAATCCCATTGCAGAGCTATTAGCAAATACCTAATGCAATACAGAGCTTACCGCATCTCCACCCCACTTTACCGCACCTACCATATACACCGGTTAAGGCATAAGTCTCGTGGCGACGATACCGAAGTAGATGCGATCGACGTTGCAGTAATTATTGCACCGTCCAATTGCTTGCCAGAAACTGATACCAACGTTTTAACTTTACGCAGTTCGTTGCTCCCGCCAATTCAGCTTTTACACGCCTTCATTTTGTAACCAATGTAACACCCGGCATGACATGGGATCATCATGAATCTTCCGTTTGAGCGCAAATTTCCGACCGCAATCTTCACACCAGCAGTTGCCAATGTAACTTCAGAAAATCTGCGCTTTTTTGAGTGTAAGTCTGATACGCCGGAATCGCAATCGCCGCCAAAATACCAATGATCGCAACCACGATCATTAGCTCTATTAATGTGAAACCTTGTTGTACTTTTTTTATGGATAATGAGTTCATGAGTTAAGCCTCTTTAAGTTAGAAATATACATCAAAATATGATTAGCTAAAATGATGCCAACTTGGGAGGAACTATTACCAAAACACTATAATTTCTTTTTTTTAAAATTAAAACAAGTGGATATTATTTATACAGGGTTGTTAATCAGCGCCTTCTGCCACAATATAGTGTGATTGTTGATAACGAGCTTAAATAGCAGCATTATCTTTAACGACAACCCAAATTAAGTTATTATTTTTGTAGAATTATGCCAAATAAGCTATTTGCGCTACTTAACAAAACATCAATGCCGCATAAAAAGTCCGGCAAAACAAAACTGCCGCATAAAAAGTCCGGCGAACATATTTTAAGGATACAGCATGCAAATCAGCCTTCAAGCAACCACGACATTAACCGAATGGAGTGATCGTACTATCAGGCGTCGCATTGCCGATGGCTCTTTAAAGAGTGAGGTCAACAATAAGGATTATTACAAAACCATGATCTGCTTTGACTCAGTCAAACCGCATATTTGCATACCGCTCGATTCGGATGATATTGAACTAATTAAAAGCGCCGATGCTGGTGATGCCAGCGCACAAAATGATTTGGCAATACTTTTTTTAGATCACAATAAGACACAAAGTGCTATTTATTGGTTGGAGCTTGCGATCAAACAAAACTTTACTGATGCCATGCATGTTCTGGGATGCTGTTATTTAAAGGGTAATGGTTTAGCCAAAGACGCAAATCTTGCCATGATGTGGCTTGCCAAAGCAGCATCTTTAGGGCATCCGATCGCCGTATCGCAGATGCAATCGATCGTCTCCCCTCCAAAATGATGTATTGTGTGAAATCCAGGCAGGTCATTGAAGAGAACATAAAAAAATCCCGTTTTATTGGTGTGATTGTGCCCTGTGCCAGTGAAATCGAAGTGCTGCAACACCTTAAGCAGCTTCATGATGAACATCCCAATGCCAGCCACATTGCTTATGCGTACCGGATTAAAACAGACCATGGCTTGATTTATCGATTTCATGATGCAGGCGAACCAACCGGAACAGCCGGCAAACCGATTTTTCAGCATATTGAAGGCAAGGCGTTGATCAACCTTCTGATTGCGGTGATACGTTATTTTGGCGGCGTTAAATTGGGAGCAGGGGGGTTAACCCGCGCTTATGGCAATACGGCGAAACAGGTTATTGATGCGGCTGAAATCGTCGCTTATATCGAAATGGTTAACATCCCATTAACGCTGGATTATAAACAGATGCAGCCGCTTGAATATTTGTTGAAAAAGCTTGATGGGCATATTTTAAAGCAGGATTTCGCCGAACAGGTGCGGCTTATCATTCAACTGCCTGCTGAACAGGTGGAGACCTTATTACAGTCTTTTCCCGATATTTGATTATTTACTGACCTCAAAAAAACCCTTGTAAGAGACATACATCATGGTTGACGTCAGCATATACAAAACAGGCGTTAACAAGGGGGTTACTGCCGTGCAGAGTATTGCCTCGGCAAATATAAACCCGAGCATTTTATACATGGCATTCTGATTTCTGCTGACAGCGTAATTACCCTCTTCTTTTGCCTGGCTCCAGCTATAGTCTTTAAACAGCATCAAAGGGTAGCTGAACCAGCTGGCAAAGGTAGTCAGCATTAACAAGGCAAAAATCAACGTGACATTGGCATAGGCATAAATCCAGTTAGCAATCTCTCGCGTTGTTTGACGATTCAGATTCTCGGGAGTTAACTCCCAATAGAAGAAGAACTGGGCGATTTTATAAAATTCGCCGGTAAAGAGATTGGCTACCAACATAAACACAAACCAGAAAACTACAATAGTGCTTGCCGCCAACACCGCTAACGGCAAACTTTTTTTAACTGCCCAGTAAAAGCCTACCGGATTTTCTGCCGAATGCTTAAGGTCGATGTATTTTGCAACGCCTACGCCAACAAATAAAGACGTTACAGAAACTAAAATACCCAGTGCCAGGGAAACGCGTCCAACCGTCATGAGCATGCCGGTAAACAACGTGTATGCCGCCCAAACCCAGGGGCCGTGACTGACAAATAGCAATGATTGTTTAAGCCAGTGGCTAAACTTTGCTTTTTTCACAACGAAATCCTGGAAATACCAACGGCTTTACGCAATTCCTTGATAAAAGGCGCACTGACTGCCCGCGCTTTTATTGCGCCTTCCTGCAATTGTTCTTCGATATGTTCCGGTGCTTGCATTAACGCCTCGTAGCGCTCCCTTGCCGGGGTGATATGATTATTTATGTGCTCGAATAACACCCGTTTCATTTCACCCCAGGCTATACCCTCTGCATATTGTTGACGGATTTCAAGCACTTCATGTGCTGTAGCAAAGGCTCTGTATATACTAAACAGGGTACAGCCATCGGGATCTTTTGGCTCACCGGGCTCTAGGGAATTGGTTTTTATTTTGTTAATCAGTTTTCTTAACTTTTTCTCCGGCTCGAATAAAGGAATCGTGTTGTTGTAGCTTTTACTCATTTTGCGGCCATCCAGACCGGATAACGTCGCGCCATGCTCGTCAATGACAGCCTCAGGCAAGACAAAATGTTCGCCATAAATGTGATTAAATCGTCCTGCAATATCCCTGGCCATTTCAATATGCTGTACCTGATCTTTACCTACCGGCACCTTATTGGCATTAAACATGAGAATATCGGCCGCCATGAGTATCGGGTAACTGAACAAACCCATGGTAATCCCTTTATCGGGATCGTTTTCGCCGCCTTGTTCATTTTCAGCAACGGCCGCTTTATAGGCATGTGCCCTGTTCATCAAGCCTTTGGAGGCGACGCAGGTCAACATCCATGTCAATTCCATAATTTCCGGAACATCCGACTGCCGGTAAAAAACCGCATTTGACGTATCCAGTCCCAAAGCCAGCCACGTTGCCGCGATTTCCAGACTGGATTGCCTGACTCTTTCCGGCTCCTGACATTTAATCAAGGCGTGATAGTCAGCGAGAAAATAAAACGGCGTGACATTTTCGTCTTTACTGGCCGCAATAGCCGGTCTGATAGCGCCGACATAATTACCCAAATGCGGTGTGCCTGTGGTAGTAATACCGGTCAAAACAATTGCTTTAGTCATGTGTTCCATCTGTATTTAGCTTAAGGTGGGTGAAATTTTACATAAATTCAGCGTAATATCCAGCAGGGCCGGATTAATTGAATCCTGTTGTAACCGTTCTTTATTATTGTACTTTGATATACTGGATTTTGCCGATAAAGCAATTCTAAGTTTGATGTAGCTCCACGCTTGTGTCTTGATACGCAATTAACTTCTCATTAATAACAGTTGAATCCACAACAAATCTTAAAAGATTACAGGCAATGTGTTGCCCTCAATCTCCCCAAAAACACAGTTTTCCCCCACTTCGGTTAATCTTGCCGTGATAGTCCGGTTTTCAACCGTTTCATCGTTGCTTATGACACAACCCACACGAAGATAATTGGGCGTATAACCAAACACTTGCTGTTTTCCGCCTTCAAGTGGTTCGCTGTAACCTTCCCACAACACCGGAAACGCATTGCCTATATTGTCCTGGCAAAACTTTAGCTTCATGTCATTGGCCAATTGATGTAACTGTTGGCTGCGCTGTTTTTTAATCTCATTGACAACCTGATTCGGCAAGGTGGCCGCTTTTGTGCCTTCCCGGCTGGAATAGGTAAAGATATGGATGTGGCCAAAACCGGTTTTTTTGATGAAGTCAAAGCTGTCCTGCCATTCCTGTTCGGTTTCGCCGGGAAAGCCGACAATAATATCGGTGGTGATATTAAAGTGCGGAATTTGTGCTCGCAACTGGTTGACGATAGCGGCAAATTCTTCAGTTTTACAACGCCGTGCCATTCTGCGCAGTACGGTGTCTGAACCGCTTTGCAAGGGCAAATGCAAATGCGGCATCAAGCGGGGGTTGCGGAACAGCTCAAAGAAATCTTCCGGCAATTCCCAGGGCTCTAACGAGCCGAGCCTAAGCCTTGGGATGTCTGTTTCAGCCAGGATAGCCTTGATTAAATCAGACAAATTGTTGCCCAAATCACTGCCATAGCCGCCCAAATGTACGCCGGTCAAAATGACTTCAGTGATGCCTTGCTTATGCAGGGCATTGATTTCATCGATGACGGCTTGCACCGGGCGGCTTACCTCTTCGCCACGCGCCACGGTAACAATACAAAATGTACAGCGATAACGGCAGCCATCCTGCACTTTAACAAAGGCGCGTTGTCTGCCGCGCGTGAATAAGGAAATTTCACCGGGTTCTGTAGACATGGCCGGCATAACATCCATGTTAAGTTCCGTTAAGCGTTTTTTCTACCAGCTGATCTTTATCCTTGTTACTGATCACCAGATCAACGCCCATTAAAGACGCGGCTTCATCCTGATTTAAAGTAGCGTAACAGCCGCTAACCACCAGTTTGGCGTGCGGGTTATCGCGGTGTATACGGCGTATGAGTTGACGGGATTTTCTGGCAGCATCTTGCGTGACTGCGCAGGAATTAATCACAATCAGCTGAGCGGCTTCTGCCTGTTTAGTGATTGAGTGACCGGACTTTTGAAACGCTTGCGCCCAGGTTTCCAATTCCGCTTCATTCAGACGGCAGCCGAGTGTTTTAAGGTGAACTTTCATTAATCATCCAAAGAACCAGTAGGCAACAAAAATTGCGGCAATAATGCCTGCAAAATCGGCTATTATCCCACAGGCGGCGGCATGACGAATACGTTTGATACCCACCGAGCCAAAGTAAATGGCCAGTACGTAAAAAGTGGTTTCTGTGCTGCCCTGGACAATAGAGGCCAGGCGCCCGGCAAAGGAATCGGCGCCATGCGTTTTCATGGTATCTATCATCATCGCCCTGGCTCCGCTGCCGCTGAAAGGTTTCATCAAGGCGGTTGGCAGAGCATCGACAAAGCGATCATCAAGCATAAAATAATGTACGATAGCCCTCGCCAGATCAGAGAGCAAATCCAGCGCGCCACTGGCTCTGAACACGCCAATGGCAACCAGCATGGCAACCAGATAAGGAATAATGATAACGGCCGTTTGAAAGCCTTCCTTAGCGCCTTCTATAAAGGCATCGTAAGCATTGATGCCTTTGTAAATCGCACCGCTTATAAAAGTGATGACTAATGAAAACAAAATGAAGTTGCTGATCATGGCGGATTGCTGAAGCATCAGCTGTTGCGGCAGGCTGGAAAAATAGGCCAATAGACCGCCGACAAGCAGTGTAAAGCCGCCCAGATAAGCCATGACGACCTTATCCAGCAGATTGATTTTTTGCACGAACGCCACGGCAAGCAAACCGGCTAGCGTTGACATATAAGTAGCGATTAAGATCGGAATAAATACGTCAGTGGGATTTGCCGCGCCGAGTTGGGCGCGGTAAGTAAAAATTGTTACCGGAAGTAACGTAACGCCCGAGGTATTGATCACCAAAAACAGAATTTGCGCGTTGCTGGCGGTGTCAGGATCAGGATTCAGTGTTTGCAGTTCCTGCATCGCTTTAATGCCCAACGGCGTTGCCGCGTTGTCCAATCCTAAGGCATTGGCGGAAATATTCATCACGATAGCGCCTAACGCGGGATGTCCATTAGGCACATCAGGCATTAAGCGGCTAAATAAGGGCGTAAGACTTTGCGTTAATAACTGAATGAATCCGCTCCGTTCACCAATTTTCATAATCCCCAGCCATAAGGCTAATACGCCGGTTAAACCTAGCGAAATTTCAAAGGCGGATTTCGACAAGCTAAACATGGCTTCCATGATTTGCGCAAAAACCTGCTGGTCGCCCAGGAAAATCAGTTTAAACAGTGCGGTAAAAAAAGCAGCGAGGAAAAAGCAAATCCAGATGATATTTAGCACGGTAGACGAGAGAGAAAGTAATTGTTGACCTATTCTATGGCCTGGAAGCGATAGTTGTCTTGTTTTTGAGGAAAAAAGGCGGGATTATTTGATCTGGCAATATTAGAAATTAGTCAGAATCAATTCTGAAAACGAATGGCTTCAATCGGCCATTATGTAGATTGCTCAGTTATGAATAGCATGTAGTCAAGCTTGGCGGATGCGCCCGTAAACATTGGCTATTCGGCTTGTGCTATGCCGAATTAGTGGACATAATTTTCGCGAAGATTTTCACTGGTGACTCCACAACAGGAGTTCACCATGAAATCTATCACTACACTGGCATTGGTGCTTCGAGCTTACTTTCGCTACCGAATCACCTGCGGCGACAGCGTACATGGCCTCTTAGGGGTAATCGCGTCACCGGCTCACTGGGGTTTATCGACACTGCTGCACTGCTTATCCATAACATGGACCGTTCTGTTTATACAGATGGATGTAAGGGGCTGTCGCTACCATGTCACCTCTCATTATCGCTCTATGGTTTAACGTCCTTACCGGCGAATAACCAGTTCTTTTTGCCCAGAGCAATAGGACGGATAGTGTTTTCCACCGGGTTATTGTCGAATTGATTCGCCCTGACAGGTCGGCGGGTAGTATTTGCTGACGCAATTCGGGATGCCTGACCAATAAACCCAATGCAATCATCATGTGGGTTTTACCGCCCCGCATTGCTTGTGTGAGTTCAAAAACCGCCTAGTCAGATTGCCCTGATAAGCTCAACATGCCTTCACGAAAAAGCTGTTTCATGCCTTAAGTGACGTAGTTTCTGGAAAAGAACTCTTGTCCATCGCCTTCATCTGTAATGAGATCGGCCAGGTTTTCTATGGCCTGACTCATTCGATAGTCACGAATAATCGGGTTAAAAACACAGGCCTGTTTTACCGTTTTGATCATGTTCCCTTTTCCCCGAAGTGTAAGCTTTAGCTAATAAGAAATAGCTATGAAAAAAAGGGGTGGTGGGATCTCTACATCGTTTTGATTATGTAGACAAACCCGGCTGTTAGAAGCGGGAGTATTTTTAACTTTGAAATAAACCCCCCGTGATCTCAGGGGGTTCACAACATTCTTACAAGCCTGATTTAAAATTACAACTTAAAATAGACTTGTTACTTAACAACAACTTATTCGTTGTTAACTGCGAACGGATGTTTAGCGGTCTTTTTTGCAGCAACAACTTCAGCAGCAGTTGGTGAACCGGCAACAGCACGTTTCAGAGCTTCTTTAGTTGCTGCGTAGTTGAATTTTTCAATTAACGCATCGTCTTCAGCTTGCCAGTGAATGAATACACCCACAGAAATGAATAAATCATCTGCTTCATCAGCCGGGATAGTACCGTCTTCTACACAGTCAGCAACAGCCATAGCAACAGCGCGTTGAGCAGGGCCAAACATTTGAACAGCTTGTTTAGAACCTTTGATTGTAACTTTGTTGAATAAAATGGTTGCAGGTTTAACCATCAGGTTAGGTGCAACAACAGCTAGCAGAGTAGAAAAGCCGTCTTTGTTGTTTGTTAAAGCGTTTGCAAATGCTGACTCAGCAGCTGAACCTCTTGGTCCTACCATTAAGTCGATATGTGCAATTTCATTGCCTTCGCCTACTAAAGATTCGCCAACGCACAATTTATTGATTTTTGCCATGCTTGTTTTCCCCTATGAAGAAAAAATTGAAAAATTCGAGCTAATATCGAGTTTTTATTCGCTCCCGATTAAATCGGGAGATTTTTATTATGAAGACTTAATTTAATAAATTCTTCTAAAAATACTGTTAATACGGTTGCTACGGTCAGATCTGCCATCGTTCCAGGATTCACACCCTTGGCTTTTAGCTCCTGATCCAGGCTATAAAGTAACGGTAATGTGTGTTCAGGACTTACAGCTTTAGACAACTCATTTGACAGATGAGACATCTTACTGATCACCCAAGCAGAATAATGATCACCATATTTTCTTTCAATATGGCTATCAGGAAACCGGCATAATAACTCAGTATAAACTGATAATGCCGACCAACCCTCATTACCCCATTCACTCATGGCATTGTAATATATCAAAACTGAGAAATCAAAAATATCTTGATAATCTGTAATATATTGAAGAGCAATCCGATCCTTTGCGCTAGCTAATCCCATCGCTTCGGTCAAGTTAACCGATGGTTTTTGTGACACATCCTGATCATCAGAGCAGCCCAAACCACCCGGCGATGCTAGCGTGATAGCTTTAAAAACCCAGTCAGCATCGTCCAGGTTTGTCGTTGTTAGAACCTTGTGTAAAGCTTGCCTTAGAGACAAGCCCGGCTGTACATTACTGATCGCTTGAATTAACGGTGCGCACAGCAAAATAATCCCCAAATTGGTATTACAAGCCACCGCCTCACGCGTCGCCTTAACAGCATAAAATATTTTTTGGCCTAACGAATAATCGGGATTACAAAGCGGAACTGCGCTTACCTCCGCACTGATTCTAAAATCAGCCACTGTCATATCATGCCCATCAGCATAAATGCTGACATTGCCGGGTTTAAATGCCTGCAACTCTACTTCACAGGCTTGTTGATAAAGCTCACTGAGTTGTTGTGGTGAAATCATAAGAATTTAACGTAACGGTTGATTAAATCATCTGCCAACACTTCAGCAATCGTGACATCACAAACACTTTCCAGGCCTTTCCATGCCGGAATGCTATTCACTTCAATGATGGTGTAATGTCCGTCTTTATCTTGGATAATATCCACGCCTGCATAATCCATTGCTAATGCCGTTGTCGCTTTTACAGCTAACTCAGCCATTTCAGCATCCAGATCAATCCGTTCGCAACTCGCACCCCGCGCCACATTATTTAACCAGGATTTACCGCGTCTTCGCATAGATGCAACGGCCCGGCCATTAACAACAAACACGCGATTATCGGAAAAGCCCACCCCGGCACAATGCACAAAACGTTGCAGATAATAAACGCCATGACTACTGGTTAACCAGAATAAATCCGTCATTTTCTCAATGCGCCGAATACCTTCACCTTGTGATCCAAACAAGGGTTTGCTAATCAGCAGATGACCTTTTTTTAATTCACTTTCTGCAATACTTAAGGCATCTGCTCTATTACGCAATACCCACGTCAACGGTGTAGGCAACCCGGCATTGTGCAGCAAAAAACTGGTCATTCCCTTATCAACACTGCGCTCTACCGCACGGCCATCATTGTAAACCGGAATATTCATCACTTTTAAAGCATGGAGAATATCCAGATAGTGCACGACTTCTTCCAGCGAACCACCGGGGACACCGCGCACAAAAGCCGCGTCTGGCAAAGCTTGTTCAAAGCCCGGAATCACAATCGGATTTTGGCCGGATTCAATAGTAAAACAACAATTTGTTAATGAAACGTAGTCACTGCTATAACCCAGATCGGCAAAAGCAAGACGTAATTGTTTACCATGCCAGCCCGGATCATCGGTAAAAATGGCGATACGACCCCTATTTATAACTGTACTCCCAGTCGGCGTAACAATGGCAACAATGCCATGTAACAGGTAATGGTAGTTGTCACCGAAAGACCGAGACTCAGCCAAAATCCTAAACCCTGTTTAAGCAACAGCGGCAAAAGCAGAAACAACAGCAGCGATGGTATTACCAACCAAAAAATTTGACCGGAAAGCTCGGCAATTTTTGCTGATTCTACGCCATCAAAGTGCATCCAGATCATTGCCAGCAAGGACGTTAACGGCAACGAAGCAACTAGCGCTGCAAAGCCGCTATGGCGTTTGGCAATTTCCGAAATCACGACGATGACGAATGCGGAAACAAAGATTTTTAGTATGTAATAAAGCATTACCTTGTGTTTTATGCACCGAATGATTGTTCTAATAAGGCATTATCCAACTGTCCGGCGCGGAAACTTTTACCTGAATCAACCGCTGTTACAATCACACTGGCAGGACTAAACAGCATCGCATCAATTTTAAAAAAGTCGTATCCATATTGCTTGAAGATTTCTGCAAACGGTTTGCCGTAATCTTTAGAGGTTGAACTGGGCAATTCTTTGGCTAATTTTTCTGCTGCTTCATCGCTACCTTTGACAAACAAATGTACAAGGCCTGCAAATAAAATAGCATCATTAGTCCTTCCCATGGCTTTAACAAAATTCGGGTGCGGCGGGCAAATAGGCGCACTGCCGCTACCGTCAACAATGTTTTCCAAAGGAAAATGCAAGGCATGTGCCTTGTGCATGGCCACTTCCAGCACTCTCGCCACAACTTGTACACCACCCGCCAAACTGCTGGTCGGCGTAACTATAATGGTCAATTTTGACGGAGCAACTTTACAAGCTGCTGCTACTTTTTCAACGATAGCAAGCGGAGGGATAGCATCATTCTCAATCACTAACACTGTGGTTTCGGCTTCATCCAAATAGTCCAACTCTTTATATAACTCTTCAACAGGCTCTTGCTTACCGTCTCTTAGTTTGGTTGCCAAAGCCCGTGCAGGCCCCGATCCCAGCGCATAATATTTCTCGTGCGATAAGCTCCAGCCTGCATATTGACTGCCCAGACAAGCCAATACCGGATTACCGGTATGAACATTAACCGACAACGGCCAGTTATTCGTATAAGTACTGTGATTAATCGTGACAGTACCCATGCCGCCCAGACAAATTTCAGCAATAATACGCCCGGCTTCCAATCCGCCCGGTACATTAATACCCGCATCAACGATAGTGCAGCCATTTTCCAGAGTTTCTATACTTACGCGCAACTTATCGGCATTGTCAATCAAATGCTTTACCAGGGGGCTGGTCAATTTATTAACGCTAGCTTTATATTCCATGGGGGTAAAAACCTTTTATTAAGTTAAGTTGTTTAATCGATAGCTCATTCATCACAGACTGCGCTAGTTTTTGATGGGCAATAATACTGCAAATCGGCTGTCCTGTGCGACAAATGACTCCAGATCCAGGCAAGTCCATACACCAAGGCGGCCATGCACAGGCTTCAGGAATTAATACATCCTGCTCGGCATAAACAATTTGATAGCCCGTAAAATCGATATGGCGACGGTAATCTGTTAACTCGCCCTGACACGCTTTTATATGTCTATTTAATAAATCGGCATCATACAATTGCATACTGGCCGAAGGTCGCGGGTTAATTTCCAATACAAAACTTTTATCGCCCGCTTGTATAAAATCCAGCGAATTCAATCCTTTCAAGGCGAACAAGGGAACAAGTTTCTTTAGCCAGTTGGTTATCCGCTCTTTCTGCTCGTTCAACAAAGCACAACTGTTGATAATTCCTGAAAAAATAAATGCCTGATTTTCGTCCAAACTAATAGTCCATTGCGTATTAAAACCAATGACCTGCATCTCCTGACCATCCGCCAGAAACAGTACGGAATGCTGTGTGCCTGCTTGATATATTTGCCAATAAACCGCCAATTCGTCGATGTCTTTCTGTTGATAGCGTTTTATTCCAACGCCACCCTGTCCTTGCAGCGGCTTAACCAGCCAATTACCGGCGTTAGTTGGCGCAGCAAAACGAACGTCAGGGTATGGAATATTCAACTGGTCGAGACTGGAAAAAAATGCCGGTTTATCGTGTAAATTTACAAAGGTATCAGGTAGATTACCTAAAACAAGCAACCGGCGACCTAAATAACGCAGACTTTCAGGATAATATTCAAAGCCGCTGCCATAAATTACATGCGCAACTGCATAGTGCTCAATAAAATAATCTAATGCAGGTATTAGATGCTTCTCGGCTAAAGACGGTATTTGCCTAAAGGCCTCGGCATAGCATTGGGTATCAAGATCAGCAAACAGGTCAATAACTAAAGGCTTCAATCCGGCGTACTTTGCAGCCTGCGCCAGCATTCGGCCTGAACCGGCAACAATAAGGATGTGTTCAGGGATATGCATTGGGTTTATTGACAAAAACAGGCTAATAGGTGACCCTGAACGTTAAAATCTTAACACACCATTCCCAGGGAAAGAAAAATGAAAGATGAGACATTCACTTTTGACCAGATTCATATTGAAGTAGCCCGTAACGCCACAGATGACTTTAATTTATTTCATGATAAGCATAAATGGTTACAGATTACTCATAACCCGTTCAGAGGCCCTATTGTTCTGGGCTATCAACTAAATACCCTGATTGAGTATCAAATGCGCCTATATAGAGAAGCGCATCATGAAAACCGCATTATTGCCGAAAACAAGCTACGTTTCAGTAATTATCAAATTACTTTTGTTAACGCTGTTCGCCCCCGGATGCCTGTTTATCTGGATATTAAAAAGACACTGATCAAAACCATTCCCAACCTGACCCTGTGCAACCGCATTGCCATGAAGTCTGATGGCAAAACCGTGTTGCTGGGGTTTAAAAAGGAGACACGAGCGCCGCTGTTTTTGCCTCATACAAAATTTAACAAACTACCTGATCTTAACGAAATCCCCGACCTTACAACCATTCCCGGTACAGACTATTTTCTCAAACGGAAATTTATGAATAACGGTTCTGTAAAAAACTTTCTGTCGGGGTCTTTAGCCGAGCAATCCGATTATTTTGATGAGTTAACTCATATTGCGAACTATCCGGAAATATATCCTTGCAGTCTTACATCAGGCGCATTACTGGAAAAAGCACAATTAGAAAATCATGACTTTAAACTCAACCCTATGGTTTACACCTCTCATGAAATTTCATTAGACCGGCAGCATTTAAGCCAACTCAAGAATAATGACAAACTGCATATCCTGGTTAAGCAACTTCCAGAATCCAGTGATAATACATTGAACCAGACCAGCATTATGCTAAGAACTTATCAGTGTTACGGTCTGTTACAGAATAATGACGTTTTATTCAGAATGACGATGAATCTTGTTCCTTTGGAAGAAATACTTAAAAACCTCAGGCAGAAATAATTTTACAATTTTTTAAGTACGCTTTTGCTGATAGCGTTCAGGAATTCTTCGCTATTTTCATAATCTTGGCTTTGTATAAAATTGACAATCGACATCACCAATTTTTTAGTTTCGGCTATTTCTTCAAATGAACGGCCACAGCCTTCGCAATGGCTGCCTTCATAAGTGCATTTATCGATACAGGGATTAAATTTCATCAGGCATCCTCTTGGTTGGTTATAGCTATATTATCGCATTACCCGATCGAATTCACATAGAGCCAAATAAAACCAATTTAAGAAAATAGGGTATCAGTTTTGAAGAAGTAACTGAAATTTTTCTTGGTCCTTTACAATTATCCATGCCTGATCATGAGCATAGCGAATTGGAAGAAGGCTGGATTACGCTGTTTAATTGCGGTTCAGGATCTATAGAAAATGTTCGTTGAGCGAACGGCTCAAGTCAGCAATTTTACCCCCTGCGCCAAGCGTGTAATCGTCCAACCCAATCGCAGCAAGCCTTTCGGTGCATGGTTACGTTTCCAGACACCAGCGACATATTTGTTGGCCTCGGCCATGGTTGGGTAAATATGGATGGTGCCGAGTAGTTTGTTTAAGCCGAGGTCATGCTTCATCGCCAATACGAATTCGGCGAGCAAATCGCCGGCATGTTCGCCAACGATAGTCACGCCTAAAATCCGATCCTTGCCCGGTTGTGTCAATACTTTAACAAAGCCATGCGCTTCACCGTCGGCGATGGCACGATCCAGATCGTCCAGGTGATAAATGCTGACTTCATAAGCGATGTTTTGTTCTTTGGCATCTTGTTCATTAAGACCGACCCGTGCTACTTCCGGATCAATAAACGTGGCCCAGGGAATCACCGAGTAATCGGTGCGAAATTTTTTAAAGCTGCCGAATAACGCATTGACCGCCGCATACCAGGCTTGATGAGCGGCGATATGAGTGAACTGGAAAGGGCCGGATACGTCACCGACAGCAAAAATGTTCGGGTAATTGGTTTCCTGAAAGTCATTAATAGCGATAGTGCATTTGGGCGATAGTTCCACCCCCACTTCTTCCAGTCCATAGCCCTGCGTATTGGCAACCCGGCCGATAGCCAATAACACCTGGTCGAAGGGAATACGCACTTCTTGACCTTGATGCTCGGCAATCAGGATTTTTTCACCCTTTTCGATGATAAACTGTTTGGCAATATGTTCAACCAGCACATCAATACCTTCCTGGCGGAACTTTGCCATGACTATTTCAGAAACATCACTATCTTCCCGGATCAGCAAACGCGGCAGCATTTCTATCTGGGTCACCTGGCTGCCGAATCGGGCAAAGCTTTGCGCCAGTTCGCAGCCGATAGGCCCGCCGCCCAGAACAACCAAACGCTTGGGCAGTTCACGCAAGCGCCCAAATGTTATCGGAAGTCAGATAACCGACCTCTTCTACACCTGGAATTGGCGGCACAAACGGACGCGCACCGGCGGCGATAACGATGGAACGGGTGGTAATGATCCGTGTTTCACCGGCGGTTGTTACCTGAACTTCCCAAGGTGAAAGAATTTTAGCCTCGCCTTCGATGACCTCAACGCCCAAGTCTGAATAACGTTGCACGGAATCGTGCGGTTCAACGGTTTTGATAATCGACTGCACCCTGTTCATGACATCGGCGAAATCAAATTCAGCGTCGGCTTTTTTGATGCCGAAATCCGCTGCTCTCCCAATGTGAGCCAGCAATTTGGCGGAACGGATTAAGGCTTTTGACGGCACACAGCCGGTATTCAGGCAATCACCGCCCATTTTATGTTTTTCAATTAAAGTGACTTTGGCTTTGACGGCGGCGGCAATATAAGACGTAACCAGGCCGCCAGAACCTGCGCCTATTACGACGATGTTATTGTCAAAGCGCGTGGGTTTAGTCCATTTCGCATAGACTTTGTTCGCTTTAATGGCTTCGACAATTTTATTGGCGAGCAGCGGAAAAATGCCCAGTAAAATAAACGAACCGATCAGTCCAGGCGACAGAATACCCGATAAGGACTCCAGTTGACCCAGTTGAGTCCCCGCATTCACATAAACAAGGGTGCCGGCCAACATACCCACCTGACTGACCCAATAGAAAGTCTGTGTTTTTATATGGGTTAAACCCATTGCCAGATTAATCACAAAGAATGGAAAAACCGGCACCAATCTCAAGGTAAAAAGGTACAGAGCACCTTCTTTAGTCACGCCTTTATCAATGGCTTGCAGGCGCTCGCCAAAACGCGCTTTAACCGCATCGCGAAACAAAAAGCGGGCCGCCAGAAAAGCCAGGGTTGCGCCGAGGGTGGAAGCAAAAGAAACAATCACCGTTCCCCAAAACAAACCGAACACAGCGCCACCGGCGAGTGTAAGAATGGTCGCGCCCGGAAGAGATAGACCGGTTACTGCGATATAAATTAGCGCATAAATAGCAACGGTCACGCCGGGGTGATTGCTGCGATAAGTTTCTAATGGCTGTTTGCTGAGCCTTCAGTGTTTCCAGGGTCAAGTAGCTTTGTAGATCGAAAACGAAAAAAATAACGATCAGGGCCGCGATAAAAGCCAGTAATGCTACGCGTGAAAGATTCATAATTTGTTCTCCTTAATAATGGGTGTCTATAAAACGGTTGTTAACAGCGATTTTTCCTGTGGAAATTCTGAAAAAAAGAAAGAGCTGAATGAAAGCATACCGTTATTTATGAAAGATTCCCTAATATATAAAAGCAAAAGATTATTTTTATTGATGCATAGCATTCCAGGCCGGCTGCAATAAAGTCTGGCATTGTTGCTCAAAAGTGTTACTTAGAATCTGAGTGAAGTCCGTTACATTGTGATAAAGCCGTTTGAGTTCAGGTTCGTAGGGTTGCTGAACAGCTCTGGATAACTGCTCTTTTGCGACATCCAGCGCTGATTTACTTGCCCGAGTGCTATTTTCCAGTTTATAGGCATGTTTAATATAAGCTAAAGCAGCTTCTACAAAAAACGTATCAGGGCTATTGTTACCGGATTGGTAAATGTCCAGGAATGCTGACAAAAGGGTAGGCTGGCAATAGGCCGGCAATAAAATCAAATCTTCATCTGTGCTTAGTAAAAACGTAGTTTGCTCATGAACTTGATTAATAATCAGGTGGTGTAGCCAGGCGCAAATAAAATCTTTGCCTTTAAGGTCGGCATAGCGATAAAACAGACTGCCATTTTGATAACGATTTGCAAGTTTTCCGGACAGACGATAGCCTTTGATTTTTATATCGATAGGTAAATCGTCTAAAGGCTCGCCCAGATTTTTAGCCTTGATGCGTTCGATAAACGCATTTATTAGTTCTTGCTGCCTATCAAACTCAAGTTCTCCAACTACGCCAGATAACCATCTTCCTTGTGCCTGCAATTTTTTTACCGATACCGCTTTACCCTTTAACGTTTCCTGTATCCATTCATGATAGATTGAATAACCATCAATCCTGCTTATGGCAAACGGCTCCCGTTCTTCGGCTCCCGCTTCAATTCCATTAAAACGAATGTCCATTTGCCGTTGCATAAAATAGCGTTGCGGATGGCGATAAAAGCGGAAAAATTCATTTAGTTCTATAACGTCTTCAACTTCTGTGTTTATTTTACCTTGCCACCAAAGAGCTGGTTCAGGTTTGGGTGCTGATAATGCCTGGGCGGTTTCGCAGTCAGCTTCTGAAAAACTGACTAAGCCGGAGATGCCGTTAAAATAACGCGGACTGAAGGGTTGCAAAGGATGCCGGGTAATCAGATCTGAAAGTTGGTAACTTTCCTGCAAAACCTCCAGTAATTCACTGATGACCACAGACGGGGGAATAACCGCATTTTGAGTGATCGACTGTCCGATATAGGTAATAATCAATTGCTGTCTGGCGGACAAAAGAATTTCCAGGAATTGATAACGGTCATCTGCACGCCTTGAGCGGTCGCCTTTGCGAAAGTTGTGAGTTAGCAGGTCGAAGGTAGGATTGCGATCAATTTTGGGAAATTCACCTTCATTCATTCCGAGCAAGGCAATTACTTTAAAGGGAATGGAGCGCATCGGCAGCATGGAACAAAAAGTCAGTTGCCCACGTAAAAAACCATTGGCTGATTTGCGTTCAGCAACCTGGTCTTCAAGCCAGCTAATAATAACTTGCAACGCTACCGGATCGTTATGTACAGCGGTAAAATCAGTGGTTAATTCCGCTAATAGTTCGTTGAGTTGCTGGCGTTCAACAGGATCTGCGTCAGCCAATAACTGATCGGCGTAATAATAGAGCTGTGTGCTCCATGCTTTAAGTGTTTTCGACTGCTTTAAATCTGTACCGGCTGAAAACAACAGCTGGATAAACCCGCACAATCCACCTAACGCCAGAGCTGATGAGCCTTCAACTCCCCTATAAGGCAACACACCGCTAATAAAAGTATCATCATTGCCTATTGCATAACCCATTAGCAATCTATCCAGTGATGCTTGCCAAGTATTTTCGTTAAGCTCAGGCAGTCCGAGTTCCTGCCGGTGTTTTGCCGACTTACCCCAGCGAACCTGTGTATCCTGTAGCCAATATTTAATCAATTCCAGATCCGTTTCTGACAAATCAAAACGAGGATAGACTGCAGGTTGTTCCAGTAAATCCAGTACGCTTTGCCAGCCAAAACGGCTCTGACTCAAGTCTAAAAAACGGATGAAAGCATCCAGCGCGTCATTGCTTAAGCGTAAGCTGCGGTCAGCAATGGCATGTTGAATGTCGCTAAATATGGCTGAGATAAACGGCTCATACACCTGAATATCGGGAGCCATCACCACAATATCGCGTAACTCCAGAGTAGTGTTATTTTCCAATGTGTTTAACAGCTGATTTTTTAATACCTCCACCTCGCGCATTCGGGAATGACAAGCGTGGATGCTGATAGAATCATCTTTTTGTAGAGGGGGCAGTAATGATGTATCGTCCGCCCCATCCAGCCGGTTATTTAAAATATCGTTTTGTAATTGATGCAGATTATTTTGGGCCTCGTTCAACTCAAAGCTTTCCGGTTCAAAATCAAGCTGTACCTGCTCCAGCAGCATCTCCTGAAACTCGCGCCCTTGCTGGCCTAGCGTTGACAACAGCGGATGTCCGGTAAAATTTTCGTCATTGGCGCGTTGCCGCTTGCTTGCCAAATCAGCCCAGAATGTTTGCGCCGGATTGAGCAAAAAAAGATGCAGTTGACAATGTTTCGATAAGCTTTCCAGGTAGCTCAAAAATAAGGGTGGCATCGTATTAATACCAAAAACCGAAATACGTTCCGGCAAAGATTGACTAAATGAGCCTTCTTTTGCGGTATTAAATTTGGCTATCACGTCCAGCCATAACGAGCCTCTATGTTTATTGCCCGTCTGTAAGCTTATTTTCTGCCAGAGTTTTTTTTGCCAACATTCGGTTGCTGTATGATAAAGCATGTCTCCTTTTTGCCAGGCTGTCAGCATATCGGGCCGCATCATCTGGTACTGGTCAAAAATCTGCGCCAGCTGCCGGGCTAGCTGATAGCGTTTTAAGGAGCTGTTTTCGCCCGATAAATACTGCTTTAACGGCAAAAATTCGTCGCCGTCCAACCTGCGCAATAATGCCTCAATCCGCCAAAGCATCAGGTCACGATCAAAAGTCTTATCGTTTAAGCTGCTGTCTATTTTTTGCGCCAGTGAGCTGAAAAATTTGCCGGGGAATAAAAATTGATAGTTCCCCCAGACCTTAAAGTGACTGGCCAACTGCTGCGATAACCAACGCTCCATACCCTGGCTTTGTATCAGAAAAACTTCTTTTTCAAAAGGCGATGCCAGCGGTACGTTCTCGATGACTGCGGTCAGGTGAGCGACTAAATTCTCGGTTTTATTGGAACTGTGCAGGATGAACATAGGCTTCAACCCTCCTGTCTGGCAAGAGGTAATTTGATGGTAAACGTAGTCCCTTCGTCCAATTTACTTTCGACGTCACAAGACCCTGATAGTTTTCCTATGTAATCGCGTGCTTCATAGACACCAATCCCCATACCGGCATTGCCTTTTGTGGTATCAAACGGTTTAAATAAACGTTCGGCGATAAATTTATTGTCCATGCCGGAACCATTATCAATTACTTTAATAATCGCTTGCTGTTCATCCTTGCTTAATTCCATGCGAACAAAGCCATTTTCAGCAGTGGCCTCTTGTGCATTTTGTACCAGATGACCAAGAATAGCCGTTATTTTTTCCTTTTCCCCTAACACTTCACACTTGTCCAGATTTGCTGTCAGTTGCAGTGTGGGCTTATTTCCGGCTTGCTGTATGGCAACATCCTGGATAATCTCGGCAAGATTAATTATTATCTTATTATCGGTTTTTATCTGTCCTTTCTTCAATTGGGTAAGAAGATGTTCTATTTTATAGACCACATTTTCTAGTGTTTCGATAGAATCATCGATAAATTCTGGATTGTGTTTGTGTTTTTCTGCATTCTTTACAATAAGAGAGACTTGGGCTACCAGATTTTTCAGATCATGAACAAGATAGGCCGAGAGCCGGTTATAGGCTTCAAACTGGCGTGACCGGGACAAGGCATCGCTGGCATGGCTAAGCGCCAAAGCGTTAGTCAATTGCATCCCGACTGTTTTTAATAAATCGTGGTCTTCCCAATTGAGTTGCCTGGGTACTTTGGCTTTGGTTAATACCACAATAGCCTCTATCTCATTTTGTAGAAACAAGGGAATGATCAAACTGACATTATTTTGTTCATCACACCACTGTGATAAATCAACCTCATTATAAACTTCAGGGGAGTTGGAAAACTCAACAAAGTCGATAACCCATTGGTTTTTCATCATAAATTTTATTAGAGATTGGTCTGCCTTGATTAATTGCGGCGGATTAAACCCCAAGTTATTTTCTTCGGCAAAATAAAAATCACCTTGTTCATTTTTTAGCCATAAACCACCACCTGAGCTATCGGCGAGTTCTGACAGGGTATTAATGATAACGCCTGATAATTCGTTAATCGAGTCTAGCTTTGCAATTGATTTGCTTAGTTTGATCCACTCATCCCGGTAATCATAACGGTAGTGAAAAAAATGTTTGTTAATATATACTTTGGTCAGCGCTCTGACTTTACCCGAAACAAATAAGATCGCCAGCAACAATATGGCTAAAAAGAAGAAGATTATCTGTGCAACAGTTCCCCAATCGCCACCGTAATCTCTGATATAAAAACCGGCCAGAGACATTAAGATAAGATACAGCCCCGAACCCAATAATACAGTGGTATGAAACACTACTTTTCTTGAGGCGGTAATTCTAAGGAAACTATTTGTTTGCAGGCGCAGAATAGAAAAAGCTAACAAAGGAACTATCAAGGCATTAATGAATCCTCGTGAATTCCAGAGTAAGGAGTCAAGCTGAGCAAACAATAGCGACTTGCTGTAAACAATAAAATCAATAGTAAATAACCCACCCAGACCCAGGCATAGAAATTTAATTGTCCAGTGCAAGTCCAGAGTTGCATTACGATAAAGTTGTTCTACAAGCATTAGACCAATGATGGCAAAAACAACATGAGCAAAAAGGCGCAAATCCTGCCCAAGTAATTGCTGGATTTGATAGCGTAAATCACTGAAGACTTCCATGACAAAGATAAACACCATTAATAGTATCAGGCCATTTGCAAGTCTGGATTTAACCAGTAATAAATAGTTATTGTTGAATTGTTGGCGCGAGATAAATGCGCTTAATAAAAAGAACCAGGCAGTATTGCGTAGTGTTTCTAAAGGCAGGCTTTCTGAAGTAAATGTTTCCTGGCTACGAATTAAAAAAACGGTATAACCCGCCCAGATCAACGAAAAAACAATCGCTATAATCAAAGGAATCGCAACTGGGTTTTTTTTAATTCCTATCAGTGATAAGGATAGTAACATCAGATAGGCTACCGCGGCTGTTAAATAGCTATAATAGCTGTAATTTTCCATGAAACTCGTGTCAGAAAAAAATAGATATATTAATTAAGTATCCTTTATCCTGATTGTAACGGATTATGGGGAAGATCGAAAATACTTGAATTAAGGAACGTGCATGAAATAACTTGAACATTTTACTCCCTCTCCCTCCGGGAGAGTGTTGGGATGATGGGATATAATATTCAAGTCATTTTATTGTATTACCATCTATGTGCGGTTACATAAATAGGGCTGTTGTATCGATTTTAGTAATTTTATATGCAAGATTTCAAAAAAATAAAGTGTACCCGACATTTCGCACCCCTGTTACCCGGATTAGCATAATCATCATAAGCGCTATAATCCGCTTCGGCGACTTGAGAAACAGGGTATTCGCCATAAACCAGGGTTCCTTCAAAAAGCGAAAGCAGTGTTCGACTTTTTGTTGGTCTGGCGTTTAGTGAATTTCGCCGATTCTGTTTCTACTTTGGAATCAATGCTCAAGGAAGTAAAGTTTTTATGAGAAAGCCGTGCCCCCCCACCCCTTCTTTTTTCAAAGGTGAGGAGAGTAGTTACGATTTTCATTCATTAATGAGCTTTCAATTTATCCAATAAGCTAACTGCTGCTTTTTTTTCTGAAAAATCTTGTTCTGCTTTGATAATGGGTTCCAATATTGCCATGGCTTTTTGGGTGTTGTCATTAGCAACGTATGCTTCTGCCAAATGAAATTGAATATCATTTGCTTTGGGCGCTAATGCGGCGGCTTTTTCAAGTATGGGCAGACCTTCTTTTGCTTGGCCTTGTTTAATCAGGATATAACCATAGGTGTCCAAAATTGCAGCTGACTCAGGCGCCTTCTCGTAAGCTTTTTTTGCCAGTTCCAGGGCTCGAGGATCATTTTGTTGTGAATAAATGAAAGCCAGATTATTCAAGGCGAGTACATTCCCCGGCTGTTCAGTCAGCATCGCGTTATAGTGGGCTTCAGCTTGTTTAATATCATTCTGTTGTTGGTAAACGGTAGCCAGTTTAAAATGGATGTCAACGTTTTTCTTGTTTTTTTCTAAGGCGTCGTTGAGAAGCTTGATAGCCTCAGGTTGTTTCTTCTGGGCGCTCATCAAATCAGCCAAGGTAAACAATACTCTGTTATTCGGCTGTACTTTATAAGCTTGTTGATACATATCAGTGGCTTTATCCAGTTGTTTATCCGCCAGATATACGTCACCTTTTAACAGCTTACCCAGTATTAACTTTGGAAACTGCTTGTCTATTTTATTGGCTAGTTCCAATGCCTCTTGATTGCGTTTCAGTTTGATTAAATAAGCGGTTTTAAAAATCAGAGCCTCCGGGTTATCGGGTTTTATCAGCGCTGCTTCATCCAATAATGCCAGTGTCTCTTTGTCTTTATCGGGGTGTTCACTCAGTAATCTGGCCAATAATAGCCGATTGCCAACATCTTGCTTGTCCTGGTCAATCAGTTTCAGCAAGGTTTGTTCGGCTAATGGTTTTTTATCATTAACAATTTGAGCTTGAGCAAGCAGATTAAGTGCCATGCTGTTGTTGGGATAACGTTTGTCCAAGTCTTCGGCTATTACCAGGATTTTTTCTGGCTGTTTCTGAACGCCATAAAACTTCCCGAGGCTTTTGATCACTTCTATTTCTGCCTTGATATCACCTTTTACTTTTTCCTGCGCTGTCAATAAGAGCTTTTCTACTTCGGCATTGTCTTTTTGTTTATAAGCAACATCCGCCAACAGAAGATAAGCATTGATAGTTTTATCATTTATAGCCAGTGCCTTGTTGGCATATTCCTTGGCTTTATCAAGTTGCCCATTTTCTAAAGACAATTTTGCCGAGCCAAGGCGTGCCAGAATATTATTCGGGTCTAGTGACATTGCTTTTTCATAGCTTTGTTGGGCGGCTGCGGTATCCTTCTTCAGGGTTTCCAGAAGCGCTTTTAAATTATAATAATCCGCTTCATTTGGGTTTTGTTTTAATAATGAGGAAACCTTGTTTTGGGCTTCTTCAAGCTTGTTCTGTTTTATAAGGTTGAGCACTTCAAGGTAATTCGCTTTTTTATTGCTTTTTTCTGCTTGCTGGAATGATTCTAAAGCTGAAGTAGAATGTCCCGGTTGAGCTGTTTGCGGTGCAATTTGATCCAGACTATTAAAATTGTCTTGTTGACGATCCAGAGACTCATAGTTTGCAGCCATTACTAGAGAACTGGAAGCTAGAAGGCTTATTGCTATGGCATTAAGACGGTATTTCGTATTCATTTTTTTATTTCTCATTAGCTTACCTTAAGTGTAAAAGTGTAAAAATTACTTGTCAGCAGTCGGTGTTTTTGTTGTTTATTGAGGATACAGCATTTCCTGGAGTAAAAAACGGCGTTTCGGATAAGATGAAATCAATAGTTTATCCGTTTTTTATGTAATGGTTTAATGTATCTGAAACTTCTTATCATTATTTACTAGGATAGGTGTCATATTTGTTGGCCTTCCAACTTGAAGGGGACTGTTTTACAGATAATATCCCTTTGAGGGATGTTATCTGTCCCAGCTTAAGTTGTTAGCCTAACTTTTAAAATATAGCACTTTTCTGGGCGGATTTCTCTGTGTTTTTATGACTAATTGAAGGATGCTGTCATCACTTAGGATAATAAATGATGTACTTACTTAACTAATCCAATGCGGCAACTAAAGTGTAAAGAGTTCATTGATGGTAACTAACTATTTTGATCCTGTACAAACACAATTACTTAAAGGTGTAAACCTTATAGAAGCCAGTGCCGGGACTGGAAAAACTTATGCCATAGCCATGCTGGTTTTACGCTTTGTGGTAGAGCATGGCATGACGATTGACAAGGTGCTGGTGGTTACTTTTACCAAAGCAGCAACTGAAGAACTTAAAGATCGCGTTCGAGGCAGACTGGCTGAGGCTAAAAAGGCTTTTGATGGACGCACAGCCGGTATAGACAGCAATGTTCTGGATTGGCTGGCTCATCTCGACATAGAACCGGAGCTGGTCAAAAAACGCCTGGTTTTGGCATTGCTGGATATAGATCAGATCGGGATTTTTACCATACATGGCTTTTGTCAGCGTGTTTTGCGTGAACATGCACTGGAAAGCGGGCAATTATTTGATGCTGAATTGACTGATGATCTGGCCGTTATTAAACAGGCTTGTGCGGATGATTTCTGGCGGCGTCAGATTTATAACCGATCGCTTTGGGAAGTCGCTGTATTAACTGCCGACTATAAAACCCCGGATCAGTTGTTGTCCAGTGTTGCTTTTATTGCTGATCACGTTAGTGTTTATCCCGCTTTTGAAAGTCTGGATTCGGCGTTGAAAGAGTTACAACGGCTGGCAGATTTGGCAAAAAACGAGCTGGAAAATACTGCGAAAACGGTAATGGATAGTTTTGCGGATCAAAAATTCAAGACCAGTTATAGCGATACCTTTGAGCTGGAATTTGTTTCATTAAGGGCTTGGTTGCAGGGACATACCACACAGATTCCAAGTGGTGAGGCTTTTGCGTTATTAACCGGAAACGGCTTAAAAGAAGCTTTGCATGGTAATAAATTCAGAGCCAATAAAACCGGGACCAGCGATCAACGTAAAGCGGATTATTTGGCCGGATTGGCGATAAATACTGCTGTTTTCGATGCACTAGCCAGGGCGTTTAAACACATTGCGCTGGTTTTTCGTAGAACACTGCTGGAAACCTTGCGCGTTGATCTGGATAAGCGGCTACAGCAACTTAATGTCATGTCGTTTGACAATCTGATCACCCGGCTGGCTGAGGCATTGCAAGGTGAAAAAGGCGTGTTGCTGAAAACTGAATTACAGCAACGTTTTGAAGTCGCCTTGATTGATGAATTTCAGGATACCGATGACAGTCAGTGGTTTATCTTTTCTTCGTTGTTTGCAGTATCCAGCCAGTATTTATATCTGATCGGTGACCCCAAGCAGGCGATTTACAAATTCCGGGGTGCGGATATTTATTCGTATCTCGATGCACAAAAACAGGCGGAACATTTATTCACTTTAGGCAAAAACTGGCGATCTCATCCTCAGTTAGTGGATGCCGTGAATGCACTCTTTCAAAAAGAACAGCCGTTTTTGCTGGAAGATTTGGTGTTTAAGGATGTTCAGCCGGCAAGGTCTGCAATTGACGGAGAGTTACAGTGTAAAGGACAGGCAATCGCACCAATGATGCTATGGCAGCTTCCGGAAAGCGATAGCAGAACAGGCTATTGGACTGCGGGCAAAGCTTCAGAACAAATCAGCTATGCGGTTATTAATGAAATCGTTGACTTATTGACTCTTGACTACACGCTAAAGCCTTCTAATCGAGCCCTGCAACCCAACGATATCGCCATTCTGGTAAGAACAAATACCCAGGCTAGAGATTATCAAGCCGCATTGCGTCTGGCCGGTATCCCTTCTGTATTAAATAACACAGAGTCTGTTTTTGCCTCACAGGAGGCCTTTGATTTACTTGTATTATTACAGGCAGTAGCTAATCCCGGTGATAATGGGCTGCTTAAACAGGCATTGACATTAAGCTGGTTTGCTTTCGATGGACAAGCGCTTTATCAACTCAGCAATAATGAGGCGGCATTAGATGCCTGGATGTCACGATTCCTGAGCTATTATCAGGACTTGGCAGAAAGCCGGCTTGATGGCAATGATGCAGCATTTGCTGGTACAGGAAAAAGTCAGGCCAAACATAGCTAAAACAGTAATGGCTGAAAGACAGTTGACCAATTTGCGTCATCTCATTGAGTTGGTTCAGCAGGCAGCTGTTGATGAGCATTTGGGTATCAATAAAACGCTGGATTGGTTACGAACCACTATTACCAAAGCCAGTAGCGCGGAAAATCAGCAGTTACGTCTCGAAAGTGATGATGATGCGGTGAAAATTGTTACTATGCACCGATCCAAAGGACTGGAATATTCAGTTGTATTTTGTCCTTGTCTTTGGCAGCGTAGTGATCGATTAATTAGCGAAAAGCAGTTAATCAAATGTCATGTCGATGGGCGCATGATAGTTGATTTAGGCTCGGAAGATTTTGAGCGGCGCCGGGTGCAAGCGTTAAAAGAAGAATTGGCGGAAGATTTACGGATAGTTTATGTAGCGGTTACCCGGGCCAAGTATCGTTGTTACCTGGTCTGGGCTGATGTACGTTCCGAGCATACAGCCAATGATTCGGCCATGGCCTGGTTACTTGATCTTGCCGACGCTGATTTTTGCCGGCAACAAGCCCTCTTGCAAGCATTGAAAGAGCAAGCTGAGCACGCATTTGGCTATCAGCTACTGGACGTGGCTTGTTCTCAAGCTCCAGTTTGGGTGCGAGAAACAACAGCTGCACAAACAGCGTTTCAGGCAAAAAAAAGTAGAAGATCGTTATACACCAGCTGGCAAATGAGCAGTTATACGGCTTTATCGGCTTTAAGCCAACACGATACACCTGAATTACCCGGAGATAAGGCGAGAGAGCAACAAGACATTCCTACAGAGCAGACGGGAATCAAGGAAGGCTCGGCTATGGAATTACCCAGGGGTGCGCATACCGGTAATGTTGTGCATGAGCTATTGGAAAACAATACGTTTATCGATCTGGCAAAGCGTAAGGATATTTCCGCTCAACGTGATAAAGCCTGCCAGTGTTATGGCTTAAAGCCGGTGCGGCCGGATATGATTGATGCGCTTTTGCAGGCCGTTGTTTTGACGCCTCTATCTGATGAGGACTCCTCCTTTTGCTTGATGAATGTGGAAGAAAACAAGTGTTTGAAGGAAATGCCGTTTTATTTGTCCATGGAGGCGATGGATGCCAGTCAAATCAATCAGATTTTGCAAGGCACTGCCGCTTTTCAATCTCTGGATAGCAAGCTTATGTGCGGTTATCTGACTGGATTTATTGATCTTATCTGTGAATATAAGGGGCTTTATTATGTCATGGACTATAAAACCAACAGTTTGCCGGATTATCAAAATGAAACTTTAACCCTCGCCATGCGCGAGCATAATTATGGCCTGCAATACTGGATTTATACGGTGGTGTTACATCGCTATTTACAACACCGCTTACCCGGTTACGACTATGAAACTCATTTTGGCGGCGTACGCTATTTGTTTGTACGTGGTATGCAGCAGGATAAGTCAATGAGCGGAGTTTATCAGGATAGGCCTGATTTACTGAGAGTTGAGGCATTAGCTGCGTTGTTTGGGGAAACTTATGCGAGATGAAGCCAACTCAGTTAGCCGTTTGGATGCCGTTTTCGCCCGCTTTCTAAGTGAGCGCACAGCGTTTGATACTATACAAAAACAGGCATTTGAAGCTATCGTGATGTCCGTGTCTTATGAGCAAAGCCAGGGACACAGTTGTATTCAACTGGATGAACAGGGCAGGGCATTGGTGCTTGCGTCGGGATTGGCGGTGTCGCATTCCACGTCCCCTGTCCGGGGCTTGGGAACGAGAGTCCCCGTTGCCTTTGGTTGTTGAGCAGGATCGCTTGTATCTGCATCGGTACTGGTTTTATGAAAATCGTCTGGCTATGCAGATTAAGGCGATGATTCACTTTGATGGAACGCGTGAACGGAAGTTCGCGGCTTACCCTACTGCGCTGTTTGATAAATATTTTGGCATTAGCGCGGGTGAAACCGACTGGCAGCGTGAGGCGGCAGAAATGGCGGTCAAACAGTCTTTCTGTATTATTACAGGGGGGCCGGGGACTGGAAAAACTACGGCTGTGGTCAAGATCCTGGCTTTGTTGCAGGAGTTGGCGGTGCAGCCTCTGCATATTGCTTTGGCGGCGCCTACCGGAAAAGCGGCCATGCGTCTTCAAGAATCTATAGGTTTTAACAAGGCTGCGCTACCGTGTCCGGAAGCTATAAAGTCGCATATCCCGGAAGCTGTGACAACCTTGCACAGATTGTTGGGCGCAAAGCCGCCGTCACCGTATTTTCGCCATGACGCCAATAAACCATTGGTCTATGATCTGGTTGTGGTCGATGAGGCATCAATGGTGGATTTGGCATTGATGAGCAAATTGCTGGATGCTTTAAAGCCCGGATCCCAATTGATTTTGCTGGGTGATAAAGATCAATTGGCTTCGGTTGAGTCGGGTGCTGTATTGGCGGATTTAACCAGGGCATTGCCTAAGCATACGCTGGAGTTGAAGAAGTCATACCGTTTTGATGGTGCAATAAAAAAACTGGCGGAAGCCGTCAATCTTCAGCAGGATGATATGGCTTGGCAAATTTTACATGAGGGTAATGAAAATATAGCCGTGCTGGAGGTGGATTTAGTCGATTATATTGCTGCGCAACAAGTAGAGTATTTACAGTTGATTAAAGCCGGGGCCGAATTTGTTGAGATTTATAGGGCGCACGCTCGCTTTCAGGTGCTCTGTGCAAACAGATTGGGAAAAAATAGCGTAGCTGACATTAATTATAAAGTTGAACAAAAGTTGTCCGGACAAAATTTCATCAATTTATCAGGGTTATGGTATTCAGGTCGTCCAGTGATGGTCACGCAAAATAATCCAGCCTTGCATCTTTATAATGGCGATATAGGCATTTGTATGGCGGATAAGGATCTGGACGGAAAACTTATGGTGTTTTTTCAGCGAGCAGACGGCAGTGTCAAAAAGTATTTACCTGCCCGTGTACCGCATTGTGAGGCTGTTTTTGCAATGACTATACACAAAAGCCAAGGCTCAGAATTTGAAGAAGTATTAATCGTTCTTCCAGAAGCCATCAATCCGGTATTAACAAAAGAGTTGTTGTATACGGGGATTACCCGAGCAAAGAAAACGGTTAAACTGGTCGCCGATGAGGCTGTTTTCGCGAGTACGGTCAGGCAAAAAGTTAAACGAATTACCGGCTTGGTTGATAAATTTCAGGCTGAATGCTGATTTATTGCCTTAGTAATTTCTCTGAACAGAAAATTTTGCCAATAAAGTCAAGGCTTCTTTGTATTCGGAATCCGGCAAGACACCCAGTGCATTGATGGCTTTTTCGGCTTCTTCATCTGCGCGTTGCTCTGTGTAAGCAATAGCCTGGGTCTTTTGCACGATTGCGTAAACTTCATTGAAGGCATCACGATTGCCGTTTTTAATGGCATCAATAACTATTTTTGCTTCGTCTTCGTTGCCTTTTTGAATGGCGTAAATCAAGGGTAAGGTCGGTTTGCCTTCGGCTAAGTCGTCACCGAGGTTTTTGCCCAAGTCTTCTTTGCTGGCTTTGTAGTCGAGTGCATCGTCAATTAATTGAAAAGCAATGCCGAGGTGTTGTCCGTACTGCGCCAGGCTTTCTTCTGTCTCAGCAGATGCGCCGGCTATAACGGCGCTTAATCTTGTCGCGGCACTAAATAGAATGGCTGTTTTTCGAGCAATAACTTCGAGATATTTTGTTTCTGTCGTTTCAGGATTATTGCAGTTTAACAGTTGTAAGACTTCGCCTTCGGCAATGGCGGTTGTGGTTTTTGAAAGGATTTCCATGACGCGCATATTGCCAGTGCGAACCATCATTTCAAAAGCGCTGGAATACAGGTAATCACCCACTAAAACGCTGGCAGCGTTACCCCAAACGGCATTAGCCGATTCTTTACCGCGCCTGAGATCGGACTCATCCACAACATCATCATGCAGCAGTGTTGCAGTGTGAATAAATTCAATGACAGCGGCAAGTATCAGGTGGCTGTCGTTTACGCCGCCTAAAGCTTTGGCTGCAAGCAACAGCAACATGGGACGTAATCTTTTACCGCCGTTGCCGACGATATAATGCCCCATCTGGTTAATAAGAATAACATCGGAACTTAACTCGTTGATAATGAGCTGATCGACTGCTTTGGCTTCGATGGCGGTTAAATTCTTGATTGAATCAAAATCAATGGGTGCCGGTGTATTCGAGGTTGATTGTATGTGCGATACCATTGATTTAGTGCTGAGAGATGTAAGTTTTGGTTACTTTTCATAGTCATAACTATAAAAAACAAGTTTATTGAGTTATTATAACTCAATAGAAAGCTAACTGCCCATGCTATAAATAAAGCCTATTGATGTCAATAGCTTTCTTTTATTACCTTGAACTGACGTGTTTGTCTAGGTGGCATAAATTTTAGTTGACTAGGCATGGGTTTAAAAATATAATTATTTGTTCACTTTTAACAGATTAATGCTTGATGGAGCTTGCTCAGATGTATGCGGTAATTCAAACAGGTGGTAAACAGTACCGCGTTGAAGAAGGTACTTATTTAAAAATAGAAAAACTGGAGCTGGGCACAGGCGACAGCATTGAATTTGATAAAGTGCTGATGATTCAAACAGATGATGCTGTTAAAGTCGGCATGCCTTTTATTGAAGGCGGCAAGGTTACAGCGACTGTCCTGTCTCAAGGTAGACATGAAAAAATCAAAATTATTAAATTCAGAAGACGCAAGCACCATATGAAACAAATGGGGCATCGTCAATACTATACAGAAATCCAGATTACTGGCATTTCTGCTTAAGATATTAGGAGTTACAGATGGCTCATAAGAAAGCGGGTGGTAGTACTCGTAACGGACGCGACTCTAATGCGAAACGCTTAGGAGTTAAACGTTTCGGCGGGGAAAGTGTAACAGCGGGAAACATAATCGTTCGTCAACGTGGAACTAAATTTCACGCGGGTGATAATGTAGGTTGCGGAAAAGATCATACTTTGTTTGCAACTGCTGATGGCAAAGTGGTTTTTCAGGTTAAAGGTCCTAAAAGCCGTAAATTTATCAGTATTGTCGCTGCATAAAATTTATAGCTGCATTACAAGTTATGTAGGTCGGGTTTGCGTAGCGTAACCCGGCAGCTTTAAAAAAGCTCCGTCCTTTATGGCGGGGCTTTTTTTGTTTTTATCGGTTGGTTTTTTAAGTGTGGCGGCGTGTAAGTTATGAGATTTGTTGACGAGGCGGAAGTTCGAGTAGAAGCGGGCGATGGTGGCAATGGCGACTATTGGCTTCCGGCGTGAGAAATATATTCCCATGGGCGGTCCGGATGGCGGCGATGGCGGCGATGGCGGTAGTGTTTATCTGATTGCCGTGGAGAATGTGAATACCCTGGTGGATTTTCGATATCATGCTGTGCATAGAGCTCAGCGCGGGCAAAATGGCATGAGTCGCAATTGCACAGGCAGAAAGGGTGACGATTGTTATGTGCCGGTGCCGCTCGGAACACAAGTGTCCGATACGGAAACCGGCGAAGTTATCGGTGATTTAACCAAAATTGGCGAAACCCTACTCGTTGCCAAAGGCGGTTTTCATGGCTTGGGCAACACCCGCTTTAAAAGCAGTATTAACAGGGCGCCGCAGAAAGCCAGTAAAGGTTCTGAAGGCGAGCATCGCATACTTAATCTGGAGCTGACTTTAATTGCCGATGTCGGCTTGTTGGGAATGCCTAACGCCGGTAAATCCAGTTTGATACGCGCTGTCTCATCAGCAACACCTAAAGTCGCTGATTATCCCTTTACTACCTTGCACCCCAATTTGGGTGTGGTCAGCGTTGATGATTTACGCAGTTTTGTTATTGCCGATATTCCGGGCGTTATTGAAGGTGCGGCGGAAGGCGCGGGGTTGGGCTTGCAGTTTCTCAAGCATCTCTCGCGTACCGGGCTTATTGCTGCATCTGATTGATGTAATGCCTTACGAGAGTATGGATACGCCCGTACAGGCAGCAAAAAAAATTATTCATGAAGTCGAAAAATGGAGTGATGATTTGGCTAATAAGCCGCGTTGGCTGGTGTTGAATAAAATTGATCGATTGCCGGAAGAAGAGGTGGATGAACGTTGTCAGGCGATTGTTGAAGAATTAGGCTGGACAGCCCCCGTTTTTAAAATCGCGGCAATTAATGGCGATGGTACGAGAGAGTTAATGTTTGCCATTATGAATTTTTTGGAAGAACAGCGGCGGAAAGACAGTGAGCAGGAATGATTTTGCAAAAGTTAAGCGAGTTGTTGTCAAGATAGGCAGCGCTTTACTGACCCAAGGTGGGCAAGGCCTTGATAAAGCCGCCATCACTGCCTGGGTTAAGCAAATGGCCGGCTTAAGACAACAGTCAATTGATGTGGTATTGGTTTCGTCGGGTTCAGTGGCTGAGGGCATGAGCCGTTTGGGTTTGAAAGTAAGGCCGAAGACCTTGCATGAGTTACAGGCGGCCGCGTCAGTGGGTCAAATGGGTTTGGTGCGGATTTTTGATGACAATTTTCAGCAACATGGTTTACATGCGGCCCAGGTATTGCTGACGCATGATGACTTGTCTAACAGACAACGTTATTTGAATGCTCGTAGCACCTTGTTGACCTTGCTAAAGTTTGGCGTAGTGCCGGTTATTAATGAAAATGATGCCGTTGCCACTGAGGAAATTCGCTTTGGTGATAATGATACCTTGGCAGCATTGGTTGCCAATCTGGTTGAAGCTGAGTTATTGATCATTCTGACCGATCAAAAAGGCTTGTTTACCGGTGACCCCACTTTGTATCCTGATGCACAATTAATTTCCGAGATTAGTGTCAACGATAATCGGCTGGAAAAAATGGCTGGCGATAGTCGAAGCGGTTTGGGCCGGGGCGGCATGTACACTAAAGTGCGTGCAGCGAGATTGGCCGCCAGATCAGGTGCGGCAACGGTCATTGCGGCAGGTGCAGTTGCTGATGTCATTAATGTGGTAATGTCTGGCGTTGATCTGGGCACCTATTTCGTGCCGGATATTGAGCCTTTGGTGGCAAGGAAACGCTGGCTTGCCGGGCAGTTGCAAGTCAAAGGACAACTGGTTCTGGATGCTGGTGCGGTCAGAGTGTTGAAAAGCGATGGAAAAAGTCTTCTTGCTGTTGGTGTCAAATCTGTTTCAGGCCAGTTTGAGCGCGGCGAGTTGGTATCTTGCAGGGATGAATGCGGCTTGGAGATTGCACGTGGACTTATCAATTATGGCAAGACAGATGCTCAATTAATAGCCGGGAAGAGCAGTTCGGAATTTGAAAAGATTCTGGGTTATGCAGATGATTCGGAAATGATACACAGGGATAATATGGTGTTGATTTAAAGTTCAAGGCCAGGCTTAGTTAATTTGCAAAAATAACTTTCTGCACAGATTCACAGATTTACTATTTTTCCTCAGGAGCAAGTTTACGTTTGAAAAGCACAGTCAATGGAATCAGCAAGTTGTCAATAATAGTTTAATCTGTGAATCTGTGGCGATTTGATCTATTTCAGCAGTGGATCAAGTGACAACAAAATCATTAAAGGGCAGTGTACTATGCAATCCTCTGAAAAAAATAATTCTGAACAATTCCTGGAACATCAGCTACAGGAGGTTATTATTCTGCTGGAAAAACAGCAGTTGGAAAAATCGCTGGTTCAAAGAGGCCCTGCACCCCATCACGAACTGGTTGAAGCGATGTTGCAAAATCAGCATCAAGTTCGCCTTCAGGAAAAGTTTGCACCTTTACATCCTGCCGATATTGCCTTTATTCTTGAATCCTTGCCTCTGGATCAACGCAAGACGGCATGGGATGCGATTAAAACCCTGCATGACGGACAAGTGTTGTTGGAAGTTTCCGATGCAGTTCGGCAAACGCTCATTTCAGGTATGGAGGCCGAAGAACTGGCAACAGTCGCCGGCAAATTAAATACCGATGAGCTAGCCGATCTTGCAGCAGACCTTCCCAAGAGAGCCATGCTGAAGATCCTCAGGTCGTTGAACAGCAAAGAACGCAAGCATTTAAATGCCATTCTGTCTTATCAGGAAAGCCAGGTCGGGGCGCTGATGGATTTTGGCATGATTACTATCAGGAATGATCTTAATTTAAAAGCGATCATTGCTTATATTCGCAAACTGGGCAAATTACCTAGTCACACCGATAAATTGTTTGTCGTCGATCAGCACGATAAAGTCCAGGGCATATTGCCCTTGCAACGATTATTGACGCATCTGCCTTCCCAACAGGTTGCCGATGTGATGGTGACTGATTTTATTTTCTTTCAGGTTGATCAGGAGGCCGCCGAAGCAGCGCGGGCATTTGAACGTTATGACTTGATCTCCGCGCCGGTTGTCGATAACGAGGGCAAACTTCAGGGACGGCTTTGTGTCGATAATATACTGGATTTTATCCGCGAAAAAACGGATGAAGATCTGCTTAGTCAGGCAGGCGTCGGAGAAGAAGAGGATTTATTTTCCAGTGTCTGGAAAAGTGCCAGAAACCGCTGGGGCTGGTTGCTAATCAACATTGGTACGGCCTTCGCCTCGACGCGCATTATTGGCGTATTTGAAGATATTATTTTGCAACTGGTTGCTCTGGCGTCATTAATGCCGATTATTGCGGCTATGGGTGGCAATACCGGCAATCAAACCAGCATGCTGATTATCCGATCCTTGGCATTGGGGCAAATCACCCCAAGCAATATACGTCGCTTGATAAAAAAAGAACTCACCCTTGCCGTTATTAACGGACTATTTATCGGGTGTATTATGGGTCTATTGAGTCTGTTGCTTTACCGGGACATAGCCCTTTCCGCTGTGATGGCAACCGCTATGTTCATTAATCTGTTGGTTGCCGTGCTGGTAGGTCTCGGCATCCCCCTGCTACGGCATAAATTTGGTAAAGACCCCGCCGTGGGTACCAGTGTCATACTAACGGCTGTTACTGATTCAATGGGGTTCTTTATTTTTCTGGGTTTGGCGAGTTTGTTTTTAATAGAAAAATAAGGCCCAAGGCACAAGTCGAGTGCATTTGTAACTATTCAGCGAATCCGAAAACCCGCAAATAGCTGAGAGCGTACACCTCCTCTCCTGATGGATAAATATTTATATCCCCCCTCATCCCAACCTTCTCCCTCAAGGGAGAAGGAGCCGATACTTGTGTAGATAGCTATGCACCTGATGGAGAGAGATTATTGTGCCTCGCGCGGAATAGTTGCAACTATGATTCAGTCCCCCTCTTTGGAAAAGAGGGGTTAGGGGAGATTTGATTAGATAACTCCCCCTTTTACAAAGGCGGAGGTGAATGCTAACTGATTAAGCAGTGCATTCTCAATCAATTTTTTCCAGAGCTGGAGCTTTGGCTTTGAACAACTCGGTTAAAAGCTCAAGTTGGGACGTCAATTCAGGTATCGCAGGAATTTTCCAGGCTTTTCCTACGATATGGGACAATATTTTATGCAACCAAGGTCGATCCGATTTTGCTTGATGAATGATAAATCTGTAGGATTCTCCATCACTAAAAACAGCAAAATCCTCCAGACAAACTTCAATAGTTTCCTCTTCACCATGGAGCCTTATTTGAACGTAGACTTTTCGCGCTTCGAGGTCAAAACTAAACGCTGTTAATTCTGCAATGCCCTTAAGGATTATGTTTGACACCCAAATGATCAATATGTTGGGTGTCAATTTTATTACCACTTTTATTAAACTGGATTTGATACTCATTTTTAGCCCTTCATTCGCTAATTAGGATAAGATTTATAATTTTACATTTAAAATTAATTAAATATAACTAACTCGGAACAAAACCGTTTTTTTCATATAAATCCTTCTAAATTTTGTTACGTGATTACCTGGAAATTATTAATTTATGAGCTATAGTTGAATTGCAAGGAATTTAGTCTGTTTTTGCATAAAGATCAAGTGAGCTGAAAGAGCTCGGTGCACTGCCTGAAAAAAGGGACGATTCCCACATTCGACGCTGCGATAAAGGACATAAAGGCGCTAAATAGTTTCAAACAATTAATCATTGGAACCCAAAATAACAGCTATGATTTCAAATCTGTTTTTCACCTCCTTGTTTGCGACAATAATTTTTATTCTTGTTTTATATCCGTGCGCCATAAAAATAGGTTTTACTGACAAGCCCGACCCAAGAAAACAACATAAAGCACCCACCCCCCCTATTGGCGGCATAGCAATCTTTCTGGCCACCTTATTAACGCTATTGTTCAATGATATAAACCTGCCCCATCAAACAGCCTTTATCTTCGCAATGACACTACTCGTTGTCGTGGGTGCAATTGATGATCACAAGGGACTTGGCGTAAAAATCAGATTAGTTGCCCAAATTGTAGCCGGGCTTATTATGACTGAGATCGCAGACATCAAAATAATCGAACTAGGCGATTTGTTAGGGTTTGGCAATATAAACCTTGGCATTTTTTCAACGGCGTTCACTGTATTTGCGGTAGTCGGCGGCATTAATGCGTTTAATATGATCGATGGAATTGATGGTCTCGCCGGGGGATCAGTACTGGTTTCAATTATCACGATTGCCTTGTTATCCTGGTTCTATGAGCATTGGATTCTTTTATATTTTTGCATCATTTTTATTGGCGCAACAATCGCTTTTTTACTATTTAATTTACGCATTTTCGGACGGACAAGAGGCGCAATTTTTTTAGGCGATTCCGGCAGTACCCTGCTTGGCTTTACGATTTGCTGGTTAGCAATCACCGCATCACAAGGAGAAGCTGGCATGATTACGCCAACGATTGTTTTATGGATAATTGCACTGCCTCTATTCGATTCTATTTGTATCATGAGTCGCCGCATACAAAGAGGACAATCACCTTTTACACCAGACCGCGAACATTTACACCACATCCTGCCGCTGGAAGGTTTTACCGTCAATAAAACCGTCGTAACTCTCCTGATTTTTTCTTTATTACTATCAGTTTCAGGGGTCACAGCCAGTTTATATTTCGGCATTTCAGATCGACCATTATTTATTATCTATCTATTCCTTTTTGCCGGTTTTTATTGGGCAATCAATAAAAGAATCGCTGATCGAAGAAAAGCAACTATCCCGATAGATTTCCCAGATCGAAGAAAATTGCCTGATAGACGATCTAATTCCAAAAAATGAAACATAACCACCGGAATATAACTTGAATAAATATGCACCTAAAATTGGCACAAATTTAAAGTATCAGGAAATAAATAAATGAAAATCAGTGTAATCGGCAGTGGCTATGTGGGCTTGGTAAGTGGTGCATGTTTTGCCCAAATGGGGAATAACGTCACCTGTGTAGATATTGATGAAAACAAAATAGCAAATCTAAAGCAAGGCATTGTGCCCATTTACGAACCTGGATTAGAAGAAATGATCCAGGAAAACATTAAACAAAACACCTTAGATTTCACGACAGATAGTCAAAAAGCCATTGCCGGATCAAAAATAATATTTATTGCCGTAGGCACACCCATGGGTGAAGACGGTAGTGCCGACCTGCAATATATTTTGGCGGTTGCAAAAAATATTGGTCAACACATGCAAAGCCACATTGTCGTCGTTGATAAATCGACCGTTCCTGTGGGTACAGCTGAAAAAGTGCGAGAAACGATTCAAACCCAATTAAATCAACGCGGTTGCAATCTCACTTTTGATGTCGTATCAAATCCGGAGTTTCTTAAAGAAGGCGCAGCAATAGAAGACTTCATGAAACCAGACCGTGTTGTGATTGGTGCTGACAATCCTGATGCGATGGATATCATGCACGAACTCTATACCCCCTTCATGACTAAAAATGATCGGTTTATCGGCATGGACATTAAAAGCGCCGAAATGACTAAGTATGCTGCCAATGCAATGCTGGCCACCAAGATTTCATTTATGAATGAAATCGCCAATATTTGTGAACAAGTAGGCGCTGATGTTAATCAGGTTAGGCATGGTATTGGCTCTGATAGTCGAATTGGTTACAGCTTTATCTATCCAGGTTGTGGCTACGGCGGCAGCTGTTTCCCAAAAGACGTACAAGCATTAGTTAAAACAGCAAAAAATAATGGCTATAACCCCAGGCTATTAGAAGCTGTGGAAGCCGTAAATACCGATCAAAAATCCGTGCTTGCCAATAAAGTAATCAATCGCTTGGGAAAAGATTTAACCGGCAAAACCTTTGCCGTCTGGGGACTGGCATTTAAACCCGAAACTGACGATATGCGGGCCGCCGCCGCAATTACCATTATTAATTTACTGACCTCGCATGGCGCAAAAATAGTGGCTTACGACCCTAAAGCAAGACACGAAGCGGAAAGTTTTTACCTTAAAGGCAATAAAAATGTCAGTTATGTCGACAGCAAATATGAAGCCCTTAAAAATGCAGATGCCATATTATTAATAACAGAATGGCAAGAATTTAGAAGCCCTGATTTTGATGAAATAAAAAAATTGCTCAAAAACCCCTTATTTTTTGATGGACGCAATCAGTTTAAACAGCAGCGAATGGAAGCCATGGGATTTGAATATATTCAGATTGGTGTTAATAACTAAAATCAAAGAATTACTACTACATTTAAATCATCCTCAGAGGATAAACATGTCTCAAAAAACAGCACTCATTACCGGCGTCACCGGACAAGATGGCGCTTATTTATCAGAATTTCTATTGAACAAAGGCTATATCGTTCATGGTATCAAACGCCGCAGTTCGTTATTCAATACCGATCGAATCGATCATCTGTATCATGACCCGCACGAAGAAGGGCGTCCGTTTTACTTGCATTACGGCGACATGACCGATAGCATGAATTTGACCCGTATCATTCAGGAAACCCAGTCCCGACGAAATCTACAATCTGGCGGCAATGAGCCATGTCCATGTATCTTTCGATACTCCGGAATATACGGCTAATGCCGATGGTATTGGAACCTTGCGTATTCTTGAAGCAATCCGGTTACTAGGCTTGGAAAAGAAAACCAGAATCTATCAGGCCTCTACGTCTGAACTTTATGGCTTGGTCCAGGAAGTTCCTCAATCGGAAAAAACTCCGTTTTATCCCCGCTCTCCCTATGCCGTAGCCAAAATGTATGCCTACTGGATCACGGTTAACTATCGCGAAGCCTACAAGCTATTTGCATGCAACGGTATTCTGTTTAACCACGAATCGCCCATTCGCGGCGAAACCTTTGTAACACGCAAAATCACTCGTGCCAGCGTCAAAAATTGCATTGGGATTGCAGGATAAACTGTATCTCGGCAATCTGGATTCCAAGCGCGACTGGGGGCACGCCAAAGATTATGTGCGGATGATGTGGATGATTCTGCAGGCGGAAGAACCGGAAGATTGGGTAATTGCCACTGGAGTCACAACCAGTGTAAGAGACTTCATTAAAATGGCCTTTGCCTATTGTGGTATAGAATTGGAATTTAAAGGCCAAGGCGTCGATGAAAAGGGCTATATATCAGCCTGTAACGATAGCCGATATTCATTGGAAATTGGCAAGGAAGTGGTTGCGGTAGACCCAAAATATTTCCGTCCGACCGAAGTTGATTTATTGATCGGTGATCCGACCAAAGCCAAAACCAAACTGGGCTGGGTGCCGGAATACGATCTTAATGGACTGGTAAACGATATGATGGAAAGCGATCTTATACTCATGACCAAAGATCAATATTTAAAAGATGGTGGCTACCGTATTATGAACTACTTTGAGTAAGCAGCAATGGAAAAAAACGCAAAAATCTATGTGGCCGGTCATCGTGGACTGGTCGGCAGCGCCATAACAGGTAACCTAAAAATTAAAGGCTACGACAATCTGGTTACCCGGACGCATGCCGAATTGGATTTGACTGATCAACAAGCCGTTGCTGATTTTTTTGCAGCCGAAAAACCCGATTATGTATTTTTGGCTGCTGCTAAAGTAGGAGGTATTATTGCCAATAATACCTATCGCGCGAACTTTATCTACGAAAATCTGCAGATTCAAAACAACGTCATTCACCAAAGTTATCTGCACGGCGTAAAAAAACTATTGTTTTTAGGCAGCACCTGTATTTATCCCAAAAATGTGCCGCAGTCGATGCCTGAAGAGTGCTTGTTGACCGGTGAACTGGAATATACCAACGAGCCTTATGCAATAGCCAAAATAGCCGGCATAAAGCTCTGTGAGAGCTATAACCTGCAGTACGGCACCAACTTTATCTCGGTCATGCCAACCAATCTATACGGTCCCAATGACAATTTTGATTTGGAAAAATCTCATGTACTTCCCGCGTTAATCAGAAAAATCCATTTGGCGAAACTGCTGAGCGAGCAACGTTATCAAGAAGTGTTAGCCGATCTGCAAATGAATAGTCTTGATGACGCATTAGCATACCTGAAACGTTTTGGTGTAGAGGGTGATAGCGTCGAGATATGGGGCAGCGGTAAACCACGCCGGGAATTTCTCTGGTCCGAAGACATGGCAGATGCCAGTGTATTTATTATGGAAAATCGCAATTTCAACGACACTTATCAACCTCGGCAACAGGAAATCCGCAATACCCATATTAATATCGGAACCGGTCTTGATGTTTCCATCAAGGAGTTGGCTGAATTAATACAAAAGATTATCGGCTTTAATGGCAAGCTGATGTTTAATCCGGAAAAACCGGATGGAACCATGCAAAAATTGACCGATGTCAGCAAATTACACACACTTGGCTGGAAGCATGCAATAGAACTGCAAACAGGTATCGAAAAAATGTATCGGTGGTATATACAATAGGGTAAAACGATCAAGTTTATGACAAAAAAACCGCATGTATTATCTCGCGATCACATAATCCGTAGGAGTGACGCCCACGCTCAGGATCTGGAGCGCGGTTTGTATTGTTTTTAATCTCTACGAGGCGCCAAGATTACCCTGCACAAGCATTTTGACGGACGTACAGAGCAGTTTTGGCAAGGACGAAGGCTTATATCTACACCGAACTGGGAAAGCCGTTACGCTAAACCCCTGAGACAGACGCAAAAACCCTAAACACAAAAAATAGAATCATGAAAATACTAGTTACCGGCACAGCAGGCTTTATCGGTTCATACGTCGTTCAGCGCTTATTGGAAAGAGGTGATGAGGTCGTAGGCCTTGACAATATAAACGACTATTATGATGTAAATCTTAAATATGGTCGACTTGAAAAAGCCGGCATTAAAGAAGACCAACTTGCCTGGTATAAGTTTGTACAAAGCGATAAATATCCCAATTATCGATTTATTCGAATGAATTTGGAAGATAAGCAAGCCATTCAAATGCTTTTTGCCAATGAAAAGTTTGATAGGGTCTGCCATTTAGCTGCGCAAGCCGGAGTGCGTTATTCAATTGAAAATCCGTATGCCTATATTCAAAGTAACATTGATGGTTTTTTGAATATTTTGGAGGCTTGCCGTTGGAACAACGTCAAGCATTTGGTTTATGCCAGTTCAAGTAGCGTCTATGGCTTAAACGGAAAGGTTCCATTTTCCGAAAAAGATGGAATAGCTCACCCGGTAAGCCTTTATGCAGCTACCAAAAAAGTAATGAGTTAATGGCCCACTCCTACAGCCAACTCTATGATCTACCGACTACCGGTTTAAGGTTTTTTACAGTATACGGCCCATGGGGCGGCCTGATATGTCACCATTTCTGTTTACCGATGCTATTTTAAATGATAGACCTATCAAGGTATTTAATAATGGGGATATGTTGCGCGACTTTACCTATATTGATGACATTATAGAAGGCGTTATTCGCTGCATTGACAAAGTGCCCTTGCCTTTTATGGAATGGGATGCTGAAAACCCCGATCCAAGTTGTTCCTCAGCACCGTATCGTATTTATAATATTGGAAATTCATTTCCCGTTAAATTGATGGATTTTATCCAAGCCATAGAATTAGCTTGCGGAAAAGTGGCAGTGAAAAACTATTTGCCTATGCAGCCGGGGGATGTATATCAGACTAATGCTGATACTTCTGCATTAGAGCGCGATATGGGCTATAAACCCTCTAAAGATCTTTTTGAAGGCATTAAGGAAACCGTAGAGTGGTTCAAAGAATACTATAAATTATAGTATTCCCTTATATAAAACTCTCATGAGCAAATACTCGCCAAAGAATATGAATAGCTATGAGGGAATCAGGTGGCCATAATGTTAAAAAATAAATTAAAGTTCGCTCGAGTGTTATGTCGAACAAAATAACAAAACAAGTAAAGCTTAATGCGATTGCATCTTATGCTTACTTTATATTAAATGCCGTGGTTGGTTTTGTGGTAACTCCTTTGATAGCCGCTAATATTGGTATTATTGATTTTGGTATATGGAAAGGTTGTCAAAAATTTCTCGATTTTGCTTCGATTTCAGATGGTAAAACGTCTCAAGCATTGAAGTGGATTATTGCCAATAAAGAAAGTAGCACAGATTTAGAAGAAAAAAAACAAGCTATCGGGGCAGCTCTAGTGATTTGGGGGTATTTTCTCCCGTTCTTGCTAATAACAGTTGGGGGGTTGGTATATTTTTTACCCGAATTAATTAAAGGTATTCCGAGTGCTAAGTTTGAATTGGTAAGAATTATAGGAATATTGCTTGGCGCCAATATTGTAATGGCACCGCTATTTGGCATACCTGATGCTGTCCTAATTGGTACAAATAAAGGTTATATTTCGACTTTTATTCAGGCTCTTTGGTTTGTTTTAACCAATATAGCAATTGTGTTAGTTACTTATCTTGGATATGGTCTGAAGGAAGTCGCTTTAATTGGATTTTTGGCTCCAATGTTAAATGCAACAATGCTTCTCTTTATCACAAAAAGAAAAATTGATTGGTTTGGAATTAGACGACCTAAGCGGAATCAAGTTCGCCTATTTTTTAAGTTTAGTGGATGGGTGCAAATATGGGCATTTGTTGAAAAAGCACTCTTAAGTACTGAGTTGTTGCTACTGGGTATTTTCGCAGGGCCTGAGTTAATAACTCACTATACTTTTACTTCCTATGTTGTACAGTTTGGGCTTGCTATTACACTTCTCACGACAAGCGCTATTACGCCTCAGTTGGGAAAAATTATTGGTGAAAGTGATTTTAATAAGGCGCGTAGACATATTGAAACCCTTAGAGAAATAATTTTTTTTATGACAGTTATGTTTTCTGGTTCAGTTGTTGCCTTAAATGGTACTTTTGTAAAGCTGTGGGTAGGCGAATCTTATTTTATGGGAGATTCAGTCAATTTATTGATTGCAGCTTGTATGGCTCAGCTCATGTTAATACGGTGTGAAGCACAGATACAGGATTTAAGTTTAAATATTAAAAACAAAGTAATCTTTGGGATTGCCAGTATAACGACCAGTCCGTTGCTGGCTGTTTTATTTTATAAGTTAGGTGGTGAAAAAATAGAATTAATGTTTGTCGGTGTTTTTATTGGTCGATTGATATTGTCTTTTTCGCTTCCTTTAATGGTTAATCGTTTTGTTCAAATAACAAAATGGAAAATACGTAAGTTATTATTTGGTATTGGTATTATTGGGTTATGTTATTTTTTTGGACAAAAAGTTAAATTAAATAGTTGGATTGAATTTACTACAACATTAACTATTTTTGAAATAATATTATTACTTATTTCATTTTTTCTCTTTTTATCTAAAGAAAATAAAAAACAAATATTTCATTTGTTTGTTTCTAGAAAAGTAAAAACATGAGTAGTTTGTACGGTAAGTTGCTAGAAAAACTCAACATGCTATTTTGTCTGGAACTTTACCTAGCGATAATCATGTACAAACTTAAGTACATCCCAACTTATTATTGAACAGTTATAAGGTTATTAATTATGATTTTTAAAAACTTATTAATCCCATTATGTATTGCATTTTTGCTGGGTACAGAAGGGATTTTTACAGGTTTTTCAGTTGGGGGGATGCCTTATGTAAGAATTGCGACAATATTGGTTTTTTTGTTAATTTTTACTGATTTTGTAAACGATATAAAGATAAATAAGTTGTTATTTTTCTTTGAAAAATTTGTACTGGTTTTGCTATTGTTTTTATTTTTGAAGTTATGTGTTTTTGTTTTTATCAAAAGTGAAGAATTTGAGTTCATAATATTAGAGATATCTAGACTTATTTTTTATGGTATTTTTATATATATTGGGTACTTCATGATAAATAAGAATATTTTGTTTTTAAATGTTGTTATTTTTATTAATCTCTTAATCTTTGTTATCGCATTTTTCCAATCCGAATTAACTCCATTAACAGATGTTTCTCAAGATTTAAAGACGAATTATTTTTCTCAAAATAACATTCTTGATTTAAGCGAAGCGTCATTATTTTCTCGCATATCGGGACTTTATGCATTCTGTCTTATCCTTGATTATGCTTTGATAAGCAATTCATTGATTTTATTGTATATGTATATTAAAACCAAGTTAAACATATATTTCATGTTTTTTTTATTTAATGGCATCGTCATTCTTTTAACTCAAACAAGATCAACAATGATTGGATGGCTATTTTTACTGATCTATTGGTTACTGTATTTCTATAAGACAACAGGAATAATACAAAAAGTTTTTATAAGTATTGTTCTTGTATGTTCAATTTCTGTTTTTTCTATATTGTATGCAGAGTATTATGACTCTTTAAGTCGAATTACTGATGCTTCAGATGAGTCCGCTGCCGGCAAATTTCCTTTGCTTATTACTGGGTTATATGCCTTGTTTCGACATCCCTTTGGTATTTCTGAGAAGGAGTATATGGAAGTCAAAAAAGAGATGTACGCTATATATCAAAATAGTGATATTCTGATATTCCCATCTCACAATCCTTTGGTTGAATTTGGATTTACTTATACTCTAATTGGGCTGCTAGGTTTTTTTCTATTTGTGTATGTTTTATTAAAGAGGTTTCTTAAGCCTATTGATCATAAGCTCCATAATTATATAAAGATGTCAATGATAGCTTATATGGCTAATAGTTTTTTTCACAATATGTTTGTATTTCAGATTGACTTTTTTATCTTGATATTCTTCTCTATATTGGTTTATGAATATAATTTAGGCTACAAATATAAAGCATCGCTTTATACTTGATTTTTGTTTTCTTTAAGGGTTCAATATGAGGTCATTTTTATTATTTTTTTTTAAAAAATTGATGCCAATTGCCTATGCCAAATATATTGGTGTAAAAGTTGGAAAAGATTGTCGATTGATTAGTTGTAATTATAGCACCGAGCCTTATCTTATTACATTAGGTGATCATGTTAGTGCGACAAATACCCATTTTGAAACGCACGACGGTGGCGTGTGGGTTATTAGGGATGAGAATCCAGAATTGGATATAATTAAACCTATAACTATAGGTAATAACGTATTTATCGGCTATGGTGTTTTAATTTTGCCTGGTGTTGAAATTGGAAATAATGTTGTCATTGGGGCGCGATCAGTAGTTTCAAAGAACATTCCGTCAAATAGTGTTGCTGCTGGAGTGCCCTGTAGAGTTATAAAAAATATTGATGACTATAAGGATAAAGTCATGTCTGTTGGAGATAATACTAAAAACATGTCTTCCTTTAACAAAAAGGAATTCTATTTAAATAAATATTCTTTAAAAAATAATTGATTAAGATGGCTAAACAAAAAATTTGCTTCCTGATTCCAGGATTTAATGAAGGGGGGGCTCAAAAGCAATGTATTTACTTGATAAATGAGTTACAAAATAATAGCGAATTAGAGATTCACCTTATCTATTTTTTTAGGGGAGTTAATTTTGATCTGTTAAATCGCAAAATATCTTTAGGTGGAAATTGATGTTACATCTTTTTATAATCCGATCAATATAGTAAAAATATTTTCAAGACTGAATCAGATAAAACCTCATGTGCTTTTTTCATGGTTACATTCGTGTGATATTTATGCTTTTGTAATTCGATTTCTTATGAAGGATTTAAAATGGGTGCTAGCAGAGCGTAATTCCTGGTATGCATTCTGATCCTAGGTTTCTATTGGAAAATATGCGGGATTAAAAGCTGATATGATTATTTGTAATTCTGCTAAAGGTAAATTGTATTGGAAAAAAGCTAAGGTGTCTGATAGTAAAGTACATGTTGTGCCAAATATATTGAATGTAAGTCACGGGAAACCAATTTTTGATTTTCAAGGATCTCCAGTAGTATTGTATGCAGGCAGATTTGCTCCTCAAAAAAACATTGTTAATATTGTAAAAGGATTTTGCAAGGCTGCTGGTAAATATACAAATGGTAAGTTTATTATCATTGGTAGTGGTGAGTTGCAGAATGCATTGCAGTCTTTAATAGATGAAGATGATGTTAAAGATCGTGTATTTATATTACCTTTTCAAAAGGAAATTATTGATTACTATTTAACAGCGGATGTTTTTGTTAATATAAGTTATCATGAGGGTATGCCTAATACTGTGATAGAGAATGCAGCTCTTGATAGAAAAATGGTTGTTTCTTATATTCCTGAGCATGTTGATATTCTAGGCAAAGATTATCCATTTTATGTTAGAAATATTGATAACATAGAAGAAATTGTTAATGTTATTGATTTTGCTATTTCATATGATAAATCCTATTCTATACCTTCATCTGTTAAACAACGGTTAAGCCATATGGATTCTAAACGTGTTACTAATCAATATATCCGATTATTTAATCAGGTAATTGGCAGCTAAAGCTAAATCGATTTTTTAAAACTATATGATATTTTTTTTCCTGTGGATCTTAATTGAATTATGAAGATAGGTTACTTAACAAGCTCTGTTTCTCGGTCTGCAGGTGGTTTGTATGATGCCATGCGATTTTTGGCATTAGCTATGCATGGTCAATATGCAGATATTCATGTATTTGGTCTTAATGATAAAAATACTGAAGATGATTTGCCTGGTTGGGATGACTTATCAGTAGATGTATTTAAAATTAAAGGACCAGCTTTTTTTGGATTTGCACCGAAATTATATGATGCTTTGCTCACATCCCAACTAGATGTTATTCATAGTCATGGCTTGTGGACTTACCCCTCAGTGGCTTCGTTGCAATGGGCAAAACGCACTGGAAGACCCTATCTAATTTCCCCGCACGGTATGCTAGATCCTTGGGCAGTGCGGAATTCGCAATGGAAAAAGCGCTTGGCAGGTTGGTTGTATGAAAATGCACATTTGCGCGCAGCATCTTGTTTGCACGCGTTATGTGAATCGGAAGCACAGGCTATTCGTGCCTACGGACTCAGCAATCCCATATGTATCATTCCTAATGGCATCCACCAGCCTGCTGAAACTGATGTTGAACCACTCCTGTGGCAACAGCAGTTGCCAACTGAGGCGAAAGTTATACTATATTTAGGTCGGTTACATCCTAAAAAGGGTTTGTTGCAATTACTTGAAGCCTGGTCTCTGGCCCACGGTAGTGCGGGTAGTGAATCTTGGCATCTAGCGATTGCCGGTTGGGATCAGGGCGGGCATGAACAAACCCTTAAAGCATTAGCCAGGGATTTGAATATTCAAGAGTCCGTACATTTTATCGGCGCCCAATTTGGTCAGCAAAAACATGCATGTTATCGTCATGCCGATGCTTTTATCTTGCCTTCATTTAGTGAGGGTTTGCCAATGACAGTGTTGGAAGCTTGGTCTTACGGCTTAACAGTATTGATGACGCCGCAATGTAATTTGCCGGAAGGTTTTCAAGCAAATGCCGCGCTACGTATTGAACCGGAAGCGCACTCCGTTGCGAATGGACTGATTGAATTGTTTGGTTTGACAGAAATTGAGCGTAATGCTATCGGTGAGCGAGGTAAAACATTAACGGAAGAACGTTTTAGTTGGTCGCATATCGCTGAACAGATGACTTCAGTTTATCGTTGGGTTTTAGGCGATGGTCCGAAGCCTAATTGTATTATTTGTGATTAAAAGTACAGGCAAAATAAGCAAGTTACATTGCAGATATTTCCTTAAGAAATAGATCATGTCCCTGACTCCACTATACTACCTAACTTTAACTTTAACTTTAACTTTAACTTTAACTTATACATATAACAATGTGTCATAGATATTTGGCATTGAACAAAAAATAGGATATTAAAAAACAGAAAGCAACAACGGTAGATAGGCTTTTGTATAATTACCATTAATGAAGTGAAAGGGAATTTTAATCATGCTGACGAATTTTGAAATGTAACTATCCTCGATTGAAAACACTGTAAGTACAATCGATAATTAATATATACTTTGGATGAATTTAGATGAGTCGAATTAATTTGAGTCTTTATGATAATAGCGAATATGAACCAGGTAACCGATTTAAAAGGTTACTTTGGTATTTTATAAATAAATTATTTTTCAATACATTTTTACCTTTTCCTTCGACATTTAAAGTAAGCCTGCTCAAACTATTTGGCGCAAAAGTAGGAGCTGCAGTTGTTATTAAGCCTGCCGTGAATATTAAGTATCCTTGGTTTTTAGAGATCGGTAATCACTGTTGGATTGGCGAAGGCGTATGGATTGATAATCTGGCAAAAGTTGCTATTGGTAATCACGTTATACTTTCTCAAGGTGCCTATCTGTTAACTGGAAGTCATGATTATAAAAAAATAACTTTTGATTTAATTCTAGGCGAAATAACCATAGAGGATGGAGTTTGGATCGGCGCGAAAGCTATTGTGTGCCCAGGGGTTAAATGTAACAGTCATAGTGTGCTGGCTGTTGGTTCTGTTGCTATAAAAAATCTGGACCCTTATACAATCAATCAAGGTAATCCAGCACAACCCAAACGGAAGCGTGTTATTGCATGAAAATTTCCATTATTACCTCGGTCTATAACAATCAGGAAACCATCGCTGAAGCTATCGATTCGGTGTTATCACAAACCTACCCTGATATTGAATACATTATCATCGACGGCGGCTCCACCGATGATACGGTGAATATCATTAAGTCCTATCAAAATCGCCTTGCCGCGTTCATCTCAGAACCGGACAAGGGCATCTATGATGGTCTTAATAAAGGCATTAAGCTGGCGACAGGTGATGTTATTGGTTTTTTGCATTCCGATGATTTGTATGAAAATAATACGGTAATCGAAAAAGTAGCCCTTGCCTTTATCGACAACGCTATCGATTCTGTTTATGGAGATCTGACTTATGTGAATAAAAACGACCCTACGAAAGTTATACGGTATTGGAAAAGTAGCGAATTTACGATTAAAAAATTGCGTAATGGCTGGATGCCGCCTCATCCGACATTTTTTGTCAAACGTCATGTCTACGAACAGTATGGATTATTTGATACGCGTTTTAAAATTGCTGCCGATTATGATTTGATTTTGCGTTTTTTAGGTAAGTATCAAATTTCAACGCATTATATCCCAAGTGTATTAATCAAAATGCGTGTTGGCGGAGAAAGCAATAAAAGTTTGAAAAACGTTTTAAGAAAAAGCGCAGAGGATCTTCAAGCTATGAAAAATAATGGAATAGGCGGCATATTCAGCTTAATCATTAAAAATATTTCAAAACTACAGCAGTTTTTTCGTAAAACATAGATCGTTAATATTGCTAAAGCCACTGAGCCGAATGGGGTTGCAATCCCCGTCCGGCATACGTCTATCCGTTTTATGAATTTGAAATATCATAAATACATAATGAAGCACACCTTCGCTGTGATCAGTTTTTTGCTGGTATTAGCCGGAATTGCCTTCATCAATTTGGGTTCCTGGCTATCTGCGCCTGCAAATGAGCCTGTTCAGGCAGACTTGATTGTTACCTTGGGTGGCGGCAATGGCGAAAGAGATCAAATGGCGGCGATGCTATATAAAGCGGGTTACGCCAAAAAGATTTTGTTGACAGGAATGAGCGTTGGTTCAAGTCCTGGTCAGGATTATTACCAGTCTCCTCGCTCTTTGTTTTTACTTAAACAAAGCATTCCCGCTGAGGCGTTAATTTTTGATGGTCAATCAACCAATACATATCAAGAGGCTATCAATACCGCCGCTTTATTGAGTTCTCATCACTGGCAAAGTGCATTGGTGGTAAGCGATCCGCCGCACTTACGGCGTTTGGACTATTGCCTGCAACCTGTTTTCAAAAAAGCCGGTTTATCCTATCAGCTGATACAAAGCTATGCGCCAACTTGGCATGCTGAACGTTGGTGGCAAAATAAAAATTGGTCGCGGTTTTGTTTTAGGGAAGTCGTAAAGCTGATTTATTATGCGTTAGCATTCCGTTATTAATGATAGTTTGATAGGCTGGGCAATGCTTTTTAGACCAGCGTTTTATCAGTAAAAAGAGGTCAAATGATAAAGCTGTTTGCCTACCCTTGCTGGACACACTTCGAAGCTGTTTTTACTTGGATACTTTTCGAGGCTGATTAACACGTTTTACGGCAACAAACAAGTAACACCAGAACAAAGTCACACCTAACACTGCACCGAAGACATTAGCGATGGCATCATAATAAGAAAATTGCCGCGTTGACGTAAACCAAAGCTGGCAATATTCAAATAATACACCCACCAGAGAACTGGTCAGCAATACTCTATTTTTCCAAACCAATAAAATCCCAAACTTTGTGAGAAAACGTTGAGCTTTCGTGTTCAGGTACGGGCGGGCCATTGGGATAGTTCAGTTCATAAACACGGGTCGCATCTTTGGCAAGATCCAGCATATCAAGTTTGGTATAAGCTTCCTGCAAAACCAGCAAGGCATAAGGAACAGCCGTAGTACGCTGATACTTTTCAATGACAGTCGATGCTCTGTTGGCGGCGGCAACATAAGCTCTACGCTTTATGTAATAGCGTGCAACATGGACTTCATACATGGCCAGATTGTTTTTAAGCGCAATCATGCGCAACCGGGCATCGGGTACATATTTGCTTTGCGGGAATCGGCGTATCAGTTCTTCAAAATTATTTAAGGCATCACGGGCGGTTCCCGGATCGCGTTGTGAGGTATCTGTCGGCAGGAATCGATCAATAAAGCCTATGCCTCGATTGTAATTAACCAGGCCTTTTAAATAATAAGCGTAATCTACACCGGGGCTGCGAGGATTCATTTTAATGAAGCGGTCTGCGGCAGCAATTGCCGAGTCGGGATCATTATTTTTGAAATAGGCATAAGCAATATCCAGTTCTGTCTGGGCGGAGTCTTCGCCAAAAGGGTAACGGGATTCAAGGGCTTCGTAAAGCTTGATGGCTTTTTCATAACTACCTGCATCGACCGCAGCTTTGGCTTCGGTGCGAAATTTTTCGGCAGTCCAGTTAGCGTACTCATCTTCATCGGATGAGCTGGAATCACTGGAGAAGAGTTCTTGAAGTGTTCCACAGCCCTGGAGAGACAGGCCTAAACAGCAAATAAATAAAAATTTAATTAAAATTAATCGCATAGTACTAACGACACGTTGTAATATTAGAGGTTTTCTCGCAGGATAAACGGCGATACTTGAAATGGTTATGTATCTTGCGAGTATAACTTAACAATGGGTTATTCAGAAGAACTTGTTATGACAAGATTAACAGCAGAAGTGCCTTACGAAATGGCGGGTATGCGTTTGGATCAGGTGCTTGCGGAATTATTCGCGGATTATTCGCGCAGTAAACTGCAAACCTGGGTTAAATCCGGGCGAGTACAGGTAAACGGCTTAACACTTAAGCCAAAAGACAAACTTGAGGGTGGCGAAGCGATAACGCTGGATGCCGAAGCGGAAGTGGTGGTGATGTCTGAAGCTGAAGAAATTCCTTTAGATATTATTTTTGAGGACGAAAGCCTGTTAATTGTCAATAAGCCGGCAGGCTTAGTGGTGCATCCGGCGGTAGGGAACTGGCACGGTACGCTTTTAAATGCCTTGCTAAACCATGATTCAAATCTGGAGACATTGCCCAGAGCAGGTATTGTTCACAGGATTGACAAGGAAACCAGTGGCTTGCTGATGATTGCAAAAACTCTGCAAGCACATAACAGTCTGACGCAACAGCTACAGGAGAGGGAAATCACCCGGGAATATTTAGCGATTACCCGAGGACGGATGACGGCAGGCGGAACGGTGGATGAACCTATAGCCAGGCATCCAACTGATCGAAAACGCTATGCAGTTAAAGAATCCGGTAAATTTGCGGTCACACATTATCGTGTGGTGCAACGTTTTACAAGACATACCCTGGTTCAGGTTAAGCTGGAAACGGGGCGTACTCATCAAATTCGCGTACACATGGCGCATATTCGTTATCCCTTGCTGGGTGATCAAGTCTATGGCGGACGATTTCAAATGCCGGCCGATTGCAGTGAGCGGCTTGAAAAAGAATTGCGCAGCTTTAAGCGTCAGGCATTACACGCGGCAAAATTGGGTTTGCAGCATCCTGTGACTAATGAGTATTGTGAATGGGAGCAGCCTTTGCCTGAAGATATGACTCGTCTATTGGAAGCTTTAGTTGATAATGAACAAGAGTAAGCACTGGCTAGTCCCGGATTGGCCGGCACCTGCTAATATTCATGCAGCGACTACCTTGCGTACGGGTGGCGTAAGTCAAGGTTCTTACGCCAGTCTTAATCCGGCCGTTCATGTCAGTGATGATACTGAGCGGGTCAGGCAAAACAGGCAGATTATCAGGGAAATGCTGGATTTACCCGCTGAACCTGTATGGCTAGATCAAATACACAGTAATCGTGCCGTTAAAGCGGTAAATCCCCCCTGCCCCCCTTTGCAAAAGGGGGGCAGGGGGGATTTGCAACAAGCTGATGCTAGCTATACTAATGAGTCGGGCGTTGTTTGTGCGGTGATGACTGCGGATTGTTTGCCTTTGCTGGTTTGCTCTACGGATGGTGAACAAATAGCGGCAATTCATGCCGGCTGGCGGGGCTTATTGGCTGGGGTGATCAGCAACACCGTAGCCGCAATGCAAACCCCCCTCGATCCCTACCATTCGACAGGCTCAGGACAGGCTTTTTCAAAGGGGGAAGTCAGTCAGTTCCACAAAACCGATCTCAGTTCCCCCCTTTGTAAAAGGGGGGGCGGGGGGGATTTACTGGTATGGTTAGGGCCCGCAATCGGGCCTGACTGTTTTGAGGTGGGTGCTGAAGTGCGTGATGCTTTCCTGGAAAAATCCGCAGAATTCATAACTGCATTTAAAGCGCAAAGTAACAGCAAGTGGTTGGCAGATATTTACCAGTTGGCTCGGATTGAGCTGGCCGCGTTAGGGATCGCTAACGTTTATGGCGGCACAAACTGTACATTCACAGAACATGAGCGGTTTTTTTCTTATCGCAGGGATATACAAACAGGGCGGATGGCGACATTAATATGGAGAGAATAACGTAGTGAGTTTATTGATATTAATTATCATTTTTACAGCCGTTGGTGGCGTATTAAGTGTGATGGCTGCCGCTGTTTTTTTGTTGCTGCGTGATCATCACAGGAATGCAGTATTACCGCACGGGATTAGTTTTGCTATTGGCGCGTTATTAGCCGTTGCCTTTTGGGGCTTGATTCCCGAAGCATTTGCTAAAGTTAAACCGGAACATTTTCAGGGATTATCGGGAACCATTCTAGCCGGTATACTCGGTTTTTTTGTGCTGGAAAAATTGTTGATCTGGCGGCATTGTCATTACGGTAGTTGTGAGGCACATGGTGATGATGGACTGGGAGGAGATCATGCACCCACTCAAGGACATAGTCACGGACACGGTAATGCCAAGTCAGCGGGGGCGTTGATTATTCTTGGCGATAGTATTCATAACTTTGTTGATGGTGTTTTAATTGCCGCTGCGTTTTTAACGGATGTTCAATTGGGCATAGTCACCAGTTTAGCGGTTGCAGCGCACGAAATTCCGCAAGAGGTAGGTGATTTTGCAATTTTATTAGATAGCGGCTATTCCAGAGGTAAAGCGCTTTTTTACAATATACTGGCCAGTTTGACGACGGTGCTGGGCGGGGTGTTGGCTTATTTCAGCCTGGAAGATTTGCATGACAGTCTGCCGTACTTCCTGGCTTTGGCGGCTTCAAGTTTTATTTATATTGCAGTCGCTGACTTGATACCCTCATTGCATACCAAGACCGACATGAAGACTTCATTGCAGCAAATTGCGTTGATTGCTGCCGGTGTGTTTTTGATCTGTTCATTGCACGGTATTGCGCATAAAATTGAAATAGATCAAGTGCAAGACAAAGGAAACAAAATGCAAGTCCTTTGAACCTTATCGAAACTTCTCCACCCTCGCAAGCGGCATTATAAAGCTTGGTATTCCGATAAACGCGTTAATAATCTTTTATTCACCACGGAGGATACGAAGAATAAAACTTCGTGTCCTTCGTGGTGATAAGCTTCTAAATGATTAACCTGTTTTTAAGTTGATACATCGGGCCCAGTTCTGCCGGTGCGTTTTTTAATTTCACAAAACTGTTCGGCGAGGGTAATTAATTCTCCTAATGCTTCTTGAGCATCCTGATCATGCCGGGTGGCGTCAGCTTCAAATCGTTCAATATAGATTCTCAGCGTCGCGCCGACTGTACCTGTTCCTGATAAGCGAAAAACAATCCGTGAGCCATTTTCAAAACCGATGCGTATGCCCTGGTTTTTACTGATGCTGCCGTCTATCGGGTCTTCATAACTGAATTCATCTGCATATTTAACGACGTATTCACCAAAACTCTGGCCTGGTAACGCCGGCAATTGATCTCTCAAATGCTCGACAATGGCGTTGGCAATAGGCGTTTCGACAGCTTCATAATCGTGGCGGCAATAAATATCACGACCGAATTTTTGCCAGTGTTCGTGGACAATATCAGTAACAGACTGGCGTTTTTTAGCAATTAAATTTAACCAGAACAGCACTGCCCATAAGCCATCTTTTTCACGGACATGATCTGAGCCAGTGCCAAAACTTTCTTCGCCGCACAGGGTTATTTTTCCGGCATCCAGTAAATTGCCGAAAAATTTCCAGCCGGTTGGTGTTTCGTAACAGGGTATGTTGTAGTTAGCCGCGACGCGGTCAACGGCTTGGCTGGTAGGCATGGAGCGGGCAACGCCGCTTAAGCCTTTGGCGTATGCCGGAATTAAATGGGCATTGGCCGCCATAATGGCCAAGCTGTCGCTAGGTGTTACAAAAATGTTGCTGCCGGTAATCATGTTCCGGTCACCATCGCCATCAGAAGCGGCTCCAAACGTAGGTGCATCAGAACTGAACATGCGTTCGGCAAGTTCGTGTGCATGAGCCAGATTCGGATCAGGATGATGGCCGCCAAAATCTTCCAACGGCTCCGCATTAATCACGGATTCGGGCGTAGCTCCCAGCATATCAACCAGTATTCTTTTGGCGTAAGGGCCGGTTATGGCGCTCATGGCATCAAATAGCAGTGTGATATAGCCAGAGCTAATACTTTGTTTAAGTAAATTAAAATCGAAAATCGATTGCATGAGTTCGGCATAATCAGTGACCGGATCGATAATAGTAATTTTAACCCCGTCGATTTGTTGAGAGCCTATGCTGTCCAGGTCTACATCTTCGATTTTTGCGGTTTTATAGCTGTCGATGGTTAAACTGCGCTGAAAAAATGCATCCGTGTATTTTTCCGGGGCCGGACCACCATTGCTGACATTGTATTTGATGCCAAAATCTTCGTCCGGACCACCGGGATTATGGCTGGCAGAAAGAATCAGGCCTCCAAAGGCATTATATTTTCTAATGATATGCGATGCGGCTGGTGTGGATAGTAATCCGCCTTGGCCAATAATAAGTTCACCAAATCCATTGGCGGCTGCGATTTTAATGATGACTTGTATGGCTACTCTGTTAAAATAACGGCCGTCACCACCTAATACGAGGGCTTTTCCATTATAGTCCTCTAAAGAGTCAAAGATTGATTGAACAAAATTTTCCAGATACCCTGACTCTTGAAACACTTTAACTTTTTTTCGAAGTCCCGATGTGCCTGGGTTCTGATCTTGGTATGGTTGTGTTGTGATAGTTTCTATTTGCATGTTTAATCCTTAGGGCGACAATTAACGTGGCTGATAAAGTACACCAAAAACCTTTTCTAGTGTAGATTTTAATATGTTGCGAATTTATTTAATACTGTGTTGTAGTTTTTTTTCTTTTGCGGTATCTGCAGATAATGATGTGTGGCTTTTGATAGATACCGCAGCACGAAAAATTGAAGTAAAAAAAGGTGGGCAAACGCTCGAAATTTTGAACGAGATTGCTATAGGCAGGGGCGGAGCTGGGTTAAAAAATCATCGAGGCGACAACATTACGCCGTTTGGAAATTACAGGATAGGTTGGGTAGGCGAAAGAAGTAGCTTTCGAAAGTTTTTTGGATTAACTTATCCTTCCGTGGAAGATGCCGAAAAAGCTTTATATAAGGGTGTTATTGATCGATTAACTTACGAGCGTATTATTACCGCTCATCAGTTTCATCAAATACCGCCACAAAATACACCGTTAGGTGGGCAAATCGGTATTCATGGTCTTGGAAGAGCGGATGCAAGAATTCATAAAACGTTCGACTGGACGCATGGTTGTATCGCATTGACTAACACTCAGATTGATCATTTAAGTCAATTGGTAGACACGGGAACAGTGGTTAAAATAAAATAAAGCTGGAAAATCTCTCAAACAATGATAGAATTAATGTCAGCTATAATGTTTTTTTGTAGTAATAACTTTAACTTAAGGAAAATAATATGAAAAAAGTAATAAAATTATCAATGATTGCGATGGTTGCTAGCTTGGTTGTTGGTTGCGCAACTAATTCAGATATTGAAAACCTGCAATCACAAATTGATGGGTTGAAGACTTCTGTAGCACAAGCTTCTTCTGATGCACAAAGTGCACAAAGCGCAGCTCAAGAAGCAAAAGATGCGGCTAACCGTGCTGCACAATATGCTCAAGATACCAACAGCAAATTAGACAGCATGTTCAAAAAATCAATGATGAAATAAATCATTGTTGTTTTAGAACAGAAAAAAGCCCGGCGGGTATTCCCGCCGGGCTTTTTTTATGCTGTATTTTCTCCGCCAAATAATTCTATCAGGCGTGGCAGGAAGTTTGCCAGTTCAGCTGACATAATTGAAAAGTCCACATCAAATTGTGCAGCCTCATCGCCCGTTTCCATATCTGCGACTTGATCCTGAATTAAATCAAGAAAGCGCAGACGTTTAATGGACAGATTTTCATCAATAATGAATGAAATACGGTCTGCCCAACTGACTGCCAGTTTGATAACCTCTTTACCGGTATCCAGATGGTTTTTAATTTCAGGAAGTGCCAAGTCATGGCGTTTACAACGAATAATGCCGCCTGCCTCTTCGGGTGAGCGCAATTCACATTCGTCTTCAATGGTAATATCGTCAGGCGTCTGGTTATTAAGCAACCATTGGGTCATCGTTGTAGTGGGTTTTTCGATCGTGTTAAGAGGTACGGCAGGTAAAGAGCTTAAGGATTTACGTAACAAACTTAGCAAATCCTCTGCACTTTTTGCCGATGCCGCATCGACAATTAACCAGCCGCCTTTAGGATCGATATAAGCGTATATTTTGCGTGAAAAGGTAAAGGCTTTAGGTAATAAATCAAAAATAAGTTCATCTTTGATTTCAGTGCGCTCTTTTTTAGATAATTTACGCGCCTGCTGCTCTTCTTTTTCAAGAATTTTTTCCTGAACCATTTCATTAACAACCGTGGCCGGTAATACTCGTTCTTCTTTTTTTACACACAGCATCATAAAGCCGTTAGCGCTATGGACTAGTTGCTGTGCTGTTTTGCCTAAGGGAGCAGTCCAGCCAAAAGTAAACTCCTCATGAGGGCCGCAGGGACGAAAAGATAGAGGTTCAAGTTTTTGCTCCAGTTCTTCTGGGGCCAAGGTGAAAGCTTCGGTAAGACGAAAAACGCTAAGATTTTTAAACCACATGGGTAACTGATATCCTGTAAAAATAATGACTAAGGCAATATACAAAAATGAATATACCCGAAGTGTGCAGGATTTTTGTTCATTTTCAACGACTTTACAGCGCAGAAAATGGATAAAAAGACCAGCAAGCCGGGTATATTCTTCCATGGAAATCGCCTAAGCATTATCGCAAATTTAACGTAATTACTCAGCAATAAATATCCACAATTTCTCTTGTGAATCTTAGCTATAACTTGATATCACCATGCCGGCACTATTTATCCGCCAGCTTCAATAACACAAACACTGCGCCTGTACCGCCATCTTTGGGCGGTGCGGAACAAAATGCCTGAACATCCTGGTGTTGGCGTAACCATAGATTAATGTTGTTTTTCAGAACCGGGTGGTTGTCAGCTGAACGATAGCCTTTGCCGTGAACAATATGCACACAGCGGCAATCTTTTTCTACACAGGACTGTAAAAAATGCAGCAGTTGCCGTTTAGCCTCATTGCTGCTTAATCCGTGCAGATCAATCTCTGCATCCAGGCCAAAATAACCTCGCCGTAATTTTTTTAAGACATTGTTTTGCAAACCCGGTGCAATAAAGCTCATGCTATCGTCAAGCCCGACTTTTTCAAGTTCTGATGCTGCCGAGTCAATTAAATGGCTATCGACATGGGTGGCCGGAGGCTTAGGGTATGGCTTTGGTTTATTTGATTGATTTAAAACAACTTTATCGCAATTGACTGAGCGTACTTTACCGATAGCGTGGCGAAATAAATCACTGTCTTCTGAGGTGAGCGTTTTTTTTGCCACGAAAGCTGATTTTGTTAGGTATTGTTGCTAAGATGTCGGATTTTATAGCTTATTGCGCTTCATGGCGAATTGATAATGCATATTTTGTTAAGTAATGATGACGGGTACTTGGCTGAAGGCCTTACTGCATTAGCCAATGCCTTGCGCAAGCATGCCGAAATATCGGTGGTTGCACCTGATAGAAACCGCAGTGCTGCAAGCAATTCCTTAACGCTGGAAATGCCCTTGCGTGCCTACACAGCCGATAACGGTTTTATTAAAGTAGATGGCACACCGACCGATTGCGTGCATTTGGCGATAACAGGTTTTCTGGACAAAGAACCTGACATGGTTTTTGCGGGTATTAATCATGGCTCCAATCTGGGTGATGATGTACTTTATTCAGGCACAGTTGCTGCGGCAACCGAAGGACGGTTTTTAGGGCTGCCTGCCGTTGCGATTTCTTTGGCGGCTAGTAATCCCTGTCATTTTGACACTGCTGCACACGTAGCAGTTACGTTATTACAACAATTGATCAAGAACCCTTTGCCAAAAGATACCATTCTTAATGTTAATGTGCCGGATGTCGCTATAGAAGATTTGAAAGGCTATCAGGCAACTCGGCTTGGGCAGCGGCACAAATCGGAGCCGGTAATCAAGAGTGAAGATCCGCGTGGACGAATTATTTACTGGGTAGGCCCACCGGGAGCAGAACAAGATGCAGGTCCCGGGACTGATTTTTATGCGATTAATGCAGGCTATGTATCGGTTACGCCCTTACAAATCGATTTGACCTGGTATGAACGTATGAATATGTTAAAGGCATGGTTACCAAAGGAGGATAATTTATGACTCTAAGCCTACAAGGCATAGGCATGACTTCACTGCGTACGCGTGAGCGTATGATCAAACGTTTATCGGATCAGGGCATCCACAATAAGAGACTCCTGGAAATTATGCGCGATACACCCCGGCATATTTTTATGGATGAAGCCTTGTCCAGCAGGGCATACGAAGATACTTCACTACCGATTGGTTACAATCAAACTATTTCCCAGCCTTATATAGTCGCAAAAATGACCGAACTGCTATTGGGATCATCCGGTCATTTGGGCAAAGTTCTTGAAATAGGCACGGGCTGCGGGTATCAGACAGCCATCCTGGCCCACTTAGTCGAGCATGTTTATTCCATTGAAAGAATCTTACCGCTACAAAGAAAAGCGAAAGGTTATTTATGGGATTTGAAACTTAAAAACATCAGTTTTCTGTACGGTGATGGTAACCTCGGTTGGCCGGATTATGCCCCGTTCGATGGTATACTTGCGTCCGCCGCTCCCGCAGAAATCCCGCCACAATTGCTTCAGCAGTTAGCTATTGGCGGGGTTATGGTGATTCCCATAGGCCAGAGTGGGCAGCAAATTTTACAGCGAGTCACGCGTACAACAAGCGGTTATGATATTGAAGAGCTGGAAGCAGTTACTTTTGTCCCATTTTTATCAGGAAAAGAATAAACATGTTTCAAAAATTATATGACAAAGCCTTGTCGTGGTCCAGGCATCGTCATGCGGTTAAATACTTGTGTGTATTAAGTTTTGCCGAGTCCTCATTTTTTCCAATACCACCGGATGTGATGTTAGCGCCGATGGCTTTGGCGCAGCCTGATAAAGCCTTTCGTTTTGCACTACTAACGACAATTGCCTCTGTTTTAGGCGGTATATTCGGTTATGAGATTGGCTATTTTTTGTTTGACCGCATCGAGCCATGGCTTCAAACCACGCATTATTGGGAAAGTTATTTGATAGCGCAAAGCTGGTTTAAAGACTGGGGGTTTTTGGCGGTGTTTGTAGCCGGTTTTTCGCCTATCCCGTACAAGGTGTTTACCATTGCTGCAGGCGCGATGAATATGGTGTTTTTGCCTTTTGTATTGGCATCCATTATCGGCCGAGGCGGGCGATTTTTTCTGGTAGCGATGTTATTGGCCGCCGGCGGTGCAAAGCTCGAATCGAAATTGCGTGAATATATGGATAGACTGGGTTGGGCAACCGTCGCGCTAGTTGTTATTGGAGCGGGTATTTATAAATTTATGCATCAAGGTTAAGTCCTGTAGGCATCAACTTAAGACAAATTAAACAAAAATGTAAGCGCTCAAAATATTTTTATTACCGAGCGATCTAGGTCTAAAGTCCAATAGCATAAACCTGTCGAAAGTTGATACTATCCGGCAAAAACCATCTGGGTGATTTGAATGAGTTTCTGCCGTGGATGACGAGATCCGTGACAAAGCCATCGGACGGTAAGCCTTTCTTTCTTTGGCTTAACCCCACGCGCATGCACATCGTCCTCACCTCTCGGACAAGTATGAAGCGCTACGCACCGCGCAAAATGGTTGGTCCGAGCATCAGGCCGGTATGGCGCAACTCGATGACGATATCGGTCTGGTAATGAAGAAGCTTACGGATATGGGTGTCGATGACAACACTATGGTTATATTCACCACCGATAACGGCACCGAGAACTTCACCTGGCCGGACGACGGTCAGACTCCATTTGCGACGGGGAAGGGTACAGTGATGGAAGGCGGTTTCCGCGCACCCGCCATCATTCGTTGGCCTGGCAAGGTTCAGGCCGGCAAAGTTGAGAACGGTATTTTCTCCGGGCTCGACTGGTTCCCGACCCTCGTGGCCGTTGCTGGTGACTCGAACATTGTCGACGAATTGAAACAGGGCAAGAAGATCGGTGACACGAAGTGCAAGGTGCATCTCGATGGCTATAACCAAATGGATCTAATTACTGGCAAGTCACCATCTGTTCATCCACGAGGTCTTCTATTTCGGGGAAAGCACGCTGGGCGCTGTGCGCATTGATGACTTCAAATTCCAATTCTGGCGCTTTGTATTTGTTCAGCAGTAAGTGGCAAAGCTCGCCATGACGGCCATCGAGTTTCCTCCGATGCAGAAGGGCGCAAGCTTCACCTCGATGCCGTGAAAGCGAAGATCGAGGAAGCCATGAGGCAACACCAACAGTAGTTGAAGTATCAACCTGGCGGGCGGCTCGCAAGGGCCACCCGCTTGCTTTGAAGTCTGCAAATAAAGAGAAGTTATTTTTCGAGCTTTGTAGGCCGGGCATGTTTTTATGCCCGGCATTACCGAGGTCAAAGATCGTAACAGCCGTTGGGTTATCTTCCCCATCGTTCTTTTATCTAATACTGTAAAATGTATGCCCTCTACAAATCCCAATAAAAACGCGATTTTTTGTATCTTTTCACCAAAGTCATGAATAGCACAAATTACGATGCCTGCCCTGAGTGTGATTTATTACTTAAGTCTGCTCAGCCCAAAATTGGCGAAAAAGCCCATTGTCCGCGCTGTGGCTTTTTGCTTTCGAGGCCGCGTAAACAAAGTGTTGAGCGCACCTTTGCCCTGTCTATTGCGGGGTTCATATTATTTTTTCCCGCTAATTTATTGCCAATGGTGGGCATAACAGTCCTGGGTAATGTCAATACGGGACTATTGATGTCTGGGGTTATTGCTTTATTTAACGAGGGTATGGTGGCAGTTGCTATTGTCGTATTTTTGGCAAGCGTTTTGTTTCCGCTCGTGCATCTCAGTTTATCCTTACTCATCAGCGGACACCTTTATTTTAATCGCCACAATCGTTATTTAATCGGCTGGATGCGCTGGATGCATCATTTGGATGAGTGGGTGATGCTGGAGGTTTATATGCTGGGTATCATTGTTGCCTGCGTTAAGCTCATGGCGATCGCTCCACTCAAATTCGGCTGGGGTCTCTATGCCTTTATTGCCCTGATCATCATAACAACCATGCTAACCAGCGGTCTGGATACCGGGTTATTCTGGCAACGCATTGATCAATTGAGTAAGGATAAGTATTCACCTCCCCTTTGAAAAAGTGGGATTGAGGGATTTATTTAAAAATCTTCCCTCTAACCCTCTTTTTAAAGAGGGGAACAGAACAGCTATGTGAAATGAGAACAATGATGAAAACTAAAACGAATGCACTTAGGCAAGGGTTTATTCGCTGCCACGACTGTGGTTACCTGGTAAAAGCAGTTGACCATCCTCCATCCTGTCCACGCTGTGATAGTCATCTACACGCCCGGCGCCCCCATAGCCTGCAACGCACCACGGCGTTGTTGTTCAGTAGTTTTTTTCTGTATATTCCAGCTAATATTTTTCCCATTATGAATGTGAATCAATTTGGCGCGGGTGACCCGCATACCATTGCCGGCGGCATTATTGAATTACTCGATAGCGGCATGGTGCCTATCGGCCTGCTGGTTTTGGTGGCGAGTATTCTCGTGCCTTCGTTAAAACTGTTAGGTATCGGCTTGCTGCTGCTTTGTGCGCATTTTCGCTGGCAAATCAATGCGCGTAAATGGACAGTGATGTATCGTGTCATTGCTTTTGTAGGGCGATGGTCGATGCTGGATATTTTTATGATTTCCATTCTGGTCGATTTAGTTAATTTTGGCGCGGTACAGATTATTGCCGGCCCTGCGGCAACTGCATTTGCCGCCGTGGTGATTTTGACTATGTTTGCCGCCGAAAATTTCGATCCACGCTTACTTTGGGATAACCAACAAAATCCTATGAATGATTTTATCGAACCACCTTACGAAGCGGACGATGCCGCTATCAATAAAAAACGGGAATTACCGCTCATCTGGTTGTTACCCTTGTGTGCGCTATTAATAAGCGGTTGGCTAATCTACAAGACCGTTTCCGAAAAAGGGCCGGAGATTACCATTAATTTTCCCAGCGCAGACGGTTTGGAAATAGACAAAACCAAAATCAAATTCCTGGATGTGGAAATAGGTAAAATCACCGACATCGCTATTAATAAGGATATGAAAACCATTGATGTGACTGCGGAAATGCATAAGGAAAGCAGTTCGTATCTAACCAATAACACGCAGTTCTGGGTGGTACGGCCACAAATCGGTTTAAGCGGTGTTACGGGTTTAGGCACGCTGATGTCCGGAGCTTACATAGCCATTAAGCCCGAAAAAGGTAAAAAAGAACGTCACTTTAAGGGACTCGACAACCCGCCTGTATTGGAAACTAATGCGCAAGGCAAGAGATTCATACTGGAGACGACTAATCTCGGTTCCATGGGGCCCGGAACGCAGATTAGCTTTCATGGCATCACCGTAGGCGAGGTACTCGATTATCAATTATCTGATAGCGCCGACAACATCAAATTAACTGTTTTTGTTAACGCGCCTTATGACCAGTTTATTAGAACAAATACCCGCTTCTGGATAGACAGCGGCATTGATTTATCGGCCGGTGCCGATGGATTTAAATTAAGAACCGGGCCTTTGATTTCGTTATTGGCCGGCGGTATTGCATTTCGTACCGACCCTAATGATAAACCGGCGGATACTGTGCCCGAATACACGCCATTTCAACTGTTTGATGGTTATGACCAATCAACTGAAGTGATTTACCATAGAACGGTCAACGTCGTCATGTATTTTAATGAGTCGGTACGCGGCTTAAACATCGGTGCGCCCGTTTTATTACGCGGTATTCCGGTTGGCAAGGTAACCGGCATTAAGCTGGAAATAGATGCAAAAACTGCGGATATTGAGATTCCCGTCGTGGTTGAAGTAGAGCCGGACCGTATTGTTATAATCAATAAAGATCCCAATATGACGCCTAAAGAAAATATTGCGCATCTGGTTGCCAAAGGGTTACGCGCCCAATTACAAACAGGTAGCCTGCTGACAGGGCAACTGTTTATTGCTTTAGATCTGTTTCCGCAAAGCAAAGTGGTTACACACAAAAATGATACTGGTATTCTGGAATTTCCGACAACACCAAACGCAATGAATCAGATTATTAATTCTGCACAAGCCGTTATGGATAAAATTTCCAAACTACCCTTGGAAACCATGACGACCGAAATCAACAAAACCCTGGAATCCTTACAAAGCACATCCAAGGCGGCAACCAAGACTTTAGGTTACTGCAAACGGCACCCTGAGTACGGCTGACAAAACATTAAGCTCTGCCGATAAAGCCATGAGTTCAGCGCAACAAGTACTAACCACTTTAGAGCCGGGTTCGACCACCCAGTACGAACTGAACCAATTACTGCAAGAACTCACGCAGACAGCCAGCTCCGTCAAGCAGCTTGCCGATTATCTGGATGAACATCCTGATTCTTTAATTCGTGGTAAAAAAGAGAAGTAGCCATCATGTTAAATAAACACTTAAACCGATTCATCCTGCTAAGCGTTAGCGCTTTATTAACTGCTTGCGCGTCGACACCCACTAACTTTTACACACTGGAAGCACAGAGCCGTCCGCCTGTAGCCACTAGCACAAGCAGCGCAAAAAAAACGCTGATTGGTATAGGGCCGCTGACGCTTCCCGCCTTGCTTGATCGTAAGGGAATTGTCACGCGAGCGGAAAATAACAGCGTACAAATTGCCGAGTTCGACCAATGGGCAGCGCCGTTACAAAACAATGTCATTGCCGTGTTAAGCAAAAATGTAGCGGCACTGCAACCGGATGCCATTGTCAGAGCGTATCCGTGGGGCGTTTACGGCAATGTTGATTATCGTGTAATTATCGATATAACCCGCTTCGATACGCAACTTGGCAAGTCGGCAAACCTTGAAGCAAGTTGGGCCATCATGGAGGAAAAAAACCATACGATTGTCGGCAATGGCCAAACCAAACTCCAACAGCCGCTGAATGATCCAAGTTATAACAGCGCAGCTCAAGGACTCAGCAAACTGCTCAGTGACTTAAGTCAACAATTATCCTCAGCGCTTGTTCAGGTACCGCAAAAATAGCTAAAGTAACTCGCGGAAACTATACTGCCACAGATTCACGTAGGCCGATATAAGACTTCTCGAGCGTAGGCTGGAATAAGCGTTTCCGGCAACCATGCATGCCGTTGTGCCGGAAACGTCGGTTTTCGCTAGCGCTACAACCGGCTTATTACGGCCTACAACTTTTGAGAACCCCTAATTGAGTTCTAACCAATCATTCCACCAACCCTGCGCGAAAATCCGCGCAGTTCCGTTAATCAATTCTATTTAGACGCTATGAGCAAACTAACTGCAAAAATCAAAGAGGAGTTCTATGCAATGCTCCCTCCGACCCTTTTTTTCTTCATTGCCCTGCATCTTGTTGCACTTGTCCGCGTATTGATGATGAAGGGAACAGGGATTGCGTTCAGCACGTCGGTATCGGTAACGGTGGCCGCCTTGATCCTGGGCAAGGCGGTGGTGATCGCGGACTTATTGCCAATCATCAATCGCTACCCCGACAAGCCACTGGCATATAATGTCATCTGGAAGACCCTACTCTACGCTCTGGTAGCCATGCTCATTCATTATCTGGAGCGTCTCGCTGACTTCTGGCGAGCGGCAGGAAGTTTCATCGCGGGCAACGAGAAATTGTTCACGGAGATCGTGTGGCCACATTTCTGGGCCATCCAGATCATCCTTGTGATGTTGATAACCATGTATTGCACGATGAGCGAACTCGTTCGCGTGATTGGAAGTGACAAAATGCGACACTTGTTCTTTGGGCCGAGGCCATTGGTCGACATGGAAGAGGAGCATAAGTAGAATGATAACGAATAACACGATTATCCAGATGACCAAGAATTACAAGCGGCCCTGTTAAATAAATGAAAATATTGTTAACTAAACGACTAAAGGTACTTCTTGTCGTAATTCCAGCAACGCTATTGATGGCGGGTATTTCAGCTTACTCTTCGATAGCCAGCCATCAAGCTGTCTTTGAGGGCTGTAAGCAGCGCGAAATGCGCCTTGTGGCTACGCTTATCCAGACTGATCTCCAGGAGCAGATGAATAAAGCGGCCGCCAGAGCATCCATAGCGGTAAATTTGCCCTCCGTTAAAGAGGCCTTTCGTGCGGGTAACCGTGAGCGTATGTTGGATAGAGTGTTACCCGTCTACCTGATTCAGCGAGATCGCTTTGGTGTAGTGGATGCGCAATTTCATACCGCGCCGGCAATATCGTACCTGCGTATTTATGCCCCGGAAGCTGGACAGGGTGAAGACCTGAGTGGCTTTCGTGAAATGGTGGTTAGCGCCAACAAAGATCACGAGCCCCGGAAAGGCATTGAAATCGGACGCGAAGGTGTCAGCATTCGCGCGATTGATTTGGTCAAGGATGCCGAGGGTTACATAGGCAGCTTTGAAGTTGGTATGAATTTTATGACTATTCTGGATAATATCAAAAAGAATACGGGCTTTGAAGCAGGCGTATTTGTTGACAATGACATGATGTCCCGCATTGCAACATCACTTCCCAAGCCTGATGCCGAGCGTATTGTTGCAGGATTCCGGAATGTGGGGGCGACCGACTGGAACATCATAAAGCCGTTGTTGGCGCCCGAACTCTTGACCTCTGCGATTGATATCAAGATGGAACTGAAAACAATCGCGGGCATTCATTATGGCATTGTTATTGTGCCGTTGCTGGACTACAAAGGTATTAATATCGGCTCAATAATTGCCGTTCAAGAGTTCGAGGCTTATCAGAATCAGATGAATGCTGCCATAGTGCGTGCCATCGCTTATTCGCTGCTGCAAGTACTAGTGCTTGCGGGCATTGTTATCGTAATGATCAATGTGCTGTTCGTGCGACCGGCCGCTGCAACGGAATTGCCAAAATGATCCTAAAAATTCCAGTTGAGCATATCAAAATACCGTTCGCCACAACCGCAGTTTTAAGGATGACACGGTGTGTACTGATTGCTCTTAAAATAATTTTGTTGTCGATCGGCACTCTGTACGCTGATGAGATGCGTATGCCGGAAAATACGCCTCGCCCGCTAAAAATCGGCGTGGCTGTGTTTGTTAACAACATTACCAAAGTCAACGATCAAACCGGTACTTGGGAAGGTAGCTTTGATTTACAGTTGCGTTGGAAGAACACTGATCTTGCCTTTAATGCTAAAGAAATGGGAACGAATCGATTGGAGTTTGAATATGATTCCGCGGTTCAAAAACTGGCAAGTATCTGGGCTCCGGCACTCACGCTGGCGAACGCTGCTATACAAAGTAAAGAGCAGGGACTTTTCATATACGCTGATGGAACAGTTGTTCATATCCAGCGGCTGAAGGGTGTTTTTGATGCGCAATACCAGCTGGACGCTTTCCCTTTCGATACGCAGAACCTGTCAGTTCGCATCGTCTCGGAAAGGTATAACACAAACCAGATTGCACTCATTCAAGAGCAACGTGATCTCGACAACTCAGGGTTGCGTAAAGACATAAACTTATTGTCCTGGCAACCGAAGCGGCTAAAATTCGCCACATCAAGCACGCGCGGCTGGAATGGGCAATTTTTTCCGGAAATGCAAGCCCAAATTGTGCTTGCCAGGGTGCCAACCGCCTATCTACTGGCGACTCTAATGCCCTTCTTTCTCGTTATGCTAATTCCCACCATCGCTACGTTCTTCATAAGAATGGATATGGATAAACGGCTGGGTTACATCTCGTCTTCCATTCTGGCTTTGGTTGCCCTGAGTTTTACTTACTCGTCACGCTATGCAATGTTGCCTCCGGACAGCATTACTACGCAGCTTATTGTGATTGGATCGGGGTATCAAATAGTCATGATTCTACTTTCAGTGACAATTTTCAATCCGCACAACGCCAACCGCTGGTTTTCAAACAAGTTTGTTATTCCTGAGTTAATCAGTTACCTGCGTTGGGCGGTTCCGCTTGCACTGATTGGACTGGTTCTGACGCGAGTCCTGTTAATTTCACTGATTTTTCCAAAATGACCTAACTGTATTGATAGCAGAAATTCTATGAATCATTCCCTCGACACTGAAAAACCCGATGATTTTTCCCTGGTATTGGGCGGGCCGCTTTATCAGCTTTTCATCCGCGCAAGGATCAACACTGATACACTCGGCTTGCTCAAGCGCCGTGTGATTGTCATTTCCCTGTTAACCTGGTTGCCATTGCTGTTACTTTCGGTGTTGGACCGGTGAGGCGGTAGGCGGTGCTAGTAAAGTGCCATTTTTTTATGACGTGGATGTACACGTCCGCTTTCTGCTGGCATTGCCTTTGCTGTTGGTGGCGGAGCTTGTGGTTCACCAGCGGATCAGGCTGGTCGTTAAGCAATTTGTCGAGCGCGGGATCGTTCCAACGCAAGCCCTCCCGGACTTCGAAGCCATTATCGGCTCCGCGATGCGGCTGCGAAATTCGATGTTGATCGAGGTTTTACTGATTGTCCTGGTGTGGACGGGGGGGCATTATTTATGGTCAAGTCAGGTTACGCTGGAAACGGCCACCTGGTATGCGGCTATGGTGGATGGGCAGCACCGGTTTTCCCCAGCCGGGTATTGGTACGCATACATCAGCATTCCAATTTTTCAGTTTATGTTATTGCGCTGGTATTTTCGCATTTTTATTTGGGCGCGGTTTCTGTGGCAGGTTTCCCGCATGGATTTGCATCTCGTGCCGACTCATCCCGATCGCGCCGCAGGACTTGGCTTTCTGGGGGGAAGCGCGGCTGCATTTATGCCGTTGCTGCTGGCTCAAGGCGCTTTGCTGGCAGGCCAGATCGCCAACCACATTTTCTATGAGGGCAAAACGCTTTTGGACTTTAAACCGGAGATCGTCGCCGCCGTGGTTTTTTTATTGCTGGTCGTACTCGGTCCCTTGTGCGCATTCGCTCCCCGCCTGGCGCAAGCCAAACGGCAGGGTATGATTGAGTATGGCGCACTGGCGAGCCGTTACGTTGACGGGTTTGACCAGAAATGGCTGCGCGGCGGAGCGCCGCCTGATGAACAACTGATCGGGAGCGGGGATATTCAATCCCTGAACGACCTGGCGGGCAGTTTTGAAGTGGTTAACAGCATGCGGCCGTTTCCGTTCAGCAAGACCATTGTGCTGCAAACCGCTATCGCGGTGCTGTTACCGGTGCTGCCACTGGCTTTGACGATGATTTCCCTGGAAGATATGGTAAAACGCTTGCTGGGGATTTTGTTATAATTGGGCCACATCTCGTTCCCACGCTCCGGCGTGGGAACGCCGCCAGTGACGCTCCAGCGTCACGCAACGCTGGAGCGTTGCCGGATGAATTCCCACGCTGGAGAGACTGTGAAAGTATCCAAAGTCCAGACGGATTTTAAGCCGTCCTCGGTAGCAATTTTTGGTAAATTCGGGGAATGGCCGTTAATTTTTACCCAAATAAGGCCAAACCCCGTCATTTTTTACGCATATCCCACGTTTCTTAACGTATTTCCTGGTCTTCGGGCGCAATAATCCCTCAATCCGTCAACCCCGAGAATATTCAGTACGCGTGTGAAGTTGTAACCCAATACCATCAGGCTAAATTCGCCGCGACATTTTTCCAAGCCGCGCATTAGAAAATGGTTCATGCCGGCGCGATGCTTGAGGGTACCAAAGGGGTGTTCAGCCAGCGCACCGCGTTTTTTCATGATGCCCGGTTTTTGTTCCATCCGCTGTTTGTGGCGGTCAATGACCGCTTCATGTTCCCAACGCTGGATTTGTTTAATAGTCGCTTTTTCGCCTAAACATTGCTCGCGTAACGGACACTGGCTACAAATCGTAGCGTTGCTTTTGTAGCAGGTCAGCTGTTTACCGTTTTTTTGATGTGGGTTGCCGCTGGCGATTAATGGATTCCCTTGTGGACAACTATAGCAGTCTTGTTCCGGGTTATAGTTGAACTGTTCGCGCGTAAAGCGGCCTTTTTCAGCGTTAGCTTTTGACTTATCGGGAATGGCGACGTAAACCTCGATGCTTTGGTCTTCGCAGGTTTTAAGTTGGTTACCCTCGTAATAACCGCTATCGGCTAGCCCGGTCAGGTTTTCGGATTGTAAGATAGCTTGAGCCTTTGCCAGCATCGGTGCTAACTGATGAAAATCATTGCCGTCTTGGGTGACCTCTTCAGCCACAATCAGCTTGTGTTTGTCGTCCACCACGATTTGCACATTGTAGCCCGCAACAGTTTGCCCACGCTTGGTAAGCAACCGGGCATCTTTGTCAACGGTGGACACTTGCTTGTCGCCGCTGTCTTTGAGTTGTTGCTGCAAGACCTTCTTCTCGGCTTGTTTGATCTGCAACCGTTCAAGCTTTTGTTGTAGCTGCTTGTCTTCAACCAAGCTACCTTTACCGGCTTTGTCATCGGCGGCGTCTTGTTCAGCAAGTGCTTGTTGATAGTCGGCGATTTTCTTGTCCAAATCTTCAATCTGCTTATTAAGCTTGTCTTCGGTATAAATACCGGTTTTGTTGGCATCGGCTTTGAAGAAGCTGCCGTCCACAGCTGCTTGCTCGCCCCCGAAAAGCGCAAGCTCTTTGCACAACAACAAGAAATCGCGGTTCGCTGCCTTTAACGCTGCGCCATTACCTTTACGGAAGTCGGCGATGGTTTTGTAGGTTGGCCGCAACCCCTCAACTAACCACATCACTTCCAGATTACGGCTGGCCTCACGTTCCAGTTTCCGACTGCTGCGAATGCCTTGCAAATAACCGTATAAATACAGCTTCAATAAGGCAGCTGGATCATAAGCCGGTTGACCCGCACCAATACCTGGTTGGGTGTTTTTAAACCCTAAAGCCTGCAAATCCAACGTGTCGACATACGCATCAATGGCTCGCACCGGATTGTTCTGGTTAATGTATTCATCGACACAAGGCGGCAGCAACATTTCTTGTTGCCGGTTTAATACGGGTTGATAGCGACGTGATGACATAATTGTGTTTGTTTAGTTGGAACTTTACCGGATGCTGCGCATATTATAAGGTATTGGGTGCGATAATACTTTCACAGT
>CAWBLO010000023.1:0-176296 GCA_963789475.1 uncultured Gammaproteobacteria bacterium | reverse complement strand
TTTCACCGTCATAGGGTTGGAAACTCACGCAACGGTACGGCAATGGGACGAAATTTTGCTGCTGTTTTAAATCCCCCACTTGTAGAATAGCGCCATTCATCTGCTACCCTCCGCTTAATTGAAAAGTTCGCTCACGATCAGCCTGACTGAGTTCCCGTTCATGAATTTTCATAGGATCCAGGCGGCGGATAAACTCGATCAAAGCAACATCAGGCAAGGCCGCTGTGGTCAGATTATCAGCGACAGGAAAGTCAAATCCGGTATTTTCAGCAACCAGTTCCACGTTGGTGTCCGGGTAGATGGACCGCAATTGCGCATGCCCATCACTATTAAACTCAAAAATACCGAGATCAGTCATGATGCAATCCGGCCCCTGACCTCGAAAAGGCATCCTGGAACGCTGCATACCTTCTGCCGTGCGATGCCCCACACTGGTAACGAAATCACAACGTTCAACCAGACGGTAACGGCGGCGGCCTTGGTCATCAGGCGGAGCCCGGTGTGCTGCCGTCCAGATGGTGACATGATCCGCATCGCAGGATAAATTACAGCCGCCACCGCCGCCGGGCAGTTTTAATGTAAGTCTGTCATTATTTCCCAATCGGGTAACATTCATATTACCCCAGCGGTCAATTTGCAAACCGGATAAAAACATCCGGCCCATGCGGCCGCTTGCTGCAAGATCAAATAATTCTTCAATATTTAAATGGCATTCGGCGCCTCGGTTCATCGCAAAATCGTTTGTTGTTGGCGTTAAAAATGCGAGGAGTCGGATTGACGCCGTAAGTCGCACCGGCCACCAAGATTAAACGGGGCGCATGGTTACGTTTGGCCAGGTGCAAGAGCCAACTGTACCAGTGGCGAGCCAAAACCGTGAAAAGCCAAAATACCGTCTTCAATCGATAGCGCGATTTGATAAATCATCAATTCGCCGAGGGTACAGGTCTGTATTTTGGCTTTATTATTCATAAAGCTGCATCCATTGTTCCATGCCGTTATTCCATTGCTCCAGGTGAGCCAGTCTTGCTTTACCGCCGATTGCTTCTAAATAAGTGTCGTTGTCCTTGCAGCCAAAGACAAAAGGATTCAGATAGTCTTCACGAAACCTGTCCTCACTGTATTTGGCAGCCTGGTAATAACAGGCTGTATGTTCGCGATCATAAGCATAGCGCGGATAACAGGATGTCGGATGCGCACCGTAAGGGACTTCGCTGATAGCGGTGACATAAAAATAAGGAATGGTTACGCCTTTTTGGGCAAGTTCCTGGTGAGAGATAATCTCTTCAACCGTCACAATGACTTTTTCAGACGCTTTGGCAAAAAGAATATCGGCAACTGGCGGGCCTTCGATATGCAGATTGCCATGCGGGTCGGCATAATGGGCGTGCAGGATAGCGACATCGGGTTTGAGCGCAGGAACCAGAACCAGTTGCTCGCCGGTAAAAGGGCAGGTCATCGTTTTAAATTCCGGGTGCAACTGCATGAAATCCGTCCCCTGCACCGAGCGAATCGGCATAAACGGCAGGCCGCTTATGGCTGCTCTCAATTGCTGTACCAGGGTATAACAACAATTATCCTCGACTTTAATCAAGCCGGCTTCGCAGGCCCGTCGGTAATTTATCGCCATGCCAAAATCCTGCTCAAAACCGACATAGGATTCCGCACTGACAGCAACAACGCCGGCGCCGCACAAAAGATCAATATCGATGCCATGCGCCGAGCCAACCAGCTTAAGACCTTTAATATCTTGCCTAATCAATTCCCGTAAAGCCGCCATCGGCTCGCGCCATGACAAGCCGCCGCCAATCGCCAAGCAGTCTCCACTTTGGATATGCATTAACAAGTTCGCTTAACGTGCATCGTTTATCGTCTTGCGTATAAATTTGCTTAAGGCTAATAGTGCTGTCATACCTCCATCAACAGTAAATACCGAACCACAAACAAAACTGGCTTCATCGGATGCCAAAAACAACACAGCGGCGGCAATCTCATCGGGTTTACCAAATCGCCCTATCGGATATTTACCTAAACGTTTTTTCATCGCTTCGTCAGATCTGTCCGTTCCAAGAATTTGCCGCCCCATATCGGTATCGGCGATCATTCCGGGACAGATGCAATTTACTCGTATTCCCTGACTTTATAATCGATAGCCATTTGTTTGGTTAACCCGATAACAGCTGCCTTGGAAGCGCAATAGGCGGCCATATTGGGGATTCCGACTAAACCAGCCACTGAGCCAAAGTTAATGATTGTTCCGCCCGATTTTTTCATAGCCGGAATAGCTGCTTTGAACATAGGTAAGTGCCGGTCAAATTAACCGCGATGACTCTATTCCAAGCCTCTGGTTCAGTATTTTCAACATTACCAAAATCAGCAATTCCGGCATTATTCATCAAAATATCAAGTGTTCCCTTAAAATGTTCAATCAGTAGTGTGAAGGTTTTGGTAACGACCTCAGGATTAGTAACGTCAAGATGATAGGCTTTGACATCGATGCCATCGGCTCTGAGAGTTTTTGTAGCGTTCGCTAATGCAGCCTGGTCGATGTCCATAATCGCAAGACTGGCCCCTTCAAGCCCCAAGCGTTTGGCTATCTCAAAGCCCATGCCGTTTGCACCGCCGGTAATTACGGCATGTTTGCCGGTAAATCTATTACTCATCACTTTAACCTCAATTTTATGGCTCTTACAAGTCTTTGAAATTTACATCGCCAGCACGCAGACGGCAAAGTTGTATGAAATAACTGGGACTGATAAACAATTCGTCCATATCTGCCAATTCATCTATAGTTAAGCCCTGTTTTACTAAGTGATTGAGGTATTGAAAACCATCTTTTGCACCGTAACCGATATGAAAAGCCCCCAGAATTTTACGCGTGTCGCCATCGATAATTAATTTTTGAAAACCCGACATGCGCGGTTTCATCATCAAATAAAGCATCATTCGATCACCTGCCGGTAAACCTACATCAAGACCATTCGGGTTTTCCGGCGGCAATTTCATGATTTTCACGTTCGAATAGTGCTGCCGGGCTTCTTCTTCACCTAGACCCAACCAACTGACTTCGTAATGGGTATGCATAAAATCGGGGTAGTCCATGGCTTTATATTCGCTGACTTTGCCCATGATATTTTTGGCGGCACACACCCCTTCTTTTCTTGCCTTAAACATTTCCATGGGCGGCCCGGTCACGTCACCTACTGCATAAATATTGGGTATCGAGGTTTGCATGTGGCGATTAACTTTGATGAAACCTTTATCGTCCAGGTCCAGATCAATTGTTTGAGCAACAAATTCCGTATTGGCGCGTTCGCCCAGCGCCATGAAAACAAAATCGGTATCCAATTTCATTGCGCCTTGTGGAGTTTGAATAGATACAGCTTGCACTTTACCCATTTCATCGCCGTGGAGGTTAATCAGTTCAGCATTTTCTAAAAACTCCATGCCTTGCTCTGCCATCATTAGTATTGCGTAACTACGGGATTCAGCATCCTTAAGCATCGGCATGATTTGATGTCTTGCTACCACAATAGTACGCCGCCCTGTGGCATTAAAAAAACAACCGTATTCGATCGCCGTTTTTCCCCCTCCGACAACGACGACTGTATTACCAGGTTCATAATCCAGCATTTCAACAAAGCTTTGGGAATTAAATACGCCTTTTAACTTTGTACCGGCATTTCGGTACGATAGGTTTGGCACCTAACGCTAACACCAGATTTTTTGCGTGGAACTCAAGGTCACCAACTTGGATAGTGTGAGAATCGATAATTCTGGGCTCCGCATTCAATACAAACTCAAAACCGAGCATTTCTTTACTTTGATAGTTCATCACGGCATGGGGGCCGACCCGGCCACTGCGAAACAGTTCAACGATGGACTTGATTGATACAATTTTGTCGTTAATGTTTTGAAACCAGAGCTTGCCTGAAAAGGTGCGCTCCAACATAAGTTGCGCGGCACAGTCTGAAAACAGATGATGTGGCACACACGCTTGATGGGGACAGGAGCCGCCAAGAAAAGGCCATCGATCGATAATGAGAACGCGTCCGCCTAGTGCCCGGCAATAAGCTGCGCCAAAACGGCCGGCAGCACCGCCGCCAAGATAAATGGCATCGAATTCACGGGTATCGGTTGGGTTAATGTTGATAATGGGCGAGCTATTGCCGCCTTCCAGAAACCCGGATACCAAGTGCTGCCATTTTTCTATGGTGAATTGGTTTCCCCATACGTTCATAGCTGTTGCCTTAAAATATGCGGCCGTGTAGCTTGGTTTTCCATTCTCAGGAAAGCCGGTTTTATCCCCACAAGTCGATTCTTTATGGGGATTTTGCTGGCTTGGCTATTATGGCAGCCAAGCCAGCCCATAGTCCTTCTGGCGCTTTTATTTCGCCAGTTCACTACGAACAATTTTTGCACCTTCAACCAAAGCATGCAGCTTATCCTGACAGATATACCGCTGCAACAAAATCAAACCGCAATCTGTAGTTACGCCAAGTTGTTCTGCAGGAACGACTGTCAGCAATTGGCGAATCTTTGCCGCCACTTGCTCTGCGGTTTCAGTAACAGTGCTCTTGACATCGATCACGCCTGCCCAAAACATCATATTTTTAGGAATCGGATGGGATTTTAGCAGCTCCAGTCCGGAATCTTCAAAAGCCAGGCGGCCGATGCCTTCAATATTAAATACATCAATTTTTGCTTCGTAGGATTTGGGTATAACGGAGGAGGTCGGATTAGGTTTTTTTGCATCACCGGCACGTTTGGTTAAATCAAAAATCTCACCGGCAGCGGCCGTATCGTCCGGATAATAAGCAGGAGTACCGCCCCAGTTTCCCCAACAGATATGACAGACGATCTTGGCATGTTTAACACCATCAACCGCGCGGTTAAAGGCTTCGATAGCCCAATCTTCATAAAAATAAGGCCAGGTAAATTCATCCAGCTGAATGTAGTCGACGCCTAACGCATCAACCGCCAGAATATCTTCGTTGATGGCAGCGGCAATCGCCATGGCGCGATCGCGGCTATTGGAATAATGCAAATCATTGGTACATTGCGCCAATACCTGGACCCCAGTGTACTGAACTTTGACCGGTTTGTCGGTTGCCCGTCTGAGTGCGCGGGCTTGCTCGACCATCATTTGTCCCCGTCGTTTGATTTCCTGAGTTGCCGTAGCAGAATGTAACCGGCTATAGATAGGAAAACCGAGATGTCCACCCGATAAATCATAACCTAGCCTGTTATAGTAGTAATAAAGCGCGGCATCGGCATAATTATCGGCATGTAATCGTCCATCAGCAATAATATCCAGACCCGCATTGTGTTGATCTGTAACAATTGCCGCTGTTGCATCCTCTAATGCTTCTCTAAACATCGCGTCAGGCGGCTGTTGATCACCCTTAAAATATCTTGCAAAATCTGCATCCCACCACCTCGGATTGGGATAATTGCCTACCATACTGGTTGGAATCAAAACGTTGTTCATTTTTAATACCCCTTATAGTTGTAGTTTTAGCTTGACAGCTTTGTCGACACCGGATGTGACTATGGGGATAAGGTAAAAACTGTTACATAGCCATTCCAGATTTGGGGGCTCTAGCCAACACAAAGAACCTGACTACTGAGCCTGGCTTAACACTATCACGGTTATTAATCAATGTAAATTATTAATAAATAGCATAAATTATGCAGAATTTTATTATTTGCTAATGCCTCCGCAACAGGGACAGCCTGCTCCGTGAGAATTTTCCAGGGGATGTTCGCTGCTGTATTGAAAGATCGGTTTCGCTTTTCGGCTTCCGCATTGGGAACAAACCCATTCTTTGGGTTCTTGTGTATTTGCCATAACCAGGCCTTTGAATTGATGTTCGCAGTCAGGACATTTGATGATATAGACGGGCATCAGTTAACCTTATTTTTTACCGTATGTCTGCCAATGACTTTCAAAGAGCTGATTTTCATCGAGCACTCTGGGTTTAATCGGTCTGGAAACCCAAGTAAGATTAATCATGTGCCGTACATTAACATTTTCTGTGGTTATATTTTTTCCCCAGGTTCCGCAACTCAAGCTCAAGGTGTAAGGCATTCCGTTGCGGATACTACCCGCACCTTCATTGAGGCTTTGATTGATCATGACACGTCCGGTCTTCGTTTGCATGGCCAATGCCAGCGCATGTTCATCATTGCTCGTATGAATTCCACAGGTATGGCCTTGCCCCTGATACTCTGTGATCGCATTTACCTGGCTTATTGCATTTTCTATAACGCCACTGTATTTATAGAGCGCAAGCACCGGTGACAGTTTTTCGCCAGAGAAGGGGAAATCGGGCCCCGTGCCATTTTCTTCGACAACTAGAAAACTACATTCATCAGGAACATTAATGCCTGCCAGCTTTGCGATATGTGTAGCCGGTTTTGCAATGACATCGAGACTGGGAATATGATTTTCCGGATCTGGCCACATGAGCTTTTGTAATCTTGCTTTTTCTTCATTCCTGCAAAGATATGCGCCAAGGTTTTGCAGACGCTTTACCAGATCGTCATAGACAGACTCATGAGCTACCACCGCATTATCAGCGAGGCAACTGGTCGCATAGTCAAACTTTTTTGCGACAGCAATCATATTCGCTGCATCATCCAAATCACCGGTTTCATCAACCACATGGACAGCATTGCCAACGCCAACTCCATAAGCAGGGGTTCCGGAGCTATAAGCCGCTTTTACCATGCCGGCGCCACCGGTTGCGATAATCAAATCGGCTTGCTGCATCAATTGTTGTGTTTTTGACAAGGAAGGCTTTTCGATAACCTGAACCAAATCAGCCGGTGCACCGACTTGTTCACAAGCTTCGCGCATGAATTTTACAGTTAACTCGGTGGTTCTCTGTGTTCTGGGATGGGCAGCTACGATGATAGCATTGCGGCCTTTCAAGGCCAGCAGCGTTTTTAAGGGGGGAGTAGCATCAGGGCCGGTCGTTGGAATGAGAGCGGCAATCACGCCAACCGGTTTGGCGATCTTAATGAGGCCTTTTTCTGGCATCTCTTCAACGATGCCGACGGTTTTAACGTCCTGCATATCCCGGAGGGTTCCCATACACCGATTGCGTATTTTGCTGACTTTATCGTTGTAATTGCCAAACCCGCCTTCATCTACAGCCAGTTTCGCCAGTTGTTCGGCATGATCCTGACGTACTATAGCCCAGCAAATGGCCGTTACCAACTCATCAACCTGGTTTTGGGAATAATCCGCAATTTTTTTTTGCGCGCTACGGGCTTTTTCAACATAAATAGCTATTCCATCTGCATCCGGCTCTTTATTTGCATTCATGGCTTTTCCTGTACTTAAGTTATGTTTTGAATACCCCCGAAACTACATCTTGTCGCAACTTGCGTCAAGTAGATCGATAATAAGTATCAGTGCAATCGTACTATAATTGCATCCAAAACTGTAACCTATTAATTTATAGTAAATACAACACACATTTGGGGGATGTGTCGCAAATATCGGAATGCCTTGAGCGGCGAACAAAATTATCCTGCTAAAGCCATAAACGGTATTTATGTTTTTCTTGGAAAGTTGCACCTATCTAATCATCAGAGCTGTTTCGATCCCATCCATGTGCCTTTGCTGAATGAAAGGATTTGAAGCCCATCATCGGCTTTGTGGTTTTTTAATATAGCTGTGATCCTGTTCAACTTCCCTTCGGCCAAGGGGTGCTTTTTGCACTCGGCGCAGACGAAAACCTAAGCGATTTAAAATATTGCTAATGGTCTTTTCACAGGGAAGTTCTTCATGGTTCCAGCCTTTTTTGGTTATTAAAGCCTCTCGCATGGCTTTGGCTGTGATGCGCGTATATTTAAACGCCGTTTGAAATTTGGGATCAATTTGGCTTTCAGTCTCTGCCAAAAAAACAATATCAATTTCCAGTTGCGGTATTTTTTCTTCCGTTTTTTTATTGCCGCGAGCCTTAAAATCATCAATACAAACGACCCCACTGCGTAATTCATTTAACCCCAACGTAACAGTCTTGCGATCCCAACCGAAGATCTTTTCAGCCAAGTACGGTTTTGAATTCAAATAATCAATAGACACTTGCGCTTGAAACTCTCGTCTTTTAAGGGTTGTCAGATGCCTGCCTTCAAGCTCAGGGCTACCAGGATACGCCAGGACTCTGAGGGCAGGCGTCGGACAAGCCTCAAGGGAGGAAACCGCGGGTTGTACTGGGGCGTCTCAGGGTAGGTGACGGACTATGGGGATTTGAGTGGTTGCCCGGTCGTTTGACCTGACCAATAAGCCGGTCTGCCGGACCATGACATCGTCCATGAGAACCGTTTCGAAGCAGATGCCCCCGATTTTTCGTCGCAGCAGAGGGTAAGCAACGTGGATTTTGCTCCACTAGGCAAAGCCTTCCCGCATCGGCTCTGGCCGATGAAGTGTTGGCGGCTGGTTTGGATAGCGAAAAACGCGGGTGCTCATGGTGCGGCTCGATGCCGGGGTGGTGCGCGGATGAGTTGTTTGCGCGCCAGGATTTCGACGATGATCATCGCCGCACCACAGTCAGGGCAAACGAAAGTCGGCTGGATCGCTTTGTCTAACGCATCAGCATTAGCACTCATGGATTCCGTATTAGCCGGGGCAACTTGCAGCAGATCGTGCACTCGTGCAAGATTATCGTGGCGCCCGGAATTAGCGAGCAACCCATAGTTGCGGATGCGGTGAAAGCCGTTGGGCAGAACGTGCAGCAGGAAACAGCGTATGAATTCGTCAATAGTGAGGGTCAAAATTTTATGACGTGTCTTGCCCTTGTCCCGGTAAACTTTCCAGCGGAAAGTGACACCTCGCTCGTCCAGGGCAATCAGGCATGAGTTGGCGATCGCCACCCGGTGGGGTCCAAGCCCGGAAACAGCCAGCCACCTTTTAGCATTTTGCCTTGTGCATGGGCCAACTTCCACCAGATGCGCAAGCGTTCCAGGAGGACCGGCGACAGCATGGCGTAGCGATCCTTACGGCCTTTGCCCTGTTCAATGCGCAGCGTCATGCGCTGGCTATCGATGCCCGTCCTGAGCCTGTCGAAGGGTCGCTGACCTTCAGCGACACCACCTCGCTGGCACGAAAGCCGGCACCGTAAGCCACCGCTAACGCGGTCTGGTGCTTGAGGTTGTCAACGGCTGCGAGCAGCCGAGCCACCTCCTCACGACTCAATACGACCGGCAGTTTGTGCGGCACATGCACAGCGTGCATCTTAGTGGCCGTCCAAAAATAAGTTGTACAACTTCAGGCTGAAGATAATATCGTGTAATTCCATTCGCCATGAAAAGAAGCTCTTTCGATGTGAAGTTTTTCAAGTTCTTCTTCGGGCACATGAATGCCTTTTGTGTAGATATTCCTGTCTATCTTCGCTTCAATCTTCAGTCCCTTCCGTGTGGTTGTTGCGGCAATCAAATTAACGATCACTTCATGGCTAATTAACGGCTTCCCTCGCCAATTCATGCTGATAAGTAGGTGTTCAAAAGTCTTTTAACAAAAACCAATTAAAGTAATAAGTTATCATGCTAGCATTTGAAGATACCTTATATTCCATGCCATGCTGGCTGTCAACCCGCTCCCACCCGAAGAAATTCTAACCTTAGAAGAAATGCATAAGAATCATCCGTGCCATGCTCCTCGAATAAGAGCCCATGCTATTTTATTAAGTGATAATGGATTTAAGCTGGCGAAGATTGCCAGTATCTTTAATATTTGCCGACAAACGGCGGCAACATGGCTAAATGCTTGGAAAGACGGCGGCATTTGTGCGCTATTTGATAAGCCACGCAGTGGTCGTCCGCCTATTTTGTGCAACGAAGCAGAAGCTGATGCGATTACACGTGTCAATCAATCGCCCAGATCATTAAAAAAAGTGCTGGCTGAATTAACTGCGAGCCTTGATTTAACAGTCACTCCCAGCACCTCAACACTTAAAAGGATTTGTAAACGGGCAGGGTTAAATTGGAAACGGGTTCGAAAATCATTGAGATCAAAACGTGATCCTGATTTATTTGAACAGTCACGCCAGCAATTAGCCATGCTTATCGAACAATCCAAACAAAAAGAAATTGATTTGTTTTATTTTGATGAATCAGGTTTTACTTTGGAACCTTGCGTCCCATACGCCTGGCAACCACGAGGCGAAACCATTGAAGTCCCCTGCGCCAAAAGCAAACGGCTTAATGTGTTAGGTTTTGTTAATCGAGAATGCTCGTTTACTTCCGTTGTATTTGAAGGCAGCATAACCAGTGCGGTCGTTGTGGCCAGTATTGATCATTTTATCCCATCACTTCAAAGACAGACTGTACTGGTCATGGACAATGCTTCAATTCATAAGAGTTTCGAGTTTCAAGAAAATATTGAGCGGTGGCAACAACAAGGTTTAACTATAGTTAATATTGCCCCTTATTCGCCTGAACTTAATATTATTGAAATCGTATGGCGAAAAATTAAATACGAATGGATGCCTTTTTCTGCCTATGAATCGTTTCGAAATCTGAAGGAATCGTTGTTCGATATCTTGGCTAATTATCGGCAAATCTTATACCGTAAATTTCGCCTGAAAGTAAAATCCCGCTAAAAATGTTAAATAACTTTTGAACGGTTACTTATAGCTAAACATCCTGTGCTCAATTTTATTCCATTTGCTGGTTCCGGGAGGAAAATGGCATACCGAAATATCAAGTCCAGTTTGGTCGGCAAGTTGTTGCAGCGCCACCTTCCAAAGCCTCACTCTTGAGCCATTACTGCCACCACCATCTGCGGTCACAAGCAATTGCTTCGCCATCGGATAGCGAGCGCGCCCCATGTGTGCCCACCACCGTCGTAATGATTCAACTGCAAATTCCGCAGTGTCATGGTCGACCCCAACGCTGACCCAACCCTCATTTGCTGTCGGATCGTATACTCCATAAGGATTGGCCTTACCCAATAGCTTATCTACAAAATCATAAACACGTACCGGCTCTGGATCACCTTTAGGTCGCCACTCCTTTCCTTCGTTTTTGAAATCACCGACTAATTCTTTTTTCTTCGTGTCGACTGATACAACGGGCTGTCCCCGACGTTGAAAACTCTCCACTTGGTCATGAATATATCGAAACTGGGCATCGCGATCTGGATGACCGGAGCCTTCCTTGGTTTTTTGATTACCCTGAAGGCTATAACCCAACTCATCCAACAAATACGCCACGGTTTGACGGCCAATTCTATATCCTTGTTTTTCAAGTGCCGCCGCTAATTGCCGAGTGCTCAGACAAGTCCAGCGTAAGGGATTTTCTGGATCACCACGAGTCGTTGGTTCCACTAATGCTTCCAGCGCCGATAGCAACTTCGGTTCTCGCTGAGTCAACTTCTTGCGTCCTCCCCCATCTTTCCGTATGCGAGGATGAGGCGGAGTCGAGTTATTCTCATTTGAATTGTCCAAATTTTGAGAATAGAACGTCATCCGCGATAAACCGGTGGCTTTAGCTACAATGCTCTGCCCGCCGTAACCAAGAGCTTCAGCTTCTGCCGACGCCCATACGCGGCGACTACGCTCATCCAAAACCCCGGATAAACGTTCATATTTTTTACGAATTTTCTCTACAATATCATCATCGCTCATGGGGAGAGATGATCTCTCATAACTAAAAGTTGTACAAGTTATTTATGGACAGTTACTTAGTCAATAATTCGGGGTGATCGAGCGTCGTTGCAAAGAGAAACTTGAGTCCGGTGAGGGTCGCATTCAATGAAATCGGCGAAATACCGTGATCAACCAAATACAACTGATAACTGCGTAAATCTTCAACGCTGGCCGTATCGGGCGATCGTCCCAGAAAACCCGCGAATCGTTTCACAACACGGATGTAACTGGCCTGGGTTTTTGGGGATAGTTTGCGCATCCGCATGTCGTCGAGCATACGTTGGCGCAACTAAGTGAGGGTTTGAATTGATGAAGTCATGACACTGCTCCTGTTAGGAAATAAGGCGGATTGCCTCATTTCTTAACATAGGGTGCAATTACACTCTTTCAATCACCGGCAGGCTTGGAATCGTAGCGTTCCTACCGCGGAGCGGTTTAGTCCTTTGACGACTTGGGGTCGTTTTCATCTGTTCGCAAAAGTTAGCTGCGGAATGTCGGCAAAAGCCGACGCTCATTCTTTTAAATTTCTTTACGATTTACTGATCCAACAATCAACTTAGTGTAAAATCCAAACGGCTTACCTGCATACCGGTATAAACCCACTTCAGTCGTTAGGAACGCATCTGTCCACTAAATCATAAGTGATGAACGAGTTGAGCAAAAAGACAGCCGTACAATCTGCACAGCTGCGACAGCTGTTTTCTGCGAGCAATGTGTCACTGCTTACCAGCACACTACTCGCAGCGATTCTTGCTTATATGCAGCACGAAGTGATAGCGTCTTCTGTGGTTCTTACCTGGCTTTCTCTTGTTGTGTTGGTCGCGTTCTCTCGGGCGGCCCTTGTTAACGCTTATCAACGTTCCCCGGTGAATAACGATACCGCTATTCATATCTGGCTGGGAAGGTTTCGTCTTGGCGTTCTGGCTGTCGGGGTGGTTTGGGGTTCGGCTGGTTTTCTGATGTTCCCCATCAATGATCCGCAGCATCAAATGTTCCTAATCTTTATGCTGGCCGGTCTGTCTGCTGGGGGTGTGGTTTCATTTTCGGCTGATCTGGTAAGTGCAGTTGTATTTTCCATTGCATCTCTTTTGCCAATCATAATCCGCCTGTTTATCACAGGTGACAACTTGTCTGTGGCAATGGGTATGGCGGGAATGTTGTACCTCAGCTTCATGATCATCAGCTTGCGTCATATTAACCGGAGCCTAACTGAGAACATCGTTTTACGTCTCGAAGCCGCCGCACGCGAGGAAACAGTGAGAACAAGCGAGGAACGCTATCGTTTGCTGCTGAATCATTCGCCAGTTGGCATTTTTCATTACGACACGAACCTCGTTATCACTTATTGCAATGAGCGCTTCGCCGATATTCTGCACAATTCAGTTGACGGCATCGTCGGTTCGAACATGAAAACTCTCAAGGATCAGTCCATCCTCCCGGCTTCGAGAAATGCCCTGAAAGGCGAAATGGTCCATTATGAAGGCCAATATTGCGCCACCTTCAGCGATGCCAGCATATGGATAGACATGACCTGCGCACCATCCCGTGATGGAACAGGAAAGATCGTGGGCGGTATTGCCATCGTTCGGGACATCACCGAGCGCAAGCAGGCGGAAGAAATGTTGCGCATCAGCGCCATCGCTTTCGAATCCCAGTCAGCGATGATCGTCACCGCCCCCAACTCCGTCATCCTTCGTGTCAACAGGGCATTTACCAAGCTGACCGGCTACAGTGCACAAGAAGCGCTTGGTCAGACGCCGCATATGCTCAATTCCGGGCGTCACGACAAGGGATTCTTTAAAGCCATGTGGGGCACCCTGAAGAAGACGGGCCACTGGCAGGGTGAAATATGGAACCGGCGCAAGAATGGCATGATCGTCGCCGAGTGGCTGACCATTTCCGCCGTCACCGCGCCCGACGGCAGCATTACCCATTACGTCGGCACATTTTCCGACATTACCGAGAACAAGGATGCGGTGGCCGAGATCCACCGCCTGGCCTATTACGACCCGCTTACCCATTTACCCAACCGCCGCCTGCTGCAAGACCGGTTGGGCCAGGGACTGGCCGCTGCGACCCGCAACGGGTTATATGGCGCGATCCTGTTTCTGGACCTGGACAACTTCAAGACGCTCAACGACACGCGCGGCCACGATGCCGGCGACCAGTTGCTGGTCGAGGTGGCGCGACGCCTGCGTGCCACTGTGCGTGAAGGCGACATCGTGGGGCGACTGGGTGGCGACGAATTCGTGGTATTGCTGGAAGACCTGAGTACAGAAGCTGAAGTGGCCGCTATGCTGACCAAACAGGTGGGTGAAAAAGTGCTTAACGCTCTCGCCCATCCCTATAACTTCGATGGCTACGAATTCCATTGCACGGCCAGCATCGGCATTCGCCTGTATCGCGATCAGGAGACAGTCGAGGAACTGCTCAGGCACGCCGACCTCGCTATGTATCAGGCCAAAACGGCAGGACGCAATATACTGCGCTTCTTTGATCCGAGCATGCAGGCGATGGTGACTGCCCGGGCCGACATGGAGAAAAACTTGCGCCGCGCACTGGAGCAAAATCAATTCAAGCTTTATTTCCAGTCGCAGGTGTACCGCAACAGCCAGATCGTCGGCGCTGAAGTGCTGCTGCGTTGGCAGCATCCTGAGCGAGGCTTGGTTTCGCCCCTGGAATTTATCCCACTGGCTGAGAAAACCAGCTTGATTCTCCCCATCGGCCAGTGGGTGTTGGAAACCGCCTGCGCCCAACTCAAGGTTTGGGAGGGCAATTCGCAAACCCGGCATTTGCGGCTTGCCGTCAACGTCAGTGCGCGCCAGTTCCGACATCCGGATTTTGTCGCGCAGATACAGCAGGCGCTGAGCAGCAACGCGATCAACTCCGAGCTGCTTAAGCTCGAACTCACGGAAAGCCTGGTGCTTGACAATATCAATGACACCATCGTCAAGATGCATGCGCTCAGGGAAATCGGGGTGCGATTCTCTTTGGATGACTTCGGCACCGGCTATTCATCGTTTTCCTACCTGACACAATTGCCGCTCGACCAGTTGAAGATCGACCGATCCTTCGTGCGCAACATCGGCGTGAAATCCACCGACGCAATCATCGTGCAAACTATCATCGGCATGGCCCATAACCTGGGGATAGAGGTAATTGCCGAAGGAGTGGAAACGGAGGCGCAACGTGCCTTCCTGGAGCAACATGGCTGCCCTGCCTTTCAGGGCTATCTGTTCAGCAAACCGGTACCGATAGAAGAGTTTGTACGTTTGGTGGAGCCGTAATTAGCTGCGCTTGCCCCCTATATTTGCTTTTGGGTGTCTTATTACCCACCAAACATCAAAGGTTCATTTCAGATCGAAAGTGGGAGAGTAAGGTAATGAAGCTATTACGTTCTTAAACTCATGGTCGAAACCCGGCGCCACTCTCACCCACCATTGATTCATTATATCAGCAGCCTCAGAAGGTATGCGTGAACTGCACGCTGATGATGTTTACGTTACTGTTGTAACTACCTTTCACCGTGTCCCTGAGAGAAGGTATGGATGTATCGGTGGTTTTGTTCAGGGAGGCATCATTCACGAAGATATAGGTGTAGCCAACATCGATGCTGCTGGTCGGCGTAAACCTGTAATTCGCGCCTACCGACAACCAGAAACGGTCGGTATTTGGGGTGCGAGGGGTACGGAATTCCAATGACACAGGGCTTTGGTCATAGGCAAAACCAGCGCGCAATTTAAGGGCATTGTTATATCGAAAATTGGCACCGAGCGAGGCGCGGATAGTGTTATCCCAGTTTTCAGGGACGCTGCTCAGAGTGCGGCCCGCCAGAACTCCGGAGGTACGAATGACGGTCTGGTCCTGAAATACACTCCAGTGTGTCCAAGTGAGATCAGCCATTACATCCCACTGGTGGTTGATCTGGTGGAATATGGAGGCAGAAGCGCTGTCAGGAGTAGTGAGCTTCGCGCTGACGGAGCCATTGGCAAATCCGGCTGTGAGAGCAGGTGAAAGAGCAAAGGCAGCAGGTATTCCGTTGAAATATGCATTGCCTTCCAGTTTCTGATGCACTGCCGAACGATAAGCCAAGGACAGCCGGGTCGCATTGGTAATCTGGAAAATCGCCCCAGCATTCCAGCCAAAGCCCCAGTCATCACCTGTCACGCGAGCGAAGCCGTCATTTTTTTGAAAGGTTGCGCCTATACCGCAACCGCCTAGCCCGGTCGCGCAAATAGTGCCGAAATCAACAGCATTGGTTATTTCTGCATCCGTATGCATAGCCGAAAAGCCTAAGCCCAGGGAAACCTTTTCACTAGCCTTGAACGCAATGGAGGGATTGATATTGATGGTTTTGATATCTGTTTTCAGCGCCTGGTATCTTCCCACCCATTCTTTGTCATAATCGGTTTTGTAAGCGAATGGGACATTAATACCGACGCCGAGCCTCACATTGTTATTAAGTGCTTTGGCAAAGTAAATGTTGGGCGCGAAAGCCCAGTCACCTGCATCGCCGCCGCCACCTCCCAGAGTAGGCAGACCGCCGGAACTATGTGAGCCGTTGTTGTTGAACTCTGCTGATGGACGAATCGCATGTGCCGCCATCACCAACTGGTTATCCGGCAGATAGGTCATACCCGCAGGATTGAAGAAGATGGTGCTGGCATCCTCCGCTATGGCTCCACCTCCTGCAAAGGCATTGCCCAATCCACTGGCGCTTTGCTCGTTTAGCGCAAAGCCGTTGGCGAATGCGCTAACGGCTGCACCTGTCAGCAAGGCGGCTGCGATAACTGAAAAAATATACTTTCCCACGCGCTCCCCTTGATATTATTGCGTGTGTCTTTAGTAGTAACCGTTCACCTACCCTTTAAAAATTTTTTCCACAAAAAATCGCAAAGTTTAAGACAATGGTTATATGATTTTTAATTTTACTACTTCAGCATCTAAACCTCACGATCTTGAAAGCGCACTTCAGCTTATTGCTGAATTGTGGATCAATGGAGCGGTATTAAGCGCTAAACTTACGGTACTAGAAGATGGCGATAATCGCCGCGCAACTGTTCCAGATGCGCGTTCAGCGTTTCACGAAAACTCGCTTTATCGCTGCTGTTGCCGCTTAATGCGTCCATCCACAGCGGGATGCTCGCCTGATGTTCGCAAATCAGCTGTAAGATCACTTGATTCAAGTCCGGCCGATGGTCACGGCTGTCGCCCTGAGTGATATGAATAACGCCTTCCGAAATATCCTCCTGGTCGCTGTTGCAGACACCATCAACATGAAAGCTGCTGGTGTCTATGTGTCCGACTTTGCAAGATAGCCCCAAGTGCTTGACCGCTTGGGTGGCCAGTTGGCCGTACAGTGTTTCCGGGTCATAAGCGTAGATCGCATCCAGCGCCTTTCCCAAGGCATCATCGTTGAGATGCTCCGCTGCTAGGCCTTCACCCAGCAAGCGTTCGACCGGTTTATTCTTGAAAAAGTGCGGCATCAGGTACAGCGCTCGATTGACGAAGCCAAGGCTATTTAAAATCATGGCTTTGACGCATAGGCCCACCGAAACTTGTCGTTGCTTATGATCTTGTTTGATTACGGTATTAATCAGTTCAGACAGACCCAGCTAGTCAATCATATCCGCTTTAAGATCTAGATGATCCAGGTTGTAACTACTGTAAGGTGAGTCCGCGTTCAATGTCTGTTTCCACGGTACGTAATTAATGCGCCCAGTTTAATGTATTTTTTTCTAATGGGGGTGCGGAAAGTCGGATTTAAATAACTTGCAAAAAATAAACTGGGAATGTTACAAAATTATTGCCGGCTGTTCATCACAACCGTTAACACCTTTTGCAATAGATCCGTTTGCCCGGTCTGGAAACTGACTGCATCGGTTTCTCTTCGCAGCCAGGTAAATTGGCGTTTCGCCAACTGCCGGGTGGCGATTATGGCTTTTTCAGTCATGGTTTCAAGGTTTTCCTCACCTTGCAGATAGGCCCATACCTGTCGATAGCCAACAGCGCGAATGGCGGGCATTGTTTCATTTAAATCACCACGCTGAAAGAGCGTTTCCACCTCTTTAATAAAGCCTTGCTCCAACATACTCCGGAAACGCTGAGCGATGATATCGTGCAGAATTTTCCGGTCTGGGGGGGCAATAACCAGTTTTATTTTTTGATAAGGCAAATCTTCGCTTTGGGCTGCTATAAAGAAAGAGGATAAGGGTTTACCGCTGATTTCATAGACTTCTAAGGCACGTTGGATGCGTTGCGGGTCATTTGGGTGAATTCTCGCCGCCGCCAATGGATCAATGCCGGCGAGTCGTTGATGCATGGCTTCTTTACCCACTTGCTCTAAATCCTGATCAAGTTTGGCCCTGATCGCTGAATTGGCCTCCGGTAATACAGCAAGCCCATTGAATAGGGCATTAAAATAAAGCATGGTGCCGCCGGTTAAAATCGGGACTTTTCCGCGCCGTGTTATGGCCTCCATTAAGATTAGCGCCCGTGTTCTAAATTGGCCGGTAGAGAAAGATTCCGACGGATCCAATATATCTATAAGGTGGTGGGGGATGCCGTGTCTTTCCTCCAGAGTGGGCTTTGCTGTTCCTATATCCATGCCTTTGAACACCAACGCGGAGTCTACACTGATGATTTCGCCACCTAAGACCTGTGCCAGTTGTACAGAAAGTGCTGTTTTTCCTGAAGCTGTTGGCCCCATTAAGAAAATGGCTGGTGGATGAAGTTGTTTTTGCATGGTAGCTATATGATATTTGCTTGCGCACTAATAATCGTAAAAAATTAAAAAAGAAGTTTATGTAGTAGATAATTAACAGGATTTGGGACCGACCCGGATAGAGCAACCAATTTTGAAGTCGCCCGAAGTTAGATTTTAAGCCGGTAGCCTACACCTGATTCCGTCAATATATACTGCGGCTGTGTCGGGTCGGTTTCCAGTTTCTGTCTGAGTTGACTCATGTAAATCCGCAGATAATGCGAATTATCCTTATAGGATGGCCCCCAGGCTTCCTTGAGCAGGTATTGATGCGTCAATACCTTGCCGGCATTTTTAATCAGCACCGACAATAGCCGGTACTGAATCGGGGTAAGATGAACTTCCCTATCGCCTATAATGACCTGACGCTTCAGTAAATCGACTTTCAGCGCGCCGGTCGTAAAAATACCGTTCTGATCCTGCTCGGGACTGCTTACCGAATGACGCATGGCTACCCTGATCCGGGCCAGCAATTCACCTAAACCAAACGGCTTGGTCAGGTAATCGTCGGCACCCGCATCCAGCGCGTCGATTTTATGCTGCTCGGTACTGCGTGCAGACAAAATAATAATAGGCACGGCCGACCATTCACGTATTGTTTTGATAACGTCAATCCCATCCATGTCTGGCAATCCCAGATCAAGGATGATGAAGTCAGGTTTGCGTACGCCTGCTTCAATAATGCCTTGCTTGCCTCTGTCTGCTTCGAACACTTTGAAGCCATGAGCGCCAAGGCCGGTCCGCAAAAACAGGCGGATCGCAGGATCATCCTCGATAACAACAATAACAGGGCTTGCTTGAGTCATGGCTATTCATCAATACAGCAGCTCATTCTTCCTCACCAATCACCGGCGGCGTGTGATCCAGGGGAATCATGAACGAAAATACAGCACCTCGCGTTGGCCGGTTTTGTGCCTGAATGCTCCCGCCATGCGCTTCAATAATGGCCCGGCAAATCGTCAAACCCAGCCCAACTCCGCTTTGCGCCGCCTCATGGCGAACCCGGTAAAATTTTTCAAACAGCTGGTTTTCCAGGCCTTTGGGGATACCCGGCCCCTGATCAGCTACCGAGATTTCCACTGCAATAGAGGAAGCTACTGCGTTGATCTCCACAGGACTTCCCTCCGGTGTATAACGCAGGACATTTTCCAGCAGATTGATCAAAACTTGTTCGATCATGACCGCATCGACATAAATCATCGGGATACCGGGCGGTAATTTAACGGTTACCAGACGGCCTGCAAGACGTTTTTGCAAGCGCGTCAACACGGCTCCGATAATTTCCTCAAGCGGATACCACTGTTTGTTCAGTTCAACGGCGCCCGCATCAAGCCGCGCCATATCCAGTATATTATTGACCAGAGTCGACATCCGTTGCGCTTCATCATAAATGGCTCGGCTCAGTTCAAGTTTGTCTTCAGCCTTGAGTGCGTTGTCTTCCTCGACCAAAGTACTGGCTGAACCCACGATAGTCGCAAGCGGCGTACGTAAATCGTGGGAAATGGAACTGAGCAGCGAGTTGCGCAAACGTTCGGATTCCATTTCCACTTGAGCTTTTCTCGCTTGCTCGGTCAACCTCACACGGGTAACCGCCTGGGCAATTTGCCCAAGAAAGGTTTCCAGTAATTTCTGTTGTTCAGGGAGAAACACCCTGCGCAAATTAACGGGGAGTAAAACCAGAACACCCAGCATGGTTTCCTTGTTACTCAATGGGAAATAGACAGCCTCGGCACCCGGCAAGGTATCGGTTCCCTGGCCGGCAATCTCGTTATGATCCATAACCCACTGCGCAACACTCAGATCTGCTGCATGCAACGATTCAAATAGTGTCTGCGCCTGTAGGATAAACAATACGGCCGTTAGCGTCAGGAAAGAGAATGACATTCCGGCTACCAAACTCTGAATAGAGATGATGCACCGCCGCACACACGATTTCTTCCTCACTCTGGCTGGCTGTCATATCCCTGCTCATCGCATAAAGAACCGTCGCGCGCCGCTCCCGATGGCCGGCCACCTTGGCCTGGGAGCGTACATTAGCCATCAGATTGCTGATTAACATCGCCACGGTCAACATCGCCAGGAGAGTCACCAGATATTGGCTATCGGATACCGAAAAACTGAAATAAGGGGTTACAAAGAACAGATCAATTATCGCAACGCCGAGAAAAGAGGCAAAAATGGAAGGTCCACGACCGAAACGCGTAGCAATAAAAACCACACCCAGCAAAAAGACCATAATCAAATTGGCCAGCTCAAACCTGCCGAACATCAGATGAGCAAGCACGGTACTGGCAACTGTTACCGCCACCGCCCAGACATAACCCAGCGTGTCTTTTTTTCGCGATGGCAGTTTCCCGCTAAGTCCCGGCAACGGATTTTTCAGGTACAGGGAAGTCTCTAATCTATCCCCATTGCCTTTCCCTCTTTCAGGTCTGGGACTGCCCAGCAGGTACAGATTAATGTTATGCGCATCGCTAATCAGTACATCCACCACCGAACCCAGCAAAAAACGCTTCCATCCCCGGCGAGTCGGTTTACCGATAAGGATTTTGGTAACATTTCTTTCATTGGAAAATTTGACGATCGCGGAGCTCATTTCGGTCGCGCTCAATGTCACGGTCTCGGCGCCCAATTTTTCGGCCAGACGCAGAATGCGCAGCACGCCATCACGTTTTTCCGCCGGTAAACGTTGCAGTTCAGGTGTTTCGACATACACCACAATCCAATTGGCGCGCAGGCTGGTAGCCAGGCGCTTGCCGGCCCGAACCAGACGCTCGGCCAAGGCATTCGGACCTATACAAACCAGAATACGCTCACTGACCTGCCAGACTTCACGGATAAAATGATCTTCGCGATAATCCAGCATTTGCGCATCGACACGTGTGGCGGTTTGCCGCAGTGCTAATTCCCTCAACGCAATCAGATTACCCTTGCGGAAAAAATGTTTAATCGCTTCCTGGGCCTGTTGCGGCACATAAACTTTGCCGTCTCTAAGTCTATTGAGCAGCTCATCGGGTGGCAAGTCCACCAGTTCAATTTCATTAGCCTCTTCAAATACTGTATCCGGCACGGTTTCCCAAACCCGTATGCCGGAAATTTGGCCTATATCGTCATTGAGACTTTCCAGATGCTGAACATTGAGTGACGTATACACATCAATGCCGGCATCAAGAAGCTCTTCGATGTCCTGCCATCGCTTCGGGTGCCTGCTGCCTTGTGCATTGGTGTGCGCCAGTTCGTCAACCACAATGATTGAGGGTTTACGCTTGAGGGCAGCGTCCAGATCGAATTCATGTAAGGCCGTACCCCGATAGTCAATCTGTTTGAGCGGCAAAATCTCCAGTCCTTCCAGCAAAGAGGCCGTTTCCTTGCGCCCATGCGTTTCCACCAAGCCTACGACAATATCAATATTCTCGAAGCGCTTCTCCCTGGCTGCCAGTAACATGGCATAGGTCTTACCTACGCCTGCCGCTGCACCAAAAAAAATCTTCAGCCGGCCTCGACTCGCACGGGTTTGATCACGCTCAACGCGAGCCAGCAATTGATCGGGATCGGGGCGTTCGCTGTTCATGATGATTGTCTCGTGCATGGTATAAGCATTTCAACTACAGCCAGCCGGCCCTCTTCAGACGCCAATACAGCAGTAGACTGGCCAACGCCACGCCGCCGACCACCGCCGGATAACTGTATACCCAATCCAGCTCCGGCATGTGCCTGAAATTCATTCCGTACCAGCTGAATACCATCGTGGGTATTGCCAGAATCGCTCCCCAGCCGGCCAGACGTTTGACGACTTCGTTCTGCCGTACCGTTTCAAAGGTCAGATGTACCCCCATCGCCGCGACCAGCATCTCGCGCATGCCATGAATCGTCCGGTCGATGCGTTTAACATGGTCGGCAATATCGCGAAAATAAACTCGCCCTTCCTTGGGAATAACTGTGTTATGAAGGCGCATGAGTTCGTTGCAGATATCGATGACCGGAACAATGGCGCCTTCCAGCAGCATCAACTCGCGCTTTAGCTCATAAAGGCCTTCCATGGTCTGCCGGCTGGGCCGGTATTGAAAAATCGCCGACTCCAGCACATCGAATCGTGCCTGCAAGCCGTCGATGACCGGCACATAGTTATCAACGATAAAATCCATGATCGAATACAACGCAAATCCCGGCCCTTTGGCCAATTGTTTCGGCATGGCCTCACAACGTTCCCTGATTTTGCTGTGACTTCGCGAATAGCCGTGCCTGACCGTCACCAGAAACCGCGGCCCAAGGAAAATATGAGTTTCACCGAACTTGACCTGATCTCCGGCAAGATGGGCGGTATGCAACACTATGAACAGCGAGTCGCCGAATTCCTCGATTTTCGGGCGCTGATGCGCCGCGCAGGCATCTTCGATAGCCAAGTCATGAAGCCCGAACTCTTCCTGGATTTTGGTCAACAACTCGCCATCCGCCTCGAGTAAACCCAGCCAGACAAAGGTGTGCTCCAGTTTCAGCACTTCACTGATGTCTTCGATGGTCACATCGCCAATACTGACGCCATTTTGGTAGGCGACGCACTTCATGATCATGCGGTTATCAATTGTATCTTTCAAAATGTTTTCCTATTATTTGGAAATAGTGATTCCCGGCGCCCCTTTCTGCGCCAGATCGGTCATGGTCATTTGAAAAAGTTGGCTTAACAGCCGAAAAGCTTCACGGTTCCAGGGATAACCGTCGTCCGGTTTGATCGCGTAATGCGAATCGCCATACTGGACGCTGATATCGCTATTCCATGGTTTGTCATCGCTGACCAGCATAGCCATGGTGTTCACCGGGTTCTGGCTGACACTGGGAGTTTGCGGATATTTGGCAACAGCGTATTCCGGATTGTCGCTGATGGACTGACCAATAAAATTCAGTATATTATGAAAACTGCGCAAACGGAAAACGCCGTGTATCGGCCACTCTCCACCCGAATATCCGGGCCGGATATCAACCATGACATCATTATCCGCACCTTGATCGGCTTCTTCCTGCAAACGGATGCGCTCCTCATTGCTCAGGGTTGCCGGATCGTAATTGGTTAACACAATACGCCCGGTCACCCGCTTGCTCAGCGTGACTTGCTTGCTTTGAGCCTGAAGGTCGATTTTAAAGTCCTTTTGCAACGTGGCCATTTGTTCCGCCGTCAACGATTCGGCCGGCAAAGTCCAATGCTGCTCAAACATCAGCGGTTCGACAAACAGCTTGTTTCTATCCTGGATCGACGACATATGCAGCACGGCTTGCCGGAACATCCGATAGCCCTTGGCATCGTTAGGCTTGTTATAATAAATGCCTTGTTGCTTTCCGCCGTTAATCCGTAACTCACCAGCAAGAAGGCGCAGAATCAAGTCCACATCAGCGCCCTGTCGCAGTAGCAAGGTCAGTTTGTTTTCCTGAAACGGTGTCAGCAACCGGCGGGTGAATTCCTCGCCTTCGATCGGCACGATACTGATGGTTGGGTTCTCGGACATCGTGCCGCCAAACACCGGTGTCATTAAAGCGCCGTTCTCGCCAGTAAGCGCTGGTGTCGCCCCGGCATTGAATTGAAAATTAAAAGTCGCGGCAATATTGGAAACTCCAGTGAAATGCATGGGTTGATGCTGATGGGAGCGGGCAATATTCAACAGTATCAGTTTGGACAAAATGTCCGTCGTTGTCTTGTCGTATTCGATGACCGCGTAATCCAGCGCCATCGGTGAAAAGCACCCTTGCAGGCCGCATAAAGCGAGCATCGTCAGCCACCTAACAGTGGACTTGGGAAACACTAGAGACTGGGAGATATTGAAGTTCATGTCGTTCCTTTGAATTTGGCAATAACAATTAAGTTTGTATCTTACAGGCACTAAAACACAATTGAATTTTAATCATCGCAATATCTCCACTTAAGTATTCTTACGGGATACATCCATAGCCTTGTCTCAGGATTGGCTAAATAAGATCCTAAGGCTGAACCAAGGTTTGTAAAAACCCATCAGGATGCATCATCAATCAGCTTCTGCTCACGGATAACTTTTCCGGTTTTCAAGTCGCACAGCACAATCCACTCTGCACCTTCACCCGCCTGTATCTGATATTCCACCCAAAAATCTCCATGCCGGTGCAGCATTCGTTCTTTCTCAACCTCACCCGGATGCAGAAGCAGAGCCTCTTGTTGGCAGAGTTTGATGTACTCCTTATTGGGAGGTAGCGTATAGTCAGTATCGTTCGCATCCGCGCTGGCGACCGGATTGGCCCCCAACGCCAGATTTAATGTCAGGACGTTGACCCTCGGCTCTCCCAGAAAACCCCACTGGCGGGATTCGGTGTTAGCATCAATCAGGGCTCGTAGTTTTTCCGGTTTCATGTTGCGAGCCTTGGCTACGCGATTGATTTGATAATCTGCCGCCGCAGGGCTGATATGCGGATCCAGTCCGCTAGCCGATGCCGTAATCAGATCAACCGGAATCGGAGTCTTATTGTCTGGATCGGCTGTTTTTAACGCTTGAATACGGGCTTTAACGGCATCCACCAGAGCGGGATTGGTTGGTCCCAGGTTTGAGCCGCTTGAGGCTCCGGCATTATACGGGAAATGTCCTGTAGCGGAAGGTCGTCCCCAAAAATGGCCGGGATTACTGAATGGCTGTCCGATCAGGCTGGAACCAGTCGGCTTACCACCATTGTCTGTCATCAGACTACCGTTAGCCTGATAGGGAAACAGAAGCTGTGCCAGACCCGTCACCACGGCAGGATAAATCACGCCCGTTAACATAGTCAATATAACAAACAGGATAACTGCCGGTTTCAAATGCTTAATCATTGCCAACTCCTTTAAACGTAACTGGTTACTAATTCCCCTCTTTGAAAAATGAGGGGTTAGCGCAGATTTTTGTAAATAAATCCCCCTCAACCCCCCTTTTCAAATGCTCAGGTTAAAACTTCACTCCTTAAACCAAACCCAGCGTGACCAAAAACAGGTCAATCGCCTTGATGCCGATAAATGGAACAATCAACCCGCCTAAGCCGTATATCAGCAAATTATTTTGCAGCAACGTGGCAGCACCGACCGGCGTGTACTTGATACCTTTCAATGCCAACGGAATCAGCGCTACGATAATCAGCGCATTGAAAATTACTGCCGACAGAATTGCGCTTGCCGGGGTTGCCAGACCCATCACATTCAATACATCAAGCACCGGATAAGTCGTTGCGAACGCAGCCGGGATAATTGCAAAATATTTCGCGACGTCATTGGCGATACTGAATGTTGTCAAGGCGCCGCGCGTCATCAGCATCTGTTTGCCGGTCTCGACGATCTCTATTAATTTGGTAGGGTTCGAGTCAAGATCCACCATATTGCCGGCCTCCTTGGCCGCCTGAGTGCCGCTGTTCATCGCAACCGCGACATCGGCCTGAGCCAGTGCCGGCGCATCGTTAGTGCCGTCACCGGTCATCGCGACCAAACGCCCCTCAGACTGATATTGCCTGATCAATTTCAGCTTCGCCTCCGGCGTCGCTTCGGCCAAAAAATCGTCGACACCGGCTTCGGCAGCAATCGCTGCTGCAGTCAAACGATTATCGCCGGTAATCATGATGGTTTTGATACCCATTTGCCGTAATTCGGCAAAACGTTCCTTGATACCGCCTTTGACGATATCCTTGAGCTCGATCACACCCAGCACGCGAGCGCCTTCGGCAACTACTAACGGGGTGCTGCCTCGACGTGCCACGTCGTCAACCAATTTCCTAAACTCAGCCGGGAATTTGCTGCCCTGCTCTTCAATATAGGTACGAATGGCGTCGGCTGCACCCTTGCGAATCTGCCGCCCGTCAATATTAACGCCGCTCATACGAGTTTGGGCGCTAAAATGCACAAAAGTTGCGCCAAGCGAATGCACATCGCGTTCTCTGAACCCGTATTTCTGCTTTGCCAAAACCACAACACTACGTCCCTCCGGAGTCTCGTCAGCCAGTGAAGCCAATTGGGCGGCATCGGCAAGTTCTTTTTCGGATACGCCTTTAACAGCTATAAAAGCGGATGCTTGCCGATTGCCCAGCGTTATGGTGCCGGTCTTGTCCAGCAGCAATACGTCGATATCGCCGGCCGCTTCGACCGCTCTGCCGGATGTTGCGATCACGTTTTTCTGCATCATTCGTCCAATACCCGCGACGCCGATGGCGGACAATAAACCGCCGATAGTCGTTGGAATCAGGCAGACCAGCAAAGCCACCAGCACGGTAATCGTAATCGGTTGTCCTGTGCCTGAGCTTGCTACGGCGTACAAGGAAAACGGCAGCAAGGTCACGGTAGCCATCAGAAAGACCAGCGTTAACGCGACCAGTAGGATGGTCAAAGCAATTTCGTTAGGTGTTTTTTGCCGTTTGGCGCTTTCCACCATAGAAATCATACGATCCAGAAAAGCTTCGCCCGGATTGGCGGTAATACGCACGACCAACCAGTCCGATAACACACGCGTACCACCGGTCACCGAACTAAAATCGCCGCCTGATTCGCGGATTACCGGTGCACTTTCACCGGTGATCGCACTTTCGTCGACTGATGCGACCCCTTCTATCACTTCGCCATCACCGGGAACAAAATCCCCCGCTTCTATCAATACCACATCACCGCGCCGTAAACCAGAGCCAGCCACTTTGGAATAATTGCAACCATAACGCGGCTCGTCCAGTTTTTTCGCCGCAATATCACGTTTGGCGCTACGCAGAAATGCGGCTTGCGCTTTGCTGCGCCCTTCGGCGACCGCCTCGGCAAAATTGGCAAACAATACCGTACCCCACAACCATAAAGTGATTGCCAAAATGAAATTCGCCGGATCTTTTCCGCCACCGCCAAGGGCCTGTACCCAAAGCAGCGTCGTCAGCATACTGCCGATATAAACGACAAACATGACCGGATTTTTCCATTGCTGCTGCGGGGTAAGCTTTCGAAATGAATCTACTAAAGCTACACCCAGGATTTGTCGATCGAATAAAGACATCGAAACAGATTTTTTACTCATAAAGCTCTCCTCACAGATATTCAGTGGGCAATACTTATTTAGCTCCGGTCATCTGAAGATGTTCGACTACAGGCCCCAGAGCCAAAGCAGGAACAAACGTCAGAGCTCCGACCATGAGTACGGTACCGATCAATAACACAACAAATAATGGGGTATGCGTCGGCAAGGTGCCCGGTCCAACCGGTACGATTTTCTTCGAGGCCAGGGAACCGGCGATAGCCAGTACCGGCACGGTCAGCCAGTAACGAGAAAACAGCATAGCCACACCCAACACCGCGTTATAAAACGGCGTATTAGCGGAAAGCCCAGCAAACGCGCTGCCGTTATTGTTACCCGCTGACGAAAATGCATAGAGCACTTCGCTGAAACCGTGCGCACCCGGATTGAAGACGGATGCCTTGCCAACCTCGACCATGACTGCGACTGCGGTACCGCCTAATACGAGCAGCGGCGGAATCAAAATAACGATAGCGGCCATTTTCATCTCGTAGGCTTCGATTTTTTTACCCAGATATTCCGGCGTGCGGCCTATCATTAAACCGGATACAAATACCGCGACAATCGCAAACATGATCATGCCGTACAGCCCTGAACCCACGCCGCCGAAGATCACTTCTCCCAATTGTATCAGCCACATCGGCACCATACCGCCAATAGGCGTAAAGGAATCGTGCATCGAGTTGACCGAACCGTTGGAAGCGGCCGTGGTAGCGACCGCCCACAGCGCGGAGTTGGTAATTCCGAAGCGGATCTCCTTGCCTTCCATGTTGCCGCCGGACTGGCCGGCGCTTGCCGATTGATCGACACCCAATGCAGCCAGGGCAGGGTTACCGTTTTGCTCAGCCGGAACCGCAACAAAAACCAGCGCCACAAAAACCAATGTCATCGCCGCCAGAATCGCCCAGCCTTGCCGGGTGTCGCCCACCATCATGCCGAAGGTATAGCACAGCGCACTGGGGATAAGCAGTATCGACAGCATTTCAAGAAAATTGCTTAACGGCGTCGGATTTTCCAACGGATGCGCCGAATTGACATTGAAAAAGCCGCCGCCGTTGGTGCCGAGTTGCTTGATTGCCACCTGCGAAGCCGCAGGTCCCAGGGCCACGACTTGCTCTTTGACTTTGACCAACTCCATGACTGGCTTGCCTCCGGCATCCTTTAAAGTCTGGCCGTCTGCACCCAGTTTAGGCTGTTCATAAGTGACTGTTTCGACTAGCGGTACAGCTTGATAGGGACTGAAAGTCTGCACTACGCCCTGTCCTGCCAGTAACAAAGCCAGAATCAGTGACAGCGGCATGAGAATATAAAGCACTCCGCGCGTAAGATCGACCCAGAAATTACCTATACAATCCATGTTCCGCCGTGTGAAGCCGCGAATCAATGCGACCAGCACCGCCATGCCGGTTGCGGCCGAAACAAAATTCTGTACGGTAAGTCCCAGCATCTGGGTCAGATAACTCATCGTTGTTTCGCCGCCATACCCTTGCCAGTTGGTGTTCGTAGCAAAACTGATTGCGGTATTGAATGCCGAATCAGGGCTGACACCGGACAAATTCTCGGGATTAAAAGGCAGATGAGCTTGCAAGCGTTGCAACGCGAAAACCGCAAAAATACCCAGCAGATTAAATACTAGCAAACCAACGGCGTAATCCGTCCAGCGCATGTCCTCTTTCGGATTCACGCCGCTTAAGCGATAAATCAATGTTTCGACCGGCGCCAATAACCGGTTCAAACCAACTGTCTCACCTTCATAAACGCGGGCCATATACCAGCCCAGCGGTTTAGCCAAGGCTAATAAGGTAACGACATAAAACGTAATCTGAAAAAAACTGTTACTTATCATCAGAATTTCTCCGGATAAAACAGCGCGGCAATCAGATAAATAAAAATCGCCAACGCAAGCACACTACTTAACAGATAAACCCAGTTCATGACTGCCCCCTTAATTTTTCACAGGCATAAACCAGTGCGACGGTGACGGCAAAAAACGCAACCGTCAGTAGAAGATATACACTATCCATAAAACCACCTCACATAAGACGATCAAAACTAATCGTTTATTACAGAATCTTTGTTAAAACACTAGCATGCAGTCTACTCTGGAAAGGTGTAAAAAAACTGTAAAAATTTAAGCCGGCGATATAAAAAAATGAAAAACTGCTCAGGTCTGTTCTGCTAAGCGGAAAGCCAAACATTGGAAATTCAACAGTTTGATAAAAGTAATGCCTGTAACCGTTCCACACCGACGGGTTCTTGAATTTGCACGGGCACGATGGCCAGATGGTTTGAATAATGTTGTGTGATATTTTCGATTTGTTGTTGTTCCTGTACCGCGCGTTGCTGCAACAGTATAGAAGACGGTTGGGCAGTAGCCAGGCTTTGGTTCACAATCCACGCCCAGGGCTCAATCCCGGCCCGGCGCAAATCTTCCTGCAGACTGGCCGCCTCAAGTACAGGGGTTGTTTCCGCCAGCGTAACAATCAGCACTTTGGTTTGTTCAGGATCCTGAAGACGCATCATCGGCGTCGTAAAATGCATGGATTTTCCTTCCATGTGACGGGCAATTTCACGGTGATAAGCCCCTGTTGCATCCAGTAACAACAGAGTATGTCCGGTCGGTGCGGTATCCATCACGACAAAATGAGCTGTAGCTTCGCGGATGATACGGGAGAATGCCTGAAACACGGCAATCTCCTCTGTGCAGGGAGAGCGCAAATCCTCTTCTAGCAGGGCGCGCCCCTGCGCATCCAGATTTTTACCTTTGCTTTCGAGCACATGCTGGCGGTAAAGTTCTGTTTCTGCGCGCGGATCAATGCGACTAACCGTCAGATTAGCGAGTTCACCAACCAGTGTTTCAGTCAGGTGCGCCGCCGGATCGGAGGTTGTCAGATGCACCTGATAACCGCGTTCAGCCAGCGTTACGGCAATGGCAGCGGACAGCGTTGTTTTACCTACACCGCCCTTGCCCATCAGCATAATCAAACCGTGCCCCGGCTTTGCCATCTCATCAACCATCTCTTGCATTGACGGCAGCAAGGGCAACTGATAGTCACCGGCGGGCGCAACGGCATGGCTCACTTCCCCGCTCAACAGGGAACGCAAAGCCTCCAGACCCACCAGATTGCAAGGCAATAATTGAGTATGACCGGTTTCCAATTCGCACAGAGACTCAGGCAGGGTTTGCAATGCTTGCTGTTCGCGCCGATAAATCGCAGCGGCGAGCGGATCGTCGATTTCACTCTCGGGCATGCAGCCATTGATCACCAGATACTGATTATTAAGTCCGATGTCGGCCAACTCGCTGCTGGTTCGCGCCACTTCCTGCAAGGTTGAGTTCTGGGCGCGGGCAACCAGCACCAACCGCGTGCGTGCCGGGTCTGACAATGCTGCAACAGCCTCATGATAACGCTGCCGCTGTTTTTCGAGACCCGCCAGAGGCCCCAGACAGGAAGCGCCTTCGGGATTGCTTTCGATAAAACTGTCCCAAGCGCCGGGTAATTGGAGCATACGGATGGTGTGCCCGGTGGGTGCGGTATCGAAAAGGATATGATCGTATTGGCTTGTCAGTCCGGAATCGGTTAGCAAGGCGGTGAATTCATCAAAGGCTGCGATTTCCGTGGTGCAGGCGCCGGAAAGTTGCTCTTCGATGCTTTTGATCGCGGACTCCGGCAATTTGCCGCGTATTGGGCCGACGATGCGCTCGCGATAGACTGCGGCCGCCTGTGCCGGATTAATTTCCAGTGCCGCAAGATTAGCTATCCCGGGAATCGGCGTTATTTGATGACCAATTGCCGCAGCAAAAACCTGGCCGACATTGGATGCGGGATCGGTGCTGACCAGTAAGATCTTCTTTCCGGCCTCGGCCAGATGAACTGCGGTTGCGCAAGCCAGCGAGGTCTTGCCGACGCCGCCTTTGCCTGTGAAAAATAAAAAAGCGGGTAGTTGCTGTAGAAAGTTCATGACCGCTAATCAACAACAGCCAGGGTTACAGCAACTGCTTCCGGAAGGCGCTGAGTCGACAGAAACCTCAGGAATACCGCACCAATTTCCCAGTTCATCCCTTGAAGGATAACGACCGGCCAGGGCAATTTCGCCATCAACCAGAACCAGCGGCAGTCCTCTCTCGCCTGACCGTTCCAGAAAGGCATGCACGACCGGATTTTCCACAAAAACCATCGGTTGCTGGGAAAGGTTATAGCGGCTGATTGCGCCGCCTTGCTGTTTTAACCAGTCCACATCAGCAGAAAACGTTACCAGCGCCTGGTCTACATCAGTTCCGCACACGCCGGAGTTGCAGCACAGGGCTGGATCAAAAACTTCAATTTTTTTCATAATGCCTTACCTTTTTAATAAGTGGATTGTGTGTAAGCGTTCAGTCCCCCTCTTTGTGAAAGAGGGGTTAGGGGAGATTTGATTAGATAAATCCCCCTCAATCCCCCTTTTACAAAGGGGGAAGTTAATGCTTACGATTGCGGTAATAATCCGCCTTTGCTTTACGCGACTCCATAAGACGTAAAGAATTTTTTCCTGAAGTAAAGGGCAACCTTGACCAGGCCGATTAGCACCGGCACCTCAACCAGGGGGCCTATGACCGCAGCAAATGCCTCTCCGGACTGGAGGCCGAATACCGCTACGGCCACGGCAATGGCCAACTCAAAGTTGTTACTGGCAGCGGTAAACGAAAGTGTGGCGCTAATACGATACCCGGCCCCGGCCTTGGCGGACATGTAAAACGTAACCAGAAACATGATAATGAAATAGATCACCAGGGGTATGGCAATGCGCACCACATCCAGAGGCAACTGCACGATATATTCACCTTTAAGGGAGAACATCACCAGTATCGTGAACAGCAGGGCTATGAGCGTAATGGGGCTGATTTTGGGGATAAACTTTTCCTCATACCACTCCCGTCCTTTGCGCCGCACCATAAAAAACCGGGTAAGCATGCCGGCAAAAAAAGGGATACCCAGGTAGATCAACACGCTTTCGGCGACCTGAAGAATGGTAATCGGGACTTCAAGGCCGGAAGCGATCCCTAACCATTCAGGCAGGACAGTTACAAAAACGTAGGCGTAAATGGAAAAAAACAGCATCTGGAAAATGGAGTTGAAAGCCACCAGGCCCGCGCAATATTCGGTGTCGCCCTGAGCCAGATCATTCCAGACCAGAACCATGGCGATGCAGCGAGCCAGACCGATAATGATCAAACCCACCATATACTCCGGGTAATCCCGGAGAAAAATAATAGCCAGCGCGAACATAAGCACCGGGCCGATGATCCAGTTCTGGATCAAGGAAAGCATCAGAACTTTAGTGTTCCTGAAAACCTTGGGCAATTCCTCGTAGCGTACCTTGGCCAGCGGCGGATACATCATCAGGATGAGGCCGATGGCGATGGGAATAGAAGTGGTTCCAACCTGGAAACGGGTTAGCCACTGCGTGAAACTCGGCATGAAATAGCCCAGGGCAACCCCGGTTGCCATGGTCATGAAAATCCACAGAGTCAGAAACCGCTCAACGAAACCCAGACGTTTGGGTGTATCAATCACGGCTTGAGGAGCTCCAGTGGATTTGTTCAGGCCAGGATGACGAACGGTTTTCCTGGATTGTGTATTTTTGGGCTTGTTCATGGACGTGATCCTGGTTGGTTAGCTATCGATTTTGCCAATAACATTCAATTCAGTGACAAGCGCTTCGCTGGGCATGTCTTCCAGTGGCAAGGCCAGCATAAGGTTGATGCGCCGTTCCATCGCTTGGTATGTGGCTTCAAACGCTGCCTTAATTTCTTCGTCGGTACCCTTGACATGGCCGGGATCGGACAAACCCCAATGCGCGCGGACTGTTGAATTCAAGTAAACCGGGCAGGTTTCCCCCGCTGCGTTATCACATACGGTAATGGCGATATCTATCGGTTGATTTTCAAACACTTCCCAGGATTTACTGGAAAACCCCTCAGTGGAGATTCCGTGCCGTTGCAGCAAAGCGACAGCACCGGCATTCAGTCGACCTAACGGTTGGCTGCCGGCGGAAAAAGCTTTGACGCGGCCTTTGCCTAAATGATTAAACAAGGCTTCGCCTATGACGCTACGGCAGGAGTTGCCGGTACAAATAATCAGAATATTTAACATGATAGTGTCCAGAGTGTTATTAAAAAATTCAGTTTATTATTTAAAGTGATATACGAATAAGCAGATATATTAACTCTAAAAAATCAGCTACACATAGCCATGTCTGGCCTGCCTTCCATGATTTGCAAACGTTCTAAATCGTTTTGTAACTGGCCGGTTATTTCAACAGCCGTTAAGGCATTTGCCAGTATCGGAAAAGCCCAGTCTGGCAATTTCGGATTGATCTGATAATAAACCCACTGGCCTTCGCGGCTGTCCAGTAATAAACCGCATTGACGAAGTAACGCTAAATGCCTGGAAATTTTAGGCTGAGACAAACCCAATGCTGCCGTTAATTCACACACACAAAGCTTGCCTTGCTTTTGCAACAAAGCGACGCAACGCAGACGTGTTTCATCAGACAAACATTTAAAAAATTGAGCCGGGGACATTATTTTTAACTCAGTTATAAATATATGGAAAATCATATATTAAAGCATTGAGTAATTCAATTTTTTAGTTACCTGATAACACATGTTGTTGCAGAAATTCATCCAGTCAGCGGGTAGTCTCTACAAATCAATGCATGTGCCTCTCACACCAAAACCCGCTCGATACCGCCGCTTGCTGCTTGCTTGATATAGTTTTTCATCCAGTCTTTGCCGAGCACATGCCGGGCAATTTCCACGACAATGTAATCCACTTCGAGTTGTTCTCCGCCGTCCTGATAACGCTGCAAGCCTTGTACGCACGAGGGACAGGACGTCAGCATTTTAACTGGCCCATCGAAGCCGTCAGCGCGTAGTTTAGCCCTGTCATCCTGTAACTCGGCCGCTTTACGGAAACGCACCTGTGTTGAAATATCCGGACGTGTAACCGCTAATGTCCCCGATTCACCACAGCAACGCTCGGATTTATTAACCGTCGTGCCGATCAGTCCATTGACAGTCTTCATCGCGTCCTGTTGTTTCAACGGACTGTGGCAGGGATCGTGATACAGATAACGGCTGCCATTAATGCCATTCAGTTTTACGCCTTTCTCCAGCAGATATTCGTGAATATCGATCATGCGGCAGCCGGGGAAAATTTTGTCGAATTCGTAATCCAGTAACTGATCCAGACAGGTGCCGCAGCTCACCACGACGGTCTTTATGTCCAGATAATTCAAGGTATTGGCAACCCGATGAAACAGCACACGATTATCGGTAGTGATTTTCTGCGCCTTGTCGTATTGGCCGGCTGCGCGCTGCGGATAGCCGCAGCACAAATAGCCCGGCGGCAGAACCGCCTGCACGCCTATTTCATATAGCATGGCCTGTGTAGCCAGACCGACTTGTGAAAATAAGCGCTCGGAACCGCAACCCGGAAAATAAAACACCGCTTCGGAATCGGCACGGGTTTTGTTTCGATCGCGAATAATAGGCACGATCTGATCACTCTCAATTCCCAGCAATGCTCTTGATGTTTTGGAAGGCAATTTGCCAGGCATTTTTCGATTCGTGAAATGAATCACATACTCACGCAGCTCAGGCTTGCCAGTTGATGACGGCGGCTGAGCAAGTTGTGCTTTACCCCAGGGTCTGAGGAAAAAATTGCCCAACCGCTGCGCTTTATAAGACCACTCGATAAGCAGCTTGCGCATAATCTTAATGCTATTGGGGCGGCCGGTAGATAGAAATGCAATCGCTGCGGTTTTGACCGGATTAAAGCTCTGCTTGCCCATTTTACGCAGCAGGTTGCGCATATTCATTGAAACTTCGCCAAAATCGATGTCGACCGGACACGGGTTGAAGCACTTATGGCACACCGTGCAATGGTCAGCCACGTCTTCAAATTCTTTCCAATGGGTGATGGAAATGCCGCGCCGGGTTTGCTCTTCGTACAGAAAGGCTTCGATCAGCAAAGACGTAGCAAGGATTTTATTGCGTGGCGAATACAAGAGGTTGGCCGGTGGCACATGCGTGGAACACACGGGCTTGCATTTTCCGCAACGCAGACAATCCTTAACTGAATCGGAGATCGCGCCGATATCGCTTTGCTGCATGATCAGCGATTCATAACCCATCAGACTAAACGAAGTGGTGTAAGCCGCACGCAAGTCGGCACCCGGCATCAGTTTGCCGCGATTAAAACGGCCTTCCGGGTCGATGCGCTTTTTGTAGGCATGAAAACTCGCCAGTTCCTCAGGGTTTAGAAATTCGTATTTGGTAATACCGATGCCATGCTCGCCGGAAATCACGCCGCCCAACGAGCGCGCCAATGTCATGATACGCGCCACGGCCTGGTTGGCTTCCTGCAGCATCTCGTAGTGATCGGAGTTGACCGGCAAATTGGTATGGACATTGCCATCACCGGCATGCATGTGCAGTGCCACGAACACGCGACCGCGCAAAACATCTTTGTGCACTGCTTCGATCCGCTCGATGACCGGCCGGAAATTGTCGCCTTCGAAAATCTCCATTAACTGCGGCAACAGTTCCTGTTTCCAGGACACGCGGAGCGAATGATCCTGTAAGCGGTGAAACAGCACAGGCTGTGCGGTGTGATTAGTGAGTTCGGTGACGATTATGCCGCGATCGTTGAAATCAGCTTCCGCCTGTTGCAAAGGCAAATCCAGGTTGTCATACAGCCACTGCCAACGATCACGCATGCTTGCGACCGCCGCGAGCGCTTCGCTGCGCCGGTCTCCAAACAGTTCGGTTTTGTCGACGCTGTTTTCATAAGTGCGTAGCGGCAAATCGCCTTCCAAAAAGCGGCTAAGCGCATCACACAAGCGCAATTTATTACGTAGCGATAATTCGATATTGATGCGCTCGATACCGTCACAATAATCGCCCATGCGCGGCAACGGAATCACAACGTCTTCATTGATTTTGAAGGCATTGGTATGTTTGGCAATGGCTGCGGTACGCGCCCGGTCCAGCCAGAAAGTCTTGCGGGTTTCCGGGCTGACGGCGATAAAGCCTTCCGCATTACGCGCATTACACAAACGCACGACTTCCGATGCGGCCAAAGCGACCTGTTTGTCGTCGTCGCCGACGATGTCGCCGATCAACACCATTTTCGGGCGGCCGTGGTGCTTGGCTTTACTGGCATAGCCCACGGCTTTGACATAGCGCTCGTCCAGATGTTCGAGACCTGCCAGCATCACTCTCGCCGCGCCTTGTTTTGGCAAGGCCGCCAGATAATCGCGAATCTCCAGAATGGCCGGCACCGCTTCACGAACCTGTCCGTAGAATTCCAGGCAGAAGGTGCGGGTATACGGCGGCATCTTGTGCAAAATCCAGCGCGCTGAAGTAATGATGCCATCGCAGCCTTCTTTTTGTATGCCCGGCAAGCCACCGAGAAACTTGTCGGTAACGTCCTTACCCAGTTCACCCTTGCGAAAAAGTGTGCCGGGGATGACCAGTTGCTCTTCAGACAGCAACTGCTGTTTCTTGGCATCGAAACGCTTCAGAACAAAGGTTACCTGCTCCTGATCATGAATCTTGCCGAGATTGTGATTGAAACGCTCAACCTCCAGCCAGTTGCCATCCGGCGTCACCATCCGCCAGGACAACAGGTTATCCAGCGCTGTCCCCCAAAGTACGGCCTTTTTGCCACCGGCGTTCATCGCCACATTGCCGCCTACACAGGACGCATCCGCCGAAGTAGGATCGCACGCAAATACCAGGCCGGCATTGTCGGCAACATCCATGACGCGTCGCGTCACTACACCGGCACCGGTATGAATGGTTGCATAAGTCTGTTCGACGCCAGGCAGACTGGCCGCTGGTTCCACACGGCCTATATCTACCAGCTTTTCGGTATTAATCACTGCGGAAAAGGGTGTCAACGGAACCGCGCCACCGGTATAGCCGGTGCCGCCACCCCGAGGAATAATAGTTAATCCCAGCTTGATGCAATCGCGGACAAGGGAGCCGACCTCATCCTCACTAGACGGATACAACACCACAAACGGATATTCGACCCGCCAATCGGTGGCATCAGTGACATGAGACACGCGGGCAAAACCGTCGAAACAGATATTATCTTTGCGGGTATGTTTGGATAATAAAGCCAGCACTTTTCGCCGCATAGCGCTAGTGCTTTCAAAATGGGCTTCAAAGGCATTCACCGCCTGATGCGCGGCTTTTATCAAAAACTCAACCCGCTTGGCTCTATCGGGATTTTCACTTTCCAATTCGGAATGGCGTTTTTCCAACTGCCGGAGACGATGGCGTAATGCGTCCAGTAATGCCCTGCGGCGTTTACGATTATCAAGCAGATCATCCTCAAGGTAGGGATTGCGCTGCACCGCCCAAATATCCCCCAGCACCTCAAAAAGCATCCTGGCGGAACGGCCGGTTATCCGTTCGTCACGCAACGATTCCAGGATTTGCCAGCTCTCTTCACCCAGCAAACGGATAACGATTTCGCGATCAGAAAAAGACGTGTAGTTGTAGGGAATTTCACGTAGACGTGTCGTCGACGGTTCGAAAAGCAAGGAGGGGAATTTTTTATCCACTGATATTCTGTATAATGATGTGGTTTATAGAGGCCATTGTATCGCTCGCGGATGTTGGCGAAGCGGTAACAGTTTTTCTGATCTTGGAAAATAGTTTAACGCAGTTGTTATTTTTAATAAAACGATATGGTAACTAAACGTGAACAACTATACGATTATAGTGGCGGCATTGACTTGGAGGAGTTTCGGGAAATGGTTGCAACAGATGCTTATTATAGAGCCGAAAAAAGAGGTTTTGAGCCAGGTCATGAAATAGATGACTGGCTTGAAGCCGAGAAGGAAATAAGCAAACAGCGTCGCTATTGGCTCCGGTAAGTTGCGCGATGTATTAAATTATTCTCACAATGCCTCCAATCTCCCATGTGAATTATCGTAAACCTTGTAAAATCCGAAGAGTCAGAAATGCGGACAGCCTCCTAGGCAAACCCGTCCGGGTTCCATTCATCCATCATCTTCTGGCGTGCCGCATTAAGACCCACCGACATCACTGCTGCAAATTTCTTTAACAGCTCGTAGCCGAATTTCGGATCCTGTTCGCATCGTGCCAGTATGATGGCCCCGTCAAACTGGAGCAATTCCGAGTCCTCTTCGGCTTTGGATTGAAAATTCCATTTATAGGGGGATATGAGCCAAGACCACCCGAGTACCTGGTCTTTATCCAGAGTCTGGATTTCCAGGGCCGGACCCATTATCGCCGGCATTTGCAAGGTGATGAGCCCAGTACGAACCACATAGAACTTATCTGCGTCTTCGCCCTGTTGAAACAGGATATGTCCTTTTTTGATTTCGTGCGTACTTGAACACTCGCACAGAAATTCCACGAGTTCATCACTGAACTCGGAGAAAAATTCGTGGGCCGACAGATATTCGGCTGTTGCTTGATTGTTCATTGTTTGCCTCCACAACTCATTGGTTTCGAAGGGGATGAATAGAAGTTTTAACGTACTGTTTATGGCAACTAAAAAACTTTGACCGTTGGAACCTTACAAAATTCCAAGGTATATTATGGACATTTTTTGCTTTGTTCAACAATGCCCTCCCCAAAGCGCTCCGTCCGGCGGAAATACATGGCTACCCGCAAAGTATAATCCTGGCTGACGGTCCTTAGCTAACAACAGAGGTCCATCCAAATCCACGTAACGGGTACCTTGCGCAAGAAAAAACGCGGGAGCCATCGCTAACGATGTTCCCACCATGCATCCGGCCATTACCTCAAAGCCGTGTTGCCTCGCCAACGCTTTCATTTGCAAAGCCTCAGTTAATCCACCCGTTTTATCTAGCTTGATGTTAACAATATCATAAAGACCGATTAACCGGTCAAGGCTTTTGCTATCGTGGCAGGACTCATCAGCACAAACCGGCAATAGTTTTGGCAACGAGGCCAAACAAGCGTCGGCTCCCGCTGGAAAGGGTTGTTCCAGCATTTCTACGCCCAGACGAACCAATTCCGGCGCTAGCTCTGCATAATCGCGCTGACTCCATGATTCATTAGCATCGACAATCAGCCTGGAAGCCGGCGCGTTGGCGCGAACCGCTGCAATGCATTGCAAGTCGTTGTGCCCAGCCAGTTTCAGCTTGAGTAAAGGCCGCCTCTTCTGGCTTTCGGCCGTTGCAGCCAAGTTCTGAGGTGAATCCACGCTAAGGGTATAGGCGGTTATCAGCGTTTGCGGGGGCGGCAACCCCGCCAATTTCCATACGGGTTGCCCTTCTCTTTTGGCCGCGAGATCCCATAGGGCGCAGTCTATGGCATTACGGGCCGCGCCAGGGGCAAGGCAATGGCTTAGCTCGTCGCGATCCAGCCCTTTCTGCAAGTCCTGACGTATAGCTTCTATGGTTGCTATCACACTCTCAGGCGTTTCTCCGTAGCGGGCATAAGGACGGCACTCGCCACGCCCTGTAAATGATCCCTCACGAATTTCTGCCGTCACCACAACAATTTCGGTTTGGCTACCTCGCGAGATGCGGAAAACGCCGCGAACCGGCCAAGTCTCGACGCTTAAAGTTACTTGGCGCATGGCTCAAACAGGGATGCAATCGACAAGACGCGCCACGCCGGTACGTACAGCATCCACACAAGGTAAACCGGTTCGAGCTTCTGTCTTTTCCAGAAGATCGAGTGCTTCCGTTTCATCCAGAGCAGCGGTATTGAGGCTGATGCCTATGCAGGTGGCATTGGGATTGGTTAAACGGGCGGCGGCTTCGTTAGCGGCAATGCAATTTTCAAGACTCGGCAGTGGGTACTCGGGTAAGCCTCGCATATGTTTGCGAGTCGGTTCGTGGCACATTACCAGCACATCCGGCTGGGCGCCATGTAACAAACCCAGACTGACGCCTGCAAAAGACGGGTGGAAGAGCGATCCCTGACCTTCGATAACATCCCAGTGATTGGGTTCTTGATCGGGACTCAAAGCCTCGACAGCCCCGGAAATAAAATCGGCTGTGACAGCATCAACGGATACCCCGCCGCCTGCGATCAATATCCCGGTCTGCCCCGTTGCGCAAAAACTTGCCCTGATTCCACGCAGCTGCAACTCCTGTTCGATGGCCAAAGAAGCATACATTTTGCCTACGGAACAATCCGTACCAACGGTTAGTAGCCGTTTCCCGGTGCGTTTTTTGCCATTGGCCACGTCGAACGTCACGCTACTATGGCGGACATCAAACAGTTTGCGGCCATAGTTCTCCGCCAACTCCGCTAGTTCAGGGACGCCGGTAAGCCGGTTGTGCAAACCGTTGGCAATGTCCATGCCTGTTGCCAACGCTTTCTTTAAATGGGGTATCCATAGTTCGGACAAGCGTCCGCCGCGATTGGCTACACCAATCAGCAGGGTAAGTGCACCTAGCTCCGCCGCTTCGGCAATTGTCAAGTCCGGAAGGTGAAGGTCGGCATTGCAGCCAGGCAATCTCATTTGACCGACACAATCACTGCGGCGCCAATACGCTACACCTTCGGCAGTTTTTACCGCCAGTTGATCCGAAGCGTCGCCCAGAAATAAAAGATAGGGCTTATTAATCACCATGGCATGCTCCTTTAACTTAGCTATCATGAAGAGTCTTTCATTATTTGACGGTTTCTGACGTTGTATCTACTGTCTCCCTATCGATAAGTTTATACCTTAGGCGGTCACTATGGAACTCACAGTTATGATTATTGCTACGAATGTTTTGCTTTACGAACGTCGACCTATTCACTTGCTCAGGGAGGACGGACAGCATTGGAGCGGAGAGGGCAGAAAGTGGTCTGAAGTGGGTCGGATGGCCGGTTGGCGAAGTGTCCGCACGAACTATTCTGCAAAAAAAATGCCCAACGGAGAGCCGTTGGGCATCAAATTTTGGTGGAGGCGGGGGGAATTGAACCCCCGTCCGCAAGTACTCCGCCATAAGGTCTACATGCTTATCTCGCTCTTTAATTTAGCTAATGACTACCCGTCGAGCCAAGAAAATCATCAGCGATTCCGTAAGGTTTTAGCGCATCCACACCGGACAGATTTCAGCGCGATCTTATGTAGATGACCTCTGAGCGTTCAGCGAACTGAACTCCACCCGCATAAGCACAGATGGTCAAAGGAATGGTGCTGTGTTTAAGCAGCTAAAGCCATTGAGTAGTTTTCGTCATTTGCGAATACTTAAGTTTCAGTAGATTTTACGAGGTGTACTGTCCTCGGCATGCGCTTAAGGTTTCGCTACCCACGTCGAAGCCATGTCGCCCCCGTGTGGTTTACAAACTATAAGATATAGTCTTTACAAGTAAGTTCAAGAGTTAACAAAAAAAATAAGTTAACAACCTTTATCGTGAACTTTCCTGCATTTTAAATGCAGGTTGCAGCGCATAGTGTGCGCTGTAACCTGCGTTTTGTTTTTAGATGACCGTTACATTTTCAGCTTGCGGGCCTTTTTGGCCTTGTGTTACGCTGAACTGTACTTTTTGGCCTTCATCCAGTGACTTATAGCCGCCAGAATTGTTGATTTGTTGAAAATGTACGAATACATCAGGACCTGATGCTTGCTCGATAAAGCCGAAGCCTTTATCAGAATTAAACCATTTAACGGTGCCGGTAGTGATTGTAGACATGTTGATTCCTTTAATAAATTAAGTAATTAAGCCTTTAAGGCGGGTAAAGCTGGGAAATTTAGAAATTACTTAATGAAACAAGGACGAGCTACTACAAGGAGAAACATCGAAACGGTAAACAGAGGGTAAATCAGATTTTCAAGCTAGATTGCATTATAAGCGTTATATTAATAATGTCAACTTTTATATTCCTTAATATTTCCACATCAGGCTCGCATTGAGTGCCATTATTAAAAGAACTACTCCAAAATAAATTAAAGGTACGTAATGCTTTCACTGCTTGGCTATACAAATAGAGCAACAGAAACTCCGGCTTATCCCCATTGAGATTTACGAACCATAAAACTGCGACCCTTTATTTTACCGTTTTTTAAACAGGCGAGTGCTTTATCAACACTATCCTGCTTAATAGCAACATAAGCATGTGCATCAAAAATATCGATTTTTCCAACTTCACTGCCCGCAATCCCTGCGTTACCTGTTAATGCACCCAATATATCGCCTGGACGCACCTTATCCTTACGCCCGCCATCTATCCACAAGGTCATCATCGGCGGCTCAAAGCGGTGTTCATAGCTCATCTTAAAAGGCGCTATTTCGTCCCATCTGGCGGGAATAGTTTGATATTCTTCAATGGCTTTAACCCTGTTTAACTCCTGCTCTGTGCATAAACTGAGCGCTAACCCCTTTTTTCCTGCACGTCCTGTGCGTCCGATCCGGTGTACATAGATTTCAGGATCCCAGGGCAGCTCATAATTAATCACCGCCTGCAGTTCCTTAATATCCAGTCCGCGTGCAGCCACATCGGTGGCTACCAGAATTGAACAGCTTTTATTGGCAAAGCGAACCAGTACTTGATCGCGATGCTTTTGTTCCAGGTCGCCATGCAGTGCCTGAACAGAAAAGCCGCTGTTTTCCAAAGCACTCGCTATATCCTGACAATCTCTTTTGGTATTGCAAAATACCACCGTGGATTCAGGCCGGTGATACGCTAATAGATAACCTAACGCGTTGACTCTTTGGGTCTTTTCTGTTTGATAAAAACGCTGTTCAATAACGCTATCGTGATGGCTGCTGTCAATACTCACAGAAACTGGCTTATATTGAAACTTCTGACTGATTTCCCGGATAGGATCGGCATAAGTCGCTGAAAACAACAACGTTTGCCGGTGCGTCGGTGCGTATGAAATTACCTCCGTAATAATCTCTTCAAAGCCCATATCCAGCATGCGGTCTGCTTCATCCAGCACCAGCATTTTTAGATTACTCAAGCGTAAGCTGCGTTTACGCAGATGCTCCTGTAAACGACCCGGTGTACCGACAACGATATGCACGCCATGTTCCAACGAACCCACCTGTGGACCAAACGGTACGCCACCGCAGAGGGACAGCACCTTAATGTTTTGCGTAAAACGCGCTAGTTGGCGAATTTCCTTACAAACCTGATCAGCAAGCTCCCGTGTTGGGCAGACCACCAAAGCCTGAACTCTAAAGCTGTTCAAATCCAATCGGGATAATAGACCAATGCCAAACGCAGCCGTTTTACCACTGCCTGTTTTAGCCTGCGCAATCACATCGCGGCCCTCCAGAATATGCGGCAGAGTTTCGGCCTGAATAGGTGTTAGATGGGTGTAACCCAGGGATTCAATATTTTCAAGCAGGGCGGGTTTTAACGGTAAAGATGAAAATTCGGCAGTATTCACAAGAACTCTTTTATATCAACGCGAAGGGCGGCGAACTGCCGTCATTTAATAGTTTATGATAACACAGATACAAGTACTATAAGATTGCTAGCTTCTTTCAATAATAAATGAAACTGAAGGAGTGCCGTATGACGTGTTGTTTTTATGGCTATGAATTTGTGATAGGTGGCAAGGTGACCGTATCGGTCTACTCGTTAATGCTGTTGTAGGGTATTATGTTCGTCCTGGATTTCTTGATTACCGGCATTTCAAATACAACCGAGCTACCCATGAACACTGACGATATTACTAAAGTTAAAAACTATCTGCTTAATTTACAAGATCAAATTTGCACTGCATTGGAAAGCGAAGAGCCTGATGCTCGATTTATTGAAGATATCTGGGATCGTGCTGAAGGGGGGGGCGGTAGAAGCCGTGTATTAGAAAATGGTCAGGTGTTCGAACAAGGCGGCGTGAACTTTTCTTATGTTAGGGGCATTAGCCTGCCAGCTTCGGCAACCGCTAAACGGCCTGAATTGGCTAATCGCCAATTTCACGCAATGGGTGTGTCGCTGGTTATTCATCCCGGAAATCCTTATGTACCAACATCTCATGCCAATGTGCGTTTTTTAATTGCAGAAAAACCAGGCGCACCGGCCATTTGGTGGTTCGGTGGTGGTTTCGATTTGACGCCGTTTTATCCCTTTAGAGACGATGTAATACACTGGCACAGAACTGCACGCACAGCCTGTGAGCCTTTTGGTCATGATGTTTATCCTACTTACAAACAATGGTGCGATGAATATTTTTTTCTCCCTCATAGAAATGAAACGCGCGGCGTAGGTGGTTTGTTTTTCGACGATTTAAATGAATGGGAGTTTTATAAGTGTTTTGCTTTTATGCAAAGCGTTGGAAACCATTTTATTGATGCTTATTTGCCTATTGTGCAGAAACGCAAAAATACGCCATACAGTGACCGGGAGCGTGATTTTCAGCTATACCGTAGAGGCCGCTATGTTGAATTTAATCTGGTTTATGATCGCGGTACTTTGTTTGGTTTGCAATCCAGTGGGCGCACCGAATCGATTTTGATGTCTATGCCGCCATTAGCAAGGTGGAAATACAATTGGGAACCTGAGCCCGGCAGTCCGGAAGCCATCCTTTATGAGGGCTATTTAAAGCCTCGGAATTGGCTGGGTATTTGAATTAGAGGAATGCCCGAATGCAAGGACCATTAAAAAAAATGCACACCCGCCTGGATAGCAAGGTTCAATATAATTTACCACTAGGCGATCAGAGTATCGCCTTGAATCCACTAATCGGCAAGCCGATCAAGCTGACCTACACAGGGCATATTGTTTGTATTCATTGCAACAGATCAATTAAAAAAAGTTTTAATCAGGGTTATTGTTACCCCTGCTTTATCTCATTAGCTCAATGTGACATGTGTATTATGAAGCCGGAAACTTGTCATTATGAAGCGGGTACCTGTAGAGAGCCTGCCTGGGGTGAGGCGTTCTGCTTTCAGCCACATGTTATTTATCTCGCCAATTCCAGCAGTATTAAAGTAGGTATAACCCGGCAAACACAAATTCCGACACGCTGGATAGATCAAGGCGCAGTGCAGGCATTGCCAATATTTAAAGTACAGTCCCGTTACATGGCTGGATTAATCGAGGTCGTAATTGCCAAGCATGTCAGTGATAAAACCAGTTGGCAGAAAATGCTTAAAAATCATGGAGAACCAATTGATCTGGTTGAAAAACGCGATGAATTAGTGCTTAAATGTGAAGCAGAGTTGTCTGAAATTTTCCAGCGTTTTGGTCAACAGGCTATTGAATTTTTACCCGAAGAGACCATTGTGGACATACATTTTCCGGTTGACAATTATCCGGTAAAGATTAATTCGTTTAACCTTGATAAGAACCCTGAAGTATCAGGTGTTTTGCAGGGTATTAAAGGTCAATATCTGTTGCTGGATACGGGCGTTATTAACATCCGTAAGTATACGGGTTACGAGATTGTATTTTCTATGTAGAAAATAGTTAAATGAACTATATTGGATGTTTAAGATCCTACAAACTCAAAATTATTGATATTGTTTGCTATAATTATTGGTCACTTACCTATTTATAACAGCATGTTTTTGTAGACGGAGCTTGTCGGCTGAGACTCCAATCCAAACTTTTAAAATTGCCTTGAGATAAATGTTGAAGACAGAATTCCCGGACAGCTCCAGTCAGTTGTTCTTATGTATTAATGGAAATAGCTAGTCATGCAGAAGCGTAGTCGAATTGTTCACAGGCTTTTGGCGGTGTACATTGTTGCCGTATTGTTCGTAATCGGGTTTTTTATTACTAAACTTGTACGAGAAGAAGTTCAAACCTCAAAGTATCAAGCTCGCTATCTCTCAGCAATAAGCGAACAATTGAGCTTTAAACTGGCTTCCGGGCCCAGTTCATCGATACGTTACCCGGAGTATGGCCCCTATGATGAAAGGTTAGGTTATACATTATTGCCTGAGGTCATTAAGCGTTTAGAAAATTCCGGCTTTAGCATTACCTCGCAGGCCGCTTTTTCACCGATGATGAATGAACTGGCTGATTACGGTTTGTTCAACATTTACCACGAGAAAGCCCAGGCTGGACTGCGCATCACAGATAAGTCCGATCAGGTCGTCTTTAATGCGGTTTATCCTGCTTATGGCTACCCGAATTTTAAGGCTATTCCACCGTTGGTTCTGGAAACCTTGCTTTTTATAGAGAACCGCGAGTTACTCAACGAAGAGTATGTCACCGTTAATCCAGCTATCGAATGGGATCGTCTGGGTTTTGCCGGATTACAATTAATGGCACATAAACTCGGAGTTACCAGCGCAGTGCCGGGCGGCAGTACTTTAGCTACCCAGTTGGAAAAGTATCGTCATTCGAAGAATGGATACACGAATTCGATTGTGGATAAATTTCGTCAAATGGGCACGGCATCGGTACGAGCCTACATGATGGGGCCGGATACGCGGGAAATGAGGCAGGAAATCGCTCTTTCTTATCTGAATACCATGCCTCTCGCTGCTACGCCAAAACTGGGCGAAATTCATGGCTTGGGTGATGGCTTGTCGGCCTGGTTTGGTGCTGATTTTGCCCAGGTCAATCAGTTGCTCAGTCCGGACGCGCTCAAAGCACATGAGCAGGTTACTCCGCAACAGGCGCAAGCTTATCGGCAGGTGTTGAGCATATTATTGTCACAGAGAAGACCTACCTATTTGTTAGGGAAGGGTTATGACGCGCTACAGAATCTTGCCGACAGTTATTTGCGCTTAATGGCTGAACAAGGTGTCATTTCAACAGCATTGAGAGATGCGGCCTTACAGACGTCTACTGTTCGGCCATCCAAGTCAGTCGCTGAACCTGCCAAATTCATGACAGAAAAAAAGACGCAAAACGTTTTGCGTACGCGTCTTGCCAGGACTCTGGGCGTAAAGTCCAATTATGAACTGGATCGCCTGGATTTAACCGTTAAAACCACGCTTGACTATAGCACTCAACAAGCGGTTACCAATGCGCTAAGGCTGCTCAGTCAACCGGATGAAGCTCGTAATGCGGGTATATTAGGCTTCAGGATGCTTAATGAAAACACTGATCTTGCCCCGATCGTCTACAGCTTGATGTTATTTGAACGGGGTAAAACGGGTAATTTGCTGCGCGTGCAAACTGATAATTTCGATCAGCCCCTGGATATAAACGAAGGTATACGGCTGGATCTGGGCTCCACCTCTAAACTTCGGACGATGGTGCATTATCTGGAGTTGATTGCCGATATTTATAATCAGTATAAAGATCGTCCGGCACAGGAACTCAGTCAGATTGAATTGCATCCCCGTGACTATTTATCGGCATGGGTGATTGAACAGTTACGAGCGACACCAAAAATCAGCTTGGAGGATTTACTTAATCAGGCCCTGGATAGACGTTATTCAGCGAGTCCTGGCGAGTATTTTTTCACTGGGGGCGGTCTTCATGTTTTTAATAATTTTAATAAAGACGATAATGGCAAAATCATGTCAGTACGGCATGCTTTGCGTGATTCCGTGAATCTGGTCTTTATTCGCTTGATGCGTGACCTTGTTTATCATCACCTTTACAAACCGGAAGGAATAGCGCGTTGGCTTGAAAGCCCGGATGATTCAAAACGCGAAGAATACCTGCAACGTTTTGCAGACAAGGAAGGAAGCACTTATTTGAATAAATTCTATGCCAGGTACCAGGGCAAGACTGCCGAAGAAGCGCTGGATATGCTTACCAAAAGAGTGTATGCCAAGCCTTCTCGCCTTAGCATGCTTTATCGGGCGGTTTATCCTGATCATGACGAAATGGCGCTCAACGCTTATCTTAATGCGCATTTATCCAAAGCTGAACTGGCTAATGAGGACATATACGATCTGTACGATAAATATTCGATAGAAAAATTTGATTTACAAGATCAGGGCTATATTACCAAGATTCATCCGCTGGAATTATGGCTGGTGGGCTATTTGGCCCAACATCCCAAAGCCACGCACGAGGAAGTTATGACGGCAAGTGCCGAACAACGTCAGCAAGTGTATCGTTGGTTGTTTAAGAATAATAGAAAAGTCGCTCAACAACAGCGCATCATGACATTACTGGAAACAGACGCATTTAAAGAAATCCATCGTGCCTGGAAACGCGTGGGCTATCCATTCGGCAAATTAACGTCTTCTTATGCGACATCCATTGGCGCATCAGGCGATAGACCGGCAGCTTTGGCAGAACTCACGGGTATTTTGCTGAATGACGGCATCAGATTACCCGTTGTCCGGTTTGAGAGTTTGCATTATGCCCAGGGAACGCCTTATGAAACTCTAATGAACAAAGCGCCGGATCAAGGTCAGCGTATATTTGCTCCGGAAATTGCCAAAGTTGCGCGGGGAGCGATGATCGGCGTGGTAGATGGTGGAACGGCAGCCCGTCTTAACGGCATTTACACCGATGTTGAGGGCAAGCCATTGGTTGTAGGAGGGAAAACCGGAACCGGAGATCATCGCATTGAATCGAAATTCATCAGTCGTGCTGCAGTGTTTACATTTTTCCTCGGCGATCGTTTTTTTGGCGTAATCACTGCCTATGTCCAGGGCGATAATGCCGGGCTTTATCACTTTACCAGCTCATTACCTGTGCAAATAGTCAAGTTTTTGAAGCCGACACTATCACCTTTGATAAACAATACATCGCCTGTTAAAGAAATCCCTAAACCAGTGGCTAATGTGATAATTGCCGAAAATGTAAAGCCAGTCCTTAAAGAAGCAAATAACGAAAAGGTAAAGCCAGTTACTAAAGTTGCAAATACCAAAAAGGTTAAGCCGCAGGTTAAAGAGGCAACTGCAAAAGTGACCAAGCCGCAGGTTAAAGAGGCAACTGCAAAAGTGACCAAGCCGCAGGTTAAAGAGGCAACTGCAAAAGTGACCAAGCCGCAGGTTAAAGAGGCAACTGCAAAAGTGACCAAGCCGCAGGTTAAAGAGGCAACTGCAAAAGTGACTAAGCCGCAGGTTAAAGAGGTGACTGCAAATAGTGACCAAGAACCGACAGATTAAAGAGGCGGCAGCTATAGTGACCAAGCCACAGATTAATGAGGCGGCTGCTATCGTGATTAAACCACAGGTTAAAGAGATAGTTGCTAAAAATCTTAACCTGCCGGCTAATGAGAAAACCACTACAGCCGATAGAACCCGGTATTATAGATACCCTACTACGCCTGTTCCTGCGCAGTAAAAAGGGTTTAGCCTAGGGTACCCATTACGTGGTTTTCGGAGTTTGATTGCCTGGAACGCTTCGAGAATGATACGCGATAAGTACCCTGCTTTACTTAATCTGGGTTTGGAATAATAGGCTAAACAAGATATGTATTAACTTTATTGGGCTCCTCCATTAACAAAGTTTCCTAAGCCCCTCAACCAAGCGCTGTGTGGTAATATTGGCAGTGTTCTCATCAAGCATTCCATAAGATACACGCAGATAGCAACCGTCCTCTAAACCAAAAGCGCAACCCGGTATTACAGCAACTTTGAACTCGCTAATTAACGATTTTACCAATTGCAAATCGTTTTTTTCGGTGTCCAGTTTCAGCAGCAAATAAAATGCGCCTTCGGTTGCGACGATTTGCACGCCATTTAAGGTTTGTAACTGAGCAGTAACTTGGGTGCGGATTTTAGCCAGCTGTTGCAGTCGAGTTTTGCAGTAAGATGAACCGGTCTCCAATGCACCTATCGCCGCGTATTGCGTAATCAGCGGGGGACAAATCAAATTGGTATCCTGCACTTTCAGCAATGAAGGCAACAGCGCTTTTGGGATAACCAGATAGCCGACGCGCCAACTGGCGAATCCGTAAGCTTTGGACAGCGAGTATAGGGAAATAGTGTGTTGCTCGGCATCTGAAATGCTGCCGGGAGAGAAATGCCGGGCTTCACCGTAAGTGAAATATTCGTAAGCTTCATCGCTGATATGATATAAGCCGTACTCTCTACATAGCTGGTTAACGGCACGAAGATCGGCTTCAGGATACACTGCGCCACTGGGATTATTGGGCGAGACGGTAACGATGGCGCGGGTTTTTTTAGTGATTGCGGACCTTAACGCCTCGAGTTGTAATTGATAGTCTGCATCGGTTGGAACAGGGACGGGAGTGCAATTGAGCATTCGCACTGCCATTTCCTGATTGAAGTAGTAGGGCAGGGGCAAAATGATTTCATCACCAGGGTCGGCGATTGCCAGCAAGACATTCAAAAACGCCATGTTGGAGCCAGCGGTGACCATGATGCGGCAGTTGCTTTTACAATCTATGTTGTTTTCGTTGAGTAGTTTTGCCTCGATCAATTCCAGTAGACGTCCATATCCAAGCGGTGAGCCGTATAAATGTTCTTCCGGTTGCATACCAAAATCGTGGATGGCTTGCAGTGCAGCAGCGGGTGGCGGATAAGATACCATGCCTTGTCCTAACGATAAAGTGCCGGGTGTGTTGCGCGTCCATTCGCCAATTACCGGGATAATCGGGGTTTGTACAGAGCTTATTGTGCGGCCGATGTGCATGGGGCGGTTTTCCTTTCGGGGCATCAAATTAAACGTTCTCAGTGGTAAGGATCAGTAAAGAACGATTACTTGGTAATAATGGATAAAATAGTGCGTTCAACGCAGGCTATCAATCTCTTTAATAAATTGTACTACAATAAAAGCACATCAAAATGAAAGAGCAAGAAGGCGTCATAAGGTATCAGTTAGAACATACTCAAAAACCAATCAATCATAAGTTTTCATTATGTGAAATCAATGCTTGGCGCACTATTATGTTTCGTCTCGGCCTTATTGGACAAGATACTGAAAGATATGACAATCTGGGTTTTGGCAATATCAGTCAACGATTTGATTCTCAAAGCAATCAGTTTGTTATCAGTGGCAGTCAAACCGGGCATATTACGCATTTGAGTGTGGAACATTATTCCCTTGTAGAGAAAGCAGATCCTCGAAAAAACCGGATTCAATCGCGCGGATTATACAAACCCTCTTCTGAATCCCTGACACACGCAAGCATTTATGCTCAAGACAGTAACATTCAAGCGGTCATTCATGCGCATAGTCCTGAAATCTGGACTCATACGGTAGCGCTTAGTTTACCCTATATTTCAGCTGATATACCTTACGGCACGATTGAAATGGCAATAGCTGTTGAGCAGTTATTTCAATCCGGCAACTTACGACAGTATTCTCTCTTTACTATGCTCGGGCATGAAGATGGCGTTGTTTCTTTTGGCAGAAACATGCAGGAAGCAGCATGGGAATTGATAAAATATTTATCATTAGCCATCGGCATTGAAGAGCAATAAGCTGAGCAGTTACTAATTTTAATCTGTGAATCTGTGGCGGTTTATTTATTGCGAGTTGCCTAAACAGTTACTACAAATCATATTATGCCGGAAAAAATAAAAAGCCTCGTAATAACGAGGCTTTTTATTAAATTTACCAGCCTGGATTATAATCTTACTTCATTACTGAAGCCTGATTTACCGGCTGAATTAACCGCTCTTACTTTGTATCCGTAAACTGTTTTAGAGGCTGCATAGCTATAGGAATTGGTAGTCCGTCGTTTTAAAAACTGTTGTGCCATAAGTACACACACCACTTTTAACGGTGCAACGGAAGATTTCATAGCTGCTCGCACCGGTTACCGCGCCCCAATTTAAGCTGACCGTGCTTGCCTTTGAGCCAGTCAGATTAGCCGGTGTAGCGGGTAATGCTGCCGCTGTAGTGGCTGACATTTCTGTTGAGTAGCTGGTCATGTTGCCCAGCGCATCTTTAGCTTGCACCTGAAAGCTGTAAGTGGTGCTAGATTGCAAACCGGAAGCAGTGTAAGTGCTGGACGTTTGCCAAGGGGAATCTATACAACCAGCACCACTTACTGTGCAATGGAAGTGATACTGAATGCCGCCAGAAGCGTCTGATGCGGTACTAGCTATCATGGTAATGCTGTTAGTGCCTGTTGCCGTATACGGCGCGACAGAAAATGTCATCGGATTAGGACTAGGTGGTGTGCTATCAGTAAAAGTACCAGGAACAACAGTACCCGAAATAAAGTATTCTCCTAAACTGCCATAATCAGAGTAAGTCGTAACGCTATTGCCAACGCCACTGATTGCCAGATAATAATGGCCTGCGGAAACAGTCGTGGAAATAATCACATCAGTTTCGTTGAGAGGATCGTTTTGCGCCACTTGCACACCATTTTGGTCATACAACGTGGCTTGAATGTCCAGGTTAGCGCCTCTGGTTGAGGTTCTGTAAAAAGCTTCCCATGCCGGCGTTACATTAATATTGATTGAGCCTGCACCCGTATCAAAACCAAAATAATCAACATCACTGCTGGTTTCGATAATGCCTTTGTTATTGGGATTTGTGTTGTGTGGGTCTGTTTCGGGATTGCTTGCAGTAATAGTACCTGCGGCATCAATTAATAAAGAGGATGACGTCAATGTATTATTGCCCTGATCGTCAGTGCGGTAAGTCAGTTTTGTACTGATCAGGTTAATATCATCCTCGAGTTGAGTTGCATAGGGATATTCCCCCTTGCTCCACTGAGTCACATTGTTATAGTAACCTACCCCCATAATCGGCGCCCATGAAACAAAGCCGGTACCTTGACCTTTATAATAACCCAGGCTAGTTGTGCCATCATTATAGCCATCATGAGATAGTCCAAGATTATGTCCCATTTCGTGAGATGCCGCTTCTGCAATGTAAGGAGGATGACCGGGGCCTAATTTATTGTAGTAAACCAGTGCAGGCGAATAATAACTGGCGTAATTGCTAAGCCCCCATACGTTCACATAAGCAACACCGCCCGCGCCATAAGCAGGCATCTGGTTTCCATTGGCATCAACGTCTTGTGTAATAAGAATCCTGCCGACTTTAGGGCCAAAAGTGCCGGGCAGTTCGGTAGTAACATCGACATCAAATGGCGCATAATCTTCTGCTACACGATGCCAGATTTCTGCTATTTGACTTAACTCAGTTGCGCTAAAGCTGCCGATATTGCCGTCGGTATCAAAAGCCTTTGCATTCAGCGTGGTAATGCCAACATAGCTGTTCCAGGCTGTACTGGTGATAACATGACCATCAAAATCAAGGTAAACAACGTTTTTTGCTCCTGGTTTGCTATGTAAAATAAAGGCATCACTCGGGGCAATAGCTTGAGGCAGTTCGATAGCAGACAGTGTTGCCGCAGAACCTTCGTCCGGTAAAAAAGTATCACTATATAAAACGCCTCCTTCGTTATCTACCTGCAGGTATTCAAGATCCTGCTCAGTAAATGAAAAGCCATGCAGCTTTTTTAATGCCTTTTTTTGGTGTATTTCTGGTAACGCATCCAGTTTTGAACGAACATGACCGGTGGGTAGGTCGGCAATCTGAAATGGAGCATGCAAGCCAAACTGCTTTTCGTGCTGAGGTTGGGATAATGCTGTTAAGGGCATGATAGCGAGTGTTATTGACAAAAAAGTTTTTGATTTACTGGATTTGCGTAAGTTCATGATGTTTTTCCTTGAGTGATTACTTAATTAAACTAACCTTGACTTAAGCGTAGACGAACTTTTTTTTTTTGCTTGTTTTAAACGAAAAAAACTTTAGATTTCACTTAATATGCTCTCCCACGATTACACATCTGAATATAAATGTTGGTCAAAATAGTGGGGGTTAATTTGCTAAGTCTATGAAAGAGTGTGGTAACGCTATCATTGACTTAGCCTGTATGATGCTTCATAAGATTTTTTAAAAAATTTGCCGTGGTGACCGTGTTCAGTACAATATTTAAATACAAAAGCAATAACCTGCTTGAAAATTACCCAAGCCCCCCTCATATTGGAAGTCAACTGAAACTTTTTTAAAAGGTAAACACGATGCGGATGGATAAATTAACCAGCAAGTTTCAAACAGCATTGGCTGATGCTCAAAGTCTGGCCTTGGGAAAAGACCACCAATTTATTGAACCTGTGCATCTAATGATTGCATTACTGGATCAGGAAGGCGGCAGTATCAAGCCCTTGCTGGCTCAAATCAGCGTTAATACGCAGATGCTACGCACAGAGCTGGTTATGGAATTAGGGCGTATCGCCACCGTCAGCGGTTCGGGGGGGGATGTCCAGATCTCCAACGAATTATCCAGGCTGCTAAATTTAACCGATAAACTGGCACAAAAGCGCAATGATAAATTCATTTCCAGCGAGTTGTTTTTATTAGCCGCTTGTGAAGAAAAAGGGGTTTTAAATGATCTGCTCAAAAAAGCCGGTGTCATTAAAAAGAATGTTGAAATAGCCATAGAAAAAATGCGCGGTGGTGAGGCGGTTGATGATCCAAATGCCGAAGATCAACGTCAGGCTTTGAATAAATACACTATTAACCTGACCGAGCGTGCGGAGCAGGGCAAACTTGATCCCGTCATCGGCAGGGATGATGAAATCCGCCGCACGATTCAAGTCTTACAACGGCGCACAAAAAACAATCCGGTCTTAATCGGTGAGCCCGGCGTTGGTAAAACCGCGATTGTTGAAGGTCTAGCTCAGCGTATTGTTAATGGCGAAGTGCCTGAAGGCATTAAGGGCAAGCAAGTCTTGGCTTTGGATATGGCGGCATTAATTGCCGGCGCCAAGTTTCGCGGTGAATTTGAAGAACGCCTGAAAGCTGTTTTAAATGACCTTGCCAAACAGGAAGGTCAGGTGATCCTGTTTATTGATGAACTGCATACTATGGTTGGTGCAGGTAAGGCTGAAGGCGCAATGGATGCAGGCAATATGTTAAAGCCCGCGTTGGCGCGTGGCGAATTGCATTGCGTAGGTGCGACGACACTGGACGAATATCGTAAATATGTTGAAAAAGACGCCGCATTGGAGCGTCGATTCCAGAAAGTATTGGTTGATGAACCGTCCGTTGAAGATACTGTTGCCATACTGCGTGGCTTGAAAGAGAAATACGAAGTGCATCATGGCGTTGATATTACTGATCCGGCCATTATTGCGGCGGCTAACCTGTCATACCGTTACATTGCTGACCGGCAATTGCCGGATAAAGCCATTGATTTGATCGATGAAGCCGCCAGCCGCATCCGCATGGAAATGGATTCCAAACCGGAAGAAATGGACAAGTTATACCGGCGTTTGATTCAATTAAAAATTGAGCAGGTAGCACTCAAAAAAGAAGCCGATGCCGCCTCCAAAAAACGCCTGGAAATACTTGAAGAAGAAATTGCCGATCTGGAAAAAGAATACTCTGATCTGGAGGAAATCTGGAAAGCGGAAAAAGCCTCATTGCAGGGCTCGGCATCGATTAAGGAAAAACTGGAACATGCCAGAACTGATCTCGAAGCGGCCAGCCGGGCCAATGATTTAAACCGGCAGGCTGAGTTGCAGCTATGGCATTATTCCCGCACTGGAAAAGCAATTGACTATGGCGTCGTCAGGTGAAACCCAAAAAATGACTTTGTTGCGTAATAAAGTCACTGAAGAAGAAATTGCCGAAGTTGTCTCAAAATGGACGGGAATTCCAGTCTCGAAAATGATGGAAGGTGAGCGTGACAAGTTATTACGCATGGAAGAACAGTTAAGTAAACGGGTAGTGGGTCAGGAAGAAGCGCTTAAAGCAGTCAGTAATGCCATACGCCGTTCCAGAGCCGGATTATCTGATCCCAATCGGCCCAATGGGTCATTTTTATTCCTGGGCCCTACTGGCGTGGGTAAAACCGAATTGTGCAAGGCCTTGGCGGAATTTATGTTTGATACCGTCGATGCGATGGTGCGTATTGATATGTCCGAGTTTATGGAAAAACATTCTGTGGCTCGTCTGATAGGCGCGCCTCCCGGTTATGTCGGCTATGAAGAAGGTGGTTATTTAACCGAACTGGTCAGACGTAAACCGTATTCGGTTATTTTAATGGATGAAATTGAAAAAGCGCATCCTGATGTCTTCAATGTCTTGTTGCAAGTGTTGGATGATGGCCGCTTGACCGATGGTCAAGGCAGGACGGTTGACTTCAGGAATACAGTTATCGTGATGACTTCAAACCTGGGCTCTGACATCATTCAGGAACTTGCTGGTGAAGCGCTTTACCCGGTGATGAAAGCGGCTGTGATGGAAAAAGTCAGCCAGAACTTTCGACCTGAGTTTATCAATCGTATCGACGAGGCAGTGGTTTTCCATCCCTTGGGACGTGAACAAATCAGGGCTATCTCCGGCCTTCAAATTGAGTTATTGCGTAAACGTCTGCTGGACAGGGAAATCGGCTTTGAAATTACTGATGAAGCTATGGATTTGTTAGGTGAAGCAGGATTTGATCCTGTATACGGAGCTAGACCGATGAAACGGGCGATACAGCAGCAGCTCGAAAATCCGCTGGCGCAAGAGATACTGGCCGGTAATTTTATTGCGGGTGACACTATAAAAGTGGATATTGACAATGAAGGGATGCGGTTTTTGAAGGGTTAACTGTTATTTTATTAAACCTTTTTAAAAATGGAGAAATTTATGGGGCTGACTCACGTTACCGTTTTCCTGAGTAATTTACGTACCGATAGTCCCGCCTACGAAAACGAGTTTCTGGTAGACACCGGAGCCATTGATTGCTTAGTTCCAAGCAGGGCCTTGTTCGCTGCAGGCGTTGCCGTGGAAGGAAAAGATGTTTACGAACTGGCAAACGGTGAAATCGTTGAATATCCCTATGGTTTTGCACGTGTTTCTTTTATGGGCTCGGAAACCGTAACACAGGTGATATTTGGCCCGGACGATTGCGAACCGATTCTGGGCGTGGTTGCGCTTGAAAATACCGGCATCGGTGTCGACCCGGTTACGCGGACCCTAAAAAAAATGAGCGCAAAACCGCTTAAATAAACTTCACCCGCACCACTGTCTTTCACACGGCACGCCATCATGGTTGCCGTCCATTTTGACTCCAGGGCAGTTTTCCAGGAAGAAGGTTGCTTCTTCACATGATCTCATTTGAGAACAGTAAGTTCTTCCGTCACATTCGTAGTTGCCAGTATTTGACGTTTCATCCGGTTCATCCGGATTGGAATCATCAACTTGTGCATTTGTTATTTTATGCTGCATTTTTGCATAAAATGCTTGTATGCTTGGCCTCCATACAAAACCAAGTGCCACAAGGAGACGAATTATGATTATTTTTTGCATAATTATTATGATCTTCCAGGTTAGATACGCGAATATTGGTAGAAACATTTTAAGCGCGTCCTCACCGTATATGTATCAGTATTTACGGAGTTATCCAGATGAATCATGAAGACTTCATGCGCAGGGCGATAGCACTGGCTTTGGAGGTGCCGGAATTTCCGTTTGGAGCCGTTATCGTAAAACGGGCAACAGGAGAAATAATTGCTGAAGGCTTTAATCAATCCGCACTTAATCCCACCTTACATGGCGAAATAGTGGCGATAAACCGTTGCGCCGAATTACACAATTCAGCGGATTGGAGTCAATTTGATCTGTATACGACAGCAGAGCCATGCCCTATGTGTCAAAGCGCTATTGAATGGGCGGGCATTGCTGGCGTTTACTATGGAACGTCTATTCCTTATTTGCAAAAATTGAACTGGCGGCAAATTAATATTCGTGCATCGGAGGTCATCGCAAAAACCGCTTTTCGTAACACTACTATCGTTGGCGGCATTTTAGAAGCCGAATGCAATGCTTTGTTCGACAATGCGCCCAGAGGCGTATTTCATAAACCTTTGTCATAAAAGGGTAACAAGCTTTTTGTTACAATACCCCGTTTACATTTCACTAAATAATTATGTCTACTTTTAATATTCTCGTTGTTGAAGATGAAGACGCTATCAGAGGAATGTTAATGATGGTTCTTGAGCAGGCCGGCTTTATGCCGATTGCAGCCGCTGATGCGGAAGATGCGCAGAAAGTTCTGGATGACAAGCTGCCTGATTTAATACTGCTTGACTGGATGTTGCCCGGAATCAGTGGCGTTGAATGGGCCAGGCGCTTGAAGAAGGAGCCGATTTACCGAGACATCCCCATTATATTGTTGACGGCACGCGGTGAAGAAGAAGATAAGGTTAGAGGCCTTGAAATTGGCGCCGATGATTATGTGAGTAAACCTTTTTCACCCAAAGAGTTAGTGGCGCGTATACGTGCCGTTTTGCGCAGAAGCGGAAAAATACAGGGTCAGGCGCAAATCACCTTGGGTGATTTAATACTGGACACTGAACAGCATCGGCTCAGTATCGGCGATAAACAATTGGAAGTAAGCCCTACCGAATTCAGGTTAATGCATTTTTTTATGACCCATCCTGATAAAGTTTATAGCCGCACTCAATTGCTGGATCAGGTTTGGGGGCGCAGTGTCTATATTGAAGAGCGCACGATTGATGTGCATATTCGCCGCCTGAGAAAAATTCTTGAGGAATACGGCCGTGAAGATTTAGTGCAAACCGTGCGTGGTTTCGGTTACCGGTTCTCATTGGTGGGTTAAGCGCTATGGGGGTCTGGCAAAAAGAAATAAACACCGTACTTTTGCTGTTTTTTGCGGTGGCAATTGTGGGTGGAATGACAGGGCTTTTTCTACCCTTACTGTTCTTGTTGATGCTGGGCATCATTATGCGGCAGGTGGTTCAGATCAGCCGGTTTGAAAGATGGATAAGTACGGGTGGAAGAAGCAAATATCCTAAAACCACCGGCATTTGGGAAGAAATTTATTACCATGTTTATCGCATTAAAAAGAATGAAAAACGCCGTAAAAAGAAACTGAGCAAAATGATCGACCAGTTTCGCCAGTCCACGGAAGCGCTGCCGGATGCAGCCGTTGTTTTGGGGCTTCATGATGAGATTGAGTGGGCCAATAAAGCGGCAAGAGATGTTTTTGGTTTGCAACAAAACGATAAAGGTCAGCGTATACCTAATCTGATTCGATTTCCTGAGTTTATCCGTTATCTCAAATCCGGAAATTACAAAGAATCTGTCATTTTACCGTCGCCTGTCGATAATCGCATTACCCTGGAAGTGCGGATTGTTCCATACGGTGCAGGGCTGCGGTTGTTACTGGCGCAAGATGTCACGCAACTGAAAATAATGGAACGGATGCGTAAGGATTTTGTGGCGAATGTATCCCATGAACTCAGAACGCCCTTGACGGTATTAAAAGGTTATCTGGAAACCTTGCAGGATCTGGATGACGGACATTCACTTTTATTAACCAACTCATTCCAGCAAATGCAGGGACAAACCGACCGTATGCAGCATCTGGTTGATGATTTGTTAATGCTGACACGTCTGGAAACGCAACAGAAAAAATCACAGTGTGTCGATGTTCCCGTGTTATTAAGCCAGATTTGCAAAGAAGGCGATACCCTTGAAAATGCTTCAAGACGTATCGAATTGACGCTGGAAACATCAGCGCATATTGTTGGCGAAGAGCAAGAACTGCGTAGCGCATTTACTAATTTATTAGGTAATGCACTCAAATATTCGCCGGAAGATTCGGTGGTAAAAGTACGCTGGTATCAAGACAAAGAGTCTATAGTGCTGACTATTGAAGATCAGGGCGAAGGCATTGGAAAAGCCGATATACCTAGAGTCACTGAGCGTTTTTACCGGGTTGAAACCAAGCGTGTCAAGAAAGTGAACGGCACCGGCTTAGGTTTGGCTATCGTCAAACATGTGCTTATGCGCCACGACGCCCACTTGAATATCGTCAGCGAATTAGGGAAAGGCAGTTGTTTTAGCTGTTATTTTCCTGTTGGACGGCTATGTAATTAACCTCAGTTTGATTCAGTGCACAGCATTAATGTAGGGCAATCCTTATATTCCCTTAGAAAATATCCCTTAAAGGCAACACGAAGAAATTAGCTTCGGGTCTACTCGGATTTTATCGGACTAGGTTAATTAAATAATTATCAATGCTTTATAATTTGTTCAGCTGCTTTCTTTAGGAACCGCCGTCCCATTTCAGCACTTTTTTCTTCATCAAGATTATTTTGGCTTGCTCAATTGCCTTAATGCCTTCGGCAAACTTGCCGGCCTTGACTGCGTATTTGGCAGCTCTGAACCGGGCGCTTGCGCGTGGCAAAATGATGGAGTTATTCCTGTTCTCTGCTGTAAGCTTCAAGGCTAAATTGACTGACTCCAGAAAGCCTTCCGAGTCTCCCTGTTTGCCCAGTTCAATCATTTTTTCAGAAAGTGAAACAAGTACCGATAAATCTTCATTTACGGGTTCCCCTCCTGCATAAGCAACGCCCAGCGAAGATAAAGAAAGCAGCAAAACTGCAAATATGTGTTTAAGGTTCATGTGTTTCCTCTTATATCTAATTATTATGCAAGAGCTGATGCTACCCTCTGACATTACGCCTCACCTGAGTATAATATCAGCATGCACTCGCTGATGGACAGCTTCAGCTTGATATTTTGAAAATTTCGGGGCGCAAGAAGAAGTACTGTAACATCCACATATAATCAGAACCTATTTTTGGTTGGCTCTATGTGGAATACAGCGGGAACACCTTACGGTGTAAATTTTGATAAGAATTTTGGCGAATTCAAACTGATCGTTTCAGCCTTCGCCTGAGTGTAGAATTAATGGAAAAGAGTAAATAAAAAGGGGCTTGCTTGGACATGAGGTAACAAATCAAGAGCCCGGCAAGAGACCCCAAGCTGGTCTCTTGCCAGATATATCCAGTATTAGCTTTTACCAGGCAACATACCTACCGAACCTGGTTTAATACGTTTGCAGGTAACAACCACATCTTCCAGATGGCATTGTTTTTTACCACTATTTGAGCCGCTGCAATCGTTACAAACGGCCTTGCCGTTGTCCTTTACTGCCTCAACATGCCATCCGTAACCTTGCGTCTGACAGAACTTTTTGCTGTAGTTCTTGATGTTGTAGGGTTTTGAAGCCAGTGTAATGGCTTCAGATTCTACTGCACAGCCAGGCGAAGGCAGCGTGTTCGCCATAAGATCTCTGAAAATATATTCTGTTGCCAATGCAGTATTTGAAAAAAAGGCTAACGCTGCCAACAAGCCTAATAAATTGAGTTTCATGGTTCTCTCCTGGTCATTATCGTTCTTTTTATGAAATTGTAATGCGCTAAAATAAATACAAATTATTGCCTCAAATAAAGCAAGAAAAGTTTTTAATAATCTTTTAGTACCCGGATATTCAATTGGGCATTTTCCTCTTGAACTTGCTGCTTGATCGGGGCAAATTTTTCGTTCTCACTTTGTTTAATCAGGAGAATACCTGTCACTATGACAAACACGGTAATACCCACATAGATCCAGAATTTGTCTTTTTGTTGTTCTACGTCACTCATTTTGTTCACCTTTTGTTGTGCTACTTGGCTCATTTTATTCACCTTTTTACTATTTTAAGTCATCGATGGCTGCGCCAAAGTTGATATGAAAAACCTGGTCATTTAAAACCAATGCCGGAACTGATTTCACCCCGGCGGCTTCTGCTTCGGCTATTCGATCAGCCTGTTCTCCCAAATGTACAACTTCAACCTGATACTTTGAGCGGTCAATGGCATCGGCTACCATTTGTTCTGCACCCAAACAAACAGGGCAGCCGGCATGATAAAAAATTGCAGTACTCATAATAATTTCCTCTTATCACTATAGTGGCGAATCGATACTATAAAAGCATGCAAGGGATCTGTCAATAAAATTTCGATTCGATACTAGTTGTTCGGTAATAAACTTTCTAACTACAAAAATGTTATTGCTAATACAAATATTTTTGTTGGACTGGATCAAGCCGCTGCATGACAATCAATACAGCATCCTGAAACAAATTCTGAGATAATAAAACTTCATATTTCGTAATTAGGGCCACCAACTTAAACTGGAACGGATAACATCGCTTTAAGGAATGTTATTTGTAAAATCGTCCCGCTTTAAACCGGGAGCCACAATTACTGTGCGTTTCTCATATACAGCAGCCTATAACTTTTTACTCGGCGATCAACACATGAAAGACAAAAATACATTTAAACCCTGTGATTTAGTAATTTATGGTGCACTGGGTGATCTATCGAAGCGCAAGCTGCTCATTTCCTTGTATCGCCTTGAAAATGCCAACTTTATCGAACCTGATACCCGTATTATCGGTGTAGATCTGCATGATATAAAAAACGCAGAATTTGTTGCGATAGCACGCAAAAGCTTGCAGGATTTTTTGAAGGATGACATTGATGACAGCGTGTGGGGCCGTTTTTCAGCCCGGCTTTCCTATTTGAAAATTGATCTGACTCAGTTGGATCAATATCAGCAGTTAAATGCCGTCATTGACCAGAAATCCAGAATTATGGTGAATTACTTTGCGGTATCACCGTTTCTGTTTAAAAGCATTTGTCAGGGACTCGCCAAATCGGGCGTTTTAACTGAAAACTCGCGCATGGTAATGGAAAAACCCATCGGTCATGACCTTAAGTCATCAAAAGAAATCAATGATGTCGTGGCTAGCGTGTTTAATGAAACACAGGTTTATCGTATCGATCATTACCTGGGTAAAGAAACGGTATTGAATTTACTAGCGTTGCGTTTTGCCAATTCTATTTTTACCACCAACTGGAATCACAATACCATTGATCACATTCAGGTTACCGTCGCTGAAGAAGTCGGTATTGAAGGCCGCTGGGATTATTTTGATAAAACCGGGCAGTTGCGTGATATGTTGCAAAATCACCTGTTACAGATACTGACCTTTATTGCCATGGAGCCGCCAGTTAATTTGGAAGCGGAAAGTATCCACAATGAAAAAATAAAAGTCCTTAAAGCACTGCGTCCGATTACCAGCAACAATGTTGAAGAAAAAACCGTGCGGGGACAATATACTGCCGGTTACATCAAAGGTGATGCCGTACCGGGCTATCTGGAAGAAGACGGAGCCAACCCTGAAAGCACGACAGAAAGTTTTGTCGCCTTGCGCGTTGATATAGATAACTGGCGTTGGGCGGGTGTGCCGTTCTACTTGCGCACCGGCAAACGCTTAACCGGCAAACGCACTGAAATCGTAGTTTACTTTAAACAGCTGCCACACAATATTTTTAAAGACAGCTTTCGTGAGCTGCCGCCCAATAAATTGATTATTCATCTGCAACCGAATGAAGGCGTAGAAATCGAGATGCTTAATAAAATACCCGGTATTGATGAACACATTAAATTGAAAAAGACCAAGCTGGATTTAAGCTTTTCTGATGCCTTTAAAAAGAGCCGGATTTTCGGTGGTTATGAAAAACTGGTACTGGAAGCCATGCGCGGCAACCCGACACTGTTTCTTAGCCGCGAAGAAATTGAACAGGCCTGGACATGGATCGATTCGATACAAAATGCCTGGCACCATTACAAAGACACACCAAAACCTTACTCTGCGGGCACTTGGGGACCTGTTGCCTCGGTTGCCTTGATTGCCAGGGACGGCCGAGCCTGGGAAGAATAAATTTATCATTCGCGTAACCCTCTAGAGGAATAAATATGCATCCCGTAATAGAAAAAGTGACTGAAGACATTATTGAGCGCAGTCATAAACCCCGCTCAGCCTACCTGAACTATATTGATGCTATCGCAAAAAAAGGCCCTATTCGTTCCGGTATGGGTTGCGGCAATTTGGCTCACGGTTTTGCTGCATGCAGTGCCAGCGAGAAAGCCGATTTGACGGGCGATCAAAAAGCCAATATCGCTATCATCACTTCTTACAATGACATGTTGTCGGCTCATCAACCCTACAAGGATGCACCTGATTTAATCAAAGCAGCCATTAGAGAAGCGGGTGGAGTCGCTCAGGTTGCCGGCGGTGTACCCGCTATGTGTGATGGTATCACCCAGGGTCAGCCGGGTATGGAGCTGTCATTATTCAGCCGTGACCTGATTGCCATGGCCACCGCGATAGGCATGAGCCACAATATGTTTGACGGGGCCTTGTACTTGGGCGTTTGTGACAAGATTGTGCCCGGACTGTTGATTGGTGCGCTAAGTTTTGGTCACTTACCGGCTGTGTTTGTGCCAGCGGGCCCCATGCCCAGCGGTTTGACCAACAAAGAAAAAGCCCGCGCCCGGCAAGATTACGCTACCGGTAAAATTGGCCGTAAAGAACTGCTCGAAGCGGAGTCTGCGTCATACCACAGCCCCGGTACCTGTACGTTTTACGGCACTGCCAACAGTAACCAGATGATGATGGAAATTATGGGCCTGCATCTACCCGGCAGTTCATTCATCAACCCTTATACACCGTTGCGTGATGAATTGACCAAAGCGGCTGCCAGACAGGTTTTAAAATTTACTGCGCTGGGTGATGATTATCGCCCGATTGCGCACATGGTTTCTGAAAAAGCGATAGTCAATGCAGTCATTGGTTTGTTGGCAACGGGGGGGTCAACCAACCACACCATGCACTTGATCGCCATTGCCCGTGCATCCGGTATCGTTCTTAACTGGGATGATTTTGACAAGCTTTCCAAAGCGATTCCATTAATAGCAAAAATCTATCCCAACGGCCCGGCTGACGTTAACCACTTCCAGGCCGCGGGCGGCATGGGTGTATTAATTGCCGAACTGTTAAGAAACGGTCTCCTGCATGAAGATATTATAACGGTTGCTGATCAGCGCGGCATGAATAGCTACTGCCAGGAACCCAAGCTGATTGACAATAAATTGATATGGGAACCCGTCCCCGAGGCCTCTTTGGATACCCAAGTTCTCGGCACCGTCGAAAAACCTTTTGCTACCGGTGGCGGTTTACATGTTATGCACGGTAATTTAGGACGCGGTATATCCAAATTATCCGCCGTATCAGTTGATCATCAAATCGTTGAAGCGCCTGCCATCGTATTCGATGACCAGGAAGATATGCTGGCCGCCTTTAAACGCGGTGAATTGGAAAAAGATTTTGTCGCCGTTATTCGCTTTCAGGGACCCCGCTCTAATGGGATGCCGGAACTGCACAAATTGACGCCGCCACTGGGCGTACTGCAAGATAAAGGCTTCAAGGTCGCTCTGGTGACTGACGGCCGCATGTCAGGCGCTTCGGGTAAAGTCCCTTCAGTTATCCATCTGTGTCCGGAATGTGAATCCGGCGGCCCGCTAGCGAAAGTGCATAATGGCGATATTATTTCCATGAACCTGCAAACCGGCGATATTAATGTATTGGTTGACGAAGCTGAATTCAATGCCCGGATTCCCGTGCCCAATTCCGCTAAAAATCACCACTACGGCATGGGACGCGAGATGTTTGGGGGTTTCCGGTTGGGGGCCTCTTCTGCTGAAACAGGAGCGAGTAATTTGTTTTTGGTGGATTAGATAAACGGGCATTGATGTGTCGGGTTACGCTATTGCTAACCCGACCGAGCTTAATTTTTTTAAATTGCAAAGGGTAATCGAATGTCAGAGAAAAGTGCGCAGGTCGAGTTAGTGTCAGCGTAACCCATCCTACAAAAAATTATGGAGATAGTCACTTTATGAAAACTTACACCGCAATTGTTGAACGATGTACTGATACGGGATTATATGTTGGGTTTGTACCTGGATTTTCAGGCGCACATACACAAGCAGAAAGTTTGGATGAATTAAATAAAAATCTTAAAGAGGTCATTGAGATGCTGCTTGAGGATGGGGCTCCTTTATTAGAAACGGAGTTTGTTGGCATTCAAAACATCGCCGTCGCTTAAAGATGGGAAACCTGCCTGTACTCAAGCCGCGTGAAATTGTGTTATTGCTCGAAACATTAGGCTTTATTGAAATCAGGCAGCGCGGCTCACATAAGCAGTTTCGACATGCAGATGGCCGATGTACCACAGTACCTTTTCATGCGGGACGTGATATATCGCCTATTTTATTTCGGCAGATAGCAAAGGATATTGGTCTTTCGGTTGATGAGTTTTTAAAACGTAGCAAAACTTAACAGAACTCTCAATATTGAACTAACCCACAAACTGGAAACTCACTTAAAAATAAAACTATGAACACAAACAACTGGAAAATCCAACCTAAAGACGTTTTAAACGCAGGCCCTGTCATGCCCGTTATGGTCATTCAAAACCTGGATGATGCTGTGCCTTTGGCGAAAGCCCTGGTTGCAGGCGGTATTAAAGTGCTGGAAATCACCTTGCGCACGCCTATTGCACTGGATGCGATAAGAGCCATCAGCCAGGAAGTCAAGGATGCGATTGTCGGTGCCGGTACGATTACTACGCCTGAACAATTAAAAGCAGCTGAAGATGCTGGAGCGGTTTTTGCCATCAGTCCCGGCTTAACACCGAAACTACTAGCAGCCGCCAAAGGCGGGAAATATTGCCTTGATTCCAGGTATATCAACCCTGTCGGAATTAATGATGGGCATGGAGTACGGTCTGGATCATTTTAAATTTTTTCCAGCTGAAGCGGCAGGTGGCATACCGATGCTAAAATCCATCGCAGGACCCATTCCACAAGTGACTTTTTGCCCGACCGGCGGAATTTCACCTGAAAATTACAACGCCTATTTAAGTTTAAGTAATGTCGCTTGCGTGGGCGGATCCTGGCTAGTCCCTGCGGATGCTGTAAAATCAAAAAACTGGGCTAAAGTGACTGAACTGGCAAAGCAAGCCATCGCCAATGTTACTCACGTTTGAGCCGACAAGCGTTGTGATAGTGTCCTACCGTTTTTAAAACAGAGAGAAAAGCCATGACCAATCTACGCAGCCTTACCGTATCTGAAAACGACCAGCTAATATGCGAGCTACCTGTTTTATCTGGAACTACAGGGCCCGATGTCATTGATGTCCAGGAGTTATATAAACGGACAGGCATGTTTACATACGATCCTGGTTTTACATCTACCGCCAGTTGCAGTTCAACCATCACCTACATAGATGGTGAAGCGGGTATATTACTTTACCGTGGTTACCCCATTGAACAACTGGCGGAAAAATGTACTTTTCTGGAAGTTTGCTATTTATTGCTGAATGGCGAGTTGCCCGACAACGCACAAATGCAAGAGTTTGAAGGCACTATTACCATGCACACAATGGTGCATGACCAACTGACCAACTTCTTCAAGGGCTTTCGTCGTGATGCACACCCGATGGCTATTATGGTTGCCGTCGTGGGTGCATTGTCATCGTTCTATCACGATGCTCTTGATATAAAATTAAAAAAACATCGTGACATCAGCGCTGTCCGCCTGATTGCCAAGGTGCCGACTATCGTGGCCATGTGTCATAAATACAGCACCGGCTTGCCGTTTATGTATCCGCAAAACAAGCTAAGTTATGTGGAAAACTTTATGCGCATGATGCTGGCTACACCGTGCGATGATTTTGTACCCAATCCGGTATTGGTGCGGGCGCTGGATAGAATTTTGATTCTTCATGCCGATCATGAACAAAATGCTTCAACCTCAACCGTCCGCCTGGCCGGCTCCAGTGGCGCTAACCCTTATGCCTGCATTACCTCCGGGATTGCCTGTCTTTGGGGCGCGGCTCATGGCGGCGCTAATGAAGCCGTACTCAACATGCTGATCGAAATTGGTGATGTTTCGCGTATCCCTGAATATATTGCCAAAGCCAAGGATAAAAACGACCCATTCAGGCTCATGGGCTTCGGTCACCGGGTTTATAAAAACTCATGATCCACGCGCCAAATTGATGCGTGCAACCTGTCATGAAGTCCTTACGGAGTTGGGTCTGCATGATGATGAATTGTTTAAATTGGCCCTTGAACTGGAACGTATTGCTCTTGAAGATAATTACTTCATTGAGAAAAAACTTTACCCGAATGTCGATTTTTATTCAGGTATTGTTTTTCATGCCTTAGGCATACCGACCAATATGTTTACCGCCATGTTCGCCATGGGCAGAACCGTAGGCTGGATTGCCCATTGGTGTGAAATGATAGCGGATCCTGATCAAAAAATCGGACGGCCCAGACAACTTTATACTGGCGCAACCAGGCGCGATGTGCCTGCACAGCATGGTAAATCGGTTTAAACAATGAAAGGATTGACCATGAAAATCATTTACGCTTTTGCCCTGCTATTATTTTTGCCCATGTGTTTTGCTGAAGAAAACTCCGGTAAAGTCTGTTTGAATATCCCGGAACGAGGCGTTGAAACAGTTAAAATTGAACATAATTGCAAAAAAGGCGACATTATTCAGTTGAATAAACTGCATGTTCCTAACCTGTGTGATTTTAATTCAGCGATTTTCAATTATGATGGGAAAGACCAATTTGTCTGTGTTTATCTGGGTAAAAAACGGGAACTACGCGAGGGGACAAATTATAGTTATTAGCTGCGTAGGATATAATTACATTACTTAAATTTCAGGAGCAAATTATTTATGGCTATAAATTTACAAAAAGGACAAAAAATTTCCTTATCCAAAGAATCTGGCGGCGCGTTAAGCAAAGTTGTCATGGGCTTGGGTTGGGACGCTAAAAAAAGCGGTGGTGGCATGTTGAAAGGCATGTTTGGTGGCGGGAGTAGCAACTCTATTGATTTGGATGCGTCCTGCGTATTATTCAACGAACTGAATAAAGTGGTTGATATTGTCTATTTTGGACAGTTGAAAAGCCGCGATGGCAGTATTGTGCATACAGGCGATAATCGTACCGGCGATGGTGATGGCGATGATGAACAAATCATTGTTGATTTGGATAAAATTCCTGCGACCGTTAAATCCCTGGTGTTTACGGTGAGTTCTTATACTGGCCAAACTTTTGCTGAGGTTGAAAATGCCTATTGCCGACTCGTTGATAACAGCAATAAAAATGAAATTGCCCGTTATACCTTAAGTGCACAAGGCTCGCATACTGCACAAATCATGGCTAAGCTTTATCGCCATGGCGGCGAATGGAAAATGCATGCGATTGGTGAAAATGGTACGGGTCGAACTATTGAAAACTTGCTGCCGCAAATCGTTGTTCATTTGTAATGAGGATTTGGTTTAACAAAACATTTTCCACCATTGGCGCCGTCTTTAGAAATCTTCGTCAGTCGGTTCCGGCTGGCGAAGTCACCCTGATTTGTACACACACGCACACAAGCGCAGCGGCTTTTTTGGCCGCTGACGAAACTTATCTTGAACCCGCTGAATTAACCGGGCAAGCCTATGTTGAATGGTGTGTGGATTTTTGTCACCAGCACAACATCAACTTATTTTGGCCAGGCAAAGAAGCCGCACTCGTCAGTAAATATCATGTCCTGTTTCAGGCGATTGGCGTGCAAGTGCTGTCAGTTGCCGATTATCACACGCTCACTTTGTTGCATGACAAGGCGGATTTTTACGCCGACTTGAGCCCCGATGTTGCCAAAATCATGGATTTTATTGCGGTCAATAATCGCGATGCATTTGATAGTGCGGTTGCAACATTATCGGCAAAACATGAAAGGCTGTGTGTTAAACCCGCTGTGTCAGTATTTGGCTTGGGCTTTCGGGTATTGGACACGCAGCGCGACAGCATCACCCATTTACTTAAGGGCGTTGAATACCAGATCCCGCTGCAAGAATTGCGGCAAGGCATGAATAACACGCCGGAATTTGCCACGCTGCTGGTTATGGAGCATCTGGGTGGACCTGAATGGAGCGTCGATTGCGCAGGACGTTACGGTGAATTGCTGTGCGCCGTGCAACGAAAAAAATCCCCGCTGGCCGGTCACGGGCAAACCATAGACAACAATGCCGAAATCCAGGGTATGGTAACCCGATTAACCGCAAACTACCGGCTAAACGGTTTATTCAATATCCAGTTTAAGGAAGGTGTGAATGGGCCGCGTTTATTGGAAATCAATCCGCGTCCTTCGGGCGGTTTCGGCATGGCGTGTTTATCGGGTGCTAATTTGGCGCATATTGCCTTGCAGAGTATTAAAGGCAAAGCTGTCCAGCCGCCGGTTATTCGTTATGGGCTTAGGGTGACTGAGATTAATACGCCGGTGGTTTTGCAGGAGGCATTGTGACCGGAAATTACAAAATGGCAAGTAAATAATGGCTAAAATTGAAGGCATCAGATGTAAAAAATTTTCGTGGCTTAAAAGATATTACGCTCGGAAGATTGATGCGTAATCCGAAATCAGAGCCGCTCACCGCCATGACAGTTGTTATAGGTAAAAACGGTGTTGGCAAAAGCACCTTGTTTGATGCCTTTGGTTTTCTTGCTGATGCGCTTAAATTCGGTGTAGAGGAAGCTTGTGATTTACGCAGTCGTGGTGGATTTGAAAAAATACGCTCTCAAGGACAATCTGAATCGATAAAATTCGAAATTTATTATAGGGAAAATGAGAATGCCTCTCCCATTACCTATTTTATAGCTATTAACATAGATGGTTCCGGGCGACCTTTTGTAAAGTAAGAATCTCTTTCGCAACACCCCAAGCAACATACACAGGGACAATCTACTTTATTCTTAATGCTAACTGATGGGAAAGGTGTTGTGTGGAAAGGAGAAGGTAAGAAAATTGAGGAAGATAAAGAGGGATTTAACATTTCAAAGGCTACCAAAATATTTCAAGAAACCGAGAATTTTGAGCAATCAATAAAAGCAATGGCACTGGAACCGGGAGCAGAATCAGTGGAGCTTGCCGATAACAGAAAACTTGGCATAGCCACGCTAGGCGCACTGAAGCAACATCCAAGAATCTCCGCTTTTCGTCAATTTATAGAAGGCTGGTATCTCAGTTATTTCACACCTGATGCGGCGCGAAGTCTTCCGCTATGCAGGAGCGCAAAAACACCTCAACAGCAAAGGCGATAATCTTGGTAATGTGGTGCAGTATATGGAACGGGAACATCGAGACAGTTTTCAGAACATTTTGAACCGTATCGCGGAAAAAATTCCGGGTATTGATAAAATTGACACCGAAAAAACCTCGGACGGGCGTTTGCTGTTGCGCTTCAATGACAAGGGCTTCCAAGACCCTTTTTATGCCTCAGCAAATGTCTGACGGCACATTGAAAGTCTTTGCTTATTTGCTGCTGTTGGAAGACCCTACACCGCCGCCTTTTATTTGTATTGAAGAGCCTGAAAACGGCTTGTATCATAAACTTCTGGAAACCTTAGCCGCTGAATTTCGAGTTCATGCAACGGGAAGAAAAGGTGGTACTCAACTTTTTATCACTACGCACCAACCTTATTTTGTTGATGCACTTGAACCGAATGAAGTCTGGATTTTGGAAAAAGGTGCGGATGGTTTTTCCTCTATTCGGCGAGCCAGTGACGATGAGCTGGTAAAAAACATGGTTGCCGAAGGATTGCCATTAGGTGGGCTTTGGTATAGCGATTATCTGGATGCAAGGTGAAACCATGCATTTTGAAATACTCGTGGAAGACCAGTCAGGAAAAGTTGCCTTAGATATTCTTGTGCCTAAAATCATTGGAGATAAGCATACCTTCGATGTTAAATCCTATAAAGGAGTCGGTCGAATTCCTGTAAAAATGAACAATAGTGTAGATGCAAGCAAGCGAATCTTATTGGGTAATTTACCCAGATTATTGGCTGGCTATGGAAAATCATGGCAAGAATACCCAGCAGTGGTTATTGTTGTTTGTGATCTTGATGACAAATGCCTGAAAAACTTTCGAAGTGAACTCATTGGTCTGTTGGAAACCTGCAATCCTCGCCCGGAAACCCGTTTTTGTATTGCGATTGAAGAAGGTGAGGCATGGTTTCTTGGCGATATTCCAGCTATAAAACAAGCCTATCCAAAAGTTAAAGATGCTATGCTTAAGACTTATATCAGTGATTCAATTTGTGGAACATGGGAACAACTTGCAGATGCTGTCTATAAAGGCGGTTCTCAAGGTCTTTCAAGTCAGGGATGGCAAGTTGTAGGGGCTGAAAAATCCGCGTGGTCAGAGAAAATTACGCCTTACATGGATTTGGATAATAACACATCACCTAGTTTTAACTATTTCTTGGGTAAACTCAGAGAATTGGCGGAATCCGTCTTGATAAAATTTATGAAAAATACGCTTAGCCAGTTTTAAACAATGTCCCTCAATAAAATAAATTCATTCGTTTATACATACATCCGGTTCATCGAAATGGTCGGTGTACTCATGCGTATTTTCAGTTTCTCATTGGTCAGTTGGATGGGCTCGGAAAGTCCGTTCTTTTTTGTATGGGCTTTTAACACGACAGATGCGGTGATACTTTCCTGGTGTTCAATACTTAAAAAAGATAATGCCTATACCTTGCTGAATGTTTTTTGGATTATGGTAGGCATCGTCGGAATGCTTAGAGCCAGTTCTTACTCATTCATTGATTTTAAAACTGCGGTACTTCATTTCCTGGTGCAATTCGCCACCCTTTTCAGCCAATAACTCAATAATGTGTGCAAACCGTTTTATTGTTTGCACTACGCGCTTTGGCATCCACACAGAACAAACTATGCAAAAAACAGTAACAATCAAATTAGACACAGGAACACTCCAGCTCGATGTAGAACCCGGACACATTCCGCTTAAGCGTTTACTGGGTTTTGCGGCACGGGTAAGCAGTAAACGTAAATTTTTGTTGGTCAGCAAGGTTTTGGGCAAACATTATCCCGTAACACCAAAAACCATGAGCTGGTCTTATCGCGCCTTGGCGAGAGCAGTGATAAAAAACGGGGTAGGGGAATGTTCACTGTGGATAGGCATGGCGGAAACCGCAACCGGATTGGGTTATGGAGTATTTGAAGCGGCTTGCCATGCCGGTGTGCAAAAGGCCTTATTTATCCAGACTACCCGTTATCATCTGGCAGGAATAGACCGGCTTGAGTTTGAAGAGGCCCACAGTCATGCTACTGACTTTTTTCTGTATTATCCTGTCCGTCCGGATTATCGAAAACAGTTTTTAAATGCAGAAACCCTGGTATTAATCGACGATGAAATCAGCACAGGAAAAACATTTTTACGTCTTATTAAAGCCTATCAATCTGTTAATCCAACGTTGCGTAAAGTGTTTATCGTTAGCCTGGTCAATTTCGCTCATCCTGATGATCGAGCCGCGCTGGAATCACAAGCGGGTGTTGCGGTGGAATGGGTCTGTTTCAGGCAGGGTTTATTGCTATTTGAAGATAGTCAAAATGCAGCCATCGATAATATAACCGTTAATGTGTCGGGTAATGGCGCCTGTAAACAGCATTTACTGGCTTGGCCTGGACGGCTGGGCATGGGTGCGCCGATTAACTTGGAATCCGATGTCGTGGAACAATTATGCCGGAGTGGCTTTAACCGCGAGTCTAATGACCTACGCCCCATTCTGGTATTAGGAACGGGAGAATGCAACGCGCCGGCTTATTTGCTGGGGCGGGAGTTGGAATGCAAAGGTTTTAAAGTAAAAGTGCAAAGTACGACACGTTCGCCAATTCACCAAGGCAATGATATTGCCTTGGTGTGCCAGTTTGAAGATAACTACGAAGACGGCATTCCTAATTTTATTTACAATTTGAATCCTGATGATTACCGGGAAATTATCCTGTGTCATGAAACGCCTCTTTGTAAGCCACTAATGGACAGGCTGCACGCGTGGCAAGCCATCAGTGCCCGATTTGAACTTGAAGAGCAAAACTCACACCATGCAAAGCTACATTTTTTTAGACCTTGATGACACACTTTTTCAGACATTGAGGAAATGTGCCTTGGGCGCTGATGATCCCAGGTTACAAGCACGGGCTTTTTTGCCTGATGGCACACCCAATTCCTACGCTACCCAAAAGCAACAATGGTTGTGGCAGTGGCTGGAAAAAGGTTTCAAAATCGTGCCGGTCACAGGACGTGATGTTCAGGCTTTTGAGCGCGTTATGCTGCCTTTTCAGGAAGAAGTTGTACTAAATCATGGTGCCGTTATTCTGGATAAACAACGTAATATTGATTGTGTATGGATGGATGGAATGATGGAAGCCTTACCCCGGTATCATGAAAAATTGCTGGATGTATGGGCGGAAGTTGAGTCGTATTGCCAGCGTTATAACGGCTTTAAACAACGGCTGGTAGTTGACTTTGACACACTGTGGTATGGCGTAATCAAGCATGTAGATGGCACTGAAACAACGTTGAAAACGTTACTGGATGGCATTATTAAGACGAATCCGCATATCCTTGATGGGAGTTTATATTGGCATTTGAATGGCAACAATCTTGCGGTATTGCCGAAAATCATTAACAAAGAAAGTGCGGTTAGTTACTTGATCGAGGGCTACAAACAACAGCATCCTGAATTACTGACATTTGGCGCGGGTGATAGCAAAACCGACGCGCCGTTTATGGGATTGTGCGATTACGCTTTAATTCCAAAAAATACGCAATTGTTTGAAACGCTGGCGTTTGCCGAATGAAAAACAGGATTCCCTTCACCGGCAGTTATACGCCAGACGATGTGCAGTTCTTGTTAAAACCGATGTCGATGCCGGATACGCCAGTCCACCTTAAGGAGGCGCTGATTCAATCCGGTAAAAAGCATTATTCCGAAATGCTGACCCATGAATCCTTGCCGCCGGATGACTATTTGCCGCTTTTTTACCGGGCCATGGCCTTAAATCAGGATCGCATGGCAGAACATCTGTTGCTGCTGGCAGAGGGTATTTTGGCTACGCGTCCGCAAGGTATTACGCTGGTGTCATTAGCGCGTGCGGGAACGCCGGTAGGCGTGTTACTCAAGCATGTTTTAAAACGGCATTACAACATCCAGGTCGAACATTATTCTATTTCTATCCTCAGGGATGTCGGTATAGACCAAAATGCATTGCGCCATATTTTGCAAAAGCACGCGCCGGAATCGTTGGTATTTGTTGATGGCTGGACAGGAAAAGGTGTTATTGCACGCCAGTTGGCAACCAGTTTACAGGCTTTCGCAGTCAGTGATGGTATTTCTATTCCGCCTGAGTTATATGTATTGACTGATTTATCAGGTTGGGCTGCGGTTGCCGCCTCGTCAGAAGATTATTTAATCCCATCCTGCATCCTGAACGCTACGATATCGGGTCTGATTAGTCGATCGGTTTATGACAAACACACAGCAAGTCCCACTGATTTTCATGGCTGTCTTTATTATGAGCAGTTTGCCCGGCACGATTTATCGAATTATTTTATTGATGCGATACTTTCCAGAGTGGATATTGTCAGATATGCAGAGACGCGATTAATCGCGTCTGTACCCCGCCCCAACAATCGTCAACAATTACAAACAATTTCCCGACAGTTTTTACAATGGATTGCCGAACGATACGGCATTACTCATCCCAATTACATCAAGCCCGGTATTGGTGAAGCGACGCGCGTTTTATTGCGCCGTGAAGCGCAGCTATTGCTGTTACAGGATTTGGATTCCGAAGCGACCCGGCATTTACGCTGGTTAGCCGAGTCCAAGTCAATTCCCATAGCGGTTTTTAAAGATTTACCGTATCGTGCGGTAGCGCTAATCAAAGAGATCAAGTTATGAATAAACACCCAAAGTCGATTTCACCCTGGATGTTAGGGGCGCCGCTTTATATGCCCGGGAATCGCCGCGACATCATGGAGATTGCCAATGGCGAGAAGTATTCCATGTTGCGCTCAATGATTTTCTGTACCGAGGACGCCGTATCGAGAACTGATGTTGATAGCTGTGTGCGTCATATAGGTTTATGCCTGCAAGGCTTTAGAGATTCGCCCCATAGATTCCGGTTTATTCGTGCCAGAAATCCGGATATTTTGGCCCGATTACTGGATCTTCCCGATATTGAAAAAGTGGATGGTTTTGTTTTACCAAAATTCAACGAAGGCGTGTTTCACGCCTATTTTGATCAATTGCAGGGTACACCTTTCAAGGTCATGCCTACCCTGGAAACCAAAGAGGTTTTTGATTTCAATGCGATGACTGAATTACGGCAAGGTTTATTACAAGACGATATTGCCCAGCGAATTTTAATGCTTAGAATTGGCGGCAACGACCTGATGAATCTTTTAGGTATTCGTAGACCCCGATCTTTCACACTTTATGAAACGCCGATAGGTAACGTTATCGCGCAACTGGTGACTATTTTCAAACCGTATGGATTTTCATTGTCCGCCCCGGTGTTTGAATATCTGGATGATACAGATACTCTACAAAAAGAAATGAGGCTGGATTTAGCACATGGCTTAGCCGGTAAAACCGCCATTCATCCAACCCAAGTACCGGCTATTGAATCCGCCTACGCCGTTGATGTGGAAGACTACGAGATGGCGCTCAGCTTAAACGACAGGGATGCTCCTGCGGTTTTTAGAATGCACAATGCCATGTGTGAAGTGGCAACCCATCAGCAATGGGCGGAAAGCATCATAAATCGGCAAATGTGTTATGGTGTTAAAGATGCCTTGTCATTGAAAGAATATGCCGAGTGGCCGGTTTAATGGTTTAATAACGTCAGAATGCAAGCAAGTAAACATAACCCCCCAATACACAAAACCAGGAGAACACTAATGAGTTTCGATAATTTTCTTAGCCAGCTTAAAACCAAAGCCAATGAATTAAAAACAGAGGCCTTGAAATTTAAAAACAAGGATTTTCTGAATGCAGCGATGGCGGGTTCTGCCTTGATTGCAATGGCTGATGGCAGCATCAGTTCGGAAGAAAAACAAAAAATGATTAAATTCATCGAAAGCAATGATGCGCTGTCAATTTTTACCACCAGTGATGTGATTAAAGCGTTTCAGGATTTTGTCGGACAACTGGAATTTGATAAAGACATAGGCGAAGCCAAAGCCTATCAGGCCATAGGCAAAATGAAGTCTAATACTGAAGCTTCGCGCTTGCTGGTTCGCATGATTATTGCCATTGCCTCTTCTGATGGTCTTTTTGATAACGATGAAAAAAAGATAGCCGTCAAAATAGCCAAGGAATTAGCGCTTAATCCGTCTGAATTTGAATTGTAAAGATTAGTAACCCTGCGTATCTATCTGCAATCCACTTAACTGCTCAGAGTGCCGGGTAATCCCGGATTCAATCCGGCCATCAGCATACAGTGTTATCAAACGATAACCGGGAGCGCTAGTGTCCAGGCTGAAGGTTTTACTTTCCGGTGTAAACTGGAAGCAGGTTGAAGGGGTACCCAGGACGCGGATTCCCTCGATTGTAATATCCATGATTTGATGGATATGTCCGGTCGTGATGGCCTTGGCTTGTGGATATTTGCTGATTATAGCCAAAAACTCCTGGCTGTTTTCTATCATCATGGTATCCATCCAGGCACTATTAGTTTTCAGGCAATGATGATGGACTGCGATCAGCGCGTGATAATTCGGGTTTTTAATCAGACAATCTTCAAGAAATAATAATTCCTGTTCTGACAGACGGCCTCCGGGAGCTCCCGGTATTTGGCTGTTCAGGCAAATCAGTTGCCAGTTTTTCATTAAAATATGTTTCCTGCAGCTGACCAGGCCGGTATTAAAAATCTGCTGCATGAGTTCATAATCATCATGATTGCCGGGCAGGCAAATGCACGGCGTGTTAGTGGCTTCAAGAGCGTTCAGGATGCGCTGGTAGCTTGCCGGGCAAGGATGCTGGGCAAGATCACCCGTCAGCAGAATTAAATCAAAATGATGCTGTTCAGCAAAGGCGAGATCAAGAACGGCATGGAAATAATGCTCTGTATTGATGCCCAGAAAGGTCTCATCCTGACCTGGCAGGATATGCAGGTCTGTTATTTGCAATAGTGATAGGGTCGCCATGACAGAGCTTATTCAATGTCCTTGCAAAGAATTTTGGAGTTTCTTTGCGGGTTGTAGAGTGCCTTGAGAGGGCCGGGAAGACTGTTAATATCGGACGATAAAAAGCCGCGCTCAATAAACCAGTGCATGGTTTGCGTTGATAATACAAACAATTTTTTAAGCGCCAACTTTCTGGCTTTGCGATAGACATAGTCGAGCATGCGATTGCCGCGCTGCCGATCCCCGGTAATCAGGATGAACGGCCAGGCAGGCAATAGCGCCGAAATGGCCTTGTTCATTCGGATGCAATGCGGTGCAGCCGATTATCAAGCCGTCCCGTTCGATAACGATATAGTCGGCTATTTCCATTTCAATTTTTTCTCTGGAACGTTTGGCTAATATGCCTTGCTGCTCCAGGGGCTTGATCAATTCCAGAATGCCGCCTATATCATTCAGTGTGGCCGGGCGCAATTCTTCGAAGGGGATGGAGCTAATCAGTGTGCCGATACCGTCACGGCTAAATAATTCCAGCAACAGCGCGCCATCAATGACCCGGTTTATCAAATGCACACGCTCAATTCCCGGAACGGCAACTTTGAATGGCCGCTTTAAGAGGCAAGCTGATGGTGTCGTCTATGTCCTGATGCTGATGCAGGAAAGCATCCGCTTCATCGGTAGTCATTTGCCGGATTTGCTCGCCATCATCGGGGTTGCAGCAACTTTGCTCCGTTAACAGGATTAATTTTTCAGCTTTTAAAGCAATCGAAACCGCAGTGGCAACCTGTTCAGCAGACAGGTTAAAAATTTCCCCGCTGGGTGAATAGCCGATAGGCGAGATCAGCACGACATTATTTTGGTCGAGTTGCTGATGAATGGCAGCGCTGTCAATACGGCGAACTTCGCCGGTATGGCAGTAATCAATCCCGTCTATCACGCCGATAGGTTTGGCGATGACAAAATTACCGGAAGCCACTTTGAGTCCGCACCCCGCCATAGGAGAATTCGCCAAGCCCATGGATAACAGCGCTTCAATTTCCACGCGAACTAAGCCTGCGGCTTCTTTTACGCATTGCAGCGCTAGATCATCGGTAATGCGCAAATGCTTATGGAAGAGGGCAGGGGCGTTGAGTTTGTTAAGACGCTGGTCAATCTGCGGGCGTATGCCGTGAACCAATACCAGGCGTATCCCCAAGACTGCTGAGTAAGGCAAAATCGTGGACATGATGATCAAAATCATCAGCCAGCACCGCTTCGCCGCCAAAAGAAATGACAAAGGTTTTGTTGCGATGGGCGTGGATGTAGGGTGATGAGTCTCTAAACCAGCTGACGAAAGATTTTTGTGATTCCATGATTAATTTGATAAGTGTGGAGGATGCGCTGAGGTGTGAAGCGTATCGTTTGCCTCTGTGCTATGCACATTTGTCAGCTTGACCAGTTTTCCCGTTTATGCCACATTCCAAGAATATGTATTTCTTCACCAAATAACTAAATAACGCATAATGTACAGGCTTACCGATAAATCGCGCATAATTTCCGGGTTTGGAGCTTTTTCGACCTTTCGTCCTAGATAAGGCAGTTCTTTTAGCATGGCGATACCTGCTAACAAATCGGCCGCAATTTGTTGTGTTGCAACGGAATTCTTTTCGGCTAACTGGGTTAAAAGTTGTTCCAGTTCGTCTTGTAACACTATGTTTGCTACTGATATGTCGGTCTCCTAAATGTATGGGTTATTAAGTAAGCAAAGCAGGACGCGCATTTTTACCGTTACAAAGCGTTAAGGTTAAATCGTGTTCTAAATTAAGAGCCTGTCCAAATATAACTGTAACAACTTTCAGGTTGACGGGAGGATGGTGTAATTCCATTCGCCATGGAAGTTGGCTTTTTGGATGTTGATTTTTTCGAGTTCCTCATCGGTCACTCTAAGTCCTTTCGGATAGAGGTTGGTGTCAATTTCCGCCTCGATTTTTAATCCCGTCTGGGTGGTCGTGCTGGCAATTAAATTTACGATAACTTCATGGCTAATCAAAGGTTTTCCCCGCCAATTCATACTGATATAGCTAAACATTCGATGCTCAATCTTATTCCATTTGCTCGTCCCCGGTGGGAAATGGCAGACCGTGATTCGCAACCCGGTTTCGTCAGCCAGTCGTTGCAATGCCACCTTCCACAATCGGATTCGAGTTCCGTTACTGCCGCCACCATCGGCATTTACCAACAATTCCGTGGCAGTCGGATAGCGTAAACGACCCATTTTTTCCCACCACCGCCGCAGCGTTTCCACCGCGAACTCAGCCGTGTCATGGTCAACACCCACGCTTACCCAACCAACGTTGGCTACCGGATCATATATGCCATAGGGATTAGCTTTCCCCAGCGCCTTATCCACGAAATCATAAACCCGAACAGGTTCTGGGTTGCCCGCCGGACGCCATTCTCTGCCCCCATTCTTAAAATCCCCGACCAGTTCCTTTTTCTTCGTGTCAACCGAGACGACCGGCTGTCCTCGGCTTTGAAACTCCTCAACCCGGCCGTGAATATATCTGAACTGGGCATCCCTATCCGGGTGACTGGAACCTTCCTTCGTTTTCTGATTCCCTTGCAGACTGTAGCCCAACTCTTCCAATAGTGTGGCCACTGTTTGACGGCCGATCCGATACCCTTGCTTTTGAAGGGCTGCGGACAACTGACGGGTACTCAAGCAGGTCCATCGTAGCGGATTTTCCGGATCGCCTCTGGTAGTGGGCTCCACTAAAGCTTCCAATGCCGACAACATCGTCGGTTCCTGCTCGGTCAGCTTTTTGCGACCGCCTCCCGGGTTCCGAATTCGCTCCTGAGGATAAGGCCCTTGATCCGAGACCTGTCTTAATCCTTCACGATAGAGCGTAATTCGCGCGAGGCCAGTGGCTTTAGCCACGATACTTTGCCCGCCATAGCCCAAGGCTTCCGCTTCCGCAGCAGCCCACACCCGACGACCCCGCTCATCCAGAACCTCGGAAACGCGTTCAAATTTCTTACGGAGGGTTTCAATGATCTCTTCTGTGCCCATGCAGACATCATCGCTTATTCCTACAACTTGTTCCACTTATTTTTGGACAGGCCCTAAGGTACGCGATGATTACCCTATCTGGATTAAAGCAGTTTAACCAGCGTAGCAACATCCGCAATTGATGCAGTCATCAGACCGCCCAATTTGATGATGATCCTATATTCCAGCTCGCGCAAGTCCCTGCGTAAGTTGTTTTCGAGTTCGACCAAGTCGTTTTTGGTTGCCAATTTGTCTTCAATCAGGCGTGCTTGTTCGCGGGCAAAAACTTCGGCCTGTTCTTCGGTAAAGCATACTGCTTTGAGCTTTTTCACGAAGTTGTGGTGTCGAAAGTAATGGTGGTCATGTTTACTCCTTGTTGAAATTTAACCGCTTGAATAATGCAGAATTATCCGTCTAAAAGTGAACATAAAGCAAGGTAGATTGGATTGATGCTGTTCCAACCCAACATTTACTGTAGAAATGCGCTTGCTGGTTCCCAAGCTGGAGAGGCTGTGAAAGTATTATCGCACCCAATACCTTATAATATGCACAGCATCCGGTAAAGTTCCAACTTAACAAACACAATCATGTCAGTACGTCGCTATCAACCCGTATTAAACCGGCACAAGAAATGTTGCTGCCGCCTTGTGTCGATGAATACGTTAACCAGAACAATCCGGTACGAGCCATTGATGCGTATGTCGACACGTTGGATTTACAGGCTTTAGGGTTTACACCCAGCCGGTCATTAACGCCGGGCAACCGGCTTATGATCCAGGGGCGTTGTTGAAGCTGTATTTGTACGGCTATTTGCAAGGTATTCGCAGCAGCCGGAAACTGGAGCGTGAAGCCAGTCGCAACCTGGAAGTGATGTGGTTAATTGAGGGGTTGGGGCCGACCTACAAAACCATCGCCGACTTCCGTAAAGTCAATGGCGCAGCGTTAAAGGCGGCGAACCGCGATTTCCTGTTGCTGTGCAAGGAGCTTGCGCTTTTCGGGGGCGAGCAAGCGGCGGTCGACGGCAGCTTCTTCAAAGCCGATGCCAGCAAAACCGGTATTTACACTGAAGACAAGCTCAATAAGCAGCTTGACTATTTGGACAAGAAAATCGCCGACTATCAACAAGCACTCGCCGAGCAAGACGCCGCCGATGACAAAGCAGGCAAAGGCAGCTTGGTTGAAGACGAGCAGCTGCAACAAAAGCTGGAACGGTTGCGGAACAAACAAGCCGAGAAAAAAGCCTTGCAGACAGTGGCGACAAACAAGTTTCCACCGTTGACAAAGACGCCAGACTACTCACTAAACGCGGACAAACCGTTGCGGGCTACAATGTGCAAATCGTGGTAGACGACAAGCATAATTGGAATTATTATTACCATAATATTGAAACGACCACAATCCGCCGCACTTCCACGCCCAATATGGTGAACATGAAGTCATAATAAGTTTGAATGGCGTTGTTATGGAAGAAAAAATACCGAGACGTGTATTGTCTATGGCTTTAGAGTGGTTGGCATTACATCCTGACGAATTACTGGAAAACTGGAGACGTTGCAAACAAAGAAAATCATTATTACCCATCGAACCGTTGGAGTAAGCAATCATGTTACATATTTATCAAGCAAAATACTTAACCGACTACCGCGTATGGCTCTCTTTTAATAATAATGTAAGCGGCGAAATTGATTTGTCCTCTGAATTATGGGGTGAGATGTATGAACCCTTGAAAGATAAATCCATATTTTCAACTGTAAGGCTAGACACAACATTAGAAACAATTGCATGACAAAATGGTGCTGACTTCGCTCCTGAGTTTTTATTGGAATTACTTGAAAAGCAAGGGCAAAAAGATGTGCTAAAGCAAGAAGAATGAAATCATCGATGATATAGCGCATTACACCTTGCTGCGTTACACGACTTAAATTAAGGATTTTTTTTGAACACTCACACACCCTGCCTCTGCGGCTCCGGCATTGAATATCCAACAATGCTGCGGGCTCTTTCATTCCGGCGAAAAAATACCGGCAACCGCTGAAGCGTTGATGCGTTCGCGATATACGGCTTATGCCATGCGCAATGCCGCTTATTTGCAGGAAACCTGGGATACCACCAAGCGGCCTGAGAAGATTGATTTTTCCAGGGAAAACATTGACTGGCTACGACTGGAAATTACCGACGTCAAAAAAGGCGGGATCAAGGACAGTAAAGGCGTGGTGTCGTTTAAAGCTTATTTTATGCAGGATGGCGAAGAACATGTCATGAATGAAATCAGTCGCTTTACGAAAATCAACGGACGCTGGTTTTATCTTGATGGGGTCATTAAATCAATTGGTAAGGTAGGTCTGCAAACTAATCAGGGCAAGAATGCGCTTTGTTCTTGTGGTAGTGGCAAGAAATTTAAACGGTGTTGTGGGGCTGGATGAAATGCATAGTTGTTCGCATAACCCGGAATAATTCAAGAAGGAAATAGCATAAAAGTGGCGTCTGAATTTATATTTGTTTATGGCACGTTGCGTAAACAAATAGCTTCGAACATGCATCATTTATTAGCTAGTCACTGCGAATATTTTTCAGATGGGGCTATGCAAGGAAAATTATATGAAGTATGTGGCTATCCTGGCGCCATTGAATCCAGTGATGCCAACGATAAGGTTTTCGGTGAACTCTATAAAATGCTTGATCGAAAGCGGGTATTGGCCTTGTTGGATGACTACGAAGAATGTAGTGACAGGTTCCCGATGCCGCATGAATATAGTCGTAAGCAGCTTTCTATAGAACTTATCGGCGGTGGCTCTGTTGTGGCTTGGGTGTATCTATACAACCATGATGTTTCAAGTCTACAGCAAATAATATCGGGTGATTATCTTGGCGGGTAACAGCAAAGGTTAGAATGATTTCCTAAGTGCTAATGTCTGGTTGTAGGGCTTTTAGCCTAAGCTAACCGCCCTACAAAACTTACAAGTGTTCATTGAGTTTAATAAAGATTAATCAGGTTTGTCGGTTTCATTATCGCGCAATTGTGCCAATGAATGGTTGCAACTTATAGTGGTTTGATTTGTACTGAACCTGTTCCTGTAATACCGAGTTCTTTGGCGGCAGCGTAGGATAAATCCAGTGCTCTTTTGCCATGATAAGGCCCTCTATCATTGATGCGCACGATAACGCTACGATGATTTTTCAGGTTGGTGACTTCAGCGTAAGATGAAAGAGGCAGTGTTTTATGTGCCGCAGTCATTGCATACATGTTGAATCTTTCGCCGTTAGCGGTTCTTTTGCCATGAAAATCAGCGCCATACCAGGAAGCTATGCCTTGATGATGGGTTTTTGAATGATGGTTGGTTGTATGTGCTTTTGACACATGTGTCGTGTGACGACGGGATGCTTCCGCCGATTGAATAGGGTTAGAAAAATAACTGCATATAACAACAAAAGAAACTGCTAGTATCAGTTTATTCATAAATAAAAAGCCTTTTTTAATTAAAATCTATGGCCTGTTCAATAGTTGACCATTTATAAAAAACCAAGGGTATCGGGTTATGTCTTAAATCCTTAGTTCTTTGCCTTACTGCTCTAAAGCAATTGTTTTGCTCTAGGGTTTTCTACGTTAATTGTTTTAACGTGGGGCAATTTTAACTTGGCAAGTCTTAAGAGCGCCTTAAGTGTGAAACAGAGATAAAAAAGCCGGATCAATCATAATCAATGGCTTACGTATGGAAACATGAGAGGTTTGACTAGCATTCCAGTTGTCTATATATAAGGGCTACGGAGCTTTTGAGTGCTCAACTGGTGCTTTTAGGATACCAGCTCAAGCTTTCAGATGTTGTTCCAACGGGGTTGTATTCAGCGCCTACCCAACCTGAATAAGCTGATTTTTCAATGGCCGAAAAAACACGTTCAAAATTAATCTGTCCTGTGCCGGGTTGGCCGCGCCCAGGACAATCTGCAAATTGAATATGACCGATTTTATCAGCGTACCCGGCAATAAATTCATCCGGCTTGTCACCCATCATCTGCATGTGATAAATATCGTACTGCATGAACAGCTTAGGGTGGTTGAGCTGGTTTAATATATCAAGCATTTGTAAACTGTTATGGATGATAAATCCGGGCATATCGTGGCTATTGACAGCTTCAAAAACTGTTTTAATGCCTAATGGCGCAAATGTCTCAACAGCAAAAGACAGATTTTCTTTAAAGGTTTCCAGGTAGTTCTGTTTTCGGTTTTCATTAAAACAACGTCCTGGCAGAATATTGATGACTTCCGGTTTTAATAGCTGTGCGTATTCAAGTGTTTGAGCGACTGCCTGGCGGAATTGATCCCGTTTTTCAGGCACACAGGCGAGTCCTTCGCCGCCATGTAATAGATCATCAGCATCCACATTAAATAACACCAATTTTAATTGCTGTTCTTCCAGGGTATTTTTCAGGATTTCTGCGCTCACGCTGTAGGGGAACTGTATTTCAACGGCATCAAATCCATGTTGTTTAGCTGCTTTGAAGCGATTGATAAGCTCTTCTTCAGTAAACAGTAAGCTTAAATTAGCGGTGAAGTTAAGCATCGTTTTTGGTAAATAATTTAATTAACGTTGCGGGATCTTGTTCTAAATAACCATGGCTGCCGTGTAATTGCATGAGTTGCGCAGCCAAGCCGGACATGGGGATAGCATTGCCTTGTTTAATGGATAAATCAACTGCCATATTTAAATCTTTTAATAAGGTTTTAACTCGCCATTTAACCGGTTCAAAGGTTGCGGTTGCCATTTCCGGCCCAACGATTTGCAAGGGTTTGGAATCAGCAAAGCCGCCGGACAGGGCTTCCGGTATTTTTTCGGCATCTACCCCCGCTTGTTTGGCTAGCGCGATCATTTCGGCAATAACCAGAACGTTACAACTGACAATCATTTGGTTGCAAATCTTGGTGACTTGGCCGCTGCCTACGTCACCCATATGGGTGAGTTGTTTATAAAGCGGAGCCAGGACGACGCGTGCAATGTTTATGTTTTCTATACTGCCGCCTGCCATAATCGCCAGATTTCCTTGTTCTGCTCCAGTAACGCCACCTGAAACGGGCGCATCGACCCAGCCCATGCCGCATTTCTCATATAACATTAATGCTAACTGCCGGGTGTTTTCCGGGTGAATGCTGGATAAGTCAATCAGCAACTGGTTTGCTGAGCCGTTTTCAAGAATATCATTGCGTATAACTGATTCAACAGCTGCTGTATCGGCCAGGCACAATAAGATAATTTTTGATGCTTTGACTAATTCGGCAATGGATGTACAAGCTTTAGCGCCTGCATCAATAACGGGTATAAGTTTTTCAGGGCTGCGATTCCAAACATTGACCTTAAAGCCGGCATTCAGCAAACGCAGCGTTAAGGGCTTGCCCATTAAGCCGATACCTATGAAACCAAGTGTAGGTTTTTTATCTGGCATAATTATTGATTTATATTTAGAGTTTGACGCGTTTATTGTTTCCGTATATTATTTCACAGTTATGTTGGATCGATTACCTGAATATATTGACCCCTTGCATCTGGCTGATAAGCGTGGTGCTTTGAAGGGTCAAATACCCTTAAGAAGTCTGGATCGTTTGGCGGAAATGCTCGTTAACGATACGGGAGTGGTTACCGTTGACCTTTTTTTTGGGCGGGAAGGAAGGCTGGTCAAAGTTGAGGGGCATATAGAGGCTGTTTTGGAGCTTGAGTGCCAAAATTGTTTGAAGGCTGTTAATTGGCCTATTGACTGCGCCATAAAGTTAGGTGTTGTTACCTCAATAGATCAAGCGAATAGATTACCTGATGATTATGAGCCATTACTGGTTGGGGAAGGGAAAATTCCTCTTAAAAATATTATTGAAGACGAGATATTACTCATTTTGCCGGCATTTCCCAAGCATCAGCATAGTTGTACTGTCCCTGAATATGACAATAACAGCCTAGATTCATTAGTGAGTGACGAGCAGTCGTTGCCTGAAACCCCTTTTTCTATTTTAGCCAAACTTAAAAATACTGGAGATTTATAATGGCCGTACAAAAAAGTAAAGTATCGCGTTCAAGACGCGGTCAACGTCGTTCTCATGATGCCTTAACAGGCAGAGCATTGTCTCAAGATCCAATCACAGGTGAAACGCATTTGCGTCATCACGTTACCCCGGACGGTTATTTTAAAGGTCGCCAAATAGTAACCACTAGCGACGAAGAGTAATAATCTTTTCTCTCTGGAATGATGCTATGCCGAACCCAATCTGGTTCGGCTTCCTTCAATAACTGCGGAGTTGTTCGTCAGCGTGAGTTTAACAATTTCAATTGATGCAATGGGCGGGGATCATGGTCCAAAGGTCACTATCCCGGCATCATTGGATTGTTTAAAAAACAATCCAGATTTAAAACTGATTTTAGTGGGCGATGAAGCTGTTATTAAGCAGTTGTTGCCACAGCAGTTAGCTGATTTTCAAGATAGGCTCACTATCCAGCACGCATCGCAGTGCGTTGGTATGGATGAGTCTCCATCCAAGGCGTTGAAGAACAAAAAAGATTCATCCATGCGGGTGGCTATCAATCTGGTTCGTGATGGCCATGCCGATGCCTGTGTGAGTGCCGGCAATACCGGAGCACTCATGGCCACAGCTCGCTTTGTTTTGAAAATGATCCCCGGGATTGATCGTCCTGCCATTATTTCCACGCTACCCTCTATTTACGGGCATACTCATGTGCTCGATTTGGGCGCGAATGTAGATTGTACAGCTGAACACCTTTTTCAATTTGCGATCATGGGTAATGAGTTGGTTAAAGCGGTTGAAGCTATAGATAGTCCAAAGGTAGGGTTGTTAAATATCGGCGAAGAAGATACGAAAGGTAATGAGCAGGTTAAAGCGGCCGCAAAATTATTGGAAAATTCGGCATTAAATTATATCGGTTACGTAGAAGGCAACTCTTTAAATGCCGGGCATATCAAAGTTGATTTGATCGTTACAGATGGGTTTGTTGGTAATGTTGCACTTAAATCTATTGAAGGTGCGGCCAAAATGATTGGCTCTGCGTTAAAAGAAGCTTTTAACAAAAACAGCTTAACCAAGCTGGTTGGGTTGATTGCTTATCCGGTGCTTAAATCGTTTAAGCAGCGTATCGATCCTCGTTTATATAATGGCGCAAGCTTTTTAGGGCTTCGTGGGCTGGTCATTAAAAGTCATGGCGGAGCGGATGTTCTTGCCTTTAAGACAGCAATTCAACTTGCCGAAATTGAAGTTAAAAAAGATGTCATTAGAAAGATAAGCGAGCAAGTAGAGAAAATCCTGGCTCTGAGAGAGGTCGCATGATCCGTTATTCAAGAGTAATCGGTACCGGGGCTTATCTGCCAGAAGAAGTTCGCACAAATGAGCAAATATCGCAGACAGTTGACACATCACATAACTGGATTTATGAGCGGACAGGTATTAAAAGCCGGCGAATTGCAGGGCCGAATGAGTCAGCTGCCAGCATGGCCGAAATTGCTGCCAGGCAAGCCATAGAAGCGGGTGATTGTGATCCAGAAACAATTGATTTAATCATTATTGCCACCAGTACCCCTGATCGTGTTTATCCGAGTACAGGTTGCTTACTGCAGCAGCGTTTGGGCATTAAAAACTGTGTTGCCTTTGATGTGCAGGCCGCTTGCTCGGGCTCGATTTTTGCCCTGAGTATTGCCGATCAATATATCAAGTCAGGTGCAGCCAGAACGGTGCTTGTTGTCGGTGCTGAAATTTGTTCACGCATTGTCGACTGGACGGATCGGGGTACCTGTATTTTATTTGGCGATGGAGCCGGGGCTATATTGTTGAGCGCCTCGGACGAGGCAGGTATTTTGTCTACGCATATTCATTCGGATGGTGAATATGAAGACCTTTTATATTGCCCGAATCCACAAGTTGCTACAGATGCTAATAAGCACGAAGCCGGTTACATCAGCATGCGTGGCAACGAGGTGTTTAAAGTCGCGGTTAATACGTTGGGCCAAATTGTCGATGAAACGCTGGAAGCTAATAATATGAATAAGTCCGATATTGACTGGTTAGTTCCGCATCAGGCGAACATACGAATCATTGCGGCAACCGCTAAAAAATTGAAAATGTCCATGAGTCAAGTTGTGGTGACGCTTGAAAATCAGGGTAATACCTCGGCTGCTTCGGTGCTGATTGCCTTTAATGAAGCGGTTCGTGATAATCGCATTAAGCGGGGGCAAGTGGTTTTGCTTGAAGCCTTTGGCGCAGGATTCACCTGGGGTTCTGCATTAATTAAATACTAAATCAAGCTTATTGGAAGATGAACAAGCAAATGTACAATTTAGCTTTTGTTTTTCCCGGGCAGGGTTCCCAGTCCGTGGGTATGTTGTCGGATTTGGCGGCCAGTTATGCTGAGGTAAAGCATACTTTTGAACGAGCATCTGATGCGCTGGGCAAGGATTTATGGTCTATCGTCGCACAGGGGCCGGAAGCAGACCTTAATCAAACGCAAAATACACAGCCGGCCATGTTGGCAGCCGGCGTTGCTGTATGGGAGGTTTGGTGCAAGCACAGCACTCTGCGACCGGATTGGATGGCGGGTCATAGTCTAGGGGAGTATACCGCGCTGGTTTGTTCCGGTGCCCTGTCTTTTGAAGACGGTATAAAGCTGGTTGCAATAAGAGGGCAATTAATGCAAGAGGCTGTACCGGCCGGCGTTGGATCAATGGCGGCTATTTTGGGACTTGAAGATCATCAGGTTGTTAATATTTGTGATCAGGTTGCCGGGAATGAGGTGGTTTCGGCTGTCAATTTTAATGCGCCAGGCCAGGTGGTCATTGCAGGGGATCTTGCGGCTGTTGAAAGAGCGATGCTTGCAGCAAAAGAGGCGGGGGCTAAACGTGCGTTGCTATTGCCCGTTAGCGTGCCTTCTCATTGCGCATTGATGCAACCAGCGGCGGAAAAGCTGGATAAATATCTGCAAGATACCGTTATTGATATACCGAAAATGACGCTGATTCATAATGTTGATGTGGCTTCACATAGTGCGCCGGAAGTGATTCGTAATGCATTAAAAGAGCAACTCTATAAACCAGTGCGCTGGGTCGATACCATTAGATTCATGTACGATCAGGGTGTCACCCGTTTTGTTGAGTGCGGTCCCGGCAAAGTATTGATTGGGTTAGACAAGCGTATCGCTAAAGATGCCGAACATTTTTCTATTTACGATCCTGAGACGTTAAATAAAGTATTGGAGCAATTCGATGACTAAGCAAATAGCTTTAGTGACAGGTGCCAGTCGTGGTATTGGCAGGGCGATTGCCGAAAGATTGGCTGATGATGGTTTTTTTGTTGTTGGCACCGCGACGTCTGATGCCGGTGCAGATTCAATTTCCGGTTATTTAGGCGAAAATGGTAAGGGCATTAAGCTTGATGTGGCCGATGCCGAATCTATCGCGGAAGTGATCAAAGCGATAAATGATGAATTTGGTGCGCCGACAGTATTGGTCAACAATGCAGGTATCACGCGGGATAATTTGTTGATGCGGATGAAAGATGATGAATGGGATGACATTATTAATACCAATTTAACTTCCGTTTTTCGTATGAGCAAGGCTGTCTTGCGTGGCATGATGAAAGCTAAAACAGGCCGCATTATCAATATTTCATCTGTGGTTGGATTTACTGGTAATGCAGGGCAAGCAAATTACGCAGCCGCAAAAGCCGGTATGGTTGGATTTGCTAAATCAATGGCGAAAGAAGTCGGTTCACGCAATATTACAGTGAATACTGTTGCGCCTGGATTTATTGATACCGATATGACCAAGGAATTGAGTGATGACATTAAAAATGCTTTATTATCATCGATTCCTTTATCTCGTTTAGGCGAGGCAAAAGAAATTGCTCATACTGTTGCCTTTCTTGCTTCGGCAGGTGCTGGCTACATTACGGGTGAAACCCTTCATGTCAATGGTGGGATGTTTATGCCTTAATAGGGTGACATTGTTTTAATATTAAGTATAATTGCCCGGCCGTCTGGATTTGCCGGAGACGGGATTTCAGTCAAAACTAATAACAATACTATTGTAAGTTTTTTAATAATGAAAACTTACATTGTTTGAGGATAATAATTATGAGTAACATTGAAGAACGAGTAAAAAAGATTGTTGCAGAGCAATTAGGTGTTAAAGAAGATATCGCTACCGATGCTTCATTTGTAGATGACCTGGGTGCTGATTCTCTGGACACAGTTGAACTCGTTATGGCTCTTGAAGAAGAATTCGAATGCGAAATACCAGACGATGAAGCTGAAAAAATTACAACAGTTCAGCAAGCTATCGATTACGTGGAAAAAAACGCGTAAGACTGGTTATTAGTGGATGAACGGTTTGTTCATCCACTAAGTTGCTGTTAGGAAATAACGGGTACAAAAAGTACGCAATTGTGCAGTTCAATTCTGAATTATTAAAAATTCAGATTGTTTATGTTGTTTCAAGGCAGTTTTTAGATCACTATCCCTTCATCCTCATCTTCACTTTTCTTACGGTACATTACATTGAGCAAACGTCGAGTTGTAATAACTGGATTGGGTGCGGTTACGTGCTTAGCCAATACTGTCGCAGAAACCTGGGACGGTATAATCAACGGTAAAAGTGGTATAAGTCCAATTGATTCTTTTGATATTTCTCCTTTTGCCAGCACTTTTGGCGGCGTAATAAGAAATTTTGATATTTCCCAGTATATTCCTGACAGAGATGCCAAACGGATGGATGGCTTTATCCATTATGGTATTGCTGCTGGGTGTCAGGCTATTGAAGATTCCGGGATTGAAGTTACCGAGGCTAATGCTGAACGTATCGGTGTAGCAATAGGTGCAGGTATAGGCGGTATTACTGGCATTGAAGAATGCCATGCAATCTATGAGAAAAGCGGGCCGCGCCGGATCTCTCCATTCTTTGTACCTGGTAACATTATCAATATGATTTCAGGCAATCTTTCAATCAAATACGGATTAAAAGGGCCAAACTTTGCTATTGTTACAGCCTGTGCTACAGGTACACACAATATCGGCGATGCTGCTCGCCATATTATGTATGGTGATGCCGATGTGATGATTGCTGGTGGCGCTGAACGCTGTACAACATCAGCGACGGCAATGGGTGGGTTTGCTTCTGCTAAAGCCTTGTCCCGCCGGAATGATAATCCGCAAGCTGCAAGTCGTCCTTGGGATAGGGATCGTGACGGCTTTGTGTTGAGTGATGGTGCCGGCGTAGTTGTACTTGAAGAACTGGAGCATGCCAAAGCCCGTGGTGCAAAAATTTATGCCGAAGTAGCCGGTTATGGCATGAACAGTGACGCTTATCATATAACAACTCCTTCAGCTGGAGGAGAAGGTGCGGCAAGGTGTATGAGAAATGCCTTGCGAGATGCAGGCTTAAACGTGGACGATGTTGATTACATCAATGCACATGGCACATCGACTCCAGCGGGTGATATAGGTGAAACCCATGCGATGAAATCGGCGTTGGGTGATTATGCCTATAAAGTTGCAATCAGCTCTACAAAATCCATGCTTGGCCATATGTTAGGTGCGGCAGGAGGTATTGAGGCAGTGATCGCTGCATTAAGCATCCAAAACCAAATTGCTCCGCCAACAATCAACCTGGAAAATCCGGATCCTGAATGCGATCTTGATTATGTGCCGAATACGGCAAGAAATATGAAAATCGATGTAGCCATGTCCAATTCATTTGGATTTGGCGGCACTAATGGCACGTTAGTGTTTAAGCGCTATCAGTAAAGACGCGTATATCGCGTCTCTACATAATAATGCTTGTTAATGGTGAGTGCAGGGAGCATATTGAAATATCTGATCGTGGTTTTCAATACGGTGATGGTTTATTTGAAACGATAGCAGTTAGCAACGGACAGCCTGTTTTTTTTGATCGGCATATAGATCGATTAGAGGCCGGTTGTCGTCGGCTTTTTATTCCTTTCCCAGGTACGGAGCTCCTTACCTTCGAGGCAAAAAAACTTTGCCAACACTCAAACAAAGCAGTTCTTAAGCTGATACTCACTCGCGGCTCTGGTGGGCGAGGTTATCGTCAACCTGAAGTGATTCAAACAACCCGTGTATTAAGTTTACATCCCTTTCCCTCGTTCCCAGGCCCCAGCTCGGGAACATTCGCGAGTATCTACGAAGAGCAGGGTATAATTGTCCGGTTTTGCCATACCCGTTTAGGGTTGAATCCAGTGTTAGCAGGAATTAAGCATCTGAACCGGCTTGAACAGATACTGGCGAGAGCTGAATGGACTGATCCCGAGATTCAGGAAGGCATTATGCTGGATATGAATGAACATGTTATTGAAGGAACAATGACTAATCTTTTCTATGTTAAAAATGATATTCTGTATACCTCATCAATAACACTAACAGGCGTTGCCGGTATTATGCGCGGCATAATAATGGTAATGGCATCTGATCATGGTCTTTCTGCGATAGAACACACATTTACTAAAGATGAACTGCTAACGGCTGATGAGGTCTTTGTTTGTAATTCGATTGTAGGTATCTGGCCCATCAAGCAAATCGCCGCGAAATGTTTTTCAGTCGGTGTTAGGACCAGGCAGTTACAAGCCTGGTTAATTCAATTCATAAATGAGGCCAATAATCGTGGTCTTTAAAATCGTTGTTGGTGTATTGCTTGCTTCAATTGTCGCGTTTGGCTGGGCGTGGCAAGACTATCAAAGCGCTTTGTACACACCTGCCGTGACCGGTAATCCGGTTGTTATAGAAATCAATAAAGGTGACTCGTTTAATCAAATTACCGACAAGCTGTTGGCTCAAAACGTAAAACTTAAGCCGTTCTGGTTTAAAGTCATTGCTGTTTCAGAAAATGAGGTCAATAAGCTTAAAACAGGAGAATATGAACTGGTTTCTGGATTGACACTGCCACAAATATTAGCTTTGTTTGTACAAGGAAAAACCAAGCAATATGCGATCACTTTTCCAGAAGGTTGGAGTTTTAAAGAAATAATGCAGGAGGTCGATAACAATCCTAATCTTGAGCATACCTTGCACGGCATTGATTTTGAATCATTAATAACTCATCTTGGTGTCTGGCAAGACGCACACAGAGGGCATGTTTTTCCCCGACACTTATTTTTTTGAAAAGCATACCTCTGATGTTGCTTTATTAAAAAGAGCCTACGATAAAATGCAATTAGTATTGGAGCAGGAATGGCAACATAAAGCTGAGGCATTGCCTTTTAAAACGCCTTATGAAGCATTGATACTGGCTTCGATTGTAGAGAAAGAAACCGGAGTGGTTGCTGAGAGACCCCAAATAGCGGGGGTATTTATCCGCAGGCTTCAAGCGGGTATGTTGCTACAAACCGACCCTACGGTCATTTATGGCATGGGTGAAAATTACCAAGGAAATATCAGTCATAAAGATTTAAAAACAGCGACACCTTACAACACTTATGTGAATAAAGGATTACCGCCAACACCAATTGCCATGCCCGGGCGTGATGCTATTTATGCGGCTCTGCACCCTGATAATAGCAATACCCTGTATTTTGTAGCTCGTGGTGATGGTACTCATGAGTTCTCTGCTACATTAAAAGATCATAATCTGGCGGTTGATAGCTTTCAAAGGAAGAAAAAATGATCAGAGGCAAGTTTATTACACTGGAAGGTGGGGAAGGTGTTGGCAAGACCACCAATTTGGCTTTTATAAAGGACTATTTACAACAGCATAATATTTCTGTTGTTGTTACTCGCGAACCTGGAGGTACTGTGCTGGCTGAAAAAATACGCCATTTATTGCTAGACAAGGACAGTGAAATGATTTCAGAGCAAGCCGAATTATTGTTGATTTTTGCTGCCCGCGCTCAGCATATCAAGCATGTTATTGAGCCCGCATTGGCACAGGGAGAGTGGGTGCTTTGTGATCGCTTTACCGATGCCACTTATGCTTATCAAGGCGGGGGGCGAAATATGCGCATTAGCACTATAGAGTGGTTGGAAAATCTGGTGCAAGGTAATCTAAGGCCTGATTTGACGGTGTTACTGGATGCTCCTGTTGAGATAGGTATAGAGCGCGCCAGAGAAAGAGGAGCTTTTGACCGTTTTGAATCAGAAAAAATCAGTTTTTTTGAGCATGTCAGACGAGCTTATTTATTGCAAGCGGAGCTACATCCGGAGCGTATTAAACTAATTAAAGCTAACCAGCCGTTAGTTGATGTACAAAAGGCACTGATTGATGTTATTCGTACCTTGTTAAGATGACAGTATTACCTTGGCAGCAACAATACTGGGATCATCTGTGCGATTATAGAAGGCAAAACCGCGTCCCTCAGGCTTTACTCATTACCGGAAATAAAGGACTGGGCAAGCAGCATTTAGCCAATCAGTTTGCTTTTTCCCTGCTTTGTATGAAGCCGCAAGACAACGGTTTGAATTGTGGTCTTTGTGATCGATGTCTGTTGCTTAATGCTGAAACACATCCCGATTTTATCCAAATAAAACCCGATGAGCCGGGAAAAGCCATTACTATCGGACAAGTTCGAGCTCTGGTGACTCGTTTGACTCTAAAACCCCAGTTTGAATCCTATCGCGTTGTCATTGTCAATCCTGCCGATCTTATGAACAATGCAGCGGCTAATGCATTTCTAAAATGCCTGGAGGAGCCGACAGAGCGTACGGTCATGCTGTTAATCACAGATAAACCAGCTCACTTACCTGCGACTATTGTCAGTCGCTGCCAGAAGCTTGCCGTTGCCAAGCCTGATAAAGAAATTGCCTTTGCTTGGCTTAAGCAGCAGAATATAAAAACTTTGCAGTTTAACGCTTTTGCATTATTGGGCTTGGCGCAGGGTTCACCCTTACTGGCTCTGGATTATGCCAATGATGGTACGATGATGTTGCGTAATGACTGTTTCAAAGCGTGGATGGATATAGCAAAACAACGCAGGCATCCAGTCATAATTGCCGAAGAATGGCATAAATTACCTGAATCACCTTTAATATTCTGGATAACGTCCTGGATTGTCGACATTATTAAATGTAGTTACCTAATAAAGGCTGACTGGCTATATAATCCGGATTTAAAAGAAGCTTTGCAAGAGTTGTCTCAACAACTGGAAGTTAAAGAACTTTACAAATTGTACGATTTAATTCTCATAACTCGGCAGCGACTCAATACCCAAATAAATAAGCACACAATGTTCGAAGAAATTTTAATAAATTGGTTTGAACTTAATTTGAGTAAATGACTATGACAGAATCAGCACCCAGACAAGGTATATTGACCCTTTCAATTAAGGATAAGAGTGCTTTATACTCAGCTTATATGCCTTTTGTTGTTAACGGGGGCTTGTTTATTCCCACCAACCGTGACTATGAAATGGGCCAGGAAGTCTTTCTGTTGTTAAATTTAATGGAAGAGACTGAGCGGCTACCAATTGTCGGAAAAATAATCTGGAAAACACCATCCCGTTCAGGAAGTTATAGATCCAGTGGCATTGGCGTGCAGTTCAGTGATCAGGACGGCGGCATAGCGCGAAATAAAATCGAAACCTATCTAGCAGGCGCTTTGGCGTCTGATCGATCAACCCATACCATGTAATTTCCTCATTCATGCTGATTGACTCACATTGTCACCTGGATCGTATTGATCTGAAACCCTATCAAAATGATTTTGCTTGTTTTATGCATGAAGCGGAAGCTAATCAGATTGAGCATTTGTTGTGTATAGCTATTGATTTGGAGTCCTATCCGCTTATGCTGGATTTGGTGGCGGGTTATCCACAAATATCAGTAACTGTTGGTGTACATCCAAATGTTCAGGATTGCAAGGATCCGACTGTCGCTGAGCTCATTGCTTTAGGGAAGTCCGATAATGTTATAGGTATTGGAGAGACTGGTCTGGATTATTTTCGTAGTGAAGGTGATCTGAGTTGGCAGCATCAGCGCTTCAGAAACCATATCCGTGCTGCAAAGATGTTAAAAAAACCTTTGATTATTCACACGCGTGCAGCCAAAAGCGATACTTTACGTATTTTGAAAGAAGAGGATGCAAGTGAAGTGGGGGGAGTAATTCACTGCTTTACTGAAGACTGGGAATTTGCCCAAAAAGCACTGGATTTGAATTTTTACATTTCCTTTTCCGGTATTGTCACTTTCAACAGTGCCGTAGAAATAAAAGAAGTCGCAAAAAAAGTGCCCGCCGACCGGTTTCTTATTGAAACGGACTCACCTTATTTGGCTCCTGTACCCTTTCGTGGTAGGCCAAACTATCCAACTTATGTGCGTTATGTGGCGGAACAGCTAGCTGAATTGCGTGGAACATCGGTAAATAAAATAGCAGACCAGTCAACTGAAAATTTTTACGCTTTGTTTTAAATTTAGTAATGGAAAAAAGTCATCAATTTGACGAAGCAGGCATTGGTGTTGAAATTAACAACTTTATGCTTGAGAGTAGAGGTCTGAAATACAGTTGCAGGGCTAGAGTGATTAATAAGACTTTGAATTTATAGTTTATTTGTTAATTTTTTTATCTATGTGTTTGTGACGTGTATCGTTCCTTAATCATTTGGCATTGACATCTGGCCCCTTTCTACTTTACAGTTATGTCCGCAAAACAAGTATGTAACCAACTATAACTATTAATATAACCCTTCGGAGCACATATCATGGCAAAACCATTAATTCAAATGGCATTAGATTCACTGGATTTCGACGCAACAGTCGCACTGGCTACCTTGGTAGCACCGCATGTTGATATTTTTGAAATCGGAACTCCATGTATCAAACACAATGGTATCAATCTGGTTAGAGAGCTGAGAGCAAGATTTCCAGATAAATTACTGTTAGTTGATCTTAAAACAATGGACGCTGGTGAGTACGAAGCAACTCCTTTCTACGCAGCAGGCGCCGATATTTGTACGGTTCTTGGTGTATCAGGTCTGGCAACTTGTGTAGGTGTTATTAAAGCCGCAAATGCACACGGAGCAGAAGCTCAAATTGACTTGATTAACGTTGAAGACAAAGTAGCCTGTGCAAGAGCAACTTGTGAAGCAGGTGCGCAAATCATGGGTATTCATACAGGCCTTGATGCACAAGCAGCAGGTCATACACCTTTTGCTGATTTGAATGATATCGCAGCATTGGGCTTGCCTGTTAGAATTTCAGTGGCTGGCGGCATTAAAGCATCAACTGTACAAGATGTTGTTAGAGCCGGTGCGAACATTATCGTAGTTGGTGCAGCTATTTATGGCGCAGCATCACCTGCTGATGCGGCTCGCGAAATTCGCGAATTGGTTGATGCTGTATAGAGGCAAAAAGTATGTGGCAGTTACAAAATCAACAGCTTGTCATAGGCAAGATTTCGGAAATTCTTGATGCGACAAACGATACGTATGCTGAAAAGATGACCGAAATGCTTGATAAGGCCAAGCGTATTTTTATCGCAGGTGCAGGGCGTTCCAAGCTTGTTGGTAATTTTTTTGCAATGAGACTGGTTCACGGCGGATACGATGTCAGCGTGGTCGGTGAAATTGTAACGCCGAGTATTAAAAAAGGTGATTTGTTGATCATTATCTCCGGTTCCGGAGAGACTGAGCAATTAATAGCATTCACCAAAAATGCAAAAAAAGTCGGTGCTAACATTGTCCTGATTTCGGCGAGAGCTGGCTCGACCATTGGCGATCTGGCAGATGGTGTATTCCAAATTGGTAAGCATGAACTGTATGGTAAAGTTGTAGGCATGCCAATGGGGACAGTATTTGAATTGTCTACATTGTGCTTTTTGGAAGCTCTAGTTTCACACATTATATGGGAAAAAGGAATTCCTGAAGAAGTAATGAGAGAAAGGCACGCAAATTTAGAGTAACGTCAAAAGAACGAGTGGCATCCACTCGTTCTGATTTTGTTAGATGGCAAGAATCAAAAGAACATTTCGTGACAAAATCATACTGTTGATAGAAGTCACTACACGTAAATTATAAAAATAGTAAGGAGAACAATATGACTTCGCGCCGAGAATTAGCGAACGCCATACGCGCTTTGAGCATGGATGCCGTACAAAAAGCAAACTCTGGACACCCAGGTGCACCCATGGGAATGGCGGATATCGCCGAAGTTTTGTGGAACGACTTTATGCGCCACAATCCGACCAATCCACAATGGTCAAATCGGGACCGTTTTGTGCTTTCGAATGGTCACGGTTCAATGTTGATTTATTCCTTGTTGCACTTGACTGGCTACGATTTACCAATCGAAGAGCTGAAGAATTTTCGTCAACTTCATTCCAAAACTCCTGGTCACCCTGAGTATGGTTATGCACCAGGCGTTGAGACAACGACTGGACCTTTAGGCCAAGGAATTACCAATGCTGTAGGTATGGCGATTGCTGAAAAGGCGCTTGCTGCTCAATTCAACAGAGATGGTCACAAAATTGTTGATCATCACACCTATGTCTTTTTGGGTGATGGCTGTTTGATGGAAGGCATTTCTCACGAGGCTTGTTCGTTGGCAGGAACGCTGGGATTAGGCAATTTAATCGCATTCTGGGACGACAATGGTATTTCCATTGATGGTCATGTCGAAGGCTGGTTCACCGACAATACGCCAATGCGTTTTGAAGCTTATGGCTGGCATGTTATTGCAGATGTTGATGGACATGATTCTGATGCAATAACTAAAGCAGTCCAAATGGCTAAAGCTATGACGGATAAGCCAACTTTGATTTGCTGTAAAACTACTATTGGTTTTGGTTCGCCGAATAAAGCCGGTAGTCACGCCTGTCATGGTGCTGCATTAGGTCAGGACGAAATTAATCTGACCAAGGCTGCTCTGAAGTGGGATCATGAAGCGTTTGTAATTCCGGATGAAGTTTATGCCGGTTGGGATGCTAAAGCCAAAGGTGCTAAAGCTGAAAAGGAATGGAACGAAAAGTTCGCAGCTTACAAGGCAGCTTATCCTGAGTTGGCCGCTGAATACGAACGTCGTATGGCTGGCGAATTGCCAAGAAATTGGAAAGTTGATGCCGATGCTTTTGTCAGTGCGGTTAATGCTGAAGCTAAGACAACGGCTACACGTCTATCTTCATTGGCTGCAATTGAAGGTTTTGCAAAGTTTTTGCCGGAAATTTTTGGTGGTTCCGCAGACTTGGGTTGTTCCAATATGACCGAATGGACTGGTTACAGACCGATGCGAGCGGATAAGCCTGATGCTAACTACATCAACTATGGTGTACGTGAATTCGGTATGTCTGCGATGATGAATGGTATAGCCCTGCATGGCGGGTTAATTCCATTTGGCGCAACATTCCTGATGTTCTCGGAATATGCGCGTAATGCGTTGCGTATGGCTTCTTTGATGAAGATTCGTTCGATCTTTGTTTATACCCATGACTCTATTGGTCTGGGTGAAGACGGTCCTACTCATCAACCTGTTGAACAAACTGCAACACTGCGTTTGATTCCAGGTATACAAGTTTGGCGTCCTTGCGATGCAGTTGAAACAACGGTTTCCTGGAGAGCAGCTTTTGAACGTCAACATGGACCTTCTATTCTGGTTTTTTCCCGTCAAAATCTGCCTCATGTACCACGCACTCAAAAACAAATTGAGGAAATTTCACGTGGTGGATATATTCTGAGTGACAGCGATGGTCAACCAGAAGCTATCATAATTGCTACAGGTTCGGAAGTTGAATTGGCACTGAAAGCGGCTGAACAACTGAATGCAGCAGGGAAAAAAATACGCGTAGTATCTATGCCTTCTACAAACATCTTTGATGCTCAAGATGCGGCTTATCGTGAGTCAGTATTACCCGCTGCAGTGACCAAGCGTGTCGCGGTTGAAGCGGGTGTGACCGATGGCTGGTGGAAGTATGTAGGAACCAACGGTAAAATTGTAGGTCTCGACCGTTTTGGCGAATCTGCTCCAGCGGGTCAGCTTTTCAAAGAGTTTGGCTTCACCGTTGAAAACGTAGTCAAGAACGTAGAAGCTGTACTTTAATTTTTAAAAAATATAGAGTAATTACACACATTATATTTGGAGAGAGACCCCTATCCTTAGATGCGCACAGCAGTCTATTATGTCGGGGTCTCAATCCACTTCTTCCGACTTTTAGGTGAACAACGTGAAAAAGAATAATTTGACCAGAGGTGCATTTGCGTTATTGCTGTTAGCAAGTACCGTAGCGGGCGCAGATCAACAATATCCAGCCGCAGACTTCCAGCCGGAAGTGCTTTATCAGGACAGTGACTATATCGCCAAGAATAGCCCGTCAGCAACAACTGCTAAGGTTACTTCGCCAGCTCAAAAAGATACTTCAAATGCAGCGGCAACAAATGAGGTTGATTCAAAATATCCAGCTGCAAATTTTCAGCCGGAAGTTTTGTATCATGATCCCAATTACAAACCCTCTCAATCTGTTAAAGCAATAGTATCTAAAGAAGAAACTGGCTCGAATCAGGCTGAAAGTGTAAGCGCTACTCCAGCTAGTGAAGAAAAATCCTCTATGTCGAGCTACCTGATTGGTTTAGTCGTTTTTGCCCTGGCTGGGTTTTATTTCTTCAAGCGCAGTAAAGCTACTGTTCAGAAAAAAGCTCCAGCAGCAGTGCCTGCCAAAGCATCTTATGCGCTCACAACCGGTGTTGCAAAATACTTAAACAAGGTATCGGGCACTGGCGTTTCAAGGTATGTTGAAAAGCAAGTCAAATCCGCATCGGCAACTGCAACAACGGGTGTTGCAAAGTACATGGCAAAACAAGCAGCGTCATCAAAACAAACGGCAGCGAAAGCAGCAACTGGAGTTGAAAAGTACATGCGCGACCGGGGTTGATAGCAATGGAACAGAATAACTTGAGTGGTTTGTTTTTTCCTGCTGTTGCAGGTTTGTTCTTTTTCATGAAACGACCTAAAGTAGAGGAAGTTAAAGAAGTTGAGACTGTTTACCCTGTTTACACAAGAGATCCTAGTGGACTTAGCGGCGTTGCCAAGTACCTTGATAAACAAGAAGCTGCATTATTGGCAAGTAAAAATGCAATGGAGAAAGAACATCAGGAGCCTGTTCAGCAGGTAAGTGGAGTTGCCAGATATTTAGAAACCTGCATGCAAAATCCGACCAGTGGTGTGACTAAGTATTTGTTGAGACAGGCTTTATCAGCAAAACAAATAAAGCAGACACTCAAGGAGGTTGAGGTAACCGGTGTTGAAAAATATCTAAAAAATAGAAAAGAAGCGCCGGGATTAAGCGGAGTAGCAAAGTACCTGAAATACCAGGAGAGTCTACCGCAGCCTAGTAAAGTTGCCAAGTACTTGGCAAAACAGGCTGTTTTAGGTGCAACACAAACAAAAGAAACAAAACAATCAGTAAAGCAATTTGAAGCAACGGGTGTTGCCAAGTATTTGCAGCATCAAGAAAGCTTGCCACAACCAAGCAGGGTTGCAAAATATATGGCAAAACAAGCAGCTTTAGCCGCATTGCAGGTGAAACAAGTTGAAGTTGAAGTAACTGGCGTTGCAAAGTATTTGCAATATCAGGAAAGCCTCCCGCAGCCTAGCAGAGTAGCTAAATATATGGCAAAGCAAGCTGCTTTAGCTGCCAAGCAAGTCAAACAACCGGCAGCTCAGATTGGGCCAACAGGGGTTGCTAAATATCTTCAGCATCAGGCCAGTCTGCCGCAAATAAGCAGGGTTGCCAAGTATATGGTAAGGCAGGCTTTAGTCGAAAAAATAATACCCGTTGTAACTGAAACGGGTGTTGAGAAATACATGCGTCACCAAGGTTGATAAATCTTTGAGAAACAGTGGCCACAGTTAGTTAAAGCGTTCTTAATTAAGCAGCGCTTGCGGGTGTCCCTTTTTCTCCCCATATTCGGGTGGTCTTAGTTAAGACATACTTCGATGATTGATGTTTCTGTCACCGTATAAACTCAAGCATGTGCGATTATATTCGATTATGACGTGCAATTATGCGAATTTTTTTAACTTAATAACTATTAAAGGTACCACTTATGGGAAAAAATTTACTAGAACAACTCAGAGAAGTCACTGTCGTTGTGGCAGATACCGGAGACATCCAGGCAATTGAAACCTTCAAACCTCGAGATGCAACCACAAACCCATCATTAATTACCGCTGCTGCACAAATGCCGCAATACCAGGGCATTGTCGATGATACTTTGAAAGCTGCCAGAACTAGTTTAGGGCAATCCGCGTCAGCTGCGCAGGTTGTTTCCCTTGCTTTCGATCGTCTAGCCGTTTCTTTTGGACTTAAGATCCTTGAGATTATTCCGGGCCGTGTATCTACTGAAGTAGATGCCAGACTCTCTTTCGACACTGAAGCTACCGTTGCAAAAGGTCGTGAACTGATTGCACAATACGAAGCGAATAATGTGGCTCGCGACCGTGTGTTAATTAAAATCGCCGCTACTTGGGAGGGTATTCAAGCGGCTGCGGTTCTTGAAAAAGAAGGTATTCATTGTAACCTGACGCTATTGTTTGGGCTTCATCAGGCTATAGCATGCGCAGAAAATGGCATCACCTTGATTTCCCCGTTCGTGGGACGTATTCTTGATTGGTACAAGAAAGATACCGGGCGTGATTCTTATGCACCTGCAGAAGATCCTGGTGTGGTTTCAGTGACTGAAATTTACAACTATTACAAAAAATTTGGTTACAAGACAGAAGTGATGGGTGCAAGTTTCCGCAACGTCGGTGAAATTACAGAATTAGCAGGTAGCGATTTGTTGACTATTGCTCCTTCTCTGTTGGCAGAGTTACAAGCGACAGAGGGAGATTTGCCACGCAAGCTTGATCCAGTAAATGCAGCTAAATTGTCAATTGAAAAATTATCTATAGATAAAGCTACTTTCGACAAAATGCACGCTGAAAATCGTATGGCTACAGATAAATTGGCTGAAGGCATCAGCGGCTTCGCGAAGGCGTTGGAAGCACTTGAAGAACTACTTGCAGCTCGTTTAGCTAGTCTGGAGGGTTAATAAAAAGTTCCAGGCTATACGGAAGTGACTAGTGTTCAAAACTATCATCCGAATAGCTTAGACTTTTTCACCCTTAACGTAATAGACTAAAAACAGGATTCGTAAATGTCACAAAAAATATTAGACGTAGTTAAACCCGGCGTAGTAACCGGTGAAGATGTTCAAAAAATCTTTGCGATTTGCAAAGAAAATAAGTTTGCAATGCCGGCCGTTAATGTCATCAATACAGATTCAATTAATGCAGTATTGGAAGCAGCAGCAAAAGTCAAAGCACCTGTTGTGATCCAGTTCTCTAACGGTGGTGCTCAATTTGTAGCTGGTAAAGGTCTTAAATTGGAAGGGCAGCAAACTGCTATCCTGGGTGCTATTTCAGGTGCTCAACATGTTCACCTGATGGCTGAGGCATATGGCGTACCCGTCATTCTTCATACCGACCACGCAGCAAAAAAATTATTGCCCTGGATTGATGGTTTGCTGGATGCCGGCGAGAAACATTTTGCTGAAAAAGGTAAGCCGCTATTCAGTTCACACATGCTGGATTTGTCGGAAGAGAGCCTGAAAGAAAACATCGAAATTTGTGGCCAATATTTAAAGCGCATGTCCAAAATGGGTATGACACTTGAAATTGAATTGGGTGTTACCGGCGGTGAAGAAGACGGTGTCGATAACAGCGATATGGATCATTCTTTGCTATATACGCAGCCGGAAGATGTCGCATACGCTTATGAAGAATTGAGTAAAATCAGTAACCATTTCACTATAGCTGCTTCTTTTGGTAATGTGCATGGAGTTTACAAGCCTGGTAACGTTAAATTGACGCCTACAATTTTGGATAACTCGCAAAAGTATGTAACTGAAAAATACGGTGTTCCTGCTAATACATTGAATTTTGTTTTCCACGGTGGTTCAGGTTCTACAGCAGCAGAAATTAAAGAATCGATCAGCTACGGTGTCGTTAAAATGAACATCGATACTGATACGCAATGGGCTACTTGGGAAGGTATCATGAACTTCTACAAGCAAAACGAAGGTTATTTGCAAGGTCAAATCGGTAATCCTGACGGTGAAGACAAGCCAAATAAAAAATACTATGATCCTCGCGTTTGGCAGCGTGCTGGTGAAGTAGGGATGGTAACTCGTTTAGAGCAAGCATTCCAGGAATTGAACGCTGTAAATACATTGTAATCCGACCGGACGCTTCAATAAAAAAGCCGATGTTTTGCATCGGCTTTTTTGTTTCTGGAATTAACTTGCTTATCACTGGCCAGTAATCGCCTGGGTTAATGGCTTTATCTTAAAAACCGCAGATGAACAAAAGTAAAAATCTGTAAAGATTGTATTTTTCATACAATAGTTAAAAAAGGGGCATCATACCAGTCCTAACGCCCTTAAAAAGATAAGTGTCCTGGGATCTTTTGTGCTGCTCTGTAATCTGTTTTAGCCTGTCTTAAAGGCATTAACGTAATGATGTTATCGGATACAGCGATTTTACACTGTGGACATAGCTTGCCGCGCAGTTTGAATTGCCTTTTTCACCGTATCAGGGGCGGTGCCGCCGATATGTTTACGTGCAGCAACCGAGCCTTCCAGCGTTAAAAATTCGAAAACATCCGCAGTAATCAGTGTTGTAAACTGCTGTAACTCGGATAACGGGATGTCCGATAAGTCACGATTGCTTTCTATTCCCAAACGTACTGCCAAGCCAACAATTTCATGGGCATCGCGAAAAGCCATGCCTTTGCGCACCAGATAATCAGCAAGGTCGGTTGCAGTAGCAAAGCCGCGCTTGGCGGAGTTATACATGTTTTCTTTTTTGGCGCTGATATGTGGAACCATATCGGCATAAGCTCGCAAGCAATTAATTAAAGTATCCGCAGTATCAAACAGTGGCTCTTTATCTTCCTGATTGTCTTTGTTATAAGCTAAAGGCTGGCCTTTCATCAGCATCAGCAGCGACATTAGATGCCCCGTTACCCGGCCTGATTTGCCTCGAACCAGTTCAGGTACATCGGGATTTTTCTTTTGCGGCATAATCGATGAGCCCGTGCAGAACGCATCGGGCATTTCGATAAAATCAAACTGGGCGCTGGACCACAGGATTAATTCTTCAGAAAAACGCGATAAGTGCATCATGATAATGCTGCCTACCGCTGCAAATTCAATCGCAAAATCCCGGTCACTTACTGAATCGAGTGAATTGGCTGACGGGCGACTAAAATCGAGCAAATCAGAAGTCATCTGACGGTCAATAGGGTAACTGGTACCGGCTAATGCGGCCGCGCCTAATGGCATAATATTGATCCGTTTACAGCAATCTTGCAGTCTTTCCCGGTCGCGAACCAGCATTTCAAACCAGGCCATCAGATGATGGCCAAAAGTAATCGGTTGGGCGACCTGCAAATGCGTAAAGCCCGGCATGATGGTTTCAGCATGTTGCTCGGCCAAATCCAGGATAGCAGTTTGCAGTCGTGTAAGCTGAGCGGTAATCTGCTGGATTTCACTACGTAGATAAAGGCGAATATCCGTTGCTACCTGATCGTTACGGGAACGGCCTGTATGCAGTTTTTTCCCCGCTATGCCTATTAAATCGGTCAGTCTGGCTTCAATGTTCATGTGAACATCTTCCTGCTTTATCGACCAGACAAACTCACCGTTAATTATTTCATTGTCTATTTGTTTCAGGCCGTCAATTATGTCGTCACGTTCTTTTTCAGTCAGGATGCCGCAGTGCATCAACATGGTGGCATGAGCGATCGAACCCTGAATATCCTGATGGGCCATACGTTGGTCAAAATCGACAGAAGCGGTAAACACCTCGACAAAAGCATCGGTTGCCTGGGCAAAACGGGCGCTGGAAAGTTTTTCGGAATTAACGGTGGTCATGATGATTTATATGCAGATTAACTTAAAAGTTCAAAATTATACAGGTAAACGTCAGGTTCTGAATCTAAAAGCAATTTAATTATGGAACACAAAACAAAAATTGTTAATGACCAAAGCGGCATAATTTTGTATAGTGGTATAGTTTGATTTTTTATAACGGGATGAGTCCTTAAGGGTTCATCCCGTTTTGCACATTTGAGGTGACGTGTTTGGCTAAGTCTGCATTATTGGTATTAGAAGATGGAACGGTATTTAACGGTGTATCTATAGGCGCAGACGGTTGTTCTGTGGGTGAAGTCGTTTTTAATACCGCGATGACGGGGTACCAGGAAATTCTGAGCGATCCTTCTTACTGCCCGGCAAATCGTGACTTTAACCTATCCCCATATTGGTAATACCGGTACGAATAGCGAAGATGATGAGTCCGTCGGGGTTTTTGCCAGTGGCTTGGTCATCAGGGATTTGCCGTTATTGGCGAGTAACTGGCGCTGTGAAAAAACGCTGCAACAGTATTTGCTGGATAATAATGTTGTTGCTATTGCTGATATAGACACGCGAAAATTGACCCGGCTATTACGCGACAAGGGTGCGCAACGGGGTTGTATTATGGCGGGCGAGTCTGTTGACTGGAGACGGCAAAAACAGCGATTGCAAGTTTTCCCGGATTAAAAGGCATGGATTTGGCTAAAGAAGTTACCACTGCCGAATCTTATGAGTGGACTGAAAATATCTGGGATTTGCAAAACGGCCATACGCAAGCAGAGAACCTGACTAAACATGTTGTTGCTTACGACTTTGGTATTAAACGTAACATTCTCAGGTTACTTGCTAATCGCGGCTGCCGCGTTACGGTTGTTCCTGCAACAACATCAGCAGCAACAGTATTGGCGATGAATCCCGATGGCGTTTTCTTGTCCAATGGTCCCGGTGACCCGGAGCCCTGTATTTATGCAATAGTCCCGGTGACCCTGAGCCTTGTACTTACGCTATAGAAGCTATCAAAACGATTCTGGAAAATAAAATCCCTGTGTTCGGTATTTGTTTGGGGCATCAATTGCTGGCGTTGGCCAGTGGTGCTAAAACTGAAAAAATGAAATTCGGGCATCATGGTGCCAATCATCCCGTACAGGAAATAGCCACGGGGCGCGTGATGATTAGTAGTCAAAATCATGGTTTTGCGGTCAATGAAGCAAGTTTGCCGGATAATTTAATAGCGACTTATCGCTCATTATTTGATGGCAGTTTGCAAGGCATTAAACGCACCGATTGCCCGGCGTTCAGTTTTCAAGGTCATCCTGAGGCCAGCCCAGGTCCGCATGATGTGGAAGCTTTGTTTGATGAGTTTATTGCGATGATGGAAAGCCGTTAATCATTATGAGTAGCCTCAGTGAGCTTTTGTGCGGGGATTATAATGATTTAGGTGAATTATCTGAAATTCTTGATCTTCTTGAGTCTACAATAGATAACTTTTCGATAAGGTGTTTTGATTTGTTGAAGCAAGAAGCACCTCAAGACATTGCAACATTCGGCGCTTATTGTGGACGTACTTTGCTAGAGGCATCTTGTATTGCATTGATAGGAAGAATAACACCTTATCGTTTGTTACTTTTAAAGCGATATCAAGAACAGCCTAATTATGACCTAGGTATTCGTCATAAAATTTCTATTGAATGGAAGGGTGACATTTTACCCAAGTCAAATATAACAAAAAACCAAATTTGGAATAAAGCGGAAGATAAGTCTTTAACTAGCCCTTTATTATCTGATTATATGTGGGACATCTATTGGATTCCAGCCTTTAAGTGCCTGTTAGACGATACAGAAAATGAAGATAATACCTATCTAATAAAGTTGGCAAGTATTCCTCTGGATGGTATTTGTCAAAACCTCAGAAAAGAAGCGGAAGAGCTTTATTCTTCTTTATCTAAAGGGATTCATCAAGAATTTATTATCCCTCATGGGGTAGCTTACGATGTAGTTACCGTGCAGGATTTATTGCAAAGAACGATTTCGTTAGTCACAAAATTGGCTTTGATAAGCCATTATATTCCATTAGCATTTGCTTCAATAGATAAAACAAAATTGCTTCAACGTCTAGCTGAAATTGAAAACGAGACAGGTGTATAAAATGGTGGATGAACAAAGGGAGCGGTTTAGATTTATTTTAGCGGCTGAAGATTGTAGTCCTGAGCACTTTGATGAAATTCATGTTTTTTCGAAATACGAAGAGAAAATAATTCGAAGTTTAATAGCACATGGCCCTGTTTTAATTCGAGGCGGTAGGGGAAGCGGTAAAAGTGCGTTACTTATAAAGGCTCATAATCAAATTAAAATATCGCACGATACTGTTTTTAGTGTTTATTTGAGTTTAAGACATTTGCCTTTATTGCGTAGTCAAGGAAAGGATTATGAAGAAATATTTTGTCGGCTCTTATTGCAATCAATTAGTCAAGAAATAGAAAAACAGCAGCTAGAATCCGTTGACTTATCCGCTAACCCGGATGTAGGTGAAATTCAGCAAGCATTAGTTAAGCTAAGTAGTACACTCAAAAAGCGAGTGGTGTTGTTTTTTGATGATGCGGCACACATCGGTCGTGAAACTTCATTGGCTGAATTTTTTGATATTTTTAGAACACTGTCGAGTAGTACTGTTGCTTGTAAAGCAGCCATCTATCCAGGAGTAACTAAGTTTGGTACTCGATTTGATGTCTATAACGATGCGACAGTTATTGATATTGCAAGAGATGAGCGGATGTCAGATTTTGGTGTCTTTTTCGAAGATGTTATTAAAGCTCGCTATCCTCAATTATTAGAAAATACCTCATCAATTTTGCAAAAGGATAATGCACTAGCTTGGTTTCTAGGCAGAACCGTTGCAGGGAATATGCGTGCTTTAGTTTTTGCTTGTAATAAATTGACAGAAGACAACAACAAAATTGAATTACCGCAATTAACACAATGCTTACTTTATTTAGCTTCTGATTATTATTGGCCTTTACTAGAAGAGCTTACCCCGAAATTAGGCATTTATGAGTCCTTGATAGAACCAAGTCGAGAGTTAGCAGAAAAATTATTTGCTTATGTTACTGACAACAAAAAAGCAACTGATGTTGTAACCTCTGTATTGATTCATAGAGATTTAGTACAAGAATATGCAAAACTGTTTGAAATTCTTGAATACACAGGATTCATTTCGAGAAGAGAAGTTTCTCGTGCAATGAAGTCGGGAGGAAGGGGTTCGCGATATATTTTAAATCTGTGTAATTTACTTGAAAAAACCTCTGGAGCTCGTCTTTCGGCAGACCTTTTCGATGCGTGGAGACAGAAAAACGAAACATCAGAAATACATCGAAACAGCAGTGTAATAAAAATTCAATTACCTGAATTACCTAAAGAAAAAGAGCCTGCTATTTTGAATTTAGGCATAGAAAATCTAAAAAAGTCCAAAGCTTACCCTTATGGACTTACAGATGGTAAATTTGAAAAGCTAAATGAAGCTAATTTGGATACGATTGGAAAATTAGCTGATGCAAGTGATCAACAACTTAAAACCTTAGATGGTGTTGGTGATAAATGGATTCAACGCTTACGTAATGTAGTAGGACAAGCCATTTGGATGTAAGAATACAACTTGGATGTAAGAATACAACTTGTGAAAACGTTTAAATTTATGAGCAGCCGCTTAAGATAATGTAATCTCCATACTAATTTATTTTGATACTTCAAAAATGCCAAAAAGAACCGACATAAAATCCATTTTATTACTAGGCGCAGGGCCTATCGTTATAGGTCAGGCCTGCGAGTTTGATTATTCAGGCACGCAAGCCTGTAAAGCACTGCGGGAGGAAGGTTACCGCGTTATTCTGGTAAATTCCAACCCCGCTACGATTATGACTGATCCCGATATGGCAGATGCGATTTATATCGAGCCAATCGATTGGCAAACTGTCGAAAAAATCATTGCCAAAGAACGTCCTGATGCTGTTTTGCCGACCATGGGAGGGCAAACCGCATTGAACTGTGCGCTGGATCTTGATGCGCATGGCGTGCTGAAGAAATATAACGTCGAGATGATCGGCGCGACCAAAGAGGCGATTAATAAAGCCGAAGACCGTGCGTTGTTTAACCAGGCGATGCGGAAAATCGGTTATGAAGTGGCAAAATCAAAAACCGCTCATTCCATGGAAGAGGCGTTGGCTGCGCAGAAGGAGGTGGGTTATCCGACTGTCATTCGTCCGTCTTTTACCATGGGCGGCAGCGGCGGCGGTATTGCTTATAATAAGGAAGAGTTTGTTGAAATTTGTGAGCGCGGTTTGTATTTATCGCCGACCAATGAATTACTGATTGAAGAATCGGTATTGGGTTGGAAAGAATACGAAATGGAAGTGGTGCGTGATTTTAAAGATAACTGCATTATCGTATGTTCGATTGAAAATTTTGATCCGATGGGCGTGCATACGGGCGATTCAATTACCGTTGCGCCCGCACAAACGTTGACTGATAAGGAATATCAAATTTTGCGGAATGTGTCGTTGGCGATTTTGCGTGAAATTGGCGTGGATACAGGCGGTTCTAATGTCCAGGTGGCGATTAATCCTGTCGATGGACGTATGATTATCATTGAAATGAATCCGCGTGTGTCTCGTTCGTCTGCCTTGGCGTCTAAAGCCACAGGTTTTCCAATTGCGAAAGTGGCTGCTAAATTGGCCGTCGGTTATACGCTGGATGAATTGCAAAATGAAATCACAGGCGGCAAAACCCCCGCTTCATTTGAACCAACCATCGATTATGTTGTGACCAAAGTGCCGCGTTTTACGTTTGAAAAATTCCCGCAAGCGGATGACCGTTTGACTACGCAAATGAAGTCAGTGGGTGAAGTGATGGCGATTGGCCGCACTTTCCAGGAATCTTTGCAAAAAGCCTTGCGCGGTTTGGAAAATGGAATTGATGGTTTAACCGAAATTACCGATTTAACGGCGGATAATGCTGCTGACAAAATGCGCCGCGAAATGCGTCATCCCGGCCCTGATAGATTATTGTATGTGGCTGATGCCTTTCGTAGTGGTATGACACTGGATGATGTTCATGAGGCCAGCAAAATCGATCCGTGGTTTTTAGCACAAATCGAAGATTTAGTGCTGACAGAACGTTCGTTAGCGACAAAAACCTTATCAACCTTAAAAGAAGGTGAGCTTTATAAATTAAAGCGCAAGGGCTTTTCAGATACTCGCATCGCTAAACTGTTGGATGCCTCTGAAACCGAGGTGCGTAATGTGCGCCATAAGCAGAATATTCGGCCTGTTTATAAACGCATCGATTCTTGTGCTGCTGAATTTTCATCGGATACGGCCTTTTTGTACTCCACTTACGAAGAAGAATGCGAAGCGCGTGTTTCTGATAAAGAAAAAATCATTATTCTCGGCGGCGGCCCCAACCGGATCGGGCAGGGTATTGAGTTCGATTACTGCTGTGTTCATGCGGCGTTGGCGTTGCGCGAAGATGGCTATGAAACCATCATGATTAATTGCAATCCTGAAACGGTTTCAACCGACTTTGATACCTCAGACCGGCTATATTTTGAGTCATTAACGTTGGAAGATGTCCTGGAAATTGTCCATCTTGAAAAACCGAAAGGGGTGATTGTTCAATACGGTGGTCAGACGCCGTTGAAACTTGCCAGGGCCCTGGAAGCTGCCGGCGTGCCGATTATCGGCACATCACCTGACTCGATTGATTTAGCTGAAGACCGGGAGCGGTTTCAAAAATTGCTGGAAAGACTGGGGCTAAAACAGCCGCCTAATGCCACTGCCCGTTCTGTTGAACAAGCTATTAATGCGGCTAAAGAATTGGGTTATCCGCTGGTGGTAAGGCCCTCCTATGTTTTAGGTGGCAGGGCAATGGAAATTGTTTTTGATGAAGAAGGCTTGCAGCGTTATATGAAAGAGGCTGTCAGTGTTTCTAACGATTCCCCGGTATTGTTGGATCGTTTTCTTGATGATGCGGTCGAAATGGATGTTGATGCAATTTATGATGGCGAGCGGGTGTTAATCGGCGGTTTGATGGAGCACATTGAACAAGCGGGTGTGCATTCGGGGGATTCTGCGTGTTCATTGCCGCCTTATGAATTGGCACCTGAGTTGCAGGATCAATTGCGTGAACAAGTGGTCAAAATGGCTGAGGCTCTGGGTGTAAGAGGCTTGATGAATACTCAGTTTGCGATACAGGGCGAAGATATTTATGTGCTGGAAGTCAATCCAAGAGCATCACGCACGGCGCCTTTTGTCTCTAAAGCTACGGGTTATCCGCTGGCTAAAATCGCCGCTCGGGTTATGGTAGGACAAACCCTGGCGCAACAGGGCGTAACCGAAGAACGCATTCCAGATTACTATTCCGTCAAGGAAGCGGTGTTTCCGTTTGTTAAGTTTCCAGGTGTTGATCCTTTATTAGGGCCTGAAATGAAATCAACCGGTGAAGTGATGGGGGTAGGAAAAACCTTTGGTGAAGCCTTTGCGAAATCGCAACGAGCGGCGGGCGTTAATTTGAATGATAGTGGTAAGGTGCTAATCAGTATTCGCGATGCTGATAAAGCCAAGGCGCCTGATATTGCCAGGATGCTGGTAGACAAAAAATATGAAATTGTCGCAACGGGCGGTACGGCAAGATTTCTTAAGGAAGCGGGTATTCCTTGTGAAGTGGTTTATAAGGTCAACGAGGGGCGTCCCAATACCGTTGATATGATTAAAAATGATCAGATTCAGCTGATAATTAACACAACAGAAGGCAAAAAAGCAATTTCAGATTCTTTCACCATGCGAAGAGAGGCCCTGCAACACCGGGTTACCTATTACACAACAATGGCAGGTGCCAGGGCAGCCTGTTACGCACTGGGTGAATTGGATGCCGGTGATGTGAATTGTCTGCAAGATTTGCATAAAAGTTTGATTTAAAAATTAAAGGCATCGTTCTTTTTGTCGAGTGCCTAAATAAATAATTAATGGAGTTTTAAAAAAAATGAATAAAGTACCTCTCACCGTCAAAGGTGCAGAAAAATTACGGGCAGAATTGGAAGAATTAAAATCAGTTGTGCGGCCGCGTATTATTGCATCCATTGCCACTGCACGTGCGCACGGTGATTTAAAAGAAAATGCTGAATATCATGCTGCTAAGGAGCAACAAAGTTTTGCTGAAGGGCGTATTGGTGAAATTGAAGCGAAGCTCTCTAATGCACAAATTATTGATATTACCAAGGTGGATGCCAACGGCAAAGTGGTGTTTGGGGCAACGGTAGAAATAGAGGACATTGAATCCGAGAAAAGGGTAATGTATCAGATTGTTGGTGAAGATGAGGCAAGCATCAAGGAAGGTCGCATTTCGATTGGTTCACCTATTGCCAGAGCGTTAATCGGCAAAGAGGTAGAAGATGTCGTTACGGTAAAAGCGCCGGGCGGTAATGTTGATTATGAAATTATTTCGATTAAATATATTTAAGCGGCAAAATGTAAAAGGCGAAAGAAGCAGTGTGTTTTTCTTTCGCCTTGGCTTTTCACTTACTTGTCTGGATTCAATCGGTAAATAACAGCGATTTGGCCGATGGTCTGAATGAGTTCTGCTCCCGTATCGGTGCAGATTTTTTCACTAATCAGCTTGCGTTCCTCGCGCTCTGCGCGTATTTTTACTTTAATCAATTCGTGGCTGTCAAGTGCCAGTTCAACCTCCGCCAGCACTGCGGGTGTAAGTCCTGATTGCCCAATCATGACCACGGGCTTTAAAGTATGAGCCTCAGCTCGAAGTTTTTTCTTATCTGCAGAGTTCACTCACTGTTCCTAAATCAAAAAGTCAATTTTACACTAATATAGAGCGTTATGGGTCGAAGTAAAAGTAGTAGTCGTTGGATGCAGGAACATTTTGAAGATGAATATGTCAAAATGGCTCAAGCACAAGGTTATCGCTCACGAGCAGTTTTTAAGTTGAAGGAAATACAGGATAAAGATCAGCTTATTAAGCCAGGGATGAATATTATTGATTTGGGGGCGGCTCCAGGCGGATGGTCGCAGTTTGCCAGGCAACTGATGGGGAAAAAAAATAAACTTATTGCGCTGGATATTTTGCCGATGGATGCTTTGGACGGCGTTGATTTTATACAAGGTGATTTTCGCGAAGAAGCTGTATTAGATCAGCTTCATGTTGTTCTGGAGGGCGCGCCCGTTAATTTGGTGATGTCAGATATGGCGCCGAACATGAGTGGCAATAGAGGTGTGGATCAACCGCGTGCCATTTATTTGGGTGAGCTGGCTTTAGAGACAGCAAAAACTGTTTTAACAAAAGATGGAAGCTTTTTGGTTAAATTATTTCACGGGGAAGGTTTTGAGGTGTTTCATAATGAAGTGCAGCGCTATTTTGCAAAAGTAGTCATCAGAAAGCCAAAAGCATCAAGGCCGCGAAGTAATGAGGTTTATATTTTGGCCAAAGGGTTTAAATAATCTTTAGTAGTCCTTATATCCATGACATGAGGAAATTGCTAACTATTTGGTGAGTTCCAGATAAATAACGACAGTCAGGTAAGTCAACTCCTGATATAATTACCCAGTTTTTTAAACCGAGAGCCGTATCGGCCTAGGGCGTGTAAATTGAACGATATGATAAAAAATATAATCCTGTGGGTGGTCATTGCTGTTGTATTGATGTCTCTCTTTAATAATTTTGGTTCACAAGGAGAGCGGGCGGATTCATCCCTGTCCTATTCGCAATTCATCGAAACGGTGAAGGCGGGTCAGGTACAGCAGGTGATGATTGATGAGCATATTATTAAAGGCAAGATGCAAGGTGGCCAGCTCTTTAAGACTTACGCGCCGAACGATCCGCATCTAATTGATGACTTATTGGCGAATGGCGTTGATATTAAAGCGGTTCCGCCTGAGCAGCCTTCGATGCTCATGCAGCTGTTGGTTTCTTTTGGTCCGATGTTGCTGCTAATCGCTGTTTGGGTTTTCTTTATGCGACAAATGCAGGGCGGTGGCGCGGGCGGTCGAGGCGCGATGAGCTTTGGCAAAAGTAAAGCGCGGATGCTGGAAGAAGATCAGATTAAAGTAACTTTTGCTGATGTTGCGGGTTGTGATGAAGCTAAAGAAGAAGTCGTAGAGATGGTCGATTTTCTTAAAGACCCTGCGAAATATCAAAAATTAGGTGGCAAAATCCCCAGGGGGGCCTTAATGATTGGGCCGCCGGGAACAGGTAAGACCTTGTTGGCTAGAGCCATTGCCGGCGAAGCCAAAGTACCGTTTTTCACTATTTCCGGTTCGGATTTTGTAGAAATGTTCGTAGGTGTCGGGGCTTCTCGTGTAAGGGATATGTTTGAGCAAGCCAAAAAACATGCGCCGTGTATTATTTTTATTGATGAGATTGATGCCGTGGGTCGTCAGCGTGGGGCTGGTTTAGGCGGCGGTAATGACGAACGCGAACAGACCTTAAATCAGCTATTGGTTGAAATGGACGGTTTTGAAGGTAATGAAGGGATTATTGTCATTGCCGCAACAAATCGTCCGGATGTATTGGATAAGGCTTTATTGCGTCCTGGACGATTTGATCGTCAAGTCACGGTAGGTCTGCCTGATGTCAGGGGGCGTGAGCAAATTCTTAATGTCCACATGAAAAAGGTACCGGTAGCTGATGATGTACAAGTTAAATATATAGCTCAAGGAACACCCGGGTTTTCCGGGGCAGATTTGGCTAATTTGATCAATGAAGCCGCTTTATTTGCTGCCAGAATGGATAAGCGTGTAGTCAATATGTCTGACTTGGAAAAAGCCAAGGACAAATTGATTATGGGGGCTGAAAGGCACACCATGGTCATGGATGAGAAAGAAAAGAAAATGACGGCTTATCACGAAGCGGGTCATGCTATTGTCGGCAAGTTAGTGCCAGAGCATGATCCTGTTTATAAAGTAAGCATTATGCCTAGAGGTCGTGCATTGGGTGTAACTATGTTCTTACCCGAAAGAGATCAGTACAGTGCCAGCAAACAAAAACTGGACAGCATGATTTCCAGTTTATACGGTGGACGTATTGCCGAGGAAGTGGTTTTTGGTTGGGAACAAGTTAGTACGGGCGCTTCCAATGATATTGAACGAGCCACTGAATTGGCAAGAAATATGGTGACTAAATGGGGTTTATCTCAACGTTTAGGCCCATTGTCATACAGTGAAGAGGAAGGCGAAGTGTTTCTGGGACGTTCCGTTACGCAGCATAAAACAGTAGCAGAGGAAACTTCTCATACTATTGATGAAGAAATTCGCTCATTTATTGACCGTAACTACGAGCGTGCTGAACGGATACTAAAAGAAAATATAGATATACTGCATACCATGGCAGCAGCCTTAATGAAGTATGAGACTATTGACAAATATCAAATTGATGATTTGATGGCGCGTAAACCTGTAAGAGATCCACAAGGTTGGGATGATAGGCCGCCACGAGGTGATGTCAAAACGGATGAAGTTAAGGATAAGGACGATAAAAAAACCGAGAAATCAATAGGTCAAACTGCTGAGCAAGGCTAAAATATTTTTGGGTGACACTAAAGGAGAGGCGGAATGCCTCTCCTTTTTTTATGCAATTTTTTGCAAATTGCAGGTGCAAGAAGACAGTGCCTAATTTTATATTTATAAAGTATCAGAGTAACCTTTGCAGGACAGAGGTTTCTAGTTTATTCAGGTAGCAAACTATAGAGTTATGACAAGAAAATATTTTGGAACGGATGGTATAAGAGGAAAAGTAGGTGAGCCTCCCATAACTGCGGATTTCTTATTGAAGCTGGGTTGGGCTGCTGGTCAGGTGTTCGCCGATGAAGGACATGATTTTGTTTTGGTAGGTAAGGATACACGTATTTCCGGATACATGTTTGAATCTGCTCTGGAAGCAGGATTGTCTGCTGCGGGTATAGATACCCGTTTGTTAGGGCCTATGCCAACACCTGGTGTAGCCTATTTAACACGTACCTTAAGGGCGCGGGCAGGCATTGTCATCAGTGCCTCGCATAATCCTTATTATGATAATGGCGTTAAGTTTTTTTCAGTGCAAGGTACCAAGCTCCCAGATGATATAGAGCAAAAAATTGAATACTATATTGATTCGCCAATGACGACGGTAGAGTCTTCAAAATTGGGCAAAGCGAAAAGGTTAGCTGATGCAGCGGGTCGCTATATCGAATTTTGCAAGGCGAGTATTCCGACACGGTTTGACTTTAGTGGTCTGAAAATTGTCGTCGATTGCGCTCATGGAGCCACTTATCATATTGCTCCCCATGTATTTAGCGAGGTAGGTGCGGAAGTTATTGTAATAGGAGCTGAACCCAATGGACTTAATATAAATGATGAGTGTGGCGCAACCAAGCCGGATAAGCTGGTTGCAACGGTATTGGCTCATCAGGCGGATATTGGCATTGCCTTGGATGGCGATGGGGATCGCTTGGTCATGGTTGATCATAAAGGTGAAATTGTTGATGGTGATGAGCTCATCTATATTATTGCAAAATCCAGATTAGAAGCAGGGCAGATGCCGGGGCCCGTAGTGGGTACGTTAATGACTAATCTGGGTATGGAGCACGGACTTAAACGGTTGGGAATTGATCTACTTAGAGCCAATGTAGGTGACCGCTATGTGCTGGAAATGATGACGGAGCATAATAGTGTTTTGGGCGGGGAAAATTCCGGTCATATTATTTGCCTGGATAAAACTACAACAGGCGATGGTATTATTGCCGCCTTGCAGGTAATGGCTGAAATGCATGACAGTGGTAAGAATTTACATGAATTAAAATCTGGAATGCAAAAATATCCGCAAGTTTTGATTAATATCAAGACGACTAAAAAAGTCAATCCAGACGGTGACGAAGCAATACAAAAGGCTGTGCGGGCTGTTGAAGAAAAGCTGGGAGATAAGGGCAGGGTATTGCTAAGAGCGTCAGGTACAGAGCCACTCATTCGTGTTATGGTAGAAGGCGAGCATGCAGATTTAGTCAATAATTACGCGCAACAGTTAGCCGAAGATGTTAAGAAAGCAATAGGGGCTTGAAATGCGATCTATTAGCCTATATCATAAGCGGTTTGATTCTATGTGGGAGTAATGATAATGCGTCGGTCTCTAGTTGTCGGAAATTGGAAAATGAATGGAACTCGTGCGAGTGCCGAGTTGCTTGCAAAGGGCATTATTGCCGGGTTAGGGTCAGATAAAGCAGATATTGCGGTCTGTGTGCCTTATGTTTACTTGCCAAGTGTTAGTGAATTGGTTAAAGATACTCCGTTAGCATTAGGTTCGCAAAATGTTGCAGATAAGCCATCAGGTGCTTTTACCGGGGAAATTTCAGCAAGCATGCTGAAAGAGTTTAACTGCCAATATGCTCTTGTCGGGCATTCAGAAAGACGTAGTTTTTACGGCGATACTAATGAATCAGTGGCTGCGCGTTTTTGTCAGGCGCAAGAGCAAAACATTATCCCCATTTTGTGTGTAGGCGAAACTCTGGAACAGCGCGAACAGGATCAAACTTTTGAAGTAATTAATGAGCAGCTTGATGCTGTTATTAATTTAGCCGGCATAGCTGCTTTTAACGCAGCTGTGATTGCTTATGAGCCAGTCTGGGCAATAGGCACAGGAAAAACAGCAAGCGATGAACAAGCACAGGAAGTTCATCATTATATTCGCCAATATATTGCTGCTAAAGATCAGGCTATTGCCGATAAAATACAAATTTTATACGGCGGTAGTGCCAAGCCGGATAATGCAAAAGGTTTGTTTGCCATGCCGGATATAGATGGCGGCTTAATAGGTGGGGCTTCGTTGGATGCGGAATCCTTTTTAAAGATTTATCATTCGATTTAGAGCAGTTTAGACTTTCATGTATCAGGTAATTATCGTTATTCATGTGTTGTTGGGATTAGGCATTATTGGCTTAATATTAATGCAACAAGGTAAAGGAGCCGATGCAGGTGCCGCTTTTGGCACTGGATCTGCTGGATCTGTTTTTGGTGCTCAGGGCGCAGCGTCATTTTTGTCTCGAGCCACAGCGATTCTGGCAACTTTGTTTTTTTTAACCAGCTTGGGACTTGCTGTGATAAATGGACACAAAGGTGTCGCATTTGATCTAATGAGCGCACCTGACACTCAGCAAGACACATTGGGTATTCCTGATGTGGGTGGAGCAAAAGGTGTTGATACAACACCCGCAGTGCCTGAGATTAAGTCTGAAGAAATACCTGCTGTACCTGAAGTCAAGTCGATTGAGCAACCTGCTGAACCCGTTAGTGGTGCAGAAATAGAGAATACTGTGGTGCCTAAGGCAGAAAAAATAAAGACAGTTATTGTTAAAGAATAAGATTAATTAAAATATTTATGCCGATGTGGTGAAATTGGTAGACACGCCATCTTGAGGGGGTGGTGACGCAAGTCGTGCCGGTTCAAATCCGGCCATCGGTACCAATTACGTTTTTAGCATCGTGTGCAACGGTGCGTAAACATGACTCAAAAGCCCGTATTTACGGGCTTTTTTGTTTTTATGATTTACTGTATTTGCGTAACCGTGTACCATGAAACGTAATTAAACTGCATCAGAATTGCATCATGGCAACTTTTACAAAGCGCGGAAAATCTTGGTTTGTCCAGGTTCGCAAGAAAGGTACTACAAAATGCTCAACTTGGCCGACTAAAGCTCAAGCGCAAGCGTGGGCAACAAAAACAGAAGCAGAAATTCTGTATGGCGAAAAGTCATCGCTGCCTGAAAAAACTCTGCTTGATGCGATGGAGCGTTATGAAAAAGAAGTAACTCCGAAAAAACGTAGCGCCCGCTGGGAAATTATTCGATTCAATGTTTGGAAAAAATTGCCAATAGCAAATTTATTAATACAGGATGTGACGACACCTGTTTTGGCGAAATGGCGAGATACCAGGCTTACTCAAGTTTCGGCTGCCACAGTCAACCGCGAAATGAATTTGTGGAGCGCAATGCTTGAATGTGCCCGAAGAGAATGGCAGTGGATAGAAACAAATCCGATTCACGATGTTAGAAGACCTCCGCAGCCCCGACACCGAGAACGATTGTTCTCAGACACTGAAATTAATCAAATCTGTTTGGCGCTCGGTTATGACGGCACAAAGATAGAAACCAAAAGCCAAATTATTGCATGTGCTTTTTTGTTCGCTCTTGAAACCGCTATGCGTCGCTCTGAAATTACTGGTCTTGAATGGAAGGATGTCGATTTGGAGAAGCGAATCATATCACTGGAGCTCACTAAAAATGATGACTCCAGAAATGTGCCATTATCCACGCGAGCTATAGAAATATTAAAATCTCTAAAAAATCATCCATGCCCTTTTGATGTTGACAAGGACGTACTTACGGAGCTGTTTGGTCGAGCATGTGATGACTGTAATATTAAAAATGCTCATTTTCATGACGGAAGAGCGACAGCACTAACCAGATTGGCAGGGATTTTAAATGTGCTGGAATTGGCTAGAATGGTTGGGCACAGGGATATTCGGTCTTTACAGGTTTACTATCGTGAGAAAGCGGAAGATCTAGCTGTGAAATTAGGCTGAATTTTCACCATCCCGTATCGCAATAGATATGTTTAAATCCATGCCATAATTGGATTTCTTTGATGTAATGAATTTGCTGTTCTATAAGCTTAGAAAATTTTTCACCGCCTCTTGAGTCATAATCAGCGGAATAGCAAAAAGACCACTCTTCGTCTGGCCTGATAAGTTCTGTGGGAGAACAGTCATCTAAATAGTAGAGAAAATGAGTAGCAAGATGTCTTGCTACGACATCCCCCAAACCTCGCTTGTCGGGTCGAACCCTAGCAAGATCGAGAGATAGCGTAATATCTCCACTGATCTGTTCATTGAAGTTTTCTTTCGAAATACCGAAACTAAACGCAGTCAATACCCATAGGCTCATCAGCTTCCTTGTCGCCCTGACGCCAAATACACAAAGTATTATCATCAAGCGGGAAGTTCCATGAGTCGAGCAAATTATACAGTTTTTGCCCAGACCAAAATCGACTGTTAAGTCTTGATTTAGTGATAAGCTTCGATCCTTTATTAATGTCGAAAACTTGGCATTCCACATCATCACGAGACGAACGACTGCCAGACCATTTTTTTGGAAACACCGTCGGAATTGGTTGTCTTTACGTGAAACCGTGTATTCACAGCATTGCTCTTCAATTTTTAGCGTCATGATCTTTTTTCGCGCTGCCTTTCTGCCCAACGCTCAACCTCACTAGGTTTCCAACGCGGAACACCACCGTCAATGCGAATAGCCACAGGGAAATCTTGTTTAGCAACAATCTTTCGCGAAACAGTGCTTCTACTTGCCTGAAAATAATCAACCAGATCCTCAATAGTCCACAATTTATTTCGATTTTGAGTGGTTCTCAGAGTTTTTAAAATTTCAGATAGCAATATCTCAACTGAGCCTGATGATGGAATGCTAGTTTCATGAGGCTGCTGTTCTTGTTGTGCCATAATTTTACCAATAGCTTATTGTTTGCAAACACAGCACCTATTATGCTGCAATTTAATATTAATTAACTTTACGCTGCGACAATGACTACAGCGTAACAATTTGAGTTGCCCAGAGATCGTCCATTTCGAAATTGCCCAGGCAGAAGAGAAATCAAGAAGCGGTTCCGAATTTGAAACCGTTCTGATATACGAAGAGTAGCGCCGGTATGCATTAATTGATCGTCTTGAAAATTTATGGGATTTCTCAACATGAAAAAAATATATATAAAGCGTCGCCTCTTTAAGCAAATTACAACTCTTGTTAATAAACTCCGGTGAAAGCTTTATGGATCCTTTCGACGGAGATCGATGATGAATTTCAACAAATGCTTTTCGAAGAAAAGTCGATGACAATCCTGTCTCCTTCGAGACAATCGATACCCGAGCCTTAAGAGCCAAAAGATCCATGGCTAACGTATAGCGATTAAGCGTATCCATGCTCATAAATGTCATCCAAGCCGCCAACAATATTTAAAAAAACATCAATCTCAGACGGATCAAGTGCTGCTAATTGTGTTGCAAATTCTGGCGAAAGTCTTAGTTCAAAGCACACAACACCGGAATTAGAAATCCGACGAATTGTCTCAATGTCAATAGCCGCAAAGGATTCAGCCATGTCGCTGTTGAAGCCAAAAACGGTTTGAGTTGCCTCTGGATCAGTTCTTGACAAATCTCTGGCTTTAAGTAAAAGCTCAAAAGTTATATCCGAAAGCTCCCCAAATGGACTTTTTTGGCTAAAGGAAAGTTTGTCCATATAATCACCAACTTGATCAGCCGCTAATCGATAAGCAACAAGATGTTGGTCATTTAGGTTGTTTAATTTGAGTTTATTATCCAGATCATGACTACCGAATTCGATGATCAGGGGAAAAATTAATTCCTGAAAAAAATGCGGTGTAACATTGGCAATGCCTGCAAAGTCAATCAAACAGACAGCGTCTGAACGAAGCATTTTTTGTCTAATTATTTTTGACAGTTCTTTTCCTTGATTATCCAAGGCGTCTCGTTTGAAAAGTTCTTTTAAGCTCAACATATAGCCGCCTTATTCACAGCGATTTCGATGGGTAGTTTTTTCTTTCTTTTCGGCCGCTGTTTCGATGGCTCCACCTGTAATTGCCGCCATTTTTGTCGACCTGTTGAGTCGGTTGACGCATCGCATAGCGGACAGAATTTGTAGGGGTCCGGGAAATCCTTGATAGCGACATAGGTTGAATGGCAACGGTTGCAGGTCACGCCGCAAATGGTCTTCATACTGATCTGTTGGCCTATGTGCCAGGCTCTATTGATATTCAGTATCGTTGGCTGGTCCTTTAAGGTCTGTTCGTAAAGAAGGTAAGCGGCCAGATAAATCTCACCTTTGCAGGCCGAGGTATTATTCGAAAGTTTCCGAAAAATGTTGAAATAAATGGAGGCGTGAAGGCAGTTTACGGGTGACTTAACGATCCAGTCTTGATCATATGGAAGTAAGCCAGCGCAAGGTCCACGATGATGAATTTCTTTGTATAACTGGAGCGTCGATTTTCTGGATATTTGACAGACGGCCGTGACTATAGAGGGACGCGTCTCTTTTTCGATGAGCCGCATGGCAAGGTCTAATTTTGTTTTTAGCCCCAAAATATCACTCTGCTTTGGAGTTAATCTCAAATGTGTTTCCATCACTTAAACAGACTCCATTGAGGATTGTGTCATCTCCGGTAATAAAGCCGCGAGGATACTTGACGAAATGGTAGACGTTGATGGTGTTTGGTTGATTGGTAACAACGTAAATACCGCTCGACTGCACCCCGCTATCCCCTTCAGTTCATCAAGGGTCATCCCGGATATTCGCTCGATTTCCTCAGTATTCAAATTGAATTTCCACGTCGCGTCCATAGGATTATGCTTCGCACATTCACGAACCATTACTAAAAACTGAAAGTTAAGATTTTCTAGGTCGGTGTTAATAGAGCTCATAATCGATTCCCGTGTTAGTTGTCTGGTTAAATTGTCAACGATGTCATAAAAATGTCATAGCTCGATAAGTCACGATAAAACAAACATACCTGCGCAAGCCACGCTGTGCGCGGCTTAATTATTTTTCATAAAACCATTATCCGGATAAAAAAATAACGCAAGGGGGTAAAAGCGAGAAATTTGATATTTTTTAGGTTTTTTTTATAAAAAACTGACACGCTAAACCTTAGTTTAGTTAATCGTTGCGAATGCAAATCAAAAGAGGCCCAAAAACGTCGTCTTTCGACCCGATGCAAAACATTTTGTTCGTGTAAGATTTTCCTAATTTTAAAAATGAGGAAAAAAACATGGCAATTTCATTAACGAAAGGCGGCAACATCAATCTGACCAAAACAGATCCAACTTTGAAAAATATCGTTGTTGGACTCGGCTGGGATGTTAGAAAAACCGACGGTGAAACATTCGATCTGGATGCTTCAGTTTTAATGGTAAAAGCGGATGGACAAGCGCGATCCGATAATGACTTTATCTACTATAACCAGAAAAAATCGGCGTGCGGCTCCGTGCAGCATGACGGTGATAACAAAACCGGAGTAGGCGATGGTGATGACGAAGTCATTCATGTGTTTCTGGATAAAGTACCACCCGAGATTGATAAATTGATTGTTTGTGCGTCCATTCATCATGCGGCTGAAAAGAAACAAAACTTCGGCCAAGTCCTGAGTGCGTCTATACACTTGGTCAACGAAGAAACGAATGTAGAAGTCACTCGCTATGACCTGAGTGAAAATTCGTCAACCGAAACAGCCATGATTTTCGGCGAAATCTACCGGAACGATGGTGGGTGGAAATTACGGGCAATAGGCCAGGGTTTTATGGGCGGCCTAGCTGAATTCCTCAAGTTACATGGCCTTAATGGGTAGATCAATGGTCAAAGCGATGCTATGCCATTAACCAATAATTTCTCAATCTATATAAGGAAAAAAAATGACCGTACCATTAAATAAAGGCAACAACATAAATCTGAGTAAAACCAATCCAACCTTGAAAAATATCGTTGCTGGACTCGGCTGGGATGTTAGAGAAACAGACGGTGAAACCTTTGATCTCGACGCATCCATTTTGATGGTAAAAGCGGATGGAAAAGCACGATCGGATGCCGATTTTATTTATTATCACCAAAAGGATTCGGTATGCGGCGCCATCCATCATACCGGTGATAACCTGACTGGAGCAGGTGATGGTGACGACGAATCCATTCATGTGTTCCTGGATAAAGTGCCAACCGATATTCAGAAGTTGATTATTTGTGTGTCCATTTACGACGCCGATAAAAAGAAACAAAACTTCGGACAAGTCTTGAATGCCTTCATACGCTTGGTCAACAAAGACACGAATGAAGAGGTCACGCGCTATGACCTGAGCGAAAATGCGTCAACCGAAACAGCCATGATTTTTGGCGAGATTTACCGGTACGAAGGGGAATGGAAATTCAAAGCGGTAGGACAAGGGTTTAAAGGCGGCATGGCTGAATTGATCAGGCTGCACGGTATCAATGCATGAAGCCGTTATCGGTTTTTTTACTTGGTTTTTACTGTAGCGTTTGCGGAGCTTTAGGCGGCTACTATGCCGCCTCATTTTCGCCCATTCCGGCACAGATCGCTATTGTAGATATTCAATCGCTGGTCAAAATAGCCATGGAGAAAAATGCCACGCAAACAGAAGACGATGCCAAGGCTCTAACGGCACGCGTAAAAGCCGCTACCGATAAACTGGTTCAACAGGGAGTCGTGGTTTTTGACTCCCAATCTGTTCTAAACGCCCCCGAGGAAGCATATGTCAACATTGAATGAACACCACCCTTTAACGCTGGATCTCTTTATTGAAAGAACAAAAGCTTTTGGTCCTATTCTGATCAAGCATCTGAAATCCCATGCGATTACCTGGGCGCTGTTGCTCGCGCTGTACGGGGTTGTACACACCAACTACCGGCTGGCGATCAACCAAACACCGAGCCTTCCTTTTACGTTGTTTTTGATCAGTCTCGATGAAACCGTGGAAACAGGCGGATTGATTGCGTTCAAGTGGCACAACGGCGATCCCTATCCAAATGGCTACGTGTTCACGAAACGATTGCTTGCTGGACCCGGCGATGTAGTTACTAAAAAAGGTCGTGACTTTGTTGTGGGTAACCGAACGCTGGTCGGCAAAGAAATTGGCCTCAGTCTGAAAAAACTGTTTCCGAACGACGAACTGCACGATGGTAAAAACACCATACAGCTCGGCAAATACTTCGTGGGTGGCGACCATGAATACAGCCTGGATTCACGATACAACTTACTCGGATTAGTGGATAAAAAAGATGTCATTGGCAGTGCCTACCCGATTTTTTAGTTCTCTCCTGGCAGCGTTAATGCTGCACCTGTCGTCCTCAATCGCTTGGGCAGGCGAGGACGATTTTTTTATCAAAGAGCTTATGAAAGAACATCAACCGAACATGAATCGCCAGTTACCTGATTGGCTAAAAACCCAACCGGCAACTCTGGACCCCGCTCTTGAGCAATTATTGAGAGAGGGAAATAATGGTCCAAAATTTAATGCAAACCTTGCTGACATAGGAAAAGCAAACGACTCTACTAAACCGGTTCAGGGACGATGGATATTTGTGTCAATGGGGATGCCTGACCAGGAACTTAAAGCGGCGGCTGAAGAAGCGGCGGAGACAAAATCTATATTGGTGTTTCGCAGTGTGGAAAAAGGGGGGGATACCGGAACAATTACGCGTGGACTTTACAAGCTCGTGAAAGACATTAAACCGGTGCCTGGCACTGTCATAGACCCGCTATTATTCACCCGCTTCAATGTACAAACCGTTCCAACCCTGATTGAGACCAATGCTGACGGTGAAACGCGCATTGCTCGCGGCTTGCCTGGATTCAACTGGATGTCCAAACAGGACGCAGGCGACCTTGGGCAAAAGGGACCAGTGTTCGAAATTGCTGAACCCGACATGATCGAAGAAATGCAGCGCCGTATGACCGAATTCGACTGGGAAAAAGAAAAACAAAACGCGATGGATAATTTCTGGGCGAATCAAAAGGACTTCGTAAGCCTTCCAGTCGCCGAAAAAAACACTCAGCGTCTTATCGATACCTCCATCGTTTCGACAAAGGACATTTTCCATCCCGATGGCAGGTTAATTATCAAAAAAGGCCAAAAGATCGATCCGCAGGTCATTATGCCTATGCGTCACGCCTACATCCTGTTTGATGCCACCAACAAAAAGCAGGTTGAAATCGCTAAAAAAATTGGCGATGAAATGCTTGCCAAGCAAAAACCGGTCGTTTACTTATTTTCCAGGATGAATAACGACAAGGGGTGGGATCATTACAACAAGACGACCGAATTGATGAATGCGCCCATCTATAAGCTTAACAAAACCATCATTGAGCGTTTCAAGATTCAGGCACTGCCTTCGGTTGTTGAAGGGCAAGGCGATTCAATCCTGGTCAGGGAAATAGATGCTCGGGTGTTGAACTGATGAAACTTCTCCTTACCCTTATTCTATGCGTCTCGCCGCTGGTTTTTCAAACAGCACCATTTGCGGCCGCCGGGGACGTCACCACAACCCAAACATCACAAACTATCAATGCCGAGAAACTGCTTTGCCCGGATGCCGATTTTTGGGGAAAGAAAATGCTAACCGAGGTGTGCTGGTCCTGTTTGTTTCCTATACGCTTGCTGGGATTTACTATTTTTGATGATAGCGACGATATACCCGATGGGGCGACGGAAAAATCCTTTTGTACCTGCGATGGTGACGAAGGGCTCCCTATGCTTGGCGTTACCGGAGGGGCCTGGCTTCCGGCCAGATTAATCGAGGTGGTCAGGAAACCTTACTGCTCGCCAATTATGGGCGGCATATCGTTCAACAGCGGCGTGAGACTTTGGGGAGGACATAAAGAAGTCGAGGGCGACACCACCGATAAAACCTTTTACAACTACCATTATTGGGCGTTTCCCCTGTATGCCATTCTTGAGTTATTTGTGCAAAATAATTGTAACGCGGGAGGCCTTCGTAATCTGGATATGATGTATATGTCCGAACTAGATCCGACCTGGAATGTAGACGAACTGGCTTTCTTCATGAATCCGGAAGCCGTAGCATTTGCAAACCCCTTGGCGATTGCTGCCTGTATGGTGGATTGTGCCACCACAACGGCAACAATGCCTATGACTTCATTGTTTTGGTGCGCGGGTTGCTGGGGTAATCTGTATCCGTTTACCGGCAATATTGCTTCGGACGCATCGGCTCCACGCGATACCAGCCTGTTAACGGCAAGGGTTTTGGCATCGTTGCATCGTAAAGCACTAGCACACAAAACTTACGGGGATGACGCTCTGTGTTCAGGCCAGATTTATCCAATGATCCCGAAACAGCAGTATAAATTAAGTACATTATTTCCGCTGGCAGAAGCTGACTCGGAACGTCTTCAAAGCACAGGCAACGATGGGGTTATTCACAGCAAAATATTGGACAACTGTTGCCATTGGATAGGCGAGTCGACATTCAAATGGGGCGAGCATCGTACTATTCCAGGGACAGGCGAAGATTATGTCTACCTAATCTGGAGGTACACGGAATGTTGTCTATTTTAACAGGAACTGTTCACGGATATTGAGTCTAACTTATTGACTATAAATATAAATATGAAATTTATATTGAACAGCTCTTTAAACAATTTAAGTGGTATATCCGTGATGAAAAAGTGTTCATGGATGGTCTGGGACTGTCTATTCATCTGTAAATCTTATGAAAAGTTGTCCTCTAATTACCTTATGAAAGCAGGTCTCTTATGAACACAATCGTTCGATCCGCCGTTCATCTCGATTCACATCCTGCACTTTCTTTAGAAGACTTTGGACGTTGTGCTTTGCCGGCCGGATTTTTATTTCTGGTTGATGATGATACCGGACGTATTGTAGAGCCGGTTCTGCTGTATCTTGCTGATCGATTCATCTCGCGGAAAGGCTATTCGCAATTGAACACATTGCGAGCAACCGTTTATATCCTTAAGGACTGGTGGGCATTCTTGTCTGAGTTTGCAATAGTTTGGTACGAAGTCAGCACCGACGATTTACGATTTTACCGTGATGCCATGCTGCAAACCGTTTCACCCAAAACGCACCGACCCTACGATGTGGATACAGTTCGCCGTCGCTTATCGACTGTACTTCAATTCTATGATTGGGCGCATCAGGAGGCGTTTTTCTCGGAAAACCTCAATGCGAAGTCGGTTCGCCAGATCGTTCGGTCAATGGATCGTAATGCCATGGCACACCTGGATTCGGGCGCCAATCTCATCGAAGTGTCCGATTTATTGCCTCTGCCACAAGGCGGTGCCGACGATGCGGTGCGTCCACTGACCGAAACCGAGTACCGCACGGTCGCCCATTTACTTGGCCCGTTGCCGCCAGAGACCGGTCAGTCCTTAACCGATTGTCGTCCAACCCGAGATCGGCTGACAGCCGAGGTGGCAATCCATACCGGCATGCGTCGGGACGAGATTTCATCGTTAAGTGTTTGGCAAATCCTTGATCTGCGACCAGACCCATCGCGTCCTTTTGAGGTGGTGAAGTTGCGCATCACCAAGACGAAAGGACTCCGTCCCCGGTGTGTGTTCATGCCGAACTGGCTAGTCGTGGCATTACACTGGTATATCGACCATGAGCGTAAACAAGCGCTTACGGCCGCCAAGATATACTGGTTGAAAAGCAAGGTAACAGAGCCGATAGCCTTATTCCTGAACGGACCAGAAGCCCGTCGACATGCTGGCAAACCCCTTCAGAATGGCACCATTGACAGATATTTTCGCCGGGCAACCATCGCTTCCGGACTCACTCATTCTGTGCATAAAACGCATCCTGAAACCGGTGCGCACTCTATCGAGCAAGAGCCTCGCCATGTATTTCATGATCTCAGGCATACTTTCGCAACCTGGATGTACTGGTTCGAGAAGTCTATAGGCAATCCGGAACCCTGGAAAAAGATCCAGGCTCGACTTGGACACACCGAACTGTCGACGACAACGGGTCTTTACTTGCGTGCGGTGGCCGATTTTGAAGCGCAAGTCAGCGATGCGACGATGAAGTTCTTTGAGGTTATCCGCCATGGTTGAAACCTCTAATCATTCACCCCGGAAGCGGCCCAGCCGATATGCCCAATTGGTAGGTACTTCGGTAGCAACTTTAGACGATGCCCGCCGTGAACGCCTGACAGCCATCGTCGACGAGACAGATGCCAACGGAAAACGCCAGCTCCATATTCGCTTCCCAACACCTCGTGGTCGCGAGTCCATGCAAATTCTGGATGTCTCGAACTGGCTGACCGCGCCGGAGTTGGCAACGGCGTTTGCCGAAATGGTCGTCGCTTGGGGCGGCGATAAAACTGAACAAACTCGGCAAGCCTTGGTTTGTGATATGAACCAAGGGTTTTTCAAGTATCTCGCAACCCGCCCGGATAAGTCTCCAGGATTGGCGGATTTGAACACGTCACTGGTCAATGGCTTTATCACTTGGCTTGGCCACCGTGAGGAAGGTGCGTTGGTCTTTGCGTCCTATACTCGATTGCATTATCTGGGTGTATTACGCACGGTCATCACCAGGCTGAAAAAATCAGCTGCTTATGCGTCCCAACTGCCGAGCAATCTGCATATCCGCCACAACCCATGGCCTGGCATTTCGCGGCAAGTGGGCCGGCCGACCGAAATCCTGCCGCATCCGGTATGGGAAAAGCTCTATCAAGTCTGCGTGAACGAATGCGCTCAAACCATGGCAACCTTGGAACAAGGCTGGAAACTGCTGGGAAGCGGGCATGCAGATCATGTCATTTCGGCTCAGGACATAGCACTGGGCGACTGTTTACGGAGGCTGGATGCACTCTATCCCGCAGTCATTCCACCGTTCCGGGACATCCGACGACTCGATGCTGATCTTGCTTGTATGATCGGGAATAATGCCGCCGCTACGAATTTCTCTATTTACTTTCAACCTTCACCGCGCCATTTGATTCCTTTTGTACTCCTCTTAGGCATGGTCACCTTCTTTAGTGGCGACACACTGCTGGGTGCCCGCCGAAGCGACCTGTCACAAACCGAACTCCTTGGCAGCAAGCGCTTCGTCTGGCGACCCTACAAAGCACGTAGCCACCAGCGCCAATATCGCAGCTTTCCGATGACGGAGTCGCCGGATAGCCCGTCCGTGCTCATTCCCTTCATCGAACGATGGACGTCACGTATTCGACTGATGGCGACTCCCCGTATCCAGGATCGTCTATTTCTCTGGATTCCCTTACGCGGACCAACCCAGTCACGAACTTTCGAATCCAAATATGGCTGTACCAAGGGCGTGTGGGAAAGCAATCTCGATGCTTTTCTGTCCGATCAAGAACTACCCCATCTGACGTTACGACAAATCCGCGCAACGGGCCTGGATATTGTGCATGACCTGTTTGCCGGTGATTTGCGCGCCGTGCAAGCAGTGGGTGGCCAACAACGTCCAGAAGTCATTCTGTCTCATTATACCTCGGATGCCGCCCGCAAACGTAATGACGAGCAACTCGGCGGGGTCATGGCGCTACGCTCGCGTTGGCGAGAGACAGACGGTCTCATCGATCCTCGAACGCTACCGCCCAGTCAGGATTTGGCGGCCGCAACCCCTGGCTGGCGTTGTCTTGATCCCTATGACAGCCCCATTCCTGGCCAGGAAAAGGGCAAACTCTGTGGGGCCTATGGTGCCTGCCCGAGTTGTCCGTTAGCGAATCTAAATGCTGAGGATGCCTACAGCTTAGCGCGTGCGCTTCAGTTAAAAACCAGGATCGAAACAGCGCAAACCGTGTTGCCTGCAGAGCGCTGGTTAAAAGTCTGGGCACCACGTCTGCAACGGTTAATCAATTATTGGCTGCCTCGCATCCAAGACCCCAAAGTAATCGAAGCAGCGTCTAAATTGGCGCTGGACGACCTTCCCGAACTGGAGTAACCCATGAGTCAACTCTCTTTGCATGAACAGCGCCATCTTCATCTTCTTCCAGAATCCGAGCTACATAACATTCATGTGTCGCCGCAAAGTCTGTGGACTGACCCCCAGTGGCGGCTAGAAAATCCGACACCTGGTCTTTCGGGAATGCGCTCCATGGTCAAGTGGAACATCAAACTTCCCGATGGCAGTTGTCTGCTGGACGCGCAATGGTCCGATCTGCTCGATTGCTTGCGGCGATTTGTCTGGAGCCTGTTAGTTGACCCTCGCGAAGGCAAGAACTTCAAGGTCACCTCGATGGCAACGATGAGTCAGGCGATTACATCGCTAGTCCGATGGATGGTGGCAAATCATTTTCAGCGCATCAGTGAATTGGACAACGATGCCAGTTGGGAATACGTCGAGTATGTAACTGAAGTCACTACCCAGGACGAGGGCGATTTACCGACCGTTAGTGTCGTCTGGCAAAAGCTTCATCTCATCACCTTGCTGTATAAACAAAGTGCCGCATTAACAGAGGCCGGTATCGAGGCCATGCCGGAACCGCCCTTCGACGGGCGCTCCCCTTTCGATGTCGCGAAAGAAGTCTCCGTGCAAGTCAACTACCGCGTTCCGCCGTTGCCGGATGCGGTGGCGCTGCCGACGATGGCGGCAGCGGAACGGTTGATCGGCATCCCGGCGGACAATGTGATTAGCTTACAAGAGATTTACCTGGCAGCGTATCTGCAGGGTGGCCCCGGTAATCATATCGGCCCAGGGGAAAGCCTACCTTGCCGCGGTAATGCCGCACGAATGGCAGTAGCCTCATTCCATTTTTCCACGCTATCCGGCGAACCAGCACCCTGGCATTCAGCAATCAATACCCGTCGACGTGGAAAGCAAAATGACTTTGTGTCGGAGATCCGCAGTCTGATCATGGATGTTCGAAATGCCTGCATTATCGTTCTGCAGAGTCATGTTGGTCAACGTATCAGCGAAGTTCTGGGACTGAAAGCCGGCATCAATCAGGAAACGGGTTTACCATCCTGCATCGTTCTACGAACCTCCCGAACGGGACTCAATACCGTGTTTTACTTGAGAGGTCTGGTCTCCAAAATCCACAGCCGTGAGATGGAATGGGTGATCGGCGCGCGTCCTACGGACAGCGCATATATCCCGCCGCCAGTCCGGGCTCTGACAGTGCTCGAACAGCTCTACCAGCCATGGCGAGAACTGGGTGAGCGAGACGATTTGATCCTCTCCTTCACGGCGGGTCGTGGCCTGCCCAAGAGTAAGACCTCCATTGGACGACCGTACAGTAGCAAAATAGGTCTGGGGCAAAAAGATTTCCTGCGTCGATATGTCGATTTGGGCGTCGTGGGTGAAAACCCTGAAGTCGACCTGTACCGGGATGGTCGGGCGCTGCGTACCCATCAATGGCGCAAAACCTTCGCCCTTTACGTTATTCGCACGGATAGCCGCATGCTCCCGCATATCAGCCAACACTTCAAGCATCTATCCCTGGCCATGACGGAACAAGGTTATATCGGCAATGACCCGGAATTAATTGAAGCCATGGACTCGGTTCGCCAGCAACTGACCGCTCGGCTGTTCTTTGAAGCCGCCACCGGCAAGACAACCTATGCTGGTCATATGGCTACCTTGATCGAGGAACATCGTGCCATGCTTGCGCAGTTGGTCCTGGGCAAGGAAGCAACGCCTGCTTATCGGGCCGTTAAGGAATGGGTGATCGAAAATGATCTGCGGATCTGGTTTGCCGATCATGGCAAATGCCTGATTAGCTTGCGACCTGACTTAGCCCGTTGTCACCAGCTTGGCGGCACTGCGGATTGGCGGAACGACCGTCCCAATTTCGAGCTTCGCGAGCCGTCTGTCTGTGCCGGCTGCGAATGCTTTCTAATCGACGGTGAGCATATCGAGTTTTGGAAACAACGCTATCAAACTAACCACCTTGCATTCATCAACGCCGAGCGTATAGGGCGAGGCGACGAGTTTTACGTCGCCCGCCAACGTGCGCGGCAAGCGGCGGCTATCCTTAGAGCCCTGGGTCATGAAATTCTGGAGGTCAATAATGCCACATAAGACAATCCCAATTCCGCCAATCGACCCGATCGAACGGGATTTTCTCGACGCCCTTGATCGTCTGGAGGTTGGAGCCCCGTTAAACCCAGCCCTCGCCAAACGAGCCAAACTTGGAACGCTCAAGGTTAACGTGTCTGCCGCAGCTCAGGAAGCTGGACACAGTCGAACGCTCATTGGTCATGACGGCTGCAAATACCCTCGGGTCAGAGCGAGGGTCATCGGCTTGAAAATGCCGGTGACAGAAGCCTTGACCGCCGAAAATGTGATTCGGCGCCTGCGGGAAGACAATGCGGAGCTTCGAAAAAAGCTTGCATTACGTGACACGGAGAACGCCGTGCTGATACTGCGGTTACGCCAACTCGAAACCACAACCCAGAGAGAGATCCGTAAAGCCAAGCGCAATGCCAACCGTAGCGAGGGACGAGCAGATCAGATCGCTGGATCGAGTTTCCCTTCGGAAACCGGCGAGGTTGTGCCGTTCCCCAGCACCAAGGAATGAGTAAATGCAAATTCAACCAGCAATGACATCATCACTATGCGGTAAGAACAGCTTTAGGGTTTATCATCGAAGTCGGCAACACCGGCACCGAGGGTTCGGGTGCATCTCGCCCCGTGAACAGTTTAGGACGGAGATAAAGCTCTGTAGCCCATGCTATATAAGGGATACAGGCATTCTGTGGACACCTTTGTCCAATAGAAACTGTTGTCTGACAGGCGATCAAGATCACTAATTTTGAAACTATACATGCGATTTATAATTAAACCAATTACCTGGGCGCTGATCGCTTGCCTGGTTAACAACCCTATCTACGGTTTTTATGTTGTGACTGGATTGTTGTTTTTTAAGCCATTTCCGGCGTTCGCAGAAGCATTTATTGATAGCGCCGCTGAAGGCCAGAACTTGGGCACCGATTTAATGACGGGCTATAGTATCCCAATCGTAGATAGCTCGACCGGGCAAATGACGATGACGAATGGACTGGCAAACGGTCAAGTTGTTCAGCGTAATGAGCTATTCCAGGAAATACAACCAGGATCAATGGACGGCATTGCTGCATCTTATGGGGACGCAGGTGCGCTTGGTACACAAGTAAATAGTGATATTGGTTCGCTATCGACCGGCACATCCCAGCATGCCATCGCCTATCAAACCCTGATGGACGCTAATACATCGATGCCGAATATCTATAACGATCCGATGTGGCAAACATCGGACGATATCTATAGCCTGAGATCACCCTTAATCAATGATCTGTTCAGTGGCTGCGAAAAGCAAACTAACTGGGCGGAGAAAGATTGCCCGATTCACATTGAGGATTTGAAGACCTGCAAGAAAACAATGAAAACCGAATCATGCAAAGTGAATAGAGTTGTCACAAAAAAACCATCGGCAATAACTAAAGTGTCTGGTGATGGATCGTTTACAGAGGTTTCGACGCAGGAAATAGTGATTGAATTAGGTAACTTGGATATTAATTCGCAAGGAAGTGGCTGCCCAGCGGTAACATGGACGATGATAATCAACGTAAGCGATCCCACTCAAATTAATTCTGCAACAATAACAGCAGCAGGTGCTGACGATAATGTTAAGTTGGAAATTGATGGAAATAATGTCTTTCAAACGGGGGGATGTGCCGATAGATCTGGATGGCAAGCAGGATTTAGCACAGATATTACCGGAGCATTCAGCACCGCTGGTGAACATACAATAAAACTGTCTGTTCTAACTGGAGGCGGAACGCATGATGGAGGCGGGTTTTTAATAATGAACATAATGAAGAATGCGAACGATATGGAACAGGAATTTCTTGATTTTCCGGCAGGATGCCGTCAACGGCTATTTGATAACTGGCCGCCAACGGTTACAGCGCCGGATTTTATTTCGAATGGATCGGCAACGGATGACGCTTCTACAAAATGGTGGAAATGCACAGAAGCAAGCGATTCCAAAATAATTGAGGGGGTAATGATTACGCCTGCGCTGTACGGTAACGCTCTAGGGCCAATTCTGCCAGATGCCCCCGCCAGTCCGCCGGCGGCCATTTGTTACGCAGCCGAAACTCGTGTACCAGGGCATATATCGTTATCATGCTTTACGGACAAGGACGGATACCAGGTGTGCCCACAATACGATTACAACAATGATCAGCATGACAGCTGCGATCAGTTCGCAGGTAATCCTAAATGTGCCTATATTAGCGAGACCTGCGCATCGAATAATCCCATAACAGGGACATGTCAGGAATTTATTGTCACGTATGACTGCGGAACCAATCATCCTGCCAAATGCGATCAGGTCAATGTGGGCGAAAAAACCATCTGTGACAGTCCTATTCGCTGCATGGGCGGGGAGTGCGTTGAACAGGAGACAGAGTCGAACAAAGATTTTATTCGGGCAGCAACCGCTTTACAGGTGCTGAATCAAGCACAGCAAAGTAATGGCTGCGATCCTTCAGCGAACGGTTCAACAGGTGATTGTGCTTTGTTTGCCGGCGAACCCATGGAATGTCAAATGGCGGACCTGTCCATTTTGGGGGAGGTAGACTGCTGTAATATGCCGCTTGAGGGAAGTTTTATTGATTACATGAAGTTTGCTGCAAGCAGCTGGGAGTTGGCTGATACGTCTGTAGAAATGTATTCCATTGCGAATAATGGACTGCTTTTAACAGAGCAAGTGGGCGCATGGAATATGGTATCTACGGGAAGCATATTTCAAACGCCGATTGGAGGAATGACCGATGCCTGGAGTGCCATCACCGAGCCTTTTACTTCCATGTATGATTCCGTAGCCTCAATGCTTGGCGAACAAATAGGAACAAATTTAGGTATAGAGGCGATTAAGCAACAAGCCATGCAATGGATGTCGGATTGGGTTGTAAGTGAGTTTGGGGCTGCGGCTGGCGAAGCACTGTTTTCTTATTCAGTGGCACCGGTAACCAATGCCGCAACGGGCGCTATGGTAGAGACAGGAACCGTATCAGGCATGGGGTCGATGCTGTCATCGATTATTAATGTTGTCGGTATTATTTATGCGATTTATCAGATTGCCAAAATGATTGTACAGCTTATCTTTGCTTGCACTGAAGATGAAGTTAAATTAAACATGCTTAAGCAGCAAAAATTATGTACGGATCCGACACAAATAGGCACGTATTGTTCGGCCGATATGCTGGGTATCTGTGTTGCAAGAAAAGAGGCGTATTGCTGTTTTAGCAGTCCATTTGCCCGGATATTTCAAGAACAAGCCAGGCCGCAGTTAGGTAAGACTTTCGGGGAACCCAAAGAACCGACTTGCGAAGGGCTTAAGGTTAATGACATAACGCAATTGGATTTTAATAAGATGGATTTTAGCGAATGGATCGATATGCTGAAAATATCAAATCAATTGCCGAGCGATAGCCTGATTGCTGATGATATGTACGATAAAGGGAATGTCACCAAAGGCAGGTTACCTAACACTGGAACCAATAATGCTCAGGATCGTTTAAACACTCAAACTCAAGGATCTGATATTGATGCTGTGAGACAGCATATTTTGGATAACCTTTAATTTGTCGAGCGGAATACCCAAAAACCGAACCTGATCTTTCAGTGTTCGGTTTTTTTGTGCCTAAATTATTTTAAAAGACGCGTTTTTTGGCGTTCTTTCGCGCTTATCATTGCACATTTTTTAGTGCTTAATAGTCTCTTTATACTATAGGAGGCTTTATGCGCCCTTTTTTGCTGTCATCGTTTGCCAAAACCCTTCTGTGAGCTATAGCCAGCCCAGCATGAGCCGCCGTTTTGAAGGCCTGACCTATACCTGGTCATTTCCCGAGAACGTCACCGGCCGGCAAAATGCCGCGTTCGCTAACCAGGCCGCCGCCCAAGCGCTATTCGCCGGGGAGTATGATGTCACCGTCACCATCCAGGATACGCGCGGCCATGAAACCGTATTGACGCAGCACATTGTCGCCCAGGCTGCGGTTCCTTATAACGTGACCTTAAAAGTCGGCAAGTCCAACATTTTTAATCGCGTACCGATGACTGTCACCGTGCGGCCCACCATTTACGGCGGGCATCCGCTGGATTCGGTTATCGCGCAGGCCTGGAAGATTGACGGAATGCCGATTGATGAATACGTGAACCGTAACTACCTGGTATCCGACATCACCGACACCGGCGACCACGTTATCAGCTACACCCTGAACAGCAAGATGGGCGAAACCGCCACGGTTAATGCGCCGCTGAGCCTGATCAGCAACCAGTTACCGGTCTGTGAACTGAAAGCGGTGCCTAATGCCTACGTGGTTTACGCGGAAGCCAAATGCACCGACCCGGACGGCAAGGTCTTGGGCTATGCCTGGGAAGTCAACGGCCAACCGATCGGGGCCACCTCCTACCGGATCAGCTTCGGCAAAACGGCCATGCCGCAATCGGCGTCAGTCACCATTACCGCCATGGACGATGCCAGAGAATACTCTGTGCCCATTTCTATTACTGTGAGTTATTGATTATGAATACATCAAAAATTGACCATTTAGATTTAATCAATACATACTTATTTTCTGTTCTATTTGGTTTGTTGTTATTTTTTCATGGTGGTAACGCAAATGCTTATGGAACCATAAATACGACAAGCGATTATGGTTTTGTTCAGGTTGCGGGTGATTGCTATGGTGATCTTGATTACGGCATAAGGTTTTTTGTAGATTCGGTGGAATTCTCTACTGGGACGAATCCTAGCGCCTCGGCCATTCACTATCCTTCGAATGGCAGCCACAGCTACAGGGTTGACTGCCTTGCTTACGATGGAGATTTTTTTAGGTCTGATTTTGTTTCTGCTTCTGCAAACGCATGGCCGCCGGAACCAACAACCCTTTCAGCTTCACAAGGCACACAAGTCAATCAAATAGCGCTGAATTGGACAGCTAGCACGGGTGCAACAAGCTATGAAATATACCGTTCCACAACACCAGGAACGCTTGGCAACTTTGTGGCGTCAGCTTCATCGGCCACCAATTCTTACATTGATACGACAATCTCGAATGATGCGCCTTATTATTACACCATAATACCCAAGGCTTACAACGTATGGGGACCTTATACTAATCAAGTGACAGGCTGGAGAAAACTATCGGCTCCAGCATCATTTTCAGCAACCATGAAGACTATTGTAAATAGCGTTGGCTTGTCATGGACAAGCGTGGCCTATGCGGATGCTTATAAGGTGTATCGTTCAAATACTTTTGGTACGTTAGGCTCCCTTTTGGCCCAAACAGCGTCTACAAGTTATACAGACGCAACATCGGGTTATCTCGCCACTTACTACTATACGGTTATACCCGCCCATGCTGGCGTGACCGGTTTTCCGAGTAGTCAAGAGGCAGGTCAGGGAAAAACGCCTCTTCCCGACCAAGCTCAAAACGTCAACGCAACAAAAGGGACGCTTTATACAAAGGTCAATGTCAGTTGGTCGGCCGTGACTAATGCCTCATCATACGACCTCTATCGGTCATCAACGGCTTCCAGCTTAGGGGCAAAGCTGGCCGGGAATATTACAGGAACGGCCTATGATGATACTTCGGTCGTTGGCGAAACGGTTTATTACTATACAGTGGTATCGGTTAATGGATTTGGAGGTGGTCCAAATTCGACAGCGGCAAATGGCTGGGGAAAAAACATTCCTGTCATCTCAACGCTAAATGCGAGCAAAGGATCTTTTATAAACAAGATTAGCCTAAACTGGAGTAGTGCATCCGATGCAACGGGCTACGAAATTTACAGATCATCGTCATCGAGTGGCCCCACTACGTTACTGGCAACGGTTACTGGTATTAATTATGATGATGTAACTATCACAACAAGCGATCATTATTTCTACACCGTCAAGGTAAAGATCGGTAGTAATGTAGGAAATCCTGAGCAGCGAAGCCGAAGGCTGGTTAAAGTTGCCAAAACCAATTAGCACGCTAACTGCAAAAAGCGGATTAACCGCTAAAATTCTTCTTCAATGGGCTATAGACACGGACGCTACCGGGTATGAGATATGGCGAAGCACGGCGGCAGCTGGGGCAGAAAGTTTGGTCAATACAATAGGTCCCTCAATATCATACGAAGATAAAGCTATCGAATACAATAAACTGTACTACTACAGAATAAAGGCTAAATATGGGCCACGAATTGGACAATTTAGCAATCAAGCTTCCGGTTCTGCAATGCCTATCCCTGCGGCTCCAACGATTAATTACAAAGGCGGGACGGTTATTTCCGCTAAAAAATTCTACGTGCCAGTTGGCAGAGGGGTAACCATGCTTACCCCTTCTATAGCGTCGCCTACGGCAGAAAAAATGAAGCTTTCAATAACTCAAAATGGTCAAACAGCGGAAAGGTCTCAGATTTATAGCGGCGGGCTTTACGCGTTAACTACGCCTAGCCTTGCACTTTTTGAACAAAGGGATATTAAAATAAGGTTTGCCTGGGAGAATTATCCTGATGTCTACACAGAAGAAACAATAACAGCAATTGGTGGAACAAAAGAGACGCTGAGGTTAGCAATCGAGCCTGCGTCGGGGTCGGTGTCTGACAATCAGACCTTGACTGTTAAAGTCAAGGTAGGGGAATACAGCAAAGATGGCCTGGTCTATACCCCGGAGACCATGGGCCAATGGCGCACGCAGATTGTCGCGCAAACCAATACCCAATCGGTGAAAACGCCAATTACAGCGATGCAGGACATGGTTAATGGCGAGGCTACCTTCCAGATCAATCCGGCCGGCAACCTGTTTATGAAACTGACAGCAATTTCAGAGCTAGTCACAAGTATTCCTGGATTAAATGTCTCATTAAATTCATTAATCAAATATATAGAGGTTGTCAAAGGAACACCGATTGAGGGAACCATTAGCGCCAAAATGCTCGAAGCACCGGCTCCTAAATCATTTACGCTGGATCTTAATTTATCTCAGGACAACCGGGTTGCGCTTAAAGCGGTTTCGTGGCAAGAAAGCTTGGATAGCGGGGCTACATGGAGCGATATTCCTAACAGCAATGTGGTGCGAAAAAGCATAGCAATGCTGGATCCTGAAAGGAAAAAAGTGAGGGTTAAAATGATTAACAAAAATACGTTAGTCGAAAGTTTTACTGCCCCAGTTGAGTTATTAACTTACCCGAAGCTGGATGCTGTTATTTCTGGCCCGCTAAATACAGGCCCTGGTAAGCCAGTCACATTAAGGGCTAATGTTTATAATGATGGCAACAAGATCAGTAGTCCCGTTGTTGAATGGACGGTAATATCGGGGGCAGGAAAAACCAATTATACCGGAGAAAACCTTACTGTAACGGAAGCGCAGGAAGGAAAGCTTACTATTACCATGCGAGCAAGATCAGCAATTACCAGCGCCGACGATATCGAGGCGTGGGCCTATACAAGGGCCACTTTGGTTGTTAAAAACCCTCTGACCCCCTCTATTTATGCTGTCGGACCCAGAGAACTTGAAGTTGGCAAAACCTATTACTTCGATGGCTCAGCAAAACCTTCATGGGGTAGTGGACCGAGCGGGCTTAACATTATCTTTGAATGGGAATTGCCTGATGGCACAATCAAATCAGGATATCAGCTTGATTGGACACCATCGATCGATTCTCTTTCAAATGAAAAACCATTAATTTATAGAGCTTGGGTTGAAGGATTCAAGGACACCACTACGATTGAAAGAACATTAATTTATAAGATGTGGCAATACGTTTGGCCGACCTTCACGATGAGCATGAAGCAACTAACCCCGGAAGCGCCGTCCGACCTCCTGTTAATGGTGAACTATAACCAGCCCGGTATGAGTAGCCGCTTTGAAGGCCTGACCTATACTTGGTCATTCCCCACTAATGTGACTGGCCGCCAGAACGACGCCTTCCCGAATCGTGCGACTGCGCAAGCGCTGTTTGCGGGCGAATACGATGTCAAGGTCACCATCCAGGATACACGCGGCCATCAAACCGTGTTGACCCAGCATATTGTCGCAGAGCAGGCGGCACCCTATACCGCCACGCTCAAGGTTGGTAAGTCCAACGTGTTCGATCGCGTACCCATGACAGTTACCGTGCGGCCGACCATTTACGGCGGCCATCCCCTCGATTCAGTGATCGCGCAAAGCTGGAAGATAGACGGGATGCCGATTGATGAATACGTGAACCGCGACTATCTGGTATCCAATATCACGGGGACTGGCAACCACGTTATCAGTTATACGATTAACAGTAGGATGGGCAAAACTGCCACAATTAATTCGCCATTAACTCTAATTAGCAACAAATTGCCGGTCTGCCTGTTGAACGGCCACACCCAACGCCTATGTGGTCTATGCAGACGCCAAATGCACCGATCCGGACGGCAAGGTCATTGGTTATTCCTGGAGGTTAACGGTGAACCGATCGGCGCCACTTCGTACCGGATCAGCTTCGGCAAAACCACCACGCCGCAATCGGCGTCAGTCACCATTACCGCCATGGATGATGCCAAAGAATTATCACTGCCCGTTTCTATTACCGTGAATTATTAAAAATTGACTAAAGTTTAGCCAATTTGAGTGAACGCCTTTATTAATAGGCTTTAGAAGACATCTTCCCCTGCTTTTTGACAGAGTTATCCACAGTTTATTTGTGGATAACTTCGTTGCAATGTCATTAATGCAAATCAAAAGAGGCCCAAAAACGGCGTCTTTCGACCCGATGCAAAACATTTCTAACCGCTTAAACTAACGGCCATGAAAAAAATAATCTTAATATCACTTTGCGGGCTTTTATCAAGCCCTGCTTATTCAAACAGCCTGCAAAACAGCTTATGGGGCAGCGCCGCGAGCTATGCCGGTATTAATGTTGCGACATTATACGGTATTGCTGTCCAGGAAAGCGGGATGCGCTGGAGTGACGGAACATTTCGGCCTTGGCCGTGGACGCTGTATATCAATGTCGGCAAAAACGGCGATTAAAGCCGGCGCCAGGCGATACGCCAACAAACAAGATGCAGAACAGGCGCTTCTTAATTTAATCCGTAAAGGCATAAGAAATGTCGATGTAGGCATTATGCAAGTCAATCTGTATTGGCATGGCGACAAGGTTGCCAATGATTTGGCCCTGCTTGACCCCAGAACCAATATCACCGTAGCGGCCCGCTATCTAAAAGAGCTACAACACAAAAAACAACATCAGTAAAACAGTAGGCGACTACCACTCCCCATCGAATGCAGAGCGAGGCTAAAGCCTATGCGAATCACGTTAAAAAATACGAGAAAATTATTCATGAAAAACTTAAATAAACTGTCCATCGCACTACTGATGGGTATAGCAATTTCAGGCTGCTCATCAACACAGTCACGACCTGACGACTGCGAAACAGATCACGATTATCGCCTATTTGCCACCGGTTGTTGTCGATCTGGATTACAAGGACATTAATGGTTCGCGAAACCAGGTGATTGTCCAGGGAGGATTTCAGCACGCGCTGGCTATTCCTAAACAGGAAAAGGCAGATTGAGTCAAGCAATGACGACGCCATTGCAGTTCAGGGACAATGCTATCCCCAAGATTCGAAACAATCTTTTTTGAATTTGACCATTACTTGATACCAGCGTCCGAACTGGACAAGCTGAATATATTCCTGCGCGAAATTGACACACCCAAACTGATTCACGTTCAAGTAGAAGGCCATACGGATTCAATAGGATCGGCGAAATACAATTTGGCGTTATCAATCAGGCGTGCCAATGCCGTTCGTGATTATCTCGTTCAACACGGAATTGCACCATCAAAAATTTCAATTGAGGGTTTTGGCAAAGATTTGCCACTAGAGCCCAACACCACCGAGGCGAATCGAGCTAAAAATCGTCGCGCGGTCATCATTCCTCTATCAGGATATTAATAATGAGAGACATACCCAATTACCTAGACGATCCACAACAAATCCTGTTTTGGGAATTCGATGAATTCATGCTGCTCGCCATGATGTTTGGTGTCGGTATCATGGTGAATTTTCTCGGTCTGATGCTGGTGGCTGGACTGATCGGCATCAAGTTCTACCGCAAAATCAAAGATCAGACAAGCCAACGGCTTCCTGATGCACGCAATCTATTGGTACGCAGGGCTTGGATCGTCGGAAACGACACCGACATCAAAACCGCTTTCTTTCATTCGCACGATTCTTTTAGGGGGGAACGATGGATTACAAAAACTTTGCCTCGACCTGGTTAAGCCTGCAAGCATCCAATCGGTTCCTGAAATTTGTTGTCATGTTCCTGATGACGCTGAATTTACTGACGCTGATTGGCTGGCTGAAAAAAGATACCTCGGTGATTTTAATTCCGCCAGGTCTTTCAGAAAAATCAGAAATCGCGAAAAACAAAGCATCAGAGGGGTATAAAAAAGCCTGGGCGATGTATACCGCGACAATGATCGGCAACGTCACCCCGGAAAATGCAGATTTCGTCCTGGACTCATTTAGCGGCATGGTGAGTGGCGAAATCAGATCGCTGGTTACCGAACAAATTGCTCAAGAACTCGACACGCTGAAACAGGAAAAAGTCTCTTCAACTTTTGAGATCGTCCGAGTCACCTACGAACCGGAGACGGATAAGGTGTTTGTAACGGGCCGTAATCGTATGACCGGCGCAGGCGGTAAATCAACGCCAACCGACCAAACGTTCGAGTTCCAAATCGATGTGAAGCAATATTCGCCGATCATCACGCAAATGGCATCTTATGCAGGCATGCCTAAATTGATCAGCGTAGTCGCGAAAGAAGAGGCAAAACGTAAAGCGGAAGAAGAACGTCAAAAGCAGATTAAAAAATAGGAATTAATCATGTTCATAAAAAAATTAATTATTTCAACGGCTTGGGCATCAATAGCCTGGGCATCAATAGTAATGGCTAATGAGATACCGCCAGACTTACCGTTTGAAGCGCTGGATGGAACCTCGCTGACTCCTTACCAGGACGGTAATGCGACCAATACGGGTGATATGGACATGACCAACCAGGCGCCAAGCCCACAGAATGAAATGAACGGCCAAGTGGTGAACGGTAACGCCTCAAACGCCCGATCAAAACCAGCAACAAAAAATGGAACAACCGAGACGGAACGAACCTGTGCAACAGGAACCCGTTGTAGCGCAAAAACCAAAACCGAAACCAAAGAAAAGACCCAAAGTTCTTGATAAAGCACCTGAAACAAAAATGTTTGAACCTCAAGTGCAAGAGCAAGGATTCGATCCGGGTCTCCAATCAGGCATCACCCTCAAACCCAAGCCTGGAAGAACGGAAAGTGTCGTCATTGCCAAAGGGAAGTTGAACCGAATTGTCACGCCCTATGCGGATCCCAAGGTTTTGACTGTTGATAATGTTGAGACCAAAATAGACGGCTCGGTTGTTTATATCGCGACCGATTCAGATATAGCGGTCAGCCTGTTTGTTTCCGACACGGAATCCGGAAGCGCGACATCGCTGCAATTGCTGCCAAGAGACATGGGGATGCCGGTAGAAATCATAATTGAGCAGGATCCGGTTAGGGCGAATGGCACTGAGGCGGCATCGTCCAGAACGGATGCGTTTACTCGTCAAGACTCGCCGTATGTCGCAGAAATCAAGATCGATTATGCAAAGCATGGGTAAGCAGCAAATTCCCCAAGGATTCACTCTGGAAGAAGTGACCAACGAGACTCGCTCGCTATCAGTTTGTCACGGTGTGAATTTAAGTTTTACCGTCGGGCCAATTGCTTTCCGGACACGATTCAATAATCGTCGTCATGATTGCTGAAAACAATGGCTCGGCAACCAATGTTTTTGAAGAAGCCTATTGCGCGACTGAAGATGTTATGGCGGTTGCAGCATGGCCGAAGGTACGTTTGGCGCCGGGTGAGAAAACTGAAGTCTACCTGCTGATGCGCTTGCCACAGGGAAGAAGCGGCGAAGAAATCAGACCTGCGTTGCTGAATTAGGAGAACAATGTGATCGATCTTGAAAAGAAAACACCTAAAGAAAAATTGCTGGCGTGGTATGAAACACTCGACCCTTCAAAGCGCAAACAAGTAACGCTGATCGGCGGCGGCGCTGCTCTGTTTGTTGTCGCAGCAATATTGATAGTTGCCACATCCGATGATAATTCAAAAAGCTTTATCCAAAAAACAAGAAAAGTTGAGTACACGTTGTTCAATGGCAAAAGCCCCAGGGATGTCTCAATAGATGCCATGGCCGGAAAAATCAAAAAACTGACCGAAGATTTTTCAGGCATCCGGGATACGTTTCAGCGTCAGGATCAAAAGATTCATGAAGCCACTAATTTGATCAAACAACAATCGGAAGAGCTAAATAAACGCACGGAAAAATTAGCGCAACAAACGACCGAGCTTTACCAAAAACTAGCAGATGCTCAGGAAACATTGAAAAACCAGGTACCACTGCCTGAAATCCCACTGGACAACAAAACCAATGGCAAGCGAAAAACCAGGAATAAGGATTTTGAAGATCCGGCATTATTGGGTCAGCAGCCGCCTACAATGGCACAGAACGATGTGGCGCCTGCCGAAACAGGCCCTAAAATTCGTGTGGTAACCGGTTCCGGGGAGGACGGTAAAACAAACAAGGGTGGCAATAACACTGACGGAACCCAAAAGAACGGTAACAAAAAGATAACTGAATTCGTCAATATCAAAAAACCCTCAAGCAATGGCGTCCCCGATATGTTCATGCCTGCCGGCAGTATTATAAGCGGCACGCTGATTACCGGTTTGGATGCACCCACGTCAAACCAATCAAAACAGGATCCATTTCCAGCGCTTTTACGCATAAAACATGAGGCCATTTTGCCGAACCGCTACCGGATGGATATAAAGGAGTGTTTCCTGATCGCCAGCGGTTACGGTGATCTGAGTTCTGAGCGGGCGTATATGCGGGCCGAACGGATCTCCTGTGTGAAGAAAGATGGGGGAATCATTGAAACCTCGATGGACGCCTATTCGGTCGGCGAAGACGGCAAAGCCGGAATTCGTGGCCGACTCGTCAGTAAAAACGGGCAACTGATTGCGATGACCCTGTTATCCGGCTTTGTATCCGGGATTGCGCAAGCTTTTTCACCGCAAAGCGTAACAAGTTACCAAACCGGCAATAATCCAAGTAATCAACAAGCATTTCAATGGCCCTCTCCAGAAGCGGTAGCAGGTCAGGCGCTCATGGGTGGTGTATCGAGCTCTGCCGAACAAATAGCGAACTACTACCTGGAAATGGCGAAAAACATTTTTCCGATTATCGAAATTGATGCGGGAAGAAAGGTGGACTTTGTCATGGTACGTGGAATGTCATTGAATCCAAAATCAAAATCGGGTCAACAAGGTGCAAATTTGGATGGTGGATTCCGAAACATCAACAACATCCATACCGGCAATAATCAGAATAGGCAAGGCCAGAACATGATGAATAGCTTTATGGGTGGTCAGGGGGCTCAAAATGGCGGAATGGGTGGTTATGGGGGGGGGTATGGTGGCGGTTATGGACGTTAATTTTAAGAAAATTTTTGGAGAATGGTGTGATTAAAAAAATAGTGATTTTGATATTAATGTTGATTGGGATCGTTGGGCAAATACAAGCCGCCGAACCCGATAAAGTGGCTCAATCGACAAAACCCACAACGGACGGGGAAATGACGGCAGAAGTCAAGGATATTATGCGCAGTGTTGACGAGGTAAAAAGATTGCCGGTGACAGGGATGTCAATGATTGATGCTGACAAAAAAACTTTCTTGATAACGGATAACGGTCATTTTGTTGTTGCCGGCAACTTTAAATTGGTCGATATGTGGCAAGGAAAAATAATTGGCTCGGTGGAAGATACCAAAGGCATTGATAAAGTTGATTTGCGAAAAATCGGCTTAAGCCCTGATGAGCTCTCGACATTTACGATCGGTACAGGTAAAAAAGAAGTGGTGATTTTTGTCGATCCGCAATGCAATTATTGTCACGATTTGATCTCTCAACTTGAGGCGTTGGGTAAAGAATATGTGTTCAAGTTGGTTTTAATACCGGTATTGGGTAAAGAGTCCGCTGAAATCATCGAAAAAATTGATCTGCAATAAAGACAAAGCCCAATCGTTACAAGCACTTGTAGACAAAGATTATTCAAAACTGCCTGCCCTGGTTCGCCAAGAAGGGTCTTGCGATCTGAAGCCATTACAAAAAGCGGTAGTGGCAACCAAGCTCCTTGACATTCAGGGCGTACCTTTCATCTTTCTGCCTTCTCATAATACCTTTAGAGGCGGCGCTAAATCATTTAAAACCTTACTGGAGAAAGATCTTGAAGACGAAATTAATGGTAGATAAGCACATTATTGTAACTGCTGGTGATTGCTATAGTAGGGATCTTGGAAGGCTGTTCGATTGCTTGGCAAAAGTGATTTTGATTGTAAAGGAGGTGTTGACGGTGTTCGTTGTCTGTCTGCTCGACAAGTTTATCAAGCCACCGAATCATCGGACTATGTGAAAACGAAAGAGGAAACTGAAGAGGATGATAATGGTAATAAAGGCCAAACCATAACGAATGGAACAAGGCGAGATAGCCAGGTTGCCGTGCCTAGCATTGAGCAACCGGTTCCTATCCGGACGCAGGCGAAAGTAATGAGGATATGGATGGCGCCCTGGGAAGATGACGATGGAGATTTGCATGCGGATGGTTTCATGTATACTGAAATTGAAAGCCGTCGCTGGAATTTGGGTGATCGATTCAAGTCACCTGGCAGCGCCATTTCACCGCTTTCGGTGGCTACGCCATCTAAACAAACTAAATAACAAGCAGTGCAAGCCCTCTATCAGGTCAACTACCCCTTGGCTAAAGACTGATAGGGGCGCTTAACTCACCGTTTTTCGCAAGCATTTTGCTCAACAATCACTTCGTTTAATTTCAGTTTGCAATAGTATCGACGCACAAAATTCCACGGCGTTCGATCTTCACCCAGCCAAAGCGTCGAAATAATTCCATTTTACAAAGAAAAGCCCTGATTTTTTCGCAAAAATCAGGGCTTTTTTGCTTAATTTTAGCCAATTTAAAAATATTTTTAATATTTTTATTGTTTTGTTGTACTTCGCTAGACAGCCTATAAAGCAATGATTTAAAAGAATATATTTATTATTTTGTGCATTTTCCCGTTACCAAAAAACCGCCTATTTTGTCTCCGTCCCACCGAAAGGCGCGAATAAAACGCGTCTTTCGTTTTCGCAGCAAAAGAGCATCTAAAATCGCATCCTTTCAAACGTACAAATGCATTTTTTTTTCTGATAATAGACACCAGTTCCGGAACCAAACTAAGACCCGTTAATTGCAAGTGATGGGTCATTCAAATCAAGTAATTAACATAGTTTTGGAGTTTTACCATGGAAAAATTAACACAAATGTTCTCAAAGGCCACTTTGAGCAGAAAAACAGCCCTGTTAGCAACTGTAGCTGCGGCTGCTTTAGCGTTAAGCGCTACTGACGCAATGGCGGGTACTGGCGGTACTGAGTTCGACGACATCTACACCCTGTTGGTGGGCTGGACTCAAGGTACCCTCGGCAAGATCATCGCCCTCGGCATGTTCCTCGTGGGCTTGTCTGCCGGTATCGTCAACCAATCTATCGTTGCCGTTGTTATCGGCATCGGCGGTGCTCTCGCACTGTACTACGGTCCTACCGTTATCTCCGGGGTTGTTTCCGCGCTGGTGTAACTCCAAAATTATCGCCCGGTTCCTTCCCGGTCGGGCGATATGCTTTTTCGTTAGTGTGTTTAAAAAAGGCCGCCATTCCCATAATGTGCGGCTTTTTTTTGCAAGATGCTTTTGCAAAATCAAAAGAGGCCGAAAAACGTCGTCTTTCGACCCGACACGACGCAATTTTATCCTTTAACATAGAACCTGCTATTTTTAAATTCAGGATATTTGCTAATGGGCGCTTCAGTATACGAAAAACAAATCCGGCGACACACTATCAGTGAGCTCGTCCCGGTTGAATCCTTTGACGAAGAAACCAACCTATTTACCCTGGCGGATGGTTATCTTGGCTTTGGTTTTGTGAGCAAACCATTGCCTAGTGGTGACGAATCAGTAACCCAACGCCTGAATGTACTGTTCTCGTTCGATTACCCGAAAGAGAGCTTTATTCAGGTCATGCTAATGGGATCTCAGGATATTCGTCCAACGCTGGACAAAATTAAGAGTATCCGTAATACCCAAGACCCCGCGCTTAAAGAGTCTTTGAATAATCGGCATGAAAATGCTAACAGACGGCTCAAATCAAGCAATCAGTCTGCACGCCCAATCGTTTGTTCGTGAATACAAGGTCGTTTTTACCATCAAAATACCGCTGGAGCAAAAAAAGCAATTACCGACCCAACATGAACTTTCATCGGCACGAGACCTGCGCTTATCCTTTGAGCAAACGCTAAAATCCGCAGGATTTTTACCGCAAACGATGGACGCGGAGCTTTATTTACGCGTGGTTGGGCAAATTCTCCATTGGGGGCATTCTGCCAACTGGCGTAGTAAAACGGAATATTACGATCCGACATCACCCGTTAATGAGCAATTGAGCGAATACGACGATATGATGAAAACCGATGCCAACGGCATCTGGCTGGGCGATAAAAGGTTGCGCATCCTCTCCCCAGGACGATTGCAAGGTCAAATGAGTCTCGACAGCATGCGCCGCATGATCGGCGATCCGTTAACCGGTAATCGTGGTCTACACGGCAATTTTTTCATCAATCTCAATATTTTTATTCCGGAAAACAACGCCGAAAAGCAGAAAGCCGACAAAGAACGCAACGCCATCAATTACCAGGCGTTCGGACCGATGTTGAAATTCAATCCGAAACTGTTGTTCAAAAAAGATAGCACCGATCTCTTATTCAAGTCCATTAATGACGGCGACCGGATACTTAAAATCAAATTGTGCGTCGGACTGTTTACTGACTCATTAAATGAGAGCGAAACGCGACTGACAGAAGCGCAAACCTATTTCAGTGAAATCGGCTGGAGCATGAAAGAGGACAAGTTTATTACTCTGCCCATGATGGTGAATTCGCTCCCTCTGTGCGCCGATGCCAAGGCTGTTCAATTTTTACAGCGTTACAAACGCTGCGGTTCCCGGCATGCGGTCGAGTTTCTGCCGATTATCTCTGACTGGAGCGGTACCGGTACCCCACAGTTGACGTTTATTTCCCGTAGCGGCCAGATCATGGCGATGGATGTATTTGATTCGAACACTAACTACAACACCTGCATCGTAGCGGCGTCAGGCTCCGGTAAATCGTTTTTGACCAACGACATTATTACCTCCTATATCAGCTCCGGCGCCAAATGCTGGGTAATCGATATTGGGCGTTCTTACGAGAAACTGACCCGAGCCATGGGGGGTGATTTTGTTGAATTCGGAGAAAAAAGCCAGATTTGTCTAAATCCGTTTCAGATTATCAAAAACTACAACGAAGAAGCCGACATGCTGGTCGGTATCATTGTGTCCATGGCCGCCATGGAAGACAAATTGACGGATCTTCAGCTGGCACGGTTACGCTCCATCATGAAAGATTTGTGGGACGAGCACGAAGGCGGAATGACCGTTGATATGGTTGCCGAACATCTACTGAAAGATGACGATAGGCGCGTAATGGATATGGGGCACCAGTTGTTTGCGTTTACCTCAGTGGGTGAATACGGCCGGTTCTTTAATGGTCAAAATAATGTCAGCTTCAATAATCCTTTGACCTGTCTTGAACTTGAAGAGCTGAGCGGTCGTAGTCATTTGCAACAAGTGGTGCTGTTGATTCTGATTTACCAGATACAGCAAGCCATGTATCTGGGTAATCGCGATCAACGCAAGATTCTGATTATCGATGAAGCGTGGGATTTGCTGTCTAAAGGCAATATTGCCAAGTTCATTGAAACCGGGTACCGGCGCTTCCGGAAATATAACGGGGCGGCGATTACGATTACCCAGTCGCTTAAACGATCTGTACAACTCGCCGTCCGGCGTGGCGATTGCCGAAAACTCAGCCAATCTCTACCTGCTGTATCAGAAACCGGAAACCATTGAATCCATCAGGCGACAAAATCGGTTAATGATCGGCGAGGGCGGTTTTGCTTTTCTGAAATCGGTCCACACCGTGGTCGGACAATACTCGGAAATATTTTTCGTTACCAGTTATGGCGTCGGCATAGGACGACTGATGGTGGATAAATACACCAAGCTGCTTTACTCAACCCATCCTGATGACATTAAGAAAATATCAGCGCGTACCAGTCGTGGCATGACCACAGCGGAAGCGATCGAAGATATTCTTGTGTCGGACGACTAACCCCTAAACGTAATATCACCTATTGAGGCATTACCATGGCAGAACAAACCGAAACTCAAACACCAACGACAACAACGCGAGAAAGAATTGCCAGACGGCATTTCATTAGTGAATGCCGGGACAGTCGCATTGTCGTCGAAACGCATCTATCGCCCCGTATGCGGATAATTTACCGTCGGCATTTCGACGGCTTATCGCGTTCTGTGTACTTGCTTCGCTACTATTCACGAATAGCGCGAGGCAATGCCGTAGAAAGCTCGCTAACCAAGGAAATCATTGCCTTGATGGATGAGGTAAACGAAAACCTGAAGAAAAAGATCACGGTTGCCGAGCAAATTCTTGCTAAAAACAATGTCAAGGTAACAAAAACGGAATTTGACAAGGTCAATGTAACCATCATTGACCCCTTAGCCAACCGTTTTCTACAGAGCATCAACATTGCCCAGGAACTGGATCAGAAGCTAAGCGCACTTTGGCTCGGCTGCGTTTTGGATGACGAACAGCGCACAAAAGCCACGCAAGAAATTGAAAACGAATTGCGTGGCATCCAGGGCAAATGTAGAGCGATCAGCATAGGACTCAGGGATCGTGTGCGAGCCCAAAGGAATCCAGTTGAGCCGGCTTCAGGCATCGACATCGACGAAGCTGAAACAAGGGAAGATGAAGCCGCCGAATTAGAACAGGGCGAGATTGCGGAAAGCGCCGAGAAAATAACTTCAGGAAGAAAATCAAGGAAATCCGCTAAAGACGATGCTGTTAGCGTTGAGTCTGATGGAAACACGGAAGACATCAAGTCTTCCGATGATAGTCGAAGATGAAATTCCTGAAGAAATTGCCGCGTGATTAAACTCGCTTCATCCTTACTATTGCTCGCAATCTCATGTCATGGGATTGCGAGCACTCAGGAAGAAACCGGAAGATCTTCATTTTTCGGCGTCTCTGACGGACGAGAGCAGTCATGCGTCCGTTATCAATGATTCCATCATTTTACGGGGACAAGGAGCGAGGCTGGTTTTGGTATGAAGATCCGGACTTGGAGGAACAAGAACCGATAGAAAACCCGGTTCAGCAAACACCGAAACCGCCACCGGTTGAAGAGAAAAAAGCTGAACCGCTTCCGGCAAAACCGCCTGGAGCCAAACCTTTATCCGCCGAATGGTTTCGCAAAAACATGGAAAAGTATCGCGACAAAGCCATTGATGAACCCACGGCAGAGAACGTGTCAGCTTATATGTACCTGCAACGGGTCGTGCTGGATAAAGCCGAAAAGTTTACCCAGGTTTCGCAGCAAGTGGTGATGAGCGATCCGGTGCTGGATGAGAACTCAAGGCGCCCTACGGCAACCTTTGGCGGCTTTGCGATGGATGATATGGCGACTCAGGGAACCGAAAAGGCCGCTAAAAAACTCGCTGAAACGGCAGGGCTTTGGTTTTTTTACGCCAGTACCTGTGAATTTTGCATCAAGGAGGTGGGGGTTTTAAAAGGCTTGATGAATGCTTATGGCTTCAAGGTTTTACCTATAGCGCTGGATGGATTACCCCTGCCAGGCGGTGAATTCCCTGATTTTACGATTGATCGCGGTCAAGCAAAGAAATTGGGCGTGGAGACGACGCCGGCGCTCTTCCTGGTCAAACCTGGACCGGATGGCGGCGCTATTCAACTTGGACAGGGGCTGTTGTCGGGTGAGGAAATTATCAAACGTGCCATCACCTTGGCGCATCAAAATAATTGGCTGAATACCGACGAGTACAACGACACCCTTGAAAGTAAAGCCCATGCAGGTGGATACCCAAACCATCCAAAACATTGATGAAGCAGTAATGAATGACCCCGGCGCATTGGTGAAAACCATTCGCGACAACTTACGCAAACAATTTTAATTTTTATTATGTCGAATAACGAAAAACAGAAAATTCAAGTAAAGGTACTTCGGTTGACGAAGTTAAATCGTTGATGGCCGACCATGTGTTAAGCGACCTGCTCAGGGAGCGCCAAACTGAGCGCCGTTGGCGATGGATTAAACGCATTACCTTTTCGACAATAGGCGCAGGCTTTTTGCCATGTACTTGGCTTTTTATGCAAGCAGCCTGGGTTACAAATTAATACCGAATGCCGAGATTGTGGCGATCGTTGATGTCTCAGGAGCAATTGGGTTGGGAGAATTGGCATCGGCGGAGGAATTGATACCAGTGCTGGAAAAGGTCTTTAAATCACCGAAAGTCAAAGCCATTGCGCTTGAATATCGATAGTCCCGGCGGACAACCTTTTGAAGCGGAGCGCGTGGGACAAACGATTGACCGCCTAAAAGCAGAAACAGGAAAACCGGTATACGCATTCATCGGCAATACCGGTGCTTCGGCTGCGTACATGCTCGCACTGCACGCAGATAGAATTGTGGCAGGCAAATATAGCCTGGTTGGTTCTATTGGCGCAGTGATTACGGGATGGGATTTTCATAAGTTGGCTGAAAAATGGGACATCAGTCAGCGGATCTATGCTTCCGGTATTCACAAAAACATGCTCAATCCGTTTACGGCCATGTCTAAGGAATCGGACACCAAGGCTCAGGAAATGGTCGACCAAATGGCGGTAGTTTTTGAAGCGGAATTTAAAGCCAAGCGGGGCAACAAATTAACAGAAGGATTTAACTACACAACCGGGGAAATTTGGGGTGGAGACCAAGCTCTGAAGATCGGGTTGATTGACGAAATAGGCACAATTGAAACGGTGGTGAGCCGGGAATGGAAATTGCCGACCCATGATTTTGGCCCTAGTAATCAGGCAAAAGGGTTTTTCCCGCATTTTGGATCGGAAATAGCAAAACAAGTTCTGTCAAAATTATTTTAAAAGGCGTCTATTTTCGATGTCTTTCGATCGGACACAAAGCAAAAAAATCAGGCATAGTAGTTATACAGATTGATAATTTTTTGGATCAAAATTAATTTATGAGAAATAAAATAACTACAAGCCCGTTTTTACACCAAGATTCCGTTTGAATGATGGAAAATTGGTGGGAATAGAAGTACAGATTAAGACCAGACAAAAAATATTATCCGCTTTTGACGCTTTTAAACTGATTCAATCGGGAAATAGCCGTGATTTGCTGAAACAAATCGCTTTGCATTTATCGAAATGGTCCGAAAAAGCGGGGCATTCTCTTTATTTGTCTTGGGAATTAGGCAGCCAAACAAATCCGGTCGACTTGAAACTATTTTTGGACGAACTGTCCGTGACTTTGCCATTGCCACAACTGGAAATAGTTTTAGATGCGGACGATTTACCGGCAAACGAAGGGCTGAGTAAATGCCGGAAACTATTTACCGATTTGACCGGCAAGGGCATTCGCCGAGGACTGCTTCATTCTCGACCTCTTGAATTGAATACTGATGAACTATGCTCCTGCATTGATATGCTCAAGCTAAAAAGAGGGGTGATATTTGAAATGAAGGATGATATAGCCGTTGCCTCTAGGGGTTATTCCTTTATAGAAAGTCTCAACACAAATAATATCGATATTGTCGCTGATGAGCTTTACAGCAAAGCCGATGTGACCTCGGCGATCATGATGGGAATTCAGTATGGTCAGGGCTACTTTTTATCAAGAAATCAAGCGCCGCAAAAAACTGTTAAGACCTTGAAAAAAAGGCCTAACACTGATTTTTACGAGCGGCGCTTCGATTGTTTTGAAAATTTAGTTTGGTAATGACCGTGCGTAACCCATCTTTTCTATTTTTGACCAGCTTAATATTTTTTTTCTGTTTGTTGCTTTTTATAGCCGGCCCAGCAAAAGCCAACTTAAATGACGAACTGCAAGGCGCATTTTCCGACATGATCAATGTGACACCGGGCGGGGCCTATGATACACAGCGAAGGGGGGTAATTTCAGGCGGCAGCATTTCCATGCGTAACAAGACAGTACATCCCAACCTTATTTCGTGGGTACCTCCGGAAATACGCGGCGGGTGCGGAGGGATTGACTTGTTTGCTGGCTCATTCTCATTTATTAATGGAGCGCAATTTACCCAACTCTCGCGCAGCATCGCACAAGCGGCTGTAGGCTATGCATTCGAGTTGGCGATTGAGGGCATGTGCCCAACGTGCGCCCAGGTGGTCAGCAAATTGCAAAGTGAAGTGGCTAAAATCAACTCATTAATGCGCAATTCATGTGAGTCTGCAAAATGGGCGGTGGATAAGACCGGTCTAAAGGCCTGGCGTAACGAACAGGTTCATGAACACTCACAGGTGAATACTGGGTTTGGCTATGTGGATGATTATTTTAATGCGAAGGAAAGTAGTGATCCTCCGGCGAAAACCGCCATTGCCAATGGAAAAATTAATGAGATTACCGGCAATATTGTCTATGAAGCACTGACAGCGTCAAATGTTGTGAGTTGGTTCGCGCACGGTGATGAGCAGCTAAAAATGGTCCTGATGAGCATGAGCGGGACGCTGATTACTAGCAATAAAGATGATAATTCAGATGTTAAATACAATTTTAGACGACCCATACTGAAGGTACGAGATTTCATAGAGGGCGGGAATATCGTTATCTATAAGTGCGAGTCCGAAGAATGTTTGTTGCCGGATGGCAATAACTCGGAAACCATTAACGGTTTCATAGGCATAAGAACACGAACAAAAACAATGATTCTGGGGACTGGCATGTGCTCGACATGTACGGGAGGTCTGTTGAGAAAAATACCACACCGCGCTTCGGGCGAGGATTTTACTGCTGACGAGCAGAAATTTATAGAAGCGACCTCGCCTGGTATTTATGCGCTGCTTAGACGCTTGAGCACGGAACCGCAATCGGCAGCACTGGTTGCGGAAAAATTGGTTGATGTTTTGGCGACCGAGTTGGCGAATTCGATGATCGACGAAATGCAGGAGACTGTTGCCAATGCAGTCACGGCAACGGGCCGGCCATTGGATTCATCAATGCTTGAGGTCATGCGTGATACCAGGCAACAAATCAATGAAGCGAGGCGAGTTAATGGCGAAAGCCTGGTCGCGATAGAATCGATATTGAATCTCCACGATAGCATCCTGCAAACAATGCGGACACCCGCTGAATCACAAAATTCATTGAATGAAGATTTATTATGGCCTACGAAGTTATAAGCATTGGTGATGGCGAAATGCTATACAACGCTTTTCAGGGCGTAGCGATGATATTTGGCAGCGGCAATCTGGAAAAAATCATCAAATCTGGTTTTATTGTTGGCACAATGCTTATTTCAATACGCTACCTGACCAATCAGGAATTTCCGTTGCATCACTTTTTGGTCGGGGTCACTGTGTATTCGGTGATGTTCGTACCCACCGATACGGTTACCATCGAAGATATCTACACGGGCGATGTCAGGGTTGTGGCGAATGTGCCCATAGGCGTGGCGGTACCTATGTCAGTCATATCGACCATGGGCGTCAATATGACGGAAATGTTTGAAACGGCGTTCTCTACACCTTCAGAAGCGAGCATGCTGTCCAGCGGCGGTATCGGAACGGGTGGCTATCTGAATGCGCTTAATACGCTTATCAAGTTACGTCATATCGGTATGGGAACAACCGGGTCTAATGCTGTCTGGGAGGGCGACATCGGCAAAACCATTAACCTTTACATCGAGAACTGCGTGATGTTCGATCTGGAGCTAACAGATGATTATCATGAAGTCACTCGCGAGTCGCTGGAAAAATCCCCCGACTTGTGGGACGCGATGAAAACAACCTTCAAAAACATCGACATCATGACCTTTTTACCAAGCGCCCCAACGGGAGCGCAAAAGTCATGCAAAGATGCCTATGAAGCGCTCAACACCTACATGAATGACTCTGCTACTATTGACAAAACCGATCGCTATGTCGCGGGGCTGCTGGGTATTACAGATTCTGCACAAAGGGCAGATGACAAAATCGATAGAGCAGCGTCGGCACTCAGTATAGCAGGTTTCGAATCCCAGAAATTCATGCGTAATGCACTCTTGGCGTCCTACCTGAAAGATGGGCCATCGGCCTTCATTATGCGTACCGGTCAGGAGCAGTTAAATTTACAGTGGGCCAGTGAACAAGGCATGTTCAACGAAATTGCTCGGCCACTGATGGCCTTTGTGGAAATGTTCACGGTGGCAATATCACCCATTGTCGCCTTCCTGACAACGTTGGGTCCCATTGGCATGACCATGATGGTCAGGTATGTCCAAATGATGCTTTGGATTGCGTTATGGGGGCCGATAATGGCGGTGTGTAACCTGTACATCACCATCGTGACAACACGAGCGCTTAAGGTGATGGCAGACAATGCGGCCGAAAATGGCTCAGGAATGGAAGCCATGATCATGCACGATCAACTGTATCAAACGCTGGAAACGTGGTTATCAACGGGGGGTATGCTGGCATCCAGTGTACCGGCTTTGTCGTTAATGGTGGTCTATGGCGGCTCTGTTGCCGCGACCAACCTCGCAGGAAAAATGACGTCCGGGGCTTCAAGCAGTGTGAATCCAAGTCGTTTAATGGCGGAACCAGCAACCATGGGATCGTCGATGCAATTTGGGTCGATGGCTGAATATTCTCCAAATACGGGGGCTGCCAAATCGGGTATGGCTGATATTGGTATTCAAGGGGGTAAAACCTTGAGCTCGGGAAATGTTAGTGCAAGGGAATCAGCTCTCACCGCATCGAGTACACAAAGTCAAATGACAAGCAACGGCAGAACGATAACTCAAAGTTCCGGGACGATGCAAAGTCAGGCAGACTCTGTGATGAGTAGTGTTATGAATTCGGCGAGCAATGGTAGCTCTTGGTCAGACGGAACGACACGAAGAACGGGGGATAGTTTATCGTTTAGCAATACAGAAAAAGAAGCTGCAAAAGCCGCAATTGAATCATCCGTTGGTTTTGGTGCGACCAGCGGAAAAACTGCGGCGAATGCTTTTAAGGCTAATCTGGCTGCGGGAGGTAATTTGACATCCGAGTCGAGCGTAACGGGAAGCCGAATCAATCAAAAGGCCGACCTTATAGAGAAAGCTTGGAACAGCACGATCTCTGGAGGTAACGAAACAGTCTCACAAAATGGACGCTCTAGTACAAACACGAATCAAACCTATTCAGGTAATGAAGAAAAAAGTGCCCAGGCGAAACAATTCTCAGATGCTTCAGTCAGTGCATTATCTGCAATTAAAAAATATTCTGAAACATCGGCTATGATGGATTCAAATGGCAAGTCAATGTCGTTTGAAGGCCACCAGTTTGGGCCCCTGCTTAATCAAAAGGGCATGATTCCTGATATTAACCAAGCAAACGAAGCTTTGAAAGCTAAGATTGGCGATTCAGCCTATCAACGGCTACATGCAGAAGCCTATGACGAAATCTCTGGTTCCGCATCGCAATTGCTGATGGGAGGCGATCGTGACGCATTGGCGGGATATTTGAAGCTTCAGGCGGGAGATCCCGATGCTGCGGCTGAAATTTTTAATAAAACGGTTTCACCCACTTCAAGCGGCTCTGGTGTCAAATTGAGTCCTGATGAATACAAAGGCATGAATAAGTCTCCTGAAGATATTGTTAGCCAAGATCAAGCGGATGGGTATAAAGCATTTGCCCATGATCGCGAGGTTTCTATGGGCACGGTTCCTGAGTATCAAGGACGGTGCTAGATTCTGCCGCCAGTGGCGGCGATGAAGGTGGAGAATCCGCAGGCCGTGGTGATTCACCCGGCGATAACGTTAGCCAGGAAAACGCTGACGGCATCAGGTCCAAGGCCCATGAAAATGAAATTGATAGTGACACAGGCGGCGGCGAAGGCGGAGGTGGTCGAGGATCTGCTGCAAAGCCATCGGTTCCACATGTGGCCGGCAATTCAGAGCATGGAACAAAATCCCCTGCTGATCATACGCCGCCGAAAACGCAGACGGCATCGGCCAGCAAACACACGTCAAATGGCTATTCATTTAACAAAGACGGGGGTAGTAGGGCGCCGAAATCAGACTCGAAACCAGCGCATTCCCCTAAGATTAGCTGGGCAAAAGAGCCGAAAGAATCTGATAGAAATACCTCTGGTCATTTGACAGGGGAAGCAGCGGTGATCAATGCTCTAAAAGGCGGCAATCTCGGGGATCCTGATAAGCGGCATGCTCAAATGGAGAATTCCGATCTATTGGATAGTAGTGTTGATATTAGCAGAAATGTAGGAAGAGCCTATGATATCCATGCGGACGCCGTCGGCGATATAGGTAATGCAGTCGCGGATTCAGTTACGAAGCCTGGTGGCCTTATTAATAATTTAGCGAAATTGGGCAATGAGGGAATGAAAGAAGTTCAGGATGATTTTAATGCCGCTGTGAAAACATCAAAGGACAGCGCCAAAGAATTGCTGGGTATTCACGATAAGCCGAAATCCAGTAACGAAATGCCGCACACACCATCTGACAACGATCTTCCCCCAACGCCGAATAAATAAGATATCGTTTAACAGCTCAAAAGTCATCCTTAAGTGCTTGGGGTGGCTTTTACTTCAGTTTTAGGTAATTTTCCACGCCGTAAATGGCGAAAGTTTCAGTCACTCCGTATTGACAATTGACGATTAGCGCACATAAAGCTAAGCTTTTGCACAAAACCATTTGCCTGTTAGGTTATTGCTAATAATCCCGGTCTGATACAGTATTGTTTAAAGTACACGCTGGGACCCTACTAAAAAGGAGAATAAATGAAACATATTATTGCAATCCTGCTATTCCTGGCAGCCACCACCGTTTTTGCAGACCCGGCGCCATTCGGTTTAGAAATTGGTAATGCCTCGCTTGCTGATGCTGAACAAATGTATCGTTTGGATAATGCTGGTATAAACAGATACAGTCTCGGCCATATGTACAAGGTCACAGTAAATCAAGTTAATTTTGAGGGATTGAAAGAGCTATTACTAGATTTTAACGAAAAAGGTGTGCTTACTACAGTGACTGCAACACTACCAAAATCCCAATTCAAATCCCTTCATCAGTCCCTTGCAAAAAAATATAAAGTTATTAGTCAGGAAATCCCGTTTGTGGGCGACTCGTTTACCGAGTATCTCAATGGCTCAACAAAGGTTCTTCTCGACGCACCGCACCTTAGCTTCGATATGAGACTGACTTATATCACTAAAGAGACATTTGATGTAATTGCTACAAAGTTAAAAGTAGAAGCCGCCGCGAAAAAGAAGTCCCAAGAGGATAAGCTGTAAATAACTTGGTGTGTGAATTTCCGCATAAGAGCCCCAGGCGGTTCTTTATGATCGTTCTTGGGTGTAGTTACTTTTTTGATAAATAGCCGTGATTTCCTGTCCATCCCAAACATAACAATAATGCTGGCTTTGTCGCACGGGCGACAAAACACGAGGGCGGAAAATAGCAACGCATTCTCCGCCGGAAAAACGCACACTATCGTATGTAATGCCATTCGAGCCGATATTGCGCAATTCTCTCGCCAAAGATTGAGCATGGGTGTAGCGGATAGGGTCGGCGGCATAAATATCCGGAATGGAGGACTGCATTTTTCGAATATCATGCAAATCCGCATCCAGATCGGAAGCGTAACTTCGCATATCTATTTCTATCGGCGGTTCTTTCGTCGCCGCTAAAAACAAAGTCCGGTGAAATCGGGTTTCCGCTATAGCCGTATCGATATTAATAGCGGCATAGTAAACGCCATAAGTTCCATCGGTGAAACGGCTTCCCTCAGGATTAAGATGTGTGAAGGCTGCCATAATCGGCGTGGTTCCATGCCCTGAAATACGCTCACTAGGGGGCACAAGCGTAATATCGCCCGCTTCATCTCGCAAACGATCATTCGTTAGCGCTTCGATTTCAAAAATAATTTCAAGGTCTTCCGGTTCAGCTACACGATCAAATAAGCCGACCGGAGGAAATCTGCTGGGGATCAATCTCCAGCAAGGCTTCCAGTTGATGCGGCTTATTGGCGGTGAAAAAGTCATGACCAGCCGCGTTGCCCATCGAGATATTGCCGTACAACATACAAATCAGCAACGTGGCCTGTGAGCATACGCTCAAGCGCAGATTTGCCTTGAAAAGGTGATGCCGTGTTCGAGCGCTTTATCCATTGGTCGGCAGAATCGGGATTAGGCAACAAAACTTGCAAAGCCTTATAGATACCGAAAATATAGGATAGCCGCTCTAATTTGTCCGCATTAAGCTTGGCTGTTTCAGGGTGTTTCTTCCATTTAAAATAGGTACTCCGAGAATCTAGTCCTAATAGGGTCATAGCTTCGTCGACATTAAGCCCCCATGCGTTCGCTATATTAAAAAAAGTCCGCAAGGCGCCTTTTGAAACCTTAGCGCTATCAAACTGGGGTTTGTGTTGAGCGTGTGCAACCGCTAGCATAATGTACCTCTTGGCCTATAGTATATTTATAGTATTATTTTAAAAATAAGTCTATTTATGGACTTTGTCAAGGAAGTTTTTCTTGCTTTACCCCTGTGTAGCGTAAAGCCCATCCGTTCAGGGGGGGGGGGGGGGAAAATAGGCTTAGGAGAGAGCCCAACCGAAAGAAAAGCCTATCTGGAAGGAAAAAGCTGTGCGACACGCTCGGAATACCGAAAAGAACCCGTTGTAACTGATAAGCCACTGAAAAACGGCCGTTCCTTGTCCTTATTAGCTCAAAGTTGTCGAATCTTTTAAAAATTCGTCGGTTACAGCGAAAAATAAGCTATAAAAAACCTTGAATCTCCCTTAACCTATCCCTTTTAATCTGGAGTATTGTCATGAACAAAAATGAACTCATCAACGCAATCGCTGAACACAGTAACCTGAGCAAAGCGGATGCCGGCCGTGGCCTGGAAGCTTTGATCAATACCATCGAAACCACTTTAAAAGCGGGCGAGCCATTGCCTTGGTAGGTTTTGGCACCTTTGCTGTCAAAGATAAAGCAGAGCGTAAGGGTCGTAATCCTCAAACCGGCCAGGAAATCACGATTGCGGCTGCCAAAGCCCCATCCTTTAAACCTGGCAAAGGCTTTGAAGGACGCTGTTAACCAATAACAAAAAGCCAAAGGATAGTATGAATGGCATTAACTAAAGGCCGATTTTGCTGAAAGCCTATTTAACGAGTTAGGCCTAGACAGGCGCAAAGCAAAAGAGCTGGTAGACTTCTTTTTTGAAGAAATCAAAAGCTCGTTGGAACAGGGTAAGCCCGTAAAAATTTCCGGTTTTGGCAAATTCGAGCTTCGCGACAAGGTATCCCGCCCAGGCAGAAACCCAAAAACCGGCGAAGAGATCCCTATCTCTGCCAGGCGGGTTGTGACCTTCAGAGCGGGACAAAAACTAAAGTCACGAATGGGACAAACCACTTAAGCTGACAATACTCGGCTTTATTTTAGACGTTAACCCTATCCAAAAGAAATTCCAAAACAAAAGAGCTCGTTTTTGGCTGTCTTTCGACCCGACACAAACCAAATAATTAAGGTATTGTAAAAGATTCACAATTCTTTTAATCAAGGTAAAAAACATGTTCGGAAAAAAGAAAAAATTTAAACAAAAAGAAGTCAAAAGAACTCGGTCAACTGTTTAAAAAACAACTTGATGAAGCCAAAGCACAATTTGAGAAATTGGAATTTGAAAGTAAAAGCGAAGACGGTACAGTCCGTGTGGTTGTGACGGGAACTCGCGAAATCAAAAGTCTATCCATCGGCCAAGAATTATTTGGTAGTAATAAAGAACAATTGGAGGCGTTAGTGATGTCCGTTGTAAACGATGCCTTGCGGATTGTTAAGGCGGCCAATATCGATCTGACAAATGAGGTAACAACGAGCTTCAACGAACAACTTGATACTTAAGCTGCCCCTTCTTGATTAATTTTGTTTTGGTACTACACTTTTAACTAACCGGAAAAAGGGCCGGTTAAAAGCATTATTAACTAGAAAAAATACAGCCTTGGCTCAGAATTGCACTGAGTCAAGGCTATACATCACAGAATACTCCTAAATTTAGCAATCAATTTTCTTTCCATTTTTCAGCGGTTTCATCCTGAATCTCTCTAATTTGTCTAATATTGTCTTTATAAGCATCATTAAAAAGTTTCAGTGCAATTGAATTATGATCTTCCAGGGCAATTCGCTTTTTGACGATATTGATTAAATCGCTATCAAGAACAACTTCTTGAACCTTGTCACGATCAAATCCTACCTTTGTTCCTGCGGCAAGGCAAAAAGTGAGCGCACAGGAGACAATATTACCACCCACGGTAGTGCCAATTCTTATGCTTGAGAAATAGCTGTTGCATAACCAATAACGATGCCTTACAAACAATTGCGCCATTGGAGTACATCCGGCTCCTTCCCCGGTGGTGAACATTCTTGGGTCGAAATTGGGGGCAATACTTCTTAATCCCCGGTTAACAAATAATATTTCCTGTTCATCGTTGTAACGACCATAGAAAGGAGTGGACTGGATCGTGATTACCTTCCAGTGACCGTCAAGTTTTTCAAGCAGCGCATAATAGCCCTTGCCAACCGGTTTGCTGGCAATAATGAGTTGCGGTGCTTGCGCCTGGATTGCTGGATCTATATAAGTACTTGGGCTGGTAACGCAACCGGAAAGAGCTCCAGCGAGAAGGATGGCTAATCCGATGATGCCGGTTATTTTTTGCATTGAAACTGTCCTGATTAATTGAATGTTAAGTCCATTATCCATAGGTTCAGAATAACGCAAGGCCACGACCTGTATATTTTCCCATCGTTAATTCTTTGGCGTCAGGTCTTCTTTTTTGCCCTTTGTTAACATGTAACCATACTTGGTACGGTCGGTAAGGACAACGCGATAACCTACCCATTCCGGCAAATTCTGAGAAATACGCAGGTAAAATTGTTCGTAGTCAAAACCTGGTATTTCGGCACCTACAACAATATGACGCGGGCCATCAAGCAATGCATCATTATTGTATTCCTTCGTAATCTTAACGAACCCGATGGTTCTATTGCTGGAGAATGAGTATCGGTAATAGTATTTACCGTCACGAGGGCCTTCTATCTTTTCCATTTCGCCTTCCCATTGCAAGGCGTTTGCCGTAGATATCGGTCCAGTAACCTGGCATGACCAGTTTTCGCAGTTGGGGCCATTAACCCGAATCCATCGTGGTTTTAGTTTATTGCCAAACATGTCAGCGTCATCATATTCTTCGATCCGAGTTTGATAGGTCGGTTGAAGGGCTTTGATGATGGCGTTTTCAACAAGTACACCCATTTTTAATTGCGCAGCTTTCTCGTTTTCCGCTTCGGAAACGGGCATTAATGCAGTGAGATAATTTGCATGCTCTGCAATTAATGGCTTGGAATTACCCGATCCCAATAGAAGTGCGGCTGCGATCCCTATCTCGGCGCCATGAGGAATAGCGCCTGGAATAGGCCTACTGGCTGCGGCCAAGCCTAAGTTTCCAGCTCTGAATGCCGTAGAATCCGAAATTTTGCCAGTGTTTGCTGGTGTCGTATGTGGAATATGTGCGTAGGGGTTAAATGGATTTTGGGCGTAGGGTCTATATGTGGCACATCCTGAGATTATAAAAATGATGGTGATAATAGCTGGGAGAGTGGTGTGTCTCATTGGGATCTTTATTCCGTTAATTAATGGCAGCAGATAAGAACAAAAACCATTTCTGCGTCCTGTTCAGATTTAGACTAGATCTTCCTAGTTAGACAAGCACAGAAACCAGGACAGGTTGGTTTAAACCCTGGTTTCCCCAAAAACCGCTAGGTGACGCAGTGTTCGATCCGGCACTGGTCTGGGGTTGGTAAAGCAACGGCAAAATCGCATATCTAAAACGATTTTCAGTGGTAGGTCGCTTTTTTTTTTGCGGCTTTTGTGGCATCCATGTCCAATAAGCGGCAATCATTACACGACAGTGAATGCCTCCACTTCGGCGATCGCTCAGTATAGGCAGAGGTGCCACTCGCAATGGTTGACTCGTCGCATACCAACGCAGCAAGGATCAAGCCATACATAAAATATATTGATTACAACATCATACAGTTAAGAGTATTACGAAAAGTGTATAAATTGCGCGATACACCTTAACTGTTAGGGGAAATTACACAGACACATCAGAAAAAATGAAAAAAACAAGAGAGTTTGAAATAGAAATTGGCTTAAATGACTATTAACCTGACTTCTTTTGAAGAATATGAATGCAAAAAACTTACAAAAATTTATTTGCATTCAAAAAGTGTTAAGGCTCGAATTACTTACACTTTGATCGAAACAAAACCTCGGTAATGCAAAGCCCAAAGAATTCGCTCAAGGCCACCGTTGATTACTCGAAAGTTAGTCTGTTAACTTAGCTTAAGGATTGCAGTTGCCCAAGACGTTGAGTAATTCCTTACGCAACTGTTCCTGTTTAATAGGGTCAGAGAGTGGTCGAAAGCTTGAATCTGTAATATAAAACACATCTTCAACACGGCTCCCAATGGTGGTTATTTTTGCGTTATGCAACTTGATTTTTTGCTGATTGAAAACCTGGCCAATTTGAGCGAGAAGTCCTTGCCGGTCAGTGGTGATTAACTCAAGTATCGTCTGATCGTTTACCGGATCAGAGTGAAATTGAATGTCAGTTGGGATAGGGAAATATTTAGCCTGTCTGGATAACCGTTGAAGGTTGATATGTTCTTTAATTTCCTGATGCAGCAAATTATTACGCAAGGTGTTACAGATATGGTCGATCCGATAGGCATCATTGACCGGTTGACCGGATTGCTCAAGCACTTGAAAAATATTGAACGTATCGAATGCATAATCATGGTTCGTTGTCATAATCCGGGCGTCAAGGATACTTAGCCCTATTTGGTCCAGTGTTGCCGTGCTGATTGAAAATAAAGTGTCCCTTTTTTTTGCATAGATAAAGATTTCAGCATTGCCCAAGCGAGTTTGTGATCTGAATAGGACCAGCGGCAGGTCGGTTTCTTTGGCTGAAGCGATGGCGTAGGTATGCCAGATGATTTCATCGACCGTATACCGCAAGAAATAATCCCCACTAATATCCTGCCATATTTTTTCCAGGTCCGGTTCCTGGAAGCCAAGCCCTAACAGCTCGTCCAACGCTTCTTTTTTATTTTCCATGATCCGGTTATCCATAGCGAGCGGGCGTTGTAATCCCCTTCTTAATACGCTTCTGGCTGCCGAGTAAAGTTCTTTGATGAGTGAATCTTTCCAGCTATTCCATAATTTAGGATTAGTTGCCCGTATATCTGCAACAGTTAGGAGATATAAATGATTAAGGTATTCGATACTGCCGACTTTATGGGCAAATTCGAGGATAACATCCGGGTCATGGATATCTTTTCGTTGGGCTGTCGTGGACATTAACAGATGGTTGCAGACAAGCCAGGAAACAAGCCTTTTGTCATAGGGTGTAAAATCGTGCTGAAGACAAAAAGCTTCGACTATTGCTTCACCTATTGTTGAGTGGTCGCCCTCTTGGCCTTTGGCAATATCATGAAATAACGCTGATATATACAATATTTCCGGCTTACGAATGAATAAAAACAGTTCATTGCAGAACGGCAATTCATTTCGGTGTCTATCGATTGCGAAGCGGCGCAGATTGCGAATCACAAAAAGGGTATGCGCATCCACGGTATAAATGTGGAATAAGTCATACTGCATGCGGGCCACAATATGGGCAAAGTGGGGAAGATAAGCGGCCAAAACCCCGTAGCGGCTCATCCTTCTTAATTGCGAGGTGATGCCTTGGGATTGCCGGAAAATCTCTATGAACAGGTTATTCGCTGCTTTGTCCTGGCGAAAGGCATCGTCAATAAGGTGCAAATTGTTACGGATCAGCCGGATTGTGGTTGCCCCCACGCCTTTCAGATCGTTGTTTTTTGCCAGGATTAAAAAAATTTCAAGCAGCAAGACAGGCTGACGCTCGAAAACGTTTTCATCCTTGGCTTCCAGATAATTGTTAACTACGATGAAATACTCGCCCAGGGGGTTCGGTTCGCCCGCGGACATGCCCATTACAAAGCGTTGATTGAAAAGCTGCAACAGCATTTCGTTAAAGCGTTGGATATCAAGAATAGTCTTAAAGTAAAACTGCATAAACAGTTCAACATCTTGATTGTAATGCTCGCTTTCGTTAAAAAAACCAAATTGTGTGGCCAATTCACGCTGATATTCAAAAATAAGCCGGTCTTCGCTACGTTTATTAAGTACATGCAGGGCATAACGAATCCGCCACAATACCTGCTGGGCCGAAAAAAGCTGATTGTATTCGAATTCCGTTAAAAAACCATTTTTGATCAGCTCCTTTAGGGTTGCAGAATTGAAGTGCCGCTCAAATACCCAGATGATGACTTGAAAGTCCCTCAATCCTCCCGGTCCTTCTTTAATATTGGGTTCGAGATTATAGGCGGTATCGTGGTATTTCTCGTGCCGCTGTGCTTGCTCCAGCATTTTTGCGGCGAAAAACTGGCGAGATGACCAAATTTTATCGGGGCCAATGTCATCAAGTAGGTTTTTATAAAGATCAGGACAACCTGCGATTAGCCGATTTTCCATGATAGTGGTCATGATGGTTTGGTTCTCTTTTGCTGCTGTCACCGTTTCATCAATGGTGCGAACACTGAGGCCCGGTTTCAAACCGATGTCCCAAAGAAAAGTAGCAAAGCTGGCTATTCTTTCATGAACAACAGGGTCTATTTCTGTGTTTAGCACGATTGCTACATCAATATCGGAGTGGGGGAAAAGTTCCTCTCGGCCATAACCGCCGACGGCAAGCAAACAGTGACTATCGGCTTGATCGGTCAAAAAATGCAGCCAGCCTGAGATCAGGATTTCATCGATAAATTCTGACTTTTCCTTCAGTAAGTGGTCCACTGGCCTTTGTGGATCAAACCTATGCTGTATTGCAAGTTCCATTTGCTTAACAAATTCTTTAAATTGTTGGAAACACCCCTTATCGGTGAACCAATCAGGCGAGATGGTGTGGGCTAATGTAGGCATAATTCATACTGGCGGTATAACTGAATCTTTGAACAAACTATTGAAACAGTGGCAAACTGCATTTCAATGCCTTCAGGTGTTTCCTGTCGAGAGCGGGGTGCTACAAGCAGCATTGTTGATCAAAACATGTAAAGGCCCTTGCCACCGTTTTGCCAAGTTGTGGATTTGTTCATACCGGCTTAAGTCGGCAAGCTCATAGCTCACTTCGGAATTTCCGGTCAGAGACGTTATTTCATTGACCGCCAATACCGCTTTCTGTTGGTCGCGGCATACTAATACCACCTTGGAATCTTGTATGTTAGCCAATTGCCGGGCAATGGCCTTGCCTATCGCCCCGGTAGAACCGGTGACCAGGAAAACTTTGGTGTGAGCAGTTTGCCCACTTGAAGACTGTGCAGTGCTTCCCATCAGCTCAATGCTTTATAGCGATATTGAAAGGTATAGTGATATTCATGTTAATAACATGACGTCTAGTCTATACCGCTACCCATTACTCCACAAAATCATCATAACGGCTAGCCTTTCAAGGCGATGGTCTCAACCCGGTCAACTGTGTCGAGCGTTATTTTGCCTTCCTGAGCTAACCAGCCAATGCTGCGCTGAATGATTTTTTCTTCTTCAGGAAGCTCCCGAACCAATTTGGCAACAGGAGTAGCGCCATTTTCAGTTAAGTAATGCCAAATGTTTCCCGCAGTCAAACCCACGCGTTCAGGCATTGCTATTTCCGGCGCCGCCGCATCCGGTTGGAGAGCCACGGCTTGAGTCTTTTTAGCGGGTTTCTGATCCGGGCTTGGTTTTTTAGAGGTTGCTTTAGTGGCTACGGTCGTAGTGGGCTGTTCAGTTTTAGCTTTAGGTACTGGCTTTTCGGTGGTGGTTTTTGGTTTTTTCATAATGAGATAAATAATATAAAGGACAAAAATGAGTATCAACCCTTCAGACATAAAAGCCTCCCTTGGTTTGAGGGATTTTACTCGCGTTTCGGAAAATAAGTAAACACGGATAAAAGGATAGATCGGACAGGTAAGGATCATATAGGTATTATTATAATTATCCAGTGTTGAATTTCAGGTAAACCGGCGACTCAATGTTTAATAACGGAATTAATACCCCTTTGAATTGGCAGTTGCTTTATTTGGCTACTCAATAGAGCATAAGATAAGCCGTATCCTGTCGCTAAATTTTGTGCCTGGAAAAGGTTTTACACTACCTCAATCATGGCTTGATCTTAGCCGCAAAACGAATAATATCGGGAAGCAGTTGCAGATAGACAGCAAGCTTTCCTAAAACATCCACCGCATCGCTTGGCGGTTTGATGACACGCGTCCTCACATGCTCGATGATTTCAAGTAACATTTTTTTGCCTCGAAATCGATTGACGCCAACTTCCAGCAAAGGTGCGAAAAAAGGCGCGATGATGAGTGTTGCCAGTAATCCGCTTGTCGCACCAACCCAACCTACCCAAGCAGGAACTCCGGTTAGACTCACCCATAGACTGCCCCACCAGGACAGATTGCTTGTATAAATCGCTGTTGCAGCGGCTTGACCTGTAGCAATGCTACTTCCAAAGCCACTGGCTCCCAGACCTTTACCCATTAAGCCGGTCAATAAAAACATCAATGCTTCTCGTGAACCTTCAACAGGAAGAGACATTCGTTCAATATGATGGGAGAGTTGTCTTTCAACTTCCTCACGCTGATTGGTGGGGAGTCCGTTAAGTAAATCACTCAATTTGGCATCGAAATTGGCTTGATACTGAGCGACATAGTCCTGAAGCTTTTTGTCCAAGCCGCGTAAATCAAGCAACTCGACTTCAATCGCGGTATACAACTCAAGTTGCTTACCCGATAAAGAAATAGAATTGAGTTGTTTATCCGGTTGATTTTTCTTAACGCTGGCTGCTGACTTGATAAAGCCCCAAGCAGAACGAGGCAGGGTAGCTAACTCCTTGGGAATATCGCCTCGGTGTCGCCAATGGCGGCTTAAGACAACACTCGGCGAAGCAAAATACTTCAAATAGACTGGCGTGACACGATTTTTTGCCTCGTTAAGGTGCGACTCAACGATGTCGTTTAAATTTTGCCGGTGTTGTTCGATAGTTTGCGCGTAACCACAAGGAAAGCGCTTGTCCGGAAGCTTTGCTTGATCGTTTTTATTACCTGGCTGAGACATTCAATTCATCGGTTTTCGGCTTGTCAAACAGTTGGGAAAATTTGCCCATTTTTAAAAAAATGGCATTACAGTTTATCCATGTCCTCAGCATCGGCTTCGTGCTTTTCCCCCTCGTCCCTGATGTATTCCCACATGCCGTTTTGATGCAGCCATAGTGGATCAGCATTTTGTTGGATATACTCTTCAGCATCAATGCCTTCGATCATGGGCGGTCTTTTGATTCTTACTTGCTTTCCATTTAGGAATACCCATAGGTACTTCTTTTGATTTTCTTCTTTGGTCTTTTTTCTTGCACGCTTCTGAGCAGTTGTAAGCTTCTTTTTTACCTTGGCCATTGTTCAATTTTATAGTGCTAGTTTTATCTGTTTCCTGGAGCCGCAACCTTTATCCGCCCAAACAGGTTGACTTTCAATACCTCGGTTGAATAGCCAGGTAAAACCATAAAACAAGGTAACCGAATAAATAAAGCTATTCAGCCATAAGACCGGTAGATTCACCCGTCCAAAAACGCCTATGATAGCGGGAGGAATAATGTCAATGGAAGTTGCGTGTTTCCAGATTGCCGGTTTTATGTCTGGCCCTAATGGCTTAAGCCTTAATCAAGACCTCTAAAGCCGTCTGTCTCTGGCTCACATCCTGTTGTCGTATCGCCATGGATAAGGCTTTCCGGGTGCCGACAAAGACCGCTAAAGTCTTTGCCCTCGTTAATCCCGTATAAATAAGGTTACGATAAAGCATTTTAAAATGTTGGCTAAGGATAGGAATAATAACCGCTTTAAATTCGCTGCCCTGAGACTTATGAATGGTAATCGCATAAGCCAGATCGAGCTCCATAATATCTTCTTTTTTATACTGCACTGCTCTGTGATCCGGATAAAAAGTCACCACAGCTGTCAGTTCCTCATTATCTATCGTCACGATTTTGCCAATATCCCCATTGAAGACATTCAGATCGTAATTATTGCGACGGTGTATCACCCGATCCCCTTCCCTGAATATCCGTTCCCCCACTTTCAATTGACACTTGTTTTCAGCGGGTGGGTTAGCTTTTGCCTGAATCACCTGATTGAGATTGGCAGAACCCAGACTGCCACGGGTCATGGGGGTTAAAATCTGAATTTCTGTATCCTGTCCGTGGTATTTGGGAATCCACTCAAGATAAAGCTTAACCACGGTATCAACAGCAGATAGGCCATAATGCAGTGAAGACCACGGATGTATTTTCTTGACCACCGCTTTCAGCGCATCAACCTGAGCCTCAGTTTGTGTTAATTGCTCAATATCCACATGTTTGAATTTATCAGGGACCACGAAGTCCACTTCATAGGCGGACTTGATGGCCTCTTCTATTCTGAACTCGAAGGGTGACTGATGGGATTGATCGGCAACCAGGTTTTCCAACTCAGGGTTTTTCCAATCAAAATGGCGTTTCACGCGGGTAATAAAACCCAGTTGCTCTTGAGTCGCCTCATCCGAATCAATAAACAAACAATCGGCTTTTTTGTGCCAGAGCTCAGGGTTTTTAAACGGTGACTCAATAGCCGGTGTTAGTCCTTTATTAATCTGATGCGCGTATTGGATGATCAAGGAGGCTTGCGCCTGACGAAAAACCTGCGTTAATCGAAAACAGGGGATAACCCCGGAAGCAATCATATCCTTAAGGACATTGCCTGCGCCAACAGCAGGCAATTGATCCGGATCGCCTATAAACAGCACCTGACAGTCAAGGGGTACCGCTTTTAATAAGGACGCCGTTAAACTGATATCCAACATCGAGCATTCATCGACAATCAGGAAATCGGTTTTTAATTTGGAGGCTTCATTCATCTGGAACTCACCGCCTTTCCATTCCAGCAGTCGATGAATGGTTTTAGCTTCCCGGCCGATCACCTCGCTCATCCGCTGCGAAGCACGTCCAGTAGGCGCAGCCAGTAAAACGGTCTTGTTCATGGCCTCCAGTAGACGAACGATCACTAAGGTCGTCGTGGTTTTTCCGCAGCCAGGCCCGCCAGTCAGTATTGAAAATCGGTGTTGCACCACGCCGTTAACGGCATTGGCCTGTTCATCACTTAACGTGATGTGTTTATTCTGGCAATAGGCAGTGACCCACTGGGCAATTCTCTCCGGCTCACTCGCGACAGGCTCCTTCATTCCCCGTAGTATGGCAGCGACAGCGGTTTCATCATAAAAAAGGGTCTTTGAGTAATAGCCGATGGTTTCCACAGTATCTTTGTTAAGGAGCCGGGTACAAAGCTGACCGGCTTGTTGCATTAAGCCCAGATACTCTTTTAGCCGTTCACCCAGGTTTATTGCAATCAGTTCAATGATGCCGGTATTGATCTGTGGCTCGGTCAGATAACAATGGCCTTGCTCACGACTGGCGGCCAACACATGTTTGATCGCTGCCATCATACGTTGTTGGCTGTTTTCCGCCAAGCCAATACTCAGCGCCACTTTATCCGCCGAGAAAAAGCCAATCCCATAAATATCATTCGCCAGCCGATAGGGATCTTCTGTGACCATCGCTATCGCTTTATCGCCATATTCTTTATAAATGCGCACTGCAAACAGGGTGCTGATGCCATGGCCCTGAAGAAACATCATCACTTCCCTGATAGCACGGTGCTCAGTCCATGCCTGCTCAATTATTTTTAGTTTCTTTTTGGCGATGCCAGGGACTTCAGTTAAGCGCTGTATCTCATTTTCAAAGATAGCCAGGGTGTCTTTCTGGAAATATTTAACAATCTGTTTTGCCGTTTGCGGACCCACCCCCTTAATGAGGCCAGAGCCGAGATATTTTTCAATAGAGGCCGTCGTGGCAGGCTTCTTTTCAATCGCTTCGGTGGCTTTGAATTGCCGGCCGTATTTATGATCAATGGTCCAGGCGCCACGAAATTCCATGGTGGCGCCGGCAAAGACTTTGGTTTGATGAACCGTGACGGTTTCTTGTTGTTGTGGCGATTGAAAGGGTTGCACACGCAGGACCGACCAGCCCGTCGCGGGGTTGTGATAAGTCACCCTGCTGACAATACCTGTCAAAACTTCAGTAATAGTGTTCATTGACGGCCGGTTAAAGCTATTTGCTCATGATAAAGGGCTATCCGGTAATAGTGATGCATACTTGGACACATCGGTGTGATGGGGTCTGGATGAACTGACATCAGGCAACCCTTTAAGATAAATAACGTCAGGTTTGTGATTCACATAGGCCTGGAAAATATACTCATTCCAATAATTATCTGACAAGCCCTGTTTCATCAGATTTTCCAGGGAGTTTGCCGTGGTCTTGGTTTTCTTGTCGCTAATGGTGCGCTTAAGATACGCTTCCCAGCTATTCTTGTCGGGGCTAAGCAATACATAGGGTGTAGTGAAGATAACACTGTAATCAAATGGCGCTAAGACAGGCGGCAGAATCCTTACAAACCACAGCTCTCCTTGCTGTGTTCCCCGGTAACCCGCTGGGCAGATACAGGGAATGACTTCAGTGCCCATTAGCTCTCTTAATAAAATTTTGTCACCCTGACGCCCCATGAATTCATATATGCCCATGCGAGAGTCTTGCATCGTCTGCATGACTTCCAACATCGCTTTATGTAAACCGAACTGATTTGCCAGGTCGATGATAATTGTCGTGAAAGTTTCTTTATGGAGTCCGGCAGTAATATCAAACAATAGCCAGCAATTAAAATAACTTTTCGTGAGGGGGCTCATCGGAGGACCGCTTGGAACATAGGCATCATCAGCCGCTGCAACGGTATTAAAGAAACGACTCAAGGCCGGTTCAGGAATAGCTTGTAAGGCTTCTACCAGTATCGATAACAAGTTTTGGGTATGGATATAAACAGCATGTAAAGGATCATGTCCGGTTTTAATGGCTGTTTCTGTGGTGATTATTTGCTTGAACAGGTCTTCTGTTGCTTTTTTCTGCTGTCGATACTCATTGAGATCAATCACTTTTCTGGCATAGGCCTTGTTTATTTGTTTTAACACTTTAGTGGCTATTTTTCTCATGTCTTACTTTATAGTTAAATGCAAATGGATAGCCGGCAATAACCGCAATGATTGCCGAGAAACATAGATTGGTTTTGTTCCAAAATTTGCGATTGCAAATAATTCTGCAATCCTATTCTGGCAATTATGCCTCAATATTTTGCTGGGTAGCACGCTATTTCAACCGACCGATGCCAAGCGTCTGGATGAGGCCCAAGAGCAATGGCGGCCACGTATAAACACATCCGGCCAGTTGGCTAATAGTTCAATAATCATTGACGAGGATACC
>CAWBLO010000022.1:0-104890 GCA_963789475.1 uncultured Gammaproteobacteria bacterium | reverse complement strand
GTTTGTCGGACCAGTGCCGGGCAAAAATAGACGAAATCAGGTATAAAAACTGTTACAAGTCACACAAACCCTGCGCAAGTAAAAATAATTGTGTCGTAAACCTTACAAAATCTTATGACCCATGAGCCCGCTTAAATAATGTTGTCCTGGAGTTCGAAGCTGGCTTTGTATGATTTATGCGGACAAGGCCATCCTTGTACTCCATGCGCTAATATTGGCGCTATATTTGCTATAGATATTAAACAGGTTTCTTACAACCCTTTCATACCCGGCCAAAACTTATGAAAAAAACGTCATTGCAATATTTACGGATGCATACCAATATGGAAAGTGTCATTGATGAACTTGCTCCCAATTCTCTCGGGGATGGAACTATCAATGGTAACGATGACCGGATGCCTTACAGCTTGTTTGTCGAGGCGGTTGAACAAGCGCCGATGGCCATTTCGATTACCGATAAAAAAGCCAACATACTTTACGTCAATGAAGCGTTTTCCAAAGTCACCGGTTACCAGTCAACTGATATTTTAGGGGAAAACCAATCGAAACTGTCCGATAAATCGACACCCCGGCATGTTTACCACGACTTGTGGCATACCATCAGCAGCAAAAAAATATGGCGCGGAATCTTGTGTAACCGGCATAAATTCGGTCATCGCTATCTCGCTGATTTGACGATAGCGCCCATTTTGAATGAGCGGGGGACGATCACTCATTTCATCGGCATGCATCGGGATATTACCCAGTCCTATGAATCTGAAAAAAAGGTCATTAATCAAAAATTATTGATTGAATCGGTCATTAATTCCTCACCCATCGCCATGGTGGTTATCGATAATCAGGATCGGGTGATTCTGGATAATCACATGTATAAAGCCCTGGTCAGTGATCTGGATAAAGGCGAGCCGGCAACCTTTTTTTTACAATTGTTGCGTAATGAGATGGGGGATTTATGGCGGCACATACAAAGTAATGAACAGGGCTTTAATAACCGTGAATTTAGAATAGAAGGCAAAGGAAGCCGGAGAACTCGCTGGTTTTCCTGTGCCGGAAACTGGTTTATGGAGAATGAAGTGAATGCCGATGCGTTTTTTGAGAATGCTTCAAAACAGTACCTGATACTGACCATAACCGATATCACCCGGCAACGCCGGCAGATGGAAGAGTTACATCTTCAGACCTTAAAAACCATCATGTCCGAGGATGAACGGGTGCGTGGCATCAGGGAAACCTTGCTGGGTGCGATGCACCAGATTCAAATGCCCATGAACCAAATCAGGGCAGCCGAGCAAATTTTAAGACACAAGCGGGATGATCAATATGCCGGCCTGTTACAGATTTTGCAGCAGATTCAGCAATCCGGCGAAGAAGCCATTGCGACCATGCAAAAATGTATCCCCGAGATTCAGCAAACCGCTGTTATTCCGGTTAATCTCAATCAAATTTTGCATGAATTGCTTTTACTCAGTGACCAACGGATCTTGAGTAAGGGCATAGACGTGCATTGGCAGCCATTGTCCGAGTTGCCCACTATGCTGGGCTCTGAAAATCGCCTGCGCATATTATTTAAGCAATTGATAGACAATGCGATTGATGCGGTAAGCGCAATCAGACTAGTGAAGAACAGCGGCTTAAAATTACTACGGATGCTGACGCTGATTTGATCTATGTCTGCATTGAAGACAGCGGGCCGGGTATTCCGGTTGAAAAACGCACCAAAGTATTTGAACCTTTTTATACCACGCGTCCTATGGGCGGTAATCAGGCGGGTATGGGGCTGGTTATGGCAAAGGAGATTGTTAACCAGCATCAGGGATTTATTGATATAGATCCGGCTTATGATCAGGGCTGCCGGTTCAAAATAAGTTTCCCTCTGCACAGACAGGAGCTCAGGAGGTTAACGTAATGTCTGAGCGTACACAACTTATCGAAGCCGAACTGGATACCTTGTATCTTATCAGTCAGGTATTAAACAGCACGCATGATTTGCATGCAAAATTACAAGCGGTTCTGGAGATACTCCATAAAAGATCAGGCATGCGTTCAGGGATGATAACGCTAAGGGAAATAGAAAATAACAGCATGATTGTCAGTGCTGTTCACACTGATGGTGCAGGTAAACTTGATCAACCGGTCAGGTACAACCCGGGCGAAGGCTTGATGGGAGCCATACTGGATGAGGGCAGTACCATTGTCGTTGAAAAAGTGTCCGAAGAACCGCGTTTTTTAGGTCGCCTGGGTTTGTATGATCCCGAATTGCCTTTTATCGGCTCACCTATCTATATAGAAGAAGGCGACACCATCGGTGTACTGGCCGCCCAGCCCGATAACAGTCTGTTTCTGGGTGAGCGCGCCCGGTTTATGGAGATGATTGCCAACCTGATTGCACAAAGCGTCAAAATGTTGCGGGTCATCGAACGCAAACAGCGTAACCTGCAAAGCGAACGGGATCAACTCAAACAGGCGTTAATCAAGAACTACAGCTTTGAAAACATCATTGGCCATTCGCCGCCCATGATAAAAGTGTTTGATTTAATCCGTCAGGTTGCCAAATGGAATACGACGGTATTGATTCGAGGCGAATCAGGAACCGGTAAAGAGGTCGTCGCCAATGCCATTCATTTTAATTCAGGCTGTGCCAGCGGCCCCTTTTTAAAACTCAATTGTGCCGCCTTACCCGATACCTTATTGGAATCCGAATTGTTTGGTCATGAAAAAGGGGCCTTTAGCGGCGCGATCAGTCAGCGTAAAGGCCGTTTTGAATTAGCCGATAACGGCACCTTGTTCCTTGATGAAATCGGTGAAATTTCCGCCTCATTCCAGGCCAAATTGCTGCGCGTATTGCAGGAAGGTGAATTTGAGCGGGTGGGCGGAACGCATACGATAAAAGTTAATGTGCGCATTATTGCCGCAACCAACCGCAATCTTGAAGAAGAAGTCACCGAAGGCAAGTTCAGGGAAGATTTGTATTACCGGCTCAATGTGATGCCTATCCTGATGCCGGCATTACGCGATAGAACCGAAGATATTCCCGAATTATCCGAATTCCTGCTCGGCAGAATTTCAGAGCAGCAAGGCGGGCGGCCTTTGGAAATCAAGGAAAGCGCCATCCGGATATTGATGAAACACGACTGGCCCGGCAATGTCCGCGAACTGGCAAACCGCCTGGAACGGGCGGCCATCATGAGCCCTAACGGCATCATCGATCGCGATGTCATGGTCAGTACCGGGCTTGAAGATATGGTGGCACAGGCCGGGCTCAATTTTAAACCCCAAAAGACACTTGCGATTGATTTTAATGATGAAAACATGGATGACCGTGAACGCGTGATTGCCGCCCTGGAACAAAGCGGTTGGGTACAAGCCAAAGCCGCCCGCCTGCTGAATATGACGCCGAGGCAAATCGCTTACCGCATTTTGACGCTGGATATTACCATGAAGCAAATTTAGATGATTTTCAATTTACTCACCACGAAGACACGAAGGACACGAAGAAAAAATAAATTTCGTGTCTTCGTGGTGAATAAAAATGTTTAAAGACTTTTCATCAACGAGTTTGGAGCAGTAATGACCATTTTATATGTACAACACGATTATGCCGTCTTCGGCTTTGGTGAAACCAGGCAAGATGCCATCGCCATGGCAGCGCAATGGCTAAAAGATGAAACCGGCAAACAAGGCTGTTCAGTTGAGTATGCAGAAAGTTTATTGGTAACTTCACCAAAACCCGGACAAATGACGCTCTACGAAACGACTGAAACCATCCCCGGCGATGCTGAAAACTGGGGCGGAGAAGAGCTTTTGGACTGGTATTATGATGTGGCTTGAGGAGGTTTTTTGTAACCTGCTTCATCGTTCTTGGGTTTTGAAAACCAACGGTACGAAAAGTTTCGCTAGCGCCTATATTAGGTGATTGCCAGAAATTAATTTACCCATCAGTCAGGTCGAATCAGGATGTCCCATTTGGGTAGGATTGGGTTACGTTCCAGTCTGTCTTCAATCGCCTGCATTGCCACTTTGGACAGAGAAATTCCTTTCTGATAAACCGTCTTGCTGAGGTTGACCACTGGCTGCATCCCCTTTCGGGGCATGCTTTTTGCCCATTCCAGCAGGGTTTCGGCATCCAGTGAATATAGGATTTACTTAAATAACGTGCATGGATCCCGGCACAAATCTGTTTGGAACAGATTTGCATTAATCCGAAGGGCGACCAGACAGGATAGCCTGTCGTGAATCCCTGCCGGGATGACGATTTGTTCAAATAACCACGCTTCTCCAGCATGAACTACAACACAAGAAAATCTTCAAGCTGTTGCAAGGCAAATGGTTGCTCCGCAGCTAGCGCCTTATCTTCGGCAGTGTTATAACCCCACAACGCAAATATCAGCTTTACACTCGCAAGCTCATCGGTTTTCAAAACATTCAACAGCGTCGGTAGCCGGTCTTCAACAAAATAAATCATTTCGTTGGGATGGGTTTGTAAAAGCCCTTTTAAGACCTCCACTTTGCTCATATTACGATCCAGGCCGAAAATCCGCTCCTCCGCCAGTTCAATCGCATTAGCTTTAAGAATCTGTTTGACGAAGCGCTCCTGCTTGGTGGTGACTACATACCAGGGATACTGTTGCCCAAGCTTTTGCAGCTTGGTTGCTACCCCTTCAAACAACGGATTCATATTTACCCAGTCGGCCAAGTCATTAGCAATCCAAACATCACGGGTTTCCCCAAACAGTTTTTTCAGGCCGTCAACGGTGACTTGCGCTTCTTTTAACAAGGCCTGAATTTTGTCGCCATAGCTGCTTTCAATCGATTCGATTGTCTCACTCATATAGAGCAGGCGCATGACCAATATGGCCTCATAGCCCGTTTCTATGTTCGGCCTTATTAACCGGAATTGATCAATCATCGCCTGAGGAACCACCTCTGGCATGTCTTTCCAAATGCTTCCGGCCGCTTTCCAGCCCGTAATCGCAGTTTCCACCGCGCTGTCGCAAATAACGCCATCAAAATCGAGCGCATAAATAATCGAGTTGTTCATTTTGGTGTTAAGAATTGATAAGTTGGATTAATTGATCCAATGAAACAGGCTGATAGCCTAATATAAATCAGCACATTATCGACTGATAAGGCTGAAGTTGCTTTCTTTCATGGTTATTGTAAAGGCTTTATCGGATCCCACAAAATACTGACCTGTTTCATTTGTCTGATCAAATAAATGAAAATCGGGCAGCATCCGGTAGTACCGGCAATAAGTTGCAATCCGGTAAATATCAGAAATTTTCATTATCACTATCGCTTTTTAGCGGTATAGTAAAAGCTCTTTTAAAATTAATAGGTAGACTGTTTTGAACGTTTACCTGGAGAAAACAGTCATTTATCGTTTAATATTTTTGTAGAGGTGAACCATGTACGCACTAAAAAATCCACTTTCGATATCTCTGTTATTGACCTGTTTTTGGACAGTGCCTGTTTCAGCCGCTGATATATCGGCGGGCGAACAAAAAGCCGCCAATTGTATGGGTTGTCATGGCCCCAAAGGCAAAAGCAGTAGTGCTCAATGGCCTAATTTAGCAGCCCAACAATCGACATACATAGTCAATCAACTTAACGCATTCAAAACCGGAACGCGTAATAACCCTATGATGCAATCCATGGCTGCCAACCTGAGTGATGACGACATCAATAATTTAGCGGCTTATTATTCCAGTCAACCACCTGTTAGTGCAGGGGGTGATCCGAATTTGGCAAAAACAGGTCAAACCAAAGCCAGTATGTGTTTAGGATGTCATGGATCGACAGCTGAAGGTAATGGTCAATTTCCAAGACTTGCCGGTCAGCATCCCGGTTATCTGGCAAAACAATTAAGCAGCTTTAAAGAAGGCGTACGTAAAAACGGACACATGCAGGCCATTGCAGGCACTCTTTCCGAAGAGGATATGAAAGCATTAGCCGCCTATTTTGGGTCGTTATAATTATAAATATGACTATAAAATACCTACCGGGAAGCTTGTTATTGTGTAGCCTGGTAGTTTTTTCCAGCACAGTTTTTAGCAATACGCTTGAACAGCAAAGACAAGATTTTTTGCTGGCTGAAAGACTGATTGAACAAGGCAATGAGAGTGCGTTTTTAACTCTGAGTTCCACGTTAGGTGATTATCCGCTTTACCCCTATTTACAGTACCAGTGGTTAAAAAACAATTTATCACAAACTGATAAAATTCTGGCCTTTTTATCAGTTTATAAAGAGACCCGCTACGCCGGTTTGCTACGTTCTAAATGGCTGAATTATCTCGCTAATAATGAACGCTGGATTGAATTTATCCTCTATTATCAAGCCGGTGATAATACCGCACTTGAATGTCAGTTTTATTGGGCAATCTATAAAGTGGCTAATCGACAGCTGGCTTTAAACGAAGCAAAACGTTTATGGATTACAGGGGATTCACTACCTAATAAATGTGACCCTTTACTATCAGCATTGGTGCTATCACCCGTACTCACTCCTGATTTGATTTGGCAGCGCTTTGAATTAGCGTTAAAAAAAGATAACAGAGCATTAGCAAGCTATGTCCAGCAATTACTGGATAAAACAGGCCAGGACATTGCCGAAATTTGGTTGCAGGTTCATAAAAGACCTGAATTAATTCAGGACAATCTGTTTTTGAACGGCAATGAACAACAGGGCCGTATTTTTGCCCACGGCGTGGATAGACTGGCCAAGTCGGATCTGGATTTGGCGATTACTATCTGGGATAGCAGAAAAGGCTCGGTCATTATAGATAATCAGACTGCTCAACAACTTGAGCGCAGACTTGCGCTCGCGTTGGCAAGTGCGCGTGATAACAGGGCATATGATCGTCTGAATCAGTTAATTGCTGTTGATAAAGAAGTCAGGGAATCGAAAGTCAGAGCCGCATTGCTCGAACAAAACTGGCAGCATGTTGCCCATGCACTGACGGGTTTAACAACTGAAGAGCAACAACAACCCCAATGGCAATACTGGCAAGCTCGAGCTTTGGTCGAAACTGGAAATGTATTGAAGGGAATGTTAATTTACAATCGGCTCTCGGAAGATAGAAGTTTTTATGGCTTTATGGCAGCAGATGCCATCAATAAACCGTATTCCTTTAGCTGATAAACCTATTTTTCTGGCTGGCAATGAGCTCGAAACACTGGCCCAACAAACCGATTTTAGAGGCATTGAAGAACTTAAAATCTTGAACCGTGAAGCGGAAGCAAAGCGGCAATGGTGGTTTACGATTAAAAAATTTACCCAAAGAACAACTCATGATTGCAGCTAAATTGGCTCAACAGTGGCAATGGGATCAGGTCGCCATCATGACTTTAGTTAAAGCAGATTATTGGGATGATTTAGCATTGCGATTTCCTGTAAATTATTTGAGCCAGATTCAAAATAATGCTTATTGGCAGAATCTGGATCCCGCCATTATTTTCGGCGTAATTCGTCAGGAAAGTATGCTGGATAAAAATGCCCGGTCAGCAGTGGGCGCACTTGGATTAATGCAGATCATGCCGGGAACGGGACAGGAGATAGCCAGCACTCTTCATGAGACCTGGCAAGCAGAAAACAGCTTATTAAACCCGGATGTTAATATCAAATACGGTGCTTTTTACTATAAACAATTATTAACCCGGTTTGATGGGCATTTTGCACTGGCAACGGCGGCTTACAATGCCGGACCAAACCGCGTAGTTAAATGGTTACCCAATGATAGGCCAGTACCCGCTGATGTCTGGATAGAAACAATTCCCTATAAAGAAACCAGGAAATATGTAACCTCTGTACTTTCTTACGCTATCATTTATCAGCAACGAATACAAAGAAATACATTAAAAATAACAAGATTGCTATTTGATGTGCGCCCCCGTTAAAAATTGAGCTGATTTTTTTTAGTGTCTGTTAGATAATAGATAATTATATTATAAGAATAATTACCAAGGTACACGAATAGTATGGAGAAACAGCATAGTTTTACGCGCGAAGAACTATTAAAGTCCGGTAGGGGGGAGCTATACGGGCCTAAAAATGCGCAATTGCCCCTACCTAACATGCTGATGATGGATCGTATTACCTACATATCGGATGAAGGCGGCACATACGGAAAGGGCGAAATCATAGCTGAACTGGATATAAATCCCGATTTATGGTTTTTTGCCTGTCATTTTCAGGGTGATCCGGTGATGCCCGGCTGTTTGGGATTAGATGCCATGTGGCAACTGGTGGGGTTCTATTTATGCTGGATGGGAGGCCCAGGAAAGGGTCGTGCTTTAGGTGTAGGTGAAGTTAAATTTACGGGACAAGTATTGCCCACAGCTAAAAAAGTAACATACAGAATTAATTTAAAAAGACTGATTATGCGGAAACTGGTAATGGGTATCGCTGATGCCACTATGGAAGTAGATGGTAAAGTCATCTATGAAGCTACCGATCTGCGAGTTGGGTTATTTACTTCTACAGAAGATTTCTAGGAGTCAAAAGTAAAATGAAAAGAGTCGTAGTAACCGGTTTAGGCATTGTTTCCAGCATAGGGAATAACCGTAATGAGGTGGTCGATTCCTTAAAACAAGGCCGTTCAGGAATCACTTTTGCTAAAGTTTATGCGGACTTGGGCTTTCGCAGTCATGTGCATGGAGCCATTAACATAGACCTGGATGCATTCATCGACCGTAAAGTAAAACGCTTTATGGGTGACGGTGCTGCATTCAACTATATTGCAATGCAGCAAGCCATTGATGATTCAGGTTTAACTGAGGCCGAAGTATCTCACGTCAGAACCGGACTGGTGATGGGCTCTGGCGGGCCTTCAACCTCAAACCTAGTCGAAGCGGCAGATATCTTGCGTGAAAAAGGCGTTAAAAAAGTCGGACCTTATATGGTACCCAGAACCATGTCCAGCACCAATACGGCTTGCTTGGCGACACCCTTTAAAATTAAAGGCGTCAATTACTCCATTAGCTCGGCGTGTGCGACCAGTGCGCATTGTATCGGTCATGCCATGGAATTAATCCAGATGGGCAAGCAGGATGTGGTGTTTGCTGGCGGCGGTGAAGAAGTACATTGGACCATGTCGGTGTTATTTGATGCGATGGGTGCATTATCTTCAAAATATAATGATACCCCCACTACGGCCTCCAGGCCTTATGATGAAACCCGTGATGGTTTTGTTATTTCCGGGGGTGGCGGTGTTTTAGTCATTGAAGAACTTGAACATGCCCAGGCGCGTGGCGCCAAAATATACGCCGAATTAACAGGCTACGGCGCAACCTCTGATGGTTACGATATGGTTCAACCTTCAGGCGAAGGTGCAGTTCGTTGTATGCAACAAGCGATGGCTACAGTGGATGGCAAAATTGATTATATCAATGCACACGGTACCAGTACGCCCGTTGGTGATACTAAAGAACTGGAAGCCTTGCGTGCTGTATTTGGTAAAGATAATGTGCCTTATGTCAGCTCCACTAAATCACTCACCGGTCATGCTTTAGGCGCTGCGGGTGTTAATGAAGCGATTTATTCGTTATTGATGATGGAAGAAAACTTCCTCAGTGCTTCGGCTAATATTACCCAACTTGACCCAGGCGCTGAGGGTATACCCATTGTTCGTGAGCGTAAAGATAACGTTACCTTAAATGCCATCATGTCGAACAGCTTTGGTTTTGGCGGCACCAATGCAACATTGATTTTTCAGCGTTACAACGGCTAACGCTTTTATTATCGGGGTTCAACAAACTATGAACCCCGATTTCCCTTTTCTCCTCGATTACCCGATAACATTCTGACCATGTCAGATCTAAAGCAAAAATCCAGAGTTCAATTTAACAAGTTACAAAAACGTTTACGGCACAGTGTCGGTGATGCTATTGCCGACTATAACATGATCGAGAATGGCGATAAGGTCATGGTGTGTCTATCAGGAGGTAAAGATTCCTTTACGCTACTAGATGTCCTGATGAATTTACAAAAAACCGCGCCTGTTGATTTTGAGTTGATAGCCGTCAATCTTGATCAAAAACAACCCGGTTTTCCTGAGCATGTTTTACCCGCCTATCTTGAGTCTCTGGGAGTGCCTTATCATATTATAGAAAAAGACACTTACAGTGTAGTAAAGCGCGTTATTCCTGAAGGCAATACCACTTGCGGACTATGTTCACGCTTACGGCGTGGAACACTATACGGATATGCCGAAGCCAACGGTGTTAGCAAAATAGCTTTAGGACATCATCGTGATGACATACTTGAAACATTTTTTCTGAATATTTTTTATGGCGGAAAACTTAAAGCCATGCCGCCCAAGTTATTGAGTGACGATAAAAAAAATATCGTTATCAGACCGCTGGCTTATACACGTGAAAAAGAGATAGAACGCTTTGCTGCATTCAAGGATTTTCCTATTATCCCCTGTAACTTGTGCGGTTCTCAGGCAAACCTGCAAAGACAGGCCATGAAAGTCATGTTAAAGAGCTGGGATAAACAATTTCCAGGGCGCCTGGAAACCATATTTACCAGCCTACAAAACGTTGCACCCTCACAACTAGCCGATAGGCAGTTATTTGATTTTGCAGGACTGATGCGCAGTCAGCAAACTGAAATGCCCATTGTTTCATTCAATGAGGGTTTGGACGTATTAGCCATGTAATTAAGCAGAATCCTCAAGCTTACGAAGCCGACTGATAGTCGTTCATTTATGATGAGTAGGCTAATGATTTCCGGCTAATTTTAATAACTGCTCATGTATCTCTATGACACCCATCCAATATATAAACACCCCTGACCAGCTAACTAAACTGTGTGAACAGATAAAGAAAGAACCATGGCTGGCGCTTGATACTGAGTTTTTGCGTGAAAAAACCTATTACCCAATATTCTGCTTGTTGCAAATAGCGACACCCGAATGGGTCGCCTGTATTGATCCGATAGCCTTACCCAAACTGGATGAGCTTTTTGAGGTGCTATACAACCCGTCTATCGTCAAAGTATTTCATTCATGCCGACAAGATTTGGAAATATTTTATCAATTGACCGGCAAATTACCTTCACCGGTTTTCGATACCCAAGTCGCTGCACCCTTGCTGGGTTTTCAGGACAATCCAGGTTATGCCATGCTGGTTTCCAGTCTCTTAAGCATCAATTTGAACAAAGCGCACACCCGTGCGGATTGGAGCAAACGGCCATTAACCGAAGCGGAAATTGAATATGCTGCCGATGACGTCATTTATCTATGTCAGATCTATCAACTCATGGTTCAAAAACTAACCGCATTAGGGCGGATTGATTGGCTAAAACATGATTTTTCCGAGCTGGAAAATCCACAACTTTATAGCGTAGCGCCCGAAAAAGCATGGTTAAAAATTAAAGGCAAAAATAAACTCACCGGAAAGCAGTTGTCCATCATTCAAACATTGGCGCAATGGCGAGAAAAAACCGCGCAAGCCGAGGATCGCCCCAAAAGCTGGTTATTACGTGATGAATTGCTTTTTGATTTAGCCAAACTGCAACCTGAAACAGTTGAGGAACTTGCTAATGTGCGCGGTATTAATGAGCGTGCAGTTAACCGTTATGGCAAAGAACTGTGCCAATTAATTACCGCCGCCAAGAACCGTGCTCCCCTCCCCTTAAATGAAAAAGACCGGCCCGCTAAAAAAACCCAGCAAGAAGAAGCCATACTGGATATTCTAACGGCATTGGTCAGAATACGCGCAGAAGAAAACGCATTAAATCCATCCATTCTTGCTACACGTAAAGATCTTGGAAGTACTGATGTTCAATGACGATGACGAATGCCCGCTACTCCATGGCTGGCGATTTACTATGGCCGGCAAGGAATTGGTCGGACTTTTAAAAGGCGAATTGTTATTGGGTATCGAGTCGGAAAGGTTGGCTATTATTGAAAAAAATCTTTGAAAGTAGATGCTTAATTTCTATCTTTTTCGAGTATTGGGTACTTAACCCATATTAAGCACATTTTCACGAGTTTCGCCAATTGGGTGAAAATAACTTGTTGATTTAATTGAATTCCTAAATTGGATGGCTTTTGCAGTGCTATAATAGTTGCCATCCTCCCTTGCGGGCTCGTCCGGTCTGCGCTATCTTTGCGGCATGTATATTCGTCGCACCTACACTAACAATTCCGTCACCGGTGAACGCTGCTTCACCTATCGATGGGGCTGGTTGAGTGAAAACAGTCTGGCTGTTTTGTGGTAGAGATAATGGAGCAACTCGATACCAGCGCGATAGAACAGGCCTATGAAGGTGGCTGAAGTCCGCCGTACCCGCCAAAGATGATGCCGGCCCTGTTGTTTTACTGTTACGCCAAGGGCATCTTCTCCACTCGCAAAATAGAGCAGGCCACCTACTAACAGATCCCCGTAGTGTTCATACCGGGCGGAACGCATCCAGACCATGACAGCATCAATACATTCCGCAAGCGTTTTCTGGGAGAACTATGCGACTTGTTTGTGAAACTGTTACTGATAGCTCATGGCATGGGCCTATTAAAGCTGGCTGACATTAGTATGGATGGCACTAAAATCAAGGCCATCGCAAGCAAACACAAAGCTATGAGTGGGGAGTACGCTTGCAAATTGGAAGTATAACTGCGTAGCGAAGTTGAAGAACTCATCAGACGAGCCGAGTCGGAAAGCGGGCAGGGTCAGCAAGAGATCAATATTCCAGCAGAATTACAACGACAGGAAGTACGCTTGGCAAAAATTGCTAAAGTCAAAGTAATCGAGCTGGAACGGTGTGCTGCCGAGCGCTACGCGCAGGAACAAGCCGAATACGTAGCCAAATTGAAAGAGCGGGGTAACTACTCACCCCCTATCGAATCTAATTCGCCAGCCAAAGCCATTTGAATGGCAATGAGAGGATTATAGCCTTTGTTCGCCATGGTTTGCAGATAGCTTGATATTCGACAATATGCCAGTGCATAGTCCTCTGACCTGAAACAACCGGACATTTTTTGCTTGACCTTAGCCATCCTCAAATCACGCTCTGCCCTGTTATTGGTAAATGAAACATGCGGGTCTTTTGCGAAAAGCAGCACGGATGACTCATAATCCCGCAGCCGCTCCAGAAGATTATGGGCATCAGACTTGGCAAGCTTGCCGCGTTTCCCGCTCGGTTTTGGCGGTATAACCGGCAATTCTTTTACGCCACGCGTCAGAATATTCCGGTAACGCTTCTGCAGATTGGCCAAGTCTTTAGCGTCCAATTTCTTTTCCGTGCTTTTGGAGACTTTTATACAGGTTTCCTGTAATAGGCGTTTCATATTCCGCGCCCAGGCATAGCCATTAGCGTCAATAATGAAGGTCAACTCACGCAACAAATGCGAACCGCAAAGTCCATGACCGCAGTGATGATAGGACAAATAGGATGCCCAACAATCATGAATAATCTTCCCCGCATAGCGTGGAATAATATTAATCGCTTCTATCGCTGCCTTACCCCGCTTTCGATGTAAGAACTTGAGTGTAATCGGCCCTGATGAGTAAACGTGTATCCAGTGGTTTTTCTTATCAACCCGAAGCGAGGTTTCGTCCACATTAATAGTCGGGGCTTTAAGTATTTGCTCTGTGGCTTGAAGTTCCCAGACTTCCAAAGCTTGATAGAGCCGGAATACAAATTTAAGGAGAGTGGCTTCAGAGATAACTTCGCCAATGATCGATTTAACCAGTTTCTGTACCCGATTGAGAGCAACCATCTGGCAAACCAGTAAGTTGATGACAAAAGCCTTGAGCCCGTTGCCATATTGCAAAGGGCCATGCATATCCGCAGGAAACTCACCTTTAACCACGGTGTTGCAGGTTGGGCAGCGTTTAACCTCTGCATCGACGTGTTCAACAACCTTCTCAAAAATAATATCAATCTTCGTTCGTCTTTCGACGTGTATACAGGGAGCGTTATTCAGGTCTTCTGCGCAGACATTACATAGGCTGACTGTTGAGAGAGTCACTTTCTCGTGGACTCTGGTATTTTTAGCAAGGGTATCGTTTTCGTTTTTGCCCTTACTGTTACTTCCTTGATGGCCCAACGATGACTCATCTTTTTCGGTTTGAGAGGACGGTATGCTGGAATTTTTGTTGTCTTTTTTAGTGGTTTTTTCTAGAAAAATGGACAGTATCAGTTCAACAATCATGAACATGCTAATCATGAGCGCTTTACTTTCGCAGGTGATTTTTCCTTCGGCACAGAGTTTTTCAAAATCAGTTTTCAACCGACTGACTTCCGTTCTAACCGAGGTTTTATCTAAGCTTGCCATTAAGATGACTATGAAATATCTGGAATATTCGTATCATATCATGGCATTTTTCGACCTCATGGAAGCGCCCTGAACAGGCGAAAATAGATTTTTTGACATCCGGCAAGCAAGGGTGCGGTTTAGCGTCGGCAATGTCATTACATGAGCTAAACGAAATAATTTTTCATCGACGTAAGAAAAAGATATTTTTCATGCAAAAAAGCTGTCAAGCTTTTTTAATTTATTTTGGAGGAAGGAGGGGGAGTAAGTAGTTACAAAAAAATAAGAAAAAAAAATGAAACCAGACATGTCACTGGAATGCTCCTTTACCTCGATCCTTTTTTTATGCAGGTGCTGGAAGGCGAGGAAGCAATGGTTAATGATTTGTTTAACCTTATCAAACAAGATTCAAGACACCACAAAGTATCGCTCATTTATAAAAAGCCAATAGAAGAGCGTTATTTTTCAAATTGGACAATGGGATTTAGTAAAATCAGCCATGAAAACATAGCGATTATGGAAGGATTTTCTGATTTTCTGCAAAGACCAACGGCTGAATTTTTTAGTAATTCACCCAGTAAGGTTGAAGAATTGTTATATAAGTTCAAACATGAAATTTTGTTTTGAGTTCCCCCAATTTGTTCAAAATAGGTATTTGAGAAGAAAATCGATTATTGTGTGAAATGGTGTTGAAAATTTTCCAGTAAAAAATGCCTGTGGATGCCCAGTCGTTAATTTAAACTCCGTTGACACAAAATTCAGGGCATTCTCATTTTTACACCTTCGACGAAAAGTCTTAAACCATTTCCACGTTGTTTTTCAGATTTCTGTTAAAATCAGTGAACCCCTACAAAATTATAATCCATTGATTTAGAACACTTTAATTATTTCCCCACGTCTCTCATATCTCTATCCTGTTTTTGAGAAAACGCTATAAAAAATTGATAAATAACAATAAGTCACTACTAAATAATAAGTCTATGAAAAATATTCTGGTTGTATTTACTGGCGGGACTATCGGTTCAACTGTGTCTGAAGGAACAATTGATACGTCCAGCGCGGCCCTGTTCAAATTGCTTCAGCTGTTTCAACAGCATTACAAAAATCATCAACAAATCCATTTTTGCACGATCGAGCCTTTACGGATTTTAAGCGAGAACCTCGTGCCTTGTGTCTGGCAAACGCTGATTACCGCGATTGAGGCAGAGCAATCCGAGCAGTATGACGGTATTATCATTACTCACGGCACCGATACGCTGGCCTATACCGCCGCCGCACTAGGTTTTTATTTTAACGCGCTAAAAATACCCATGCTTTTGGTTTCCAGTGATTATCCGCTGGACGATGCAAGGGCGAACGGACTTGAAAACTTTATGTGCGCCGTTGAATTTATACTGCAACACATTGAAACAGGGGTTTTTGTGCCCTATTGCAATCAAAAGCAAACAATCCAGGTGCATAGAGGGACTCGTCTGGCCTGTTCTTTACAGCTAAGCGGCGATTTTTTCAGTGTGCAGGACAAAAGTTTTATGCAGTTTGAACGCGGCAAGTTTTCTCTTTTGAAGCCAACCGCAAAAGTAATTTCCGGCGATAACGATCCTCTCCATCAAGAGAGGAAGCCCGCAACTTGGCACTTGAAAGCCAATTTTTCTGAGCGGATTTTAATGATAAAACCCTATCCAGGATTGAATTATGCACACTTTAATCTTGAAAATGTCGATGCTGTTTTACATGATTTATATCATTCGGGTACTGCATGCACATCCACTCAATGGGGTAAAAATTATTCGTTACTTGAGTTTATTAAACATTGCGGTGAACAAGATATTAAGGTTTATCTGGCACCGGCGATTAAATCAGTTGATGCTTACCAAAGCACACGGGCATTAATAGAGCAGGGTGCTGAAATGATCTGGAATATGTCGATTGAAGCCGCCTACGTAAAACTGATACTGGCTTATGGGAATTTTAGTGATGAACAGCAAATAATGGCATTTATTAATAAGGATATTGCCGGGGAGCATGTTTGAAGCCATTCGAATTGACTAAAATTTGGCTGTAATCATTCAACCAGACCAAGATACTTGTCTACTTTTTACTCTTATTTGGTGTATTTTATACATCTGATAAACATCATTATGGAGTAATTTGTGAGCACTTGCCTGAACATAACTATTTCTGACAATTTGAATAACGAGATTGACAAAGCGGCTGCGGAATCTGAAACGAATAAAAGCCAGATTTTTCGTAAAGCTTTAACGCTTTATCTTGCTATGTATGAAGGACGCAAAAAGTGCCGTAAGGTCGGATCTTGTTGATCCCGAAACTCAAATGCTGGAAACCGAGATTATTGGTCTAAGAGTTCTATTGATTTCAATTCACCACCGCCGGGGGCACGAATTCAGTGTCTTGGTCGAATGCGTAGAGACTAATGGTGAACGCTACGTTAGCTTGTTTAAGGACGTTGTGCTATTTGTCACTGCGCTGGTTTTTGTATTGCTGATCGTGTGGTTGTGTTTTCATACACTGGATTCAGCCGATTCGTCGCCGGATGCAAAGAGGTGGGCGCAGTCAGTGCTTTCCGCTGCAGCGGGCGGACTGATTGGGTATCTGATTAAAAAAATAGCAAGGTAACAAGCTTGGTTAAAAATATCAGCTCGACACCACCAGTGTATTGGGTAATCATCATCCATGGGCGGCAACTGCTGAAGTACAGGATGTACTGAATGCAGCAAATGCAGGAGCAGTTTATCATCCTGAGTTTTGCCACTTCCTGCATTTATGCAGTAAAGTGCAGATGTTCCGGCATCAGCACAAAGGATTCGATAATGAAGGGATGGGGCGATTTCACTTGGCTCAAAGATAGCGGCAGTCTCAAAACGTGCGGGAGGTAGCCCGACGTAACTGCGATGGGTAAACCGATTGTCGTTCCCATATTCAAACTGTCGAAATGTCGGGATAAACAGCATGCCTACAGGATTACTTATTTAACCAAAAAATGGAAATACAAGAACAATGAATAGCGATAATGATGTCCTCCCATATTCTAATTACTATGTAGTGCTTGAACGGCAACTTATAAGTCAATATAAAACAACTAGTTGTGATATAATAAGCCTTTGAAAACCAATTAACCTACTGTTGGCGTAGAAAATGCTTAATTCAAGCAACATACTGATAATTATGTTTTTTATTTTCACTGAAAAGGGATTGGCGAAAGCTACCCTCCTGATAAGTGCCTCACATTTCAAATTCTCGCTGAAAAACTCCCTATGAGACATGTATTTCCTCCACAAATGAGCATCGGTCAACGCGACATTGCCGACATCCAAATCGATGTCTCTTCGCGTGATGATATTCCAGTCATCTTGCTGGGCTTGCAGCACATTTTTACGACCCAGCCATTAAGAGACGCTGTTTTTAAAATACTGGAGGAAGTGGCGCCCACTAGAATGGACGACGAGGGGACAAAGATCGTTTCAATCAACAAAGGGCGTCCGGGTATGGATCAATGGTCGATTTTGGTTTTAGGATCGCTACGCGTAGGATTGAATACGGACTATGATCGCATTCTGGAGTTGGCCAATCAGCATAATACCCTACGTGAAATGCTGGGACTGGGTTGTTTCGATAGCGACAAACGCTATCGCCTGCAAACCTTGAAAGACAATCTTAAACTCTAAAGTTTCGGAGTTCATTTTCACCCATGTAGCCGCCATATACTATTGATTTACAGAGCCTCAAGCCGTAGCGTTCTGGGATCAAGTTGCAGGACTTGCGTAAACAAGCACTGTATGTGCGCATCAATGGTTTCCATCACCAAGGTGGCTGCATCGCCTAAGACGGCTCTCAGCTCATCCAACGCACCGCTGATGACCGCACGAAAAACCCGCCACAGTTTGCTGGCAAAACTAATGTCCGTACTGTTGCTGCACAGCATCTGTCGCATCAATGCGATACTGGCTGCCCCTTGTGTCTGTTTAGCAATCACCAACAAACAAAACCGAATAGCGGTTAAGTGGATGGAAGCGATATAGGCCGCGTAGTGATTGCTTTGTTCTTTCAGGAAGCCCAGGTGTTGCTTGGCTTCTTTGAAATAAACCTCTATTGCCCAGCGCAACGCATAGAGTTCAAGAATTTCGGCCGACGATAAATTCATATCGGTGGTCAGAAACACCGCCCAATCATGCTTGCCAGCCGTCGTTTGCGTATCTCCAGCATTACCGCGAACAAATAGCAAACGTACCTTAACCCATTTCTCAGCGTCTTTGTTTTCCGCCAGGTTAAGCTCGACATCGACAATTTTGGCTTGGTACTTTTGTCCTCGAATCGGTTGCCAGGCTTTGCGCACACAGTATTTGTAAAGCGCTTGAAGATCCAGCTCCCGAGCCACTGTCTTGCCACGGACATAGTCGCTAAACCGGTATTTCATGTTGTTTTTCTTCATGCGAAGCACCGGAACCAATGAGGTTTCCTGGGTTAAGCGTATCATTCCCTTGGTGCCAAACCAGGCGTCAGCCACTAGATAGTCTGCCATTATGCCAGCATTTAATGCACGCTTAATCATGGCGCTTACCATCTCAGGCTTTGTGCTTTGTTGAGCTGTCCGGTAACGTTTTGCGGCAATACTACGACCATCCTCAAAGGGCTCATGCAAGTCTATCGCTTTGGTCTGACTGATAAACAATTCGCTGTCCAGCGGGACAAAGCCTTCATCACAACTTAAGCCCAAGGTCAGCACTTGCTGCCCCATCATATGCCGTCCGCTGGTATGATCGAAATGGCTTGAGATGCCCGGCATCTTCTTGCCAAACCGTTGCTTTATAGAATCATCAACCACATAGGCTTTTTTACCGGATGCCTTAAATGTCTGAACCGTCTTGTGAGCAACCTGTTCATGGAATTTACGCCAATTCAGGTCTTCCCGGTTCATCGTCTCATAGAGCACATCCTTACCCATCGCACCTTGCAAGCATTCCCGCGCAAACATGCCAATGGATTCTTTCTGTAACCACAACCAGAGCATTAAGTTAAACATGACGTCGCTCATCGGTGTGCCGGAACGTTTATTAAAGCCCGTTCGACTCAGAATGGTTCTCATACCGACTTCCCGCCATAGGCTAGCAAAAACGTTATCGATTAATACACCGTTTGCCTTCAGAAGATCAGCGGTTAATGCTGGAAGTTCTATGATTTTTGTGGCACGATTCATCTGAGCGTCCTATTTGGGTTTAATGTGGTCTTCAACTAACCATTATTATACCCTTTTAGGGTGCTTTTTTAATTAATTATCAATTACTTGTCTGTAAATTTTAACTCCGAAACTTTAGTTAAACTGTTTACGCCAAAAATCATGGCTCGTATGGGTGTTGAAGTCATTCGAGCCGGTTATCAATTACTGGATCTTGATATTCATAAACTAATCAGAGGGCGCTGCGATTCTTTTGTGTTAAAAACCAACGTGCATTTTCCAACCGATACCAGTTTACTGCATGACGCAACCCGGATCTTGATTCGACTCTGTGTCAAATGGAGCTTGCAATATATCTTACCTGAATGGCGGCTGCATAAACACAATCTATCTAAATTCAAAGGCTTGTATAGAAAGCTGCAAAAACTCAAACATTCTACATCCAAAAATGAAGACATCAAGGCCGCCAAAGAACTTGAGATCAAACAGGCCTACCAGGACTACATTGATTTAGCAGGGTTCTATCTTGAGCGCACTAAAACGAGTATTTTAACGTTAAAAAACGCTTACAAAATACCGGACGTGTTGCTCACTGACTTACACACCTTTAGCCTGCATGCCGACCGTCAAATCGACCAGATTAGACGCCGCGCTATTCAAGAAGAAAAAATTCCCCATGACGAAAAGGTCTTTTCCTTATTCCAGCCTCATACCGAATGGATTAGCAAAGGCAAAGCCGGTGTCCCGGTTGAACTGGGCGTGCGGGTCTGCATCATGGAAGATAGCCATGGCTTTATCTTGCACAGTTTGGTTTGCCAAAATACCACTGATGACAAAGTAGCCGTACCGATGGTTAAAGCCACACAAGAAAAGTTTCCTAGTTTTAATGCCTGTAGTTTTGACAAAGGCTTCCATAGTCCCGCCAATCAAACTGACTTGAAAGTCCTCATTGAGCAAGTCGTTTTACCCAAAAAAGGCAAGCTTTCCAAAGCCGATCAGGAGCGTGAATACGCACCGGAATTTAAACAAGCGAAAAAGCAACATTCCGCCGTTGAATCGGCCATTAACGCTTTAGAAGTACATGGGCTGGATAAATGCCTTGATCACGGCATTGATGCTTTCGAACGTTATGTTGGCTTAGCCGTGTTATCGCGTAACATTCAACAACTCGGCACCATTAAGCGCGACATGGAGCGGCTAAGGCTTTTTAACGAGCAACAAAAACTAGCAGCCTGACGCTTTTTTGTTAATAGCCGCAAGGTTATCCACAGGGAAGGTGCGCCTGGCATTTGTGATTTGCAGGCATAATTCCGATTAGCGGATGGAAATCCAGGAAATGAGTCGCTTTTTCCTCTACTGAAAATTTTTTTAAAAATAATTTTCCTGAATTTGAGATGGTTTTTTTGAAAAGTGGCTTTTTCGTTCAGTCACTATGTAGCCTATCTTGATATTTTAGGTTTCAAGGATTTGGTGAAAAGTAAGGAACATAAAGATAGGAAAAAAATATATGAGTATTTCAAACTTATTGAAGAAATCACAAGTGATCTTAAAAAAATTGAATCTCAAAAGGATATAGGCGCAATTATAATTAGCGATTCAGTTACCCTTTCAGTACCTTTTGGCGCAGAAAAAGATGAAAATATCTACAAATTGCGGAAACTATGTATTGCTATTCAAAAAATACAATTCAAGTTGGCAGAAAAAACTATTTGGTTAAGAGGCGCCATATCAAGTGGCGAGGCATACTTCGATTCAAAAAAGAATCAAATTGTAGGTCCGGCGTATATTAACGCATTCGGCTCAAATGCTTATTGATCAAGTCAATAATGTAGAAACGTGTTCGCAAGAGTATGATGCATTGGAAAGGAATGTTCTATTTCAGTGGACACATGGAGGGATACAAAAGATAGGTCTAAAAAAAGATGTTGCTTTGTTTATTGACTATTTGGTTTATGCATTTGACGAAGAGTCAAGGTTGATAACTATAGTTAAAAATATAGAAAACAGCATTTATTCTTACGATAATGGTATTTATTCAAAGTTCAGATGGGTTACTGATTATCTAATTGCGAGCTGCCAGTATCACAATAATCACGGGTGTTGCAATATTGATAGCAAATTATTAATTGAGCAATATAATAGGCTTCAGAAACTTTAAGCAATTGGGGTTTACTTCGCCATTCCAACGGCCCTCAAAAACAAGCTCGTAGGGCAGTTTCGAGACAACAAACTGCCACCACTCTCAAAGCTATGTTGGATTGTCTATCGGCGAATCCACCCTACCGCGCAGGTGGTTGGGTTGGGCGAATACTCCTGATCAAAAATTTCATCACATTGTTTTTTATATTATGTGAACAGGTAAAACAGATGTTGATTTACAGGTTTTTCAACAACCAGCTGTGGTGATTTGTTCTTTAGCTGTTAGCCGAACAAGATAGTGCTTATCCTTAGTAAGCTCTTGCAGTATTTTTGGTGGAACGCTTAAGTTTTGTGCGACGGCATAGCTGATGCCAATTTAGCGAATTTTGACGATTTAATAATAACTCTAGTGGTACACGTCGATCTAGCAAACTGAATAAACGACTAAGTAAATTGTTTTTCGATGATGCGTATTGTGTTATCAAATCAATTCGCTTTTTTTCAATTGCGGCGGTTGGCGTTTTAGGATTTCCAACTACGCTGGCAAGTACTTCGCTATTAGTCGTATCCTGCAACAAAAACTCTAGTATATGTACAGGAGTTTCCGGATTACGGGCTACAGCTGCTATAGCGCAATGTGCTATTGGCCTTGTATCTTGTGCTAAATTCTCTAATACATCCTCAATCTGCGAGTTTGTATTGCCAGCTAGAATCGCCATAGCTAGACCTAGCCTGGCATCTGATTTTACTTTTGTGTTTTGATCTTGAATTAAAAGTTTTAGTAAGCTTACTGGCGTGTCTGGATGCGTGGCTACGGTACTACGCACAGTTGGAAATTCGTCTTTGGCTAGGTGCTCTAAAAGTGGAACCGGTGCTAGAATATTTGATGCTAATGCACAATGTATGCTTGCCATTGGATTAGATTCTAACAGCCTCCTAAATAGCACATAATCGTCGCTTATCAGAGTCTCTTGAATTTTTTTCGGAACTAGAGGGTTCTTATGGACTGAATAGCGAACATCACCATCCATATCCTTGGACAAAGAGTTAAAAATATCTGTTGGGGTTTGAAAGTTTGCTGCAACAGCGGAACGTATAGCGCTGTTTTCGTCTTGCGATAATTCTATGAGTATATCGATTGGTATGCTTGGATTTGAAACTACAGCGCAACGAACAGACAACTCATTGTCACCCAACAGCCTAATAAGCATAGCTTTTGGTGTGTTTGGGTTTTTAGCTATGTTACAATGTATAGAATAATCTCTATCTTTCGCCAAAGCCTCCAAAACAGTAATCGGAGTATTCGAATTACTTGCTACGTTGAAACGCACACCCTTATCTTCATCGCTAGCCAAAGCCTCCAGCAAAGCAAGTGGAGTATTCGGATTATAGGCTAAAGCGAGACGCATAGTGCTTTCTTTATATTTTGCAAATTTTTTTAATATGGCAATTGGGGTTTGTGGATTTCTTGCTACTTTTGTACGAACCCAAAAATCTCTATCTTTCGCCAACTCCTCCAAAACACTAATCGGAGTATTTCGATTATTGGCAAGAGCAACAAGTAGTAAATTATTGGCCAAACCTAAATGCATATATTTTTTTGCTATAGCTTCCAGCACAGTATGCGGAGTACTTGGGTTATTGGTTACAGCAACATGCACATTCTCGAGCAAACCTAAATGCACATATTTTTCTTTTGCTAAATCTTCTAACACAGTATGTGGAGTACTCGGATTTTTAGCTACAGCAATGCGTATTTCAATTTCTTTATATTTTGCAAATTTTTTTAATGTAGCGATTGGAGTTTGTGGGTTTTTCGCTACTTCAATTCGAACCGACCAATCGCTATCTTTCGCCAAAGCCTCCAACACAGTAATCGGAGTATTCGAATTTCCTGCTACAGCTCGCCGTACTTTATAATTAGCATCACCACCGAGTTGTTCCAGTATATTTATTGGAAGCTCATAAAGCTTCGTTATAGCACAACGTATATTTGTATCTTCATCTCTTGCGAGTTGTTCAATGATAGAAATGGATGTTTGCGGATTCTGTATCAAAGGGAGGCGAGTACCATTTTTATCTTTCTCTAGCGTCGTGATTGATTCTTGTAAGTTTTCAAGTACAAAGAGCCAGTGTTTTGTATCCTTAAGCCCAATTTGTCTAAGATTAGAATTAGTACCAAGAAAAATAAAAGGAATAGATTGTCTGTTATTTTGAGCTTCTATCGAAAGCTGTTCGGCAATTAACCACTCAAGAATTTTAAGGTTATTTTCGACTATTTTTTTATTAGGGGCATTCCGCGTATCAGATGGACTGAAATCGCTTTTTAAGCGTTCTAAAACAGTCATTGGTGTATTGGAATTTTCAGTTACAGTTTGGCGCACTCTAAAGCTCTTATCTTGAGCCAATTTCTCTAATACTCCTGCTGGTGTTTCAGGATTTTGCGCAACAAAACAGCGAACCCCAACTCTACCATCTTCACAAAAATACTCCATAGCTTGAGCAGGATTTTGTGAAGTTAATACACATAACCGGTAACCATTTAATTTGGAGATAAAAACAGGAATAGGGTTTTCAACATTAGCACTTAGAAAAGCGCGAAATGCTATAGCCCTTGTTATCACACCATTATGGGCTTTTAGTAAGTAACTCCAGAATGCTTCGTCAATAACGCCTAAAGTAATTAGATTAGCAATACGTTCGGCTTCAGTATTGTAATTAACTCCATGAGCAATTTTCTCAAGCTCAGCAATAAATAATGCCTGTAAAGATTGCATAGAATTCTGATTAAATGATTCATGCGATAGTGGGTGAGCGGGAACAGGTACGTTACCATCGTTAAAATCGAAATTTGTACTCATTGTCTCATTTCCTGCAACAGTAAAAAGTCTATCCTGATGCTTGTTAAACTGAATATGATGATTGAACCAGTAGAGCTCGGAGGGCGATTTCGCCGCAGCAAAAACCTAAATCTCATCCAAAGCTATGGTGAACTGCCTATCGACGAATCTACGGTTTTTTATTTTGTTAAAAAACCTTCTGTTAACCTGCTCACTAATTAAGATAGCGCATCGTTTACTCATAATCCGACAAAGGCGGACAAGTACAAACCACATGCCGGTCGCCATAAACATTATCAATACGCCCAACCGGCGGCCAGTATTTATCATCATGCTGATTATTGTCAGGGAAAAAGGCTTGTTGCTTGGAGTAAGGCAATGTCCATTCTTCCAGCAATAAGCGATGGGTATGCGGCGCATTATGCAGCACGTTGTTTTCAGCATCGGCACTACCGTTTTCTATGGCTTTGATTTCCTCGCGTATAGCAATTAACGCATCACAAAAACGATCGATCTCGGCTTTATCCTCGCTTTCCGTGGGCTCTATCATCAAGGTATCGGCAACAGGAAACGACACGGTAGGCGCATGAAAACCATAATCAATCAGGCGCTTGGCGATATCTTCGACGGTTATGTTGCAGGTTTTTTTAAATTCATGGCAATCGATAATACATTCATGGGCAACCCAGCCGTTTTTGCCTGTGTATAGAATGGGGTAATAAGGCGCCAAGCGTTTGGCAATATAATTGGCATTCAAAATGGCGGTCAATGTGGCGCGTTTTAAACCGGCCGCGCCCATCATGGCGATATAAGCCCAGGAAATGGTGTAGATACTGGCAGAACCCCAGGGCGCGGCGGACACCGTGCCTATTGTGCCATGCACGCCTTTGGCCGGGTTGACGCCATCAACAACCGGATGATCGGGCAGGAAAGGCGCAAGATGCGCGCCTACGCCAATCGGACCAACGCCTGGACCGCCGCCGCCATGCGGAATACAGAAGGTTTTATGCATATTAAGATGAGCGACATCGGCGCCGATTTTCCCCGGACGGCTTAAGCCCACCAGCGCATTAAAGTTGGCGCCATCCATATAAACCTGTCCGCCATGTTGATGAATCAAGATCACAAATCTCCCTGAAAGCTTCTTCAAAAACGCCGTGCGTGGACGGATAGGTAATCATTAAAGCCGCCAGCGTATTTTGATATTCGGCGACTTTCGCCCGCAAATCATCCAGGCTGACATTACCGTTTTCATCGCAGGCGACTACGACGACTTTAAGGCCTGCCATCGATGCACTGGCCGGATTGGTGCCATGCGCGGAAGCGGGTATCAGGCAGATATTTCGTTGTGACTGGCCTGAAACTTCATGATATTTGCGGATAACCAGCAAGCCGGTATATTCGCCTTGGGAACCGGCATTGGGTTGCAGCGAAAAGGCATCAAAGCCGGTCAGATCGCATAACATATCCTCCAGTTCCGCAAACATTTGCTGATAGCCATGGGTCTGGTACAGCGGCGCGAACGGATGCAGGCCGTTAAATTCATGATAGGAAATAGTCTGCATTTCCGTGGCGGCATTGAGCTTCATCGTGCATGAGCCCAACGGTATCATGGAGCGATCCAGGGCTATATCGCGTCTGGCGAGCCGGCGCATATAACGCATCATTTCAGTTTCCGAATGATAGCGCTCAAAGACAGGATGTTGCAGGATTTTATCGTTACGCAATAACTGTTCCGGGATACATTCGGTCAGGCTTGCATCGAGCATATTGATGTCGGGAAGGTCAGCAGTAGCGGAGGCAAAAACCTGCCAGACATCTCTTAAATTTTTCCGTGTTGTGGTTTCATCCAGCGAGATACCTATGTGGTCTGCGTCAATGATGCGCAAATTGATATTGGCTTCGCCGGCGTTTGCGGCAAAGCGTTTTGCCCGGTTCGGAACATGGATCACTAGCGTATCGAAATAGCATTCACTGATGACTTCATGGCCTAACTGCTTTATTCCCGCTGCCAGAATTTGCGCATAACGATGCACCCGGCCGGCAATCAGACGCAAGCCTTCAGGCGCCGTGATAAACCGCATAAAACCCGGCGATGACGGCAAGCAGAACCTGGGATGTGCAAATATTGCTGGTCGCTTTATCCCGGCGGATATGCTGTTCCCGTGTTTGCAAGGCCATACGTAAGGCAATCTGGCCGTGGCTATCTTTGGATACGCCGATGATGCGGCCGGGAACTGAGCGTTTATATTCATCCCTGGTGGCAAAAAATGCCGCATGAGGGCCGCCATAGCCCATAGGCACGCCAAAGCGCTGGGCACTGCCCACGACAATATCAACACCGAATGCAGCGGGCGGTTTTAATAGCACCAGGCTCAATAAGTCCGCAGCGACAGTGATCATGGCGGATTTGTTATGAGCGATTGCGGTAATTTCGCTCAGGTCTTTTATTTCACCTTTGGAACCGGGATATTGCACTATCAGGGCAAAAAAATCCTGTTGCTCCAGGTCATGGAAAGGATCCGCAACAATAACTTCATAACCTAATGAATGAGCGCGGGTTTTGATAACAGCGATGGTTTGCGGGTGGCAGTCCTGATCCACAAAAACGCGGTTAGCAGAGCTTTTGGATAAGCGCCGTGACATGGTCATGGCCTCCGCCGCCGCAGTACCTTCATCAAGCAATGAGGCATTGGCCAGTTCCATCCCGGTTAAATCGATAATCATTTGCTGATAGTTTAACAACGCTTCCAGCCTACCTTGGCTGACTTCTGCCTGGTAGGGCGTATAAGCTGTATACCAGCCGGGGTTTTCCAGGACATTGCGTTTAATTACCGCCGGCATGACGGTGTCGTAATAGCCCATACCTATCATTGAAGTAAACACTTTATTACGGCTGCGCATTTTACGCAGATGCGTAATAACAGCGCGTTCACTCATCGTTTCGGTTAGTTTTAGTGGTTCATTATTAAGAATATTGGCTGGAATCGCTTGCTCTATGATCTCTTCCAGTTCAGTTAATCCCAGTTCCGCTAGCATTTCCTTGGTTTGCTGCTGATTAGGGCCGATATGACGGTTAATAAAATTACCGCGCATTTCCAGTTGATTCAGGTGAGGGCGTGATGTTGGCATGATGTTTATCTATGGTAGCGATGTGGAATAAAGGGTAATTTTGTCACGGTCACTGCAATTTTTCGATCCCGGACGATGGCGTACAAGGTATTGCCCAGACTGACCGAATTGCAGTCAAGCAATGCCATAGCAACCGGCTTGCCCAGGCTGGGGGAAAAACTGCCACTGGTAACATGACCGATGACTTTATTTTCGTTGTTGATAATTTCGCTGCCATCCCGGACAGGTATTTTGCTTTCGACCACGAGTCCCGCACGAATTTTTTCGGTGCCATGCTGTAGCTGGTTCAATATTTTATCAGCTCCCGGGAAACTGTCCTGAGCAAAGTCGAAGGGTTTTTTAATTATCCATTTTAGTCCTGCTTCTACCGGCGTGATGGCTTCACACAGTTCATGTCCATAAAGAGACAGACCGGCTTCCAGACGCAAGGTATCTCTTGCTCCCAGGCCAACTGCCTCAACGTCATCTTCAGCAAGTAACAAGCAGGCAAGTTGTTCCGCATAGTCTTTGGCGACTGAAATTTCAAAGCCATCTTCGCCCGTATATCCGCTTCGGCTGATAGTGCAGGGTATGCCGTCAATTTCAGTTTCACAGGCCTGCATAAATGATAAACCAGTGGCATCAGCAGAATATTTCTGCATAACTTTTGCGGCAGCAGGGCCCTGAAGTGCGAATAAGGCATGATCAGGTAATTCTTTAAAATCACAGCGCTCAGATAATTGGCTCTTTAAGTACGTAAAATCCTTGTCTTTGCAGGCGGCATTAACAATGATCATGAGTCCCGAGCCGGTGCGGGTAATGATGATGTCGTCAATAATGCCGCCATCGCTATTGGTTAATACGGTATATTTCTGTGCACCGGGCTTAAGCCCGGTTATATCGCTGGGTGTCAATCGCTCAAGCTCCATCGCAGCGTCATCACCCAGAATCAGGCACTGCCCCATGTGGGAAATATCGAAGAAACCCGCGTGGCTGCGGCAATGCAGATGTTCATGAATAATACCTTTGCTGTATTGCAAGGGCATTTGATAACCGGCAAAAGGCACCATTTTGGCACCCAGTTTAAGATGGAGATTGTAAAGCGGTGTCTGTTTTAACATGGTTGAATTTGTCTCAGGGTGTGAACATAGAGGTAGTGTAACGCTGAAAAAACGTTAATCCAATCACGCCGGATTAGAGGCCTTCATTTTGACCGGCTGAATAATTTGGCTTGCGTTTTGAAATGATACCTATCTTTTTTAAATCCTTTATAAATTGCGATGTCTGAACAATAACTCTCACGTCTTATCCTACTGCTTTCTAAATTACCATGCGATCTCTTGTGATTCATTCCGGGGTACGGGTCAGCATTGCGGGTCACGTTAGGTTTTAGGATTAAATCTCTAAAAATTTGATCGACCTCGTTCCACTGCCTCCCGCACAGTATCTTTCATTTTCCGAGGTGATGAAAGGCTCTTCATGATCGTTAGGATAAGCACGGCAGCAATAGAGTTTTGCGTCTGATTGGATGCGGATTACGCTATATTATTTGCAAATCAGAAATCTGAAATTCATAAAAACGGTTGTTTTACCGTTTTACTTTGGACAACTAGCCCTTAACCCTTGTAATTTTTAAAACAATGGACAAGTCTTTCAAGCGGCGCATGATTTTGGCTAAGTGCACACGGTCTTTAACTGTCAGGGTGATCAAGTCAATACAAACACGGTCATCTTGATCGACAACAGTGACGTTTTCAATGTTTGAAGCTTGTTCGGAAATAGTTGAGGCGATGGTTGCCAAGGCCCCGCGTTGATTAAGTATTTCTATACGAAGTTCAGTGGGGAAGTCGCCGACGGCATCCGGACTCCACTCAACATCCAGCCAGTTGGTGTGTTTTTTTCTAACGACAGAACGATTACGGCATTCGTGATGATGAACCACAATGCCTTTGCCGGGATTAAAGTAACCTATGATTGAATCACCCGGAATGGGTCTGCAACATTTGGCCAGGGTAATGACCATGCCTTCTGTGCCTTTTATAATCAGGGGTGTTTGCTGAATTTTGTCTGTATCATTGAGTTTAATGTTGGCATTAATATCATCCTGGGTGAGTCGTTTTGCGATTAAAAACGGCATTTTGTTACCTAAGCCGATGTCTTCCAGCAAATCGTTCATTGACTGCATAGCCATGACTTTAAGCAATGCCTGTATCCGGGATTCCTCGATATTTTCCAGATGTAAATGCAGTGATTGCAGTTCTTTTTCCAATAGCCGTCGGCCTAGGCTGACAGCTTCCTGCTGTTTAAAATGTTTCAAATGGTTGCGGATACTGGAGCGAGCTTTTACCGTTGTCACATAATTGAGCCAAAGTGCGTTAGGCCTTGCCCAGGATGCAGTAATAATTTCTACTGTCATGCCGTTTTCCAGTTTGGTTTGTAATGGTACCAGTTGTTTGTCAATTCGGGCAGAAACGCAGGCATTACCAATATCGGTATGCACGGCGTAGGCAAAATCGATAATGGTTGCACCTCGGGGTATTTTAATAATTCCTCCCTTTGGAGTGAACACAAAAACTTCCTGCGGGAACAGGTCAACCTTTAAATTATCAATAAATTCGAGAGAATCACCGGCGGTTTTCTGGATTTCCAACAAATCCCGTAACCACTCATTGGCACGTGCCTGAAATTTTTCAGATTTATCGTCATCGGATTTATAGAGCCAGTGTGCACCGATACCCGATTCCGCCATCCGGTGCATCTCGTGAGTTCTGATCTGGATTTCGATGGGAACACCATAAGAGCCAATGACGGTGGTGTGCAGGGATTGATAACCATTGGCTTTGGGCAGGGCGATATAATCTTTAAAGCGGCCTGGAATAGGTTGGTATAAGTTATGAATAACGCCTAATGCACGGTAACAGGAGTCCACATTATCACAAAAAATCCGGAAAGCGTAGAGATCAAAAATAGATGATAAAGATACTTTTTTCTGGAGCATTTTTTGATAAATGCTATAAATATTTTTTTCTCGTCCTGAAACTTCACAATGTAAACCGGCCTTTTCTAAACGCAATTTTATAGTGCTTTCAATAGTGTCGATAATTTTTTTGCGATTACCACGTGCTTTTTTTATAGCATTGGTCAAGACGGCATAACGCAATGGGTACATAGCCTGAAAACTCAGTGCCTCCAGTTTGTGCCGGATTTTATTCATTCCCAAGCGATTTGCAATCGGAGCGTAAATATCCAGTGTTTCGCGAGCAATCCGTCGTTTTTTTTCTGCGGGCATGACGCCCAAGGTTTGCATGTTATGCAGCCGGTCTGCCAGTTTGACCAGAATGACCCGTAAGTCTTTGCCCATCGCAAGAAACATTTTACGGACATTTTCCGCCTGTGCTTCAGCCCGGCTCTGGGATTTGCCGTCAATTTGGGTTAGTTTGGTAACGCCATCAACCAGTTCTGCGACTTCTTCACTGAACTGTTTAGCCAGTTCTTTTTTGCTGATGGGGGTATCTTCAATGACATCATGCAGAATTGCCGCCATAATGCCGCTGGCATCCATGCGCATCTCGGCAAGCGTGATGGCGACGGAAATTGGGTGGCAGATATAAGCTTCACCACTTTTACGAAATTGACCTGAATGGGCATCCGCACTAAATTCATAAGCGCGGACGCAATCGTTGATTTGAGCTTGGTCTAAATAACCGGATAAAGTCGTACATAAACGCGCAATCAGTTCGTCCTGAAGGCGTTTGGGTTCGATGGTGCCGGCTATTTTCGACATGGATGCAAAGGTTTAGAACATGGGGTTGTGGTCGTGTGTATCACCGACACGATGGAGAAGATTGATATTCTCTGTGGTGACATGACCAGCTGCGATTTCGCGTAGGGCAAGAACGGTATCTTTATCTTTACCGCGAGGAAGAAATTCAGTCGCACCATGGCTTAATTGACGCGCTCTTGTGCTCGCCAATAAAACCAGTTTGAAACGGTTTTCTACGTGTTCTAAACAATCTTCGATAGTAACTCTGGCCATTTTTAAACCTAAATTAAGTAAAAAGTTATCAGCCTGTTTGATCAGGCTGATAGTAAATCCAAGATACAAGGTACAGGAAGCAAGGTCAAGGTTCAAGATTTATAAACCTGTTACTCTATACCTTCTTTCTAGCCGCGTGATTTTAATATAGCAACGGCAGGCAGTTCTTTACCTTCAAGAAATTCAAGGAATGCACCACCGCCAGTCGACGTATATGAAACCTGATCATTAATGCCGTATTTGTCGATAGCCGCCAAGGTATCTCCGCCGCCGGCAATTGAAAAAGCACTGCTTTCGGCAATGGCAGTTGCCAGTGTTTGGGTGCCGTGACTGAATTGTTCGATTTCGAATACACCGACAGGGCCATTCCAAACGATTGTGCCGGCCGATTTTAGCAATTCAGCATATTGTTTTGCAGTATCCGGGCCTATATCCAGAATCAAATCATCCGCTTCAACGTCTTCAACTTTCTTTATTGTGGCGATTGCAGTTTCAGAGAATTCTTTGGCACAAACCACGTCGACAGGGATAGGAATATCGGAGCCTGCTTGCTTGGCGGCGGCAATTAAGCGTTGTGCTTCTTCTATTAAATCGGCTTCATAAAGCGATTTGCCGACTGGAAAACCCGCAGCCGCAATAAACGTATTGGCAATACCACCACCAACGATTAATTGATCGACCTTTTCAGACAATGATTTTAAAACCGTCAATTTAGTCGATACTTTAGACCCGCCGACAATAGCTACCAGCGGTTTAGCAGGCGTTTCCAGAGCTTTGCCCAAAGCATCCAGTTCACTGGCTAATAAAGGGCCAGCACAAACAATCGGTGCAAATTTGGCGACACTGTGCGTTGAAGCCTGTGCTCTGTGAGCTGTACCAAAAGCATCCATCACAAAAACATCACAAAGAGCGGCCATTTTTTTGCCCAACTCATCACTGTTTTTCTCTTCGCCGACATTGAAACGCACGTTTTCACAAAGAACGACTTCGCCGGGGGCAATAACAATTCCGTCCAGCCAGTCTTTTTCTAATCTGACGGGTTTACCTAGCAGGGTTGACAAGCGTTCAGCAACCGGTTTCAAAGAAGAGGCTTCGTCATATTGACCTTCAACAGGACGGCCAAGATGTGATAACAACATAACGGCTGCTCCCGCAGCCAAAGCTTTTTCAATGGTTGGAACACTGGCCTGAATACGAATATCACTGGTTACTTTACCGTTTTTTACGGGTACGTTCAGATCCTGACGAATTAATACCCGTTTTCCAGATAAATCCAGATCAACCATTCTTTTAATCGACATATTTCTACTCTCTCATAGTTTGTGTGTGAATTTAGTTTGTGTGTTTCCATTTGATGGAGCAACCCATGCTGGGAATCTGTTCTTGCGGGCCATGCCCGGTTTCAGCAATCAGTTTCATGGCTTCAAACAGGTCGCGCCGGGTATCGGCCGGTGCGGTTTCCTTCCTGCTGGCATCAAGCCTACCTCTATACTGCAATTCAAAGTTAGCATTATAACCAAAAAAGTCGGGTGTGCAGATAGCATCGTACTGTTTAGCAACCTCTTGTGTTTCGATCGAATAAATAAGGAAAACTAAAATTCAGCCGTTCTGCGAGCAACTTCATGTTGTCGAACGAATCTTCGGGGTACTCAGTTGGATCATTGGACATAATTGCGACAGATTCAATGCCAAACTGTTTAAGTTCGTGAGTATCCCTAACAATCCGCTCCTGGACAGCTTTAACATAAGGACAATGATTACAGATAAACATAATCAACAAACCCTTTTTACCCATACATTGGGGTAGCGACCAGGTACGGCCGTCAATACCCGGTAAAATAAAATCAACTGCTTTTTTGCCAAAATCACAGATAGGTGTTTCTAATAATACCATCGTTGCATCTCACTTTATATTTAGTATGGCCGATCTAATGTTGGTTTTTTTTTACGAGTTACCTGAGTGCCCGGTATGCTTACTCTGTAAATAACTCTCTGATTGCATTTCAATTAATCTTGACACTGTGCGCCTGAATTCAAACGAGCCATCACCCTCGGTATAAAGCTCTTGAGGGGGTACTTCAGCTGTACATATCAGCTTTACTTTATGCTCATAAAGCGCGTCGATCAAAGTTATAAAACGTTTGGCCTCATTACGTTTTTCGGCTGTTAATTTTGGTATTTCAGACATAATCAACGTGCTGAACTCACGAGCAATCTCTAAATAATCTGCCGAACCCAAAGGTTGCACGCAGAGTTCATCAAAAGAGGTGAGGGCAATATCTCCATGTACGGCGGATAAAATAACCTTTCTTCCCATTACCTGTAAAACACCTGTTTGCATAGCTGCAAAATTAGTAAACTCGTTATAACTTTGTTGCACAAACTCACTCGCATGCGCATCCAGTGGGAAATAGTAGGTGGCTTCAAGTGCATGCAGGTGCATGAGCCGATAATCTTCTTTTGCAACAAGTTCTATAGTCTTGGACTCTCTTTGCAAGAGCCTGGTAAAGTTCAGGAATTGCTCTCTTTGTAAGCCGCCTTGATATAAATCATCCGGATGACGGTTAGACGTTATAACGACAATAATGCCTGATTCAAAGAGCTTATTGAATAGCCTTTCCAGGATCATGGCATCTGCTATGTCGGTGACATGGAACTCATCAAGACAAAGAACAAGAGCTGATGCCCTTATTTTTTTTGCCAGGGCGGAAATTGCATCGATATTGTTTTGTTTTCGCCAGTAGTGGATAAAGGCATGAACCTCGAGCATGAACATATTAAAATGCACGCGTCGTTTTTGTTCAATAGGACACGCATCATAAAATAGCGCCATCAACATTGACTTGCCGCGACCAACACCACCAAATATATATAGACTTTGACATTTTTCCGGGGGTGATGAAATTAATTTATATGCGATTGACTTTCGATCATAATCGGCAGAAGCCAATAGGTTATCCAGGAGAGCTTGTAAGTGTTGTAAAGCAATGAATTGCGCGTTATCGTGTTGTATATGATTTTGCGCCACTTGATGGTTATATTGCTTTTCCATCAACCCGGATAAATCAGGAAATTGTTCAGGGGGTGCCGGTTGAAAAAATTTATTTAGCATGTACACAATGACTTAAGGATGATTAATCTAGACTAGCTTAATTAGCTTGGATTAGCTATTCAAATTATCCAAAATTGATGATTAAAGTATGTAAGTTGAATCATTGGCAGACATTTTTTCTGGAAGAAAAGTATCTTGTTTCTTTTCAGTAGCCCAAGAGAAAGTCAATTCAATGTCTTTTTTGGGGTCATATTGTGGTAGAATTAGCTATTTTTTGCCACTTCATTCGGCGTAATTTATTTTATGATTAAACAGCGAACTTTAAAAAACACCATTAGAGCCACAGGCGTTGGGCTACATACTGGTGATAAGGTGTATTTAACTTTACGTCCTGCTGAGCCTAATACCGGTATCAGGTTTCGCAGGGTGGATTTGGCCGAACCTGTTACTATTCGGGCAACACCGGAAAATGTTGGCGAAACTGTGCTGTCAACTACCTTGGTTGCGGGTGATGTAAAAATATCAACGGTAGAACATTTGCTTTCAGCTTTTGCGGGATTAGGTATAGATAACGCTATCATTGATGTCAGTGCTGCAGAAGTTCCGATCATGGACGGTAGTGCCGGACCTTTTGTGTTTTTGCTTCAATCTGCCGGTGTTGAAGAGCAGGACTGCCCCAAACAGTATATTCGGATAAAGCGCAGTATCAGAGTTGAAGATGGCGATAAGTGGGCGGCTTTTAATCCATTTGAGGGATTTAAAGTGACTTTTACGATTGATTTTGAGCACCCTGCGTTTGAGGATCATGTAAAAACAGCCACCATGGATTTTTCTTCAACGACGTTTGTTAAGGAAGTAAGCCGGGCCAGAACCTTTGGTTTCATGAAAGATATTGATATGCTGAGAGAAAACAATCTTGCGCTGGGCGGAAGCCTTGATAATGCGATTGTGGTTGATGACGATAAAATTCTTAATGAAGATGGGCTTCGCAGTGCGGATGAATTTGTTAAACATAAAATTCTTGATGCCATTGGCGATTTATATTTATTGGGACATAGCTTGATTGGTGAGTTTACCGGCTATAAATCAGGACATGGATTGAATAATAAATTACTCCGTACTTTATTGGATGATAAAGACGCTTGGGAAATGGTTACTTTTACTGATGAAGACGAGGCACCGATTTCTTTTATGCGTTCTCGCGGAAATCTTTACTTTTCACAGAGCACCCGCTGAAGTAGAATTTTTTTTAGTGTTTATGATTTAGAAGTGTTTTTAAGTCTTACCGGACAGCCTTTCCAGTGTTTCGCTTAATTTTAGTAGTGCCAACCTCAGTTGATTATCCGAAACAGTCAGGCTATGGTTTCGGATAAGCTCTATTTTTTCTATAGAAGGTATTTTTGCCTTCCGCTTAAGCCCCGGAATAAGCGCTGTTTGACTCGCAATAATCTTGACTTGCATAATCTCAACTGGCGATCTTGTTAGCGGCACAATAGCGGCAAGAATTGCGTTGTTAAAAAAGCGGAGTTGTGATGCCCATACTGCAGAATCCGTATAAATCAGCAATTTTTTTTCTCTTATAAGGCAGTGTCGAGCTTTTTTTGCTAATGCTTCAGGTAAAACTGCCTGGATACGTTGCAAAATCCGTTGTTGTTGCTCAATCTGACTGTAAAAATAAGCCATTGTCCGGTTTTGGAATGACCAAGACGCTTTAAATGAGGGTGGTTTTTGGGGCATAAATGCGAGGGTAAAGTCTTTTATAAAAAATGAAATTAATCTAGAGCGCGAGTCACAAAGAACAAAAGGAAAAATACCAGCATTGATGGTTGAAGGAGGCTTTATATCGATGATTTCTCGTGTTCCTTCTTCGTGGTGATCTAGACGTTAAGGCTATGCTACGTTTCAGTTTTTTGCTGATAACTGGCCATCTGATTAAAATTCAGATAGCGATAAGTATCTTCAGCTGTTTCGCTGATCTGATCGGCGTAGTGCATGTATTCATCAAAAGTGGGGATTTTACCCAAAATTGAACACACGGCTGCAAGTTCGGCCGAGGACAGATAGACATTGGCACCATTTCCGAGACGGTTAGGGAAATTCCGTGTTGAGGTAGAAACTACGGTGGAATTTTCAGCCACACGCGCCTGATTACCCATGCATAAGGAACAGCCCGGCATTTCCATTCTGGCACCGGCTTTACCAAAGGTGCTGTAATAACCTTCTTCGGTTAATTGGGTTTGATCCATTTTGGTGGGAGGAGCTACCCACAGACGGGTTGGCAGTTCGCCTTTCTGTTTCTCAAGTAACTTGCCTGCGGCACGAAAATGACCAATATTTGTCATACAAGAACCCAGGAATACTTCGTCAATTTTAGTGCCGGCGACAGCGGAGAGTGTTTTTATATCATCGGGGTCATTTGGACAGGCTAGCAGCGGCTCCTTGATTTCACTCATATCAATTTCGATGATTTCAAAGTATTCGGCATCCGCATCGGGTTCCAGTAATACCGGATTAGCAAGCCATTGTTCCATGCTTTTGATGCGACGCTCGATGGTGCGTACATCACCATAACCCTCGGCAATCATCCATTTCAATAGCGTAATATTGGAATTCAGGTATTCACGTATCGGTGCTTCATTTAAACGAATAGTGCAACCACCCGCCGAGCGTTCCGCTGAAGCATCGGATAATTCAAACGCCTGTTCCACTTTCAAATCCGGCAAGCCTTCGATTTCCAGAATACGTCCCGAAAACACATTTTTCTTGCCTTTTTTATCAATTGTTAGCAAGCCACGCTGTATGGCAGCATAAGGAATAGCGTTTACCATATCGCGTAGCGTAATACCCGGTTGCATTTTACCTTTAAAACGAACCAGTACCGATTCCGGCATATCCAGAGGCATCACACCTGTAGCCGCTGCGAAAGCCACTAAACCTGATCCGGCTGGAAAGGAAATACCTATGGGGAAGCGGGTATGCGAATCTCCGCCTGTGCCGACGGTATCCGGCAATAACATGCGATTTAACCAGGAATGAATAATGCCATCGCCGGGACGTAATGACACGCCGCCACGATTCATTATAAAGTCCGGTAGGGTATGCTGCATAATGACGTCAATCGGTTTGGGATAAGCCGCAGTATGACAGAAAGATTGCAATACCAGATCCGCAGAAAAACCTAAACAAGCCAAGTCTTTCAATTCGTCGCGGGTCATAGGGCCAGTGGTATCCTGCGATCCGACTGTGGTCATGTGGGGTTCACAGTAAGTGTTTGGACGTACGCCCGTTACGCCACAGGCTTGGCCAACTATTTTTTGCGCCAGAGTAAAACCTTTACCGCTATCTTTCTCATCAATTGGGCGTAGAAACACTGTAGAAGCGTCTAATCCCAAGGCTTTCCGGGCGCGGTCAGTCAATCCCCGGCCGATGATTAACGGAATACGTCCCCCGGCACGGACTTCATCGAGAATAATATTGGTTTTTAAGGCAAATGTGCAGATAACTTCATCGTTATCGTGACGTTTAATGACGCCCTCATAAACATAAATATCAATGACATCACCCATAGCCAGGTTGGTAACATCACACTCAAACGGCAAAGCGCCTGAATCTTCCATGGTGTTAAAGAAAATGGGGGCGATTTTACCGCCTATACAAACACCGCCATCGCGCTTATTGGGAATAAACGGAATATCGTTACCTATGTACCATAATACGGAATTGGTCGCTGATTTGCGAGACGACCCTGTTCCCACCACATCGCCCACATAAGCGACAGGAAAACCTTTTTCTTGCAGCGCTTCAATTTGTTTTTCAGCGTCAGTTATACCCTCACGCGGCATTTTCAACATGGCTTTGGCATGTAGCGGAATATCAGGTCTGGACCATGCATCAGGCGCAGGCGACAAATCGTCAGTATTGGTTTCACCCGTTACTTTAAAAACGGTAACGGTCATTTTTTCAGGCACGGGTGGTTTGCTGGTAAACCATTCTGCATCGGCCCAAGATTGAATGACTTGTTTGGCAAACGCATTACCTGCATCGGCTTTTTCCTGAATATCATGAAATGCATCAAATACCAGCAAGGTATGGGACAATCCCTTAACTGCAATCGGAGCCAGGGTAGGGTTGTCCAGTAGGTCTATTAAGGGGGTTATGTTATAACCGCCTAACATAGTACCCAATAATTCTGTCGCATCCGCAGCCGTTAAAATAGGTGAGCTGATCTCACCTTTGGCAATCGCCGACAGAAATCCCGCTTTAATATAAGCCGCTTCATCAACACCCGCAGGAACTCGATTAGCCAGCAGGTTCAAAATAAATTCTTCTTCGCCCGCAGGTGGCTGTTTAATTAATTCAACCAACGCAGCCATTTGCTCTGCATCAAGCGGCTTGGGCACAACGCCTTCGGCGGCCCGTTCTTCAACATGTTTGCGGTATTTTTCTAGCATGACGAACTCCTTGGAGATTATTTAAAATGGGTGACTTGTAGAGTGAACAGGCTTTGAACAGTGCTATACTCAAGGCTGACAAATAAAGTGCCAGATTCAGAAGATTGGTATCCATCATAGCAAAATAATCAATGAGAGTTAAAATTGGATGCCGATTATTTTTTAATACTAAAATTATTATTAGGAGTACATAATGAATAAATGTCCGTCATGTGGTCATGAGCGTAAAGATTCAGATATTAAGTGTCCTGAATGCGGCAGTTTTTACTCAAAAATAGCCGAACTTATTGCGGAAGAAGAGGCAAATGAAGAAATGCATTCCTTCCGTGGGCGATGCAAGCGGATCCTTAATGCCGATGATGTCAAGCATGAATTATTGGTCGAACTGAATTTAATAAAAGCAGGGCTTACCAACAAAGGGATATTTACAATTTTTGTGATTCTCGCCTTTGTTTTTGCTTTGGTCATTTCTGTATTGTAAGCAGAATCAGCCTTTGCCACGGGTTCGTGTCCGTGTAGGCGATTTATCTTTTGTCGTTTCCATAGTCTCAAAACGTTTTTCAATAAACTGAATGATCATCTCGGCGATATCCTTTTGGCTGGCCGCTTCAATGCCTTTTAAGCCTGGCGATGAGTTGACTTCCATAATGACAGGGCCATGATTGGAACGCAGCATATCAACCCCACAGACATTCAGCCCCATTATTCTTGCTGCACGCACTGCCGTAGAGCGTTCTTCAGGCGTCAAGCGTATTAATGAAGCCGAACCGCCGCGATGCAGGTTTGAACGAAACTCGCCTTCCGAGGCTTGCCGCTTCATCGCCGCAACCACTTTATCACCGACAACAAAGCACCGGATGTCACTGCCTCCCGCTTCCTTGATAAATTCCTGCACCATAATGTTGGCATTTAAACCCATAAAAGCTTGAATAACACTTTCAGCGGCATTGTGGGTTTCTGCCAGCACTACACCAATTCCTTGGGTGCCTTGCAATAGTTTAATCACTAAGGGTGCGCCACCGACTTGAGAAATTAAATCTTCAATATCATCCGGGTTATTAGCAAAACCGGTCACGGGTAAACCAATACCCTTTCTGGCCAGTAACTGAATTGACCGTAATTTATCCCTTGAACGTGATATGGCCACCGATTCATTGAGCGGAAAGACATTCATCATTTCAAATTGCCTTAGTACGGCTGTCCCGTAAAACGTCACTGACGCACCAATTCGAGGGATAACGGCATCAAATCCGGTTAAGTCTTCCCCCCGATAATGGATGGATGGATTATGCGACGTAATATTCATATAGCAACGCAATACATCCAAAACCCGTACCTCATGTCCGCGTGCCTGTGCGGCTTCAACCAAGCGAGCAGTTGAATAAAGTTTAGAGTTGCGGGATAAAATAGCAATTTTCATAGATTCTCGAATTAACACTTAGGATAGGTTATATTTTGGCACGAAATATGGCAACAAGCATTAGAAATACCTGTGGGATAAAAACGGGCTAATTACAAAAGATTGTAGAAATAGCCTTTTGGCATTAACTTAAAGAAATAACACCACGAAGATACGAAGAAAACCAAAGGATTGAAAATAAATCTACTCAGATGAGGATGAATCGGTGTTGAGCCATAAAAAAAACAGGTCGTAGCCAAGTGCTAAAGTCACGGCGCCAATGAAAAGACCGATAACACCCGAACTGAGAAGTCCGCCGATCGCACCGATAAAAATAACCGCCATAGGTGTCTTGACGCCACGGCCAAGCAGGATAGGTTTAAGAATATTGTCTATTAAACTGATTGGAATGCTCCAGATCAGGAAGGCTACGGCGGTAAATGTGTCAGCCGTGTAAAACAGGTAAATTATTATCGGAATTACGATCGGGCCAATGCCAATTTGGGCTATGGACAGAATCAGGCAAAGCAGTGCCCAAAGACCGGCTGCCGGTACCCCTGCTACCATAAAACCGAGCCCTGCAAGCAGACTTTGAATCAACGCTACGCCTAAAATACCATTGGCAACACTGCGTACCGTTGCTTCTGCCAAGTCGGCGAAATCAGCGCCTTTTTCATTCGCAAGCCGATGGGCGATAGAGCGTGCCGTCCGATTGCCGCCGCTGGAATTCGCCAGTAATATTCCGGCAATAATGATGGCAACCACAAAATGCAAAATCGCGAGACCTCCACCGGTAGCCGCTGATAATAACCAGCTACCGATGACTTTGAATACCGGTGTGAGCTGTTGCAAAGCACTATGGATATTTTCAGAGGCAAGAAGCCAGAATTTGGCTAGCGGTTGACCGATAATCATTAAATTACCAAGATTCTCGGGCGGTGGCGGAATTGACAACGAACCATCTTTTATTTTCTCTGCCAACATTTTTAATCCTTCAATCATCGTGTCAGTAAGCAACACGGTTGGGACAATCAGGATGATCAGGAAAATGAAAGTAAATATCGTAGCAGCAAGCTTGTGGCGCTGGCCGAGAGCTGTTCGCAGCCGGCCGTAAAGCGGATAAGCTGCAACAGCAATGATGATCCCCCAGATTATCGGAATTATAAAAGGCTCGATGATCTTGAAACACCAGACGGTAATTATAATTAACAGGCCTATTCGAATAGTTGCCTCAAGCGATCTGTGGAGAAAAATTTTGTCGCTTGCTGAGAGATTGGAATCATTCATAATGAGGCTCTTTGTTTGCCAACCCTGGAGGGTTTCTGCTCTTTACAACCGCCTGACTAGCTAATAACTGAGCACACGTTCTATCAAGCGCCAATTCACTATTGCTTTTAGGATTATTTTCAGCTCACATCACTCGCCCCCAAATAGCGAACCGCGAGATGATATATTCTCGCCATGATGCCTGAAAACCCTGATGCTATAAGCATTTCATAAAACAGATTGTCTACATCTTTTTTCGGAATGGGGATGCTGTCCAGGTATTGATACAAAGCATCATGTACCAGACTGGCATGATGAGCCTTTTGCCAAAACGGCTCCTTTTTTTTACAGGGTGTTTCATCATCAATGGTTCTTATGACTTCGATTTTTTGCGCCCAGTCGGGGGTGCCAATTAAAACCAACCAGAAAAACCATCTCTTGGGTGTGCAACCATCCCAGGCATAAGCACGCTTGACAGAAAAATCATAGTCTACGGTCTTATTGTTCAGGTCAACTGAAGAAAGGCCCGGATTAACGATAATAAGGCCATTTTGAATTATAAGCCACTCGCTATAAAATTGCTTGTCCTCGGCGTACCGTGTCGCCTTGATTAATGGGTAATCAACATAATTAAGCCAGGGACCTTCCCGATCACGGCTGTGAAAGCCCCATTTATCATGTTCCTTTTCCTTGGCTATCATTGCTCTTTTTGCCCTTTCTTCTTTTCCTTGCCATTTAGGCAGGCCCAAACCCACATAGATAACAACTCCAAACAATAGAGACATGGGTATGAAATCCGGATAGACAAAATATAGCAAAAGAACAATGAATACACCGAGGACTGTGACCGCCCCGAAGCTAATATCAAAAAAGGGTCTTCTGAGTTTTATAGTTTTATTTTTCATGACTTCGCCTTTTAAGTAAATGAATTAACGTAAGGTAAATACTGTTTAATTGTATAATCAAAAGCAACGCATAACATCGTCTCTTCTCAATATATGCTATCTCGACTATACACACAATAATTGGACTATTCCAGAAGCTCTAGGCAGCCTGGTTAAAAATTGCCAAACCCGGAGATATGCAAAGCAGTACTAACCACCGTATCATCTGTTGTTTTGTTGGGTAAAAAAGCCTGGCATTCTTTGGCGGACTTAGCTCTGATGGGTAGTCTCAACCATGTTAAATTCTATACTGGAAAAACAAAACCAAGGTTCAAATCCACATGCCTGAATTACCCGAAGTTGAAACAACTTGCCGTGGCATTGCGCCGTATATCGAAGGGCAAACCGTCAAGCAGGTGATAATCCGCCAACGTCAATTGCGCTGGCCCGTGCCTGATGCACTCGATCAGATTTTAACCGGGCTCAGTATTCAGTCAGTCTCCAGAAGGGCAAAATACCTGCTTTTCACTACCAATGCGGGCACGATGCTGGTGCATTTAGGCATGTCGGGCAGTTTAAGAGTTATGACGACAGGGGAGGGGGCTGGTAAGCACGACCATATTGATTTTATTTTTAATGACGGCACTGTGTTGCGGTTTAACGATCCACGTCGGTTTGGCGCGGTGTTATGGACTTCATCACCTGTGGCGGAACATCAACTGCTTAAAGATTTAGGCCCTGAACCCTTATTAGGTGATTTTAATGGCGAACTGCTTTACACACGCTCCAGAAACCGGAAAGTGCCGGTAAAATCCTTCATTATGGACAGCCACATTGTTGTGGGTGTCGGCAATATCTATGCAAATGAAGCGTTGTTTATGGCGGGTATTTTGCCCTCCCGGCAAGCGGGCAAAGTTTCTTTAGCGCGTTATCAAAAACTGGCAGAGTGTATCCGGGTGATTTTACAAAACTCTATCCAACAAGGCGGCACCACGCTACGGGACTTTGTTAATGAAGCCGGAAAACCCGGTTATTTCAAGCAACAACTCCGGGTATACGGCCGTAAGGGCTTGCCCTGCGTTCATTGTCAACAGCCCTTAACAGAAATCAGACTGGCTAACCGCTCAACGGTGTTTTGTAGTGATTGTCAGCGATAATCAACTAAAATCACTGCTTGCCTTCGTAACTGCTAAAAACCTCATAATGATTTTCCTTGTCAAAGCTCATCACATTATAAGCGTCTTTTCGGTCGCCCATCTCCATGCCCGGTGTACCGCTGGGCATCCCAGGAACAGCAATTCCAACTATTTTTGGCTTGTTTTTCAATAGTTTCATGATGTCATTAGCGGGAACATGCCCTTCAATTACATAACCATCGACTATGGCTGTATGACAAGAAGCCATCGCTTCTGAAACGCCGTATTTATTCTTTATTGCCTGGACGTCATCGGTAACGATATCTTTAACATTAAAATTATTCTTTTTCAGATGTTCCAGCCATCTTCCACAACATTCACAGGTTGGACTTCTATAAACAACAATATCAATTGGTTTAGCTGCTGGAAGGGTTTCGGCCTTAATCCCCGCATTGAAAATGAGCAAACCAATTGCCAGAAAAAAAATATTTAATACTTTCATAGTTGAATCCTTTGGTATGACTATTGATGATAAGCCGGACTATATTCATGAACGGCATCGACCATGGCTTTAACATGATCCGGATTAATGTCCGGCAGAATACCATGCCCAAGATTGAACACATGCCCGGAACCTGCTCCGTATTTGTGCAAAATGGATTTGACTTTTTCGGTGATAATTTCCGGTTGCGCATATAGAGCAACCGGATCCATATTACCCTGTAAAGCGACCTGGTGGCCGACTCTGGTTCGTGCTTTTTGTATATCTGTCTGCCAATCCAGGCCCAGCGCATCATAACCCGCATCAGTCATGGCTTCCAGCCAAAGTCCACCGCCTTTGGTAAACAAAATGGTGGGAATTTTTTGTCCTGCTACATCGGTTTTAAGTAATGTTCTGACTTGCTTGGCGTAATATAATGAAAATTCAATATAATCTTCTGATGTTAACATCCCGCCCCAGGTATCAAATAGCATGATAGCCTGAGCACCTGCCTCAATCTGGGCATTCAAATAAGCCGCTACCGATTGCGCCAGTTTATCAAGCATGACATGTAACAGCTTGGGCTGTTCATACATTAAGCCTTTAACTTTTTGAAAACTTTTGCTGCTGCCACCCTCAACCATATAAGTTGCCAAGGTCCAGGGACTCCCTGAAAATCCAATTAACGGCACACTGCCTTGCAAGGTTTTTCTGATTAACCGAACCGCATCAACCACATAACGCAAATCGGTATCCGGGTCTGGAATCGGCAATTTTTTAACATCGGCTGCCGTTTTTACCGGATATTTGAATTTGGGTCCTTCGCCCTCGGTAAAAAAAAGACCCAAGCCCATTGCATCAGGAATGGTTAAGATATCTGAAAAAAGAATAGCTGCATCAAAATCAAAGCGCCTCAAAGGTTGCATTGTCACTTCACAAGCTAGCTCCGGATTAGTACACAGATTTAAAAAACTACCTGCTTGCTCCCTGACTTTTTTGTATTCTGGTAAATATCTTCCGGCTTGACGCATCATCCATACCGGTGTGCGGTCAACGGGTTGTTTTAAAAGGGCTCTGATAAAGGTGTCGTTTTTTAATGCTGTCATACTGTTTGGTTATGGAGGTTTAAAACTATTGTGATGTTGACAAACGCTGACTAGAGGAATTTGTCATCCTGATAAGCATAGAGGTATCGATCCACGCGGAAGTAAAGCGACATTCGATCATCCATGCCCTGGCTCTATCTCGCTCCTGCATGTTGTTCAGAGTCAGTTGCATCGACCAGTTCAGTATGTTTATTCTGTTGTGAATGGGGCGACAGGGCAGGCTGCAGTAAGCTATTTTCGATAACGGCTGGTTTCTGAACATCCATAGCAAGCGTGGGTATTGATTTAATGTTATATTGTGAGGTGCTAAACCATTGGACACCAAGCGTTAAAACGACCAATACAGCAACGGCGGAAACAAGAATCCTCAGCGAATTATCATTTTGTTTGGCATCTTTAAACTCCGGTATTTTAGCTGTAATTCGACCCGGAATGCCCTGTGTTTCGTGATAAACAGCCTCTATCATGTCATCACTGATTTCATTAAAAACCGCTTGCGAACGTGGTTTTGTAGCGAGAAATTGTAAAAATTCACCACATTGTTTTTTTGACAAGGTTGGAATTTCAATCAAGTGACAGTCTTCAATTGCACTATCTGAGCCGTTTTTAACATCCAAATCATCATGCGTTAAAACAAAAACGACCCGCAAAACAGGATTTTTCGCTGCATATTCAATGATTGTATTTATCAGGCCGGGAGCTAAATGCCCCGCATTGTCTATCATTAAAACTACTGCCTTGCGTTGGCTTTCAAGCAGTCGAAACTCGCCGGATAAAGCCTGAGCCTGTTGCCCAGGAAAATTGTGTTTGATGACTCGGGCTGTCTGTTCATGAATCTTCTCGAAACTTAAACCTGCATTGCCTTGCACAAGACAATAAAGCCATGATTCAACTTTGCGTTCTTGCAAAACCTTTAGCAAAGTTGATTTGCCGATGCCTTCAGGGCCGCAAATAACGAGAGATTGCCTTGAGTTAGAAATCAGATGAATTAATAATTCAAGCTTTCGGGTTCGTTCCTGGGTTATCAAGGAAGGAGCAGCCCTGTTTTTCTGATCAATCAAGGGTTTATTCACATGATACATAAAGGTATCATTTCCGGCCATAGGTTTTAAGTGTCTGTGTTAATAGCATCTTGTCTACATCTATCGGTAATGTAGCTACGCCGATTTTTGTTAACAGAATCAGTCTTATTTGACCATTTACATTCTTTTTGTCAACGGCCATTAATTCTAAAAACCGATCTGAGTCAATTTCTTTTGGGGGATAGATAGGTAGTTTGCATTTTTTGAATAGCTGGATAATTCTTTCCACATCAGCATCATTTAACCAGCCTTTTCTCCTGGAAAGATCCGCAGCCTGACAGGTGCCGATAGCGATCGCTTCACCATGAAGATAGGTGCCGTAGCCCGTACCCGTTTCAATCGCATGACCAAAGGTATGACCTAAATTTAATGTTGCTCTAATACCTGTTTCGGTTTCATCAATAGCTACAATCTCTGCTTTATTAAGACATGATCGCTCAATTGCAAATGATAAGGCTTGCTTGTCTCTTGCCAATAATGCGTTGATATTATTTTCCAGCCATTCAAAAAATTCGGCATCCCTGATTAGGCCATATTTAATAACCTCCGCCAAACCTGCGGATAATTGCCGGTCTTCCAGTGTATCCAAAACATCGGTATCGGCAATAACACATTCTGGTTGATAAAAAGCACCGATCATGTTTTTACCCAAAGGATGGTTAACGCCGGTTTTGCCGCCTACAGAAGAATCAACTTGCGCCAACAAAGTTGTGGGTATTTGCAGAAAAGCAATGCCTCGTTGGTAACAGGCCGCTGCAAAGCCGCCCATATCACCAATAACACCACCGCCTAAAGCGATTAATGTGGCATTACGGCTAAATTTGCTCACCAGTAATTTATCAAAAATGTGCGTAACAGTTTCTAAAGTCTTAAATTGCTCACCGTCAGGCAATATGACTGTTTCGACATCAAATCTTTGCAAGTTTTTTAAAATCGTATCCAAATATAAAGGCGCAATAGTTTCATTGGTTACGACAACGACCTGCTTGGCCTTGATATGCTGTGTGTATAGATCAGGTTGCATTTAATAAACCTGAGCCTATATAAATCGGGTAACTACGGTCACCTAACTCTACCAGTAATTTTTTCATCTGCGTTTTAACGATTAGCCGATTTGTATTCTTCCAGGATATGGTTAACAACGGCTTTGCTTTGCATGATACCGGTATCAATGACGAAGTCCGCGCATGACAAATAAAGATGTTCGCGCTGTTCGAATAAGCTTTCTATACGCTCTTTGGGATTTTCTGTTTTCAACAAAGGCCGTTGCGTATCTCTCCGTGTCCGCTCTAATATCCTTTCTACGGAACATTGTAAATAGACAATAAAGCCGTTTTCTTTTAATAATCGGCGGTTTTCTTCACGTAAAATCGCACCGCCACCGGTAGCCAGTACGATGCCTTCCAGTTGTGTCAATTGCTGAATCATTTTCTGTTCGCGATCCCTGAATCCTTCTTCACCCTTCAAATTCAAAAATGGTTGGAATATCGACTCCAGTAGCGTCTTCAATGGCCTTGTCGCTGTCATAAAAAGGCAATGACAGCGATTTTGCCAACTGCCGGCCTATCGTGGTTTTTCCTGCACCCATGAGGCCCACTAAATATATATTCTCTGATCTCGTCATCAAAATACCGTGCTGGTTTAAAATTTCCCCTTTAAGGGGATTATTAAAATTTGATAGCCCTGGGCAGGGCTACCGTTTCAGATAAGCTCTTCGTTCGCGGCGAGTTCTATCGACTGAACACACTATCCATACTAAGAATGAAGCCGGAGTATAGCTTGAAACTATAAGAGTGAATTATAAAAAGGTAAAAGCTATCAATTGCTTGCAGCATTATCCTTAATGATTTTTGGGGTTACAAAAATCAATAATTCTTGTTTATCATCTTTAGTCACTGTTTTTTTGAATAAGAACCCTATGCCCGGTATATCTGCAAAAAAAGGCACTGAATTAGTACTATTCCGTTGATCACTCTCAAAAACACCGCCTAACACAACCGTCTCACCATCCATTACCTGGACCGTCGTGTCAATTTCCCGTTTTCTAATAGGCGGTGGGCCCGTTAGTCTTAATGGCACACCCGGCTCATCTTTGGTAATATTCAAACTCATGGAAATACTTCCACTGGGGGTTATTTGCGGCAGAACGTTGAGTTCCAGTAAAGCATCTATAAATTGAGTCTGTGTTCCATTCTGGCTTGTAGTTTGATAGGGAACCTGAAAACCTTGTTTAATTTTTGCGTTACAACGATCAGTGGTCATTACTCTTGGGTTGGAAACCATTTCACCTTTACCTTGATCTTGCAAGGCTGATAGCTCCAGGTTAAGCACATAATCAGCGCCCCTTGCCAGGGTCATGCCTAATGCGCCATAGGGGTTAGAGGCGGCAAGATCAACCAGTGCATCATTGACAATAGCTGTGCCATTGATAGTGCCTGTTGTACCGCCTAAATTATTGACCGACCCGACAGGGCCTGATCCATCGTTAACGTGAACAACATCACCTGCCACCCCAAATCTGACCCCCAATTCTTTTGCAAATGCATTGTCTGGCGATGACTATTCTTGACTCAATCATTACCTGACGAACAGGAACATCAAGTTTACGAATCAGTTTCTTTGCCTCTTCCAGGCGTTTTGTTGTTTCGCGGATAATCAGGGTATTGGTTCTTGCATCAACCACTGCAGATCCTCGAGAGGAAAGAATTCTTAAGCCATCATTCTGGGTACCTTGACTACCCCCTTGACTACCTCCCTGACTACCACTTTGATTACCACCTTGGTTGCCACTTTGACTGCCTCCTTGTCCTCCTCCAGTCGTTAACGAACCTAACGATGAGGAAGATGAAGATGATGAACCCGATGAGCTTTTTGATCCACAACTTCCAAATTGGCCCGTATCCTGCCCATTCAACAGGTTTCTAAAATTTTCAGCTCTGGCATAATTAATTTTGATATATTCAGTCACCAATGGATCCAGTTGCTCAATGACCGCCGCCGTTTCCTGTTGCTGTTCTTTATAATCCTTAATCTTGCCTACGGGTGCAACCAACGTAACATTACCTGATTCAAATTTCTCCAGTCCCTTGGTCATCATAATAAAATCCAGTGCTTCATCCCAAGGCACATCATCCAGTTTTAAAGTAATGGTTCCGGTTACGTCATCGCCGGCAACAACGTTTTGTCCGGTAAATTCGGCAAGAATTGCAATAACGCTCCGTATTTCAATTTCCTGAAAGTTTAAAGATAACCGGTCACCGGTATATTTCACACGTGTTCTGTCCAATGCTTCTTTTTCTGCATTACTCAAAGGCCGAAACTCAATAGTCAACAACCCTTCAGATTGAAACAGGGAATAATCGTAAAGATCATTCTGCGTCGTCACAGTAATAGTGGTTTCTTGATTTGAGGAGGCCGCATCAATAAACTTGACGGGGGTTGCAAACTCAGACACATCCAGCCTTTTAGCCAGATTTTCAGGCAAACGGGCGTTTAATAGAGTTATAACAACTTTTCCACCATCCTGTTTCGAGTTAACGATGGTATTGGGATTGGCCAGTGAGACAAGTATGCGTCCTTCACCTTTATCTCCACGCTTGAAATCAAACCCGCTAATAGCCTGTTCCGGTATTAACGAGCGTGCCACTGAATTTGCTGATTTTGCAGCAACAGGCATCATGGGTTTTTCAGCAGCGGGCTTTAATTTGGCGGGGGCAATGAATTTTGCTCGGGTTAAAGTCAACAGCACTTTGTTTCCAATCACTTTGGTTTCAAACGGCGTTGATTCAATCAGATTAACGACGACACGAACCCTATCCGCCGCTTCCGCTACATATATACTGGTCGCTGCTCCCTGGTTTACCGGAAACATTTTTTTATCCAGTGCATTTTTTACCCCGGAGAAATCCAAAGCGATTCGCGCAGGATTATCCGTCTGAAATACTTTAGGTGTAACAGCTGCGCCGTTCATTTCAAGCTGTATTTGCAACTTATCACCGGCAAGTGCAGCGATGTTTATCCCTGTAATAGCCAGATCACTGGCTTTAACGGAAGCGATTTGGAATATAAACAAAAGCAAGCCAAAAACCATATATAGACATAAAGATCGGCTCATTTTATTCAACATAACACCGCCTTGCTTAGTATTCATTTTTTATTCCCAAAAAATCACTCTGTTAACGCTAATGACGTTTGTTGCTCACGCCATGAACCCGGCTTATCAGGGACTATTTCCATTAGTTCAATTTTATCAGTATTTATGCGTATAATTTTTCCATAATTTTTACCCATATAATTACCAGCTTGAACGCGATGAATGGTGCCGTCATCCGCTTTGACCAGCCCCCACAAATTCGATTTCATCACAACGGTGCCCACCATTTTTAAGACCTCCAAAGGAAAGGCCTCCAGATCCTCTTTACGGCGGGTGGTATCGGGCTTTATTCCGCCACCGGTTGATAACTCCGTCACTTCATCCTGCTGTTCAGGTTGCACGAGCGGTTTAAACGGATCACGCAAGCCTTCGGGGTTAAACATAAAGGTTTCTACAGCTTTAATTTCAGGTAATGGTTTTATGGCTCCCTTAGGTTCGGCCTTAACTTTTGAGATATATTGATTTAAATCGGAAAAATCGTCATTGCCGCAACCTGCTACACAAGTCAAAAAAAAGGCGAAACAAATTTGTAAATAGTGCCGCTTTTGATATAAAAAAAGGAATTTAGAACACATCATTATTTTTTTCCTCTTTTCTTCTTGGCCCCTGCGCCCACAGAAGAAACATCTATGCCCTCGTTATAAGTTTTTACCACGGCACTCATCATCATTGATCCATCCTTACCTTGGGGAGTAATATTGACATCGTGTATTGTGACAATCCTGGGTAAGGAAGCTAAGCCACTTACAAACAAACCGAGTTCTTCATATTTGCCAATGACCTGGATATTAATCGGCAACTCCGAGTAAAAGTCCTTTAGGATGGGGGCATCCGGTTTAAACAGCTTAAACTCTAAACCGCTTGCCAGTCCTGTCTGCGAAATATCAACGAGCAGGCTTGCGAGTTCTTCTTCTGTAGGCATTTGCCTGATCATTTCATCCAGAGATGCTTCAATTTGCGTTAATTGATCCTTATAATCTTGAAGTTTCACCGCTTTTTTTTGTTTGGCTTCAAATTCGTCCTTTAAAGCCTGCTCTTTCTGTTCAGCACTTTCAAGCCTTGTTAATTGATCACTTGTATCAAAATATATACCTCCGCCTACGACAGCAGCACAAGCAAATAGCATCATTGCCGCTTTAACGGGTAATGGCCATGATCCCGCCGCATTGAAATCCCAATTAATTTCCGACAGGTTCATATTTGCCTCCATTCCCAGTTTCGGCGTTTTGCTTGCCTTGCTTGGCATGTAGCGTGAAATCACTTAACTGTTCAGTATCAGTTTTATCCGGTGACTGCTTATCCGGTGACTGAATCACATTCAATGTTGGTGTTTGCAGCCAAGGTGATGCCTCTATTGCTCTCATAAAAGCGGAAATCCGGGCATTTGATTGTGATTTACCTTCAAATATCAGTTCTGATCCGGTTTGGGTGAATTTTGTAAGATAAACCCCGTCAGGTGTGGTCTTGGGGATTTCATCAAACAGATGCACAATTTCCGGTCGGCTTTCCTGTAACTTTTGAATCAGATCTATTTTTGCTAACAATTTACTTTTCTTTTCTTCAATATCCTTAATATGCTACAATTTTTTTATCCAATAATGCAATTTCGTTTTGAAGTATCTGGTTTCTTTGTTCCTGATACGCTTTCAATCCTTCAATAGTAGGTATGAACGAGGCCAAGGATAATAAAGCCGGCCAGAATCGATAGCACTATTGCATTTAAAAAATCTTTCTGCTTTTGCTTACGTAGTTCTTCTCGCCAAGGTAGTAAATTGATTTTCGCCATTAGTCAAAACTCCTTAATGCCAATCCGCAAGCAATCATCATTGTTGGCGCATCACTACTCAAAGTCTGAGGCTTTATTTTATTGGATAGGGTCATATTTATAAAAGGGTTGGCGATATAAGCCGGCACGCCCAAGCTTTTTTCAATCAACTTGTCAATGCCCGGTATTGAAGCACAACCGCCCGCCAGAACAATACTATCAATCCCTCTATTTCGCACTTGAAGACACAAAAAACTGCAATGAGCGTTGAATTTGTTGAACCATTGCTCTTTTAAATGGTTCAAGTACGTCTACTGTATAGTTGTCCGGCAATCCGCCATGTCTTTTTGCCAAACCCGCTTCTTCGTAAGAAAGTCCGTATCGACGCTGAATTTCTTCGGTTAATTGCTTGCCACCAAATCCTTGTTCTCGTGTATACACGACCCTGCCATCATGCAATACATTTAACGTTGCCATTGTTGATCCTATGTCTGCAATAGCAACAGTCTTAGCATCTGTTGAATCTGCGAACTGGCCGGACAGCAATGAAAAGGCATTTTCCATAGCGAATGCTTCAACGTCGACAATACGTGCTTTTAATCCGGCTTTTGATAATGCCTCGACCCGGTCATCAACATTTTCTCTTCTGGATGCCACGAGTAGAACATCAACCATTTCAGGGTTGTTTTCATTGACACGTTGCACTTCAAAATCAAAATTAACTTCATCAAGCGAATAAGGTACATACTGATCCGCTTCAATCATGATCTGTCCTTCCATCTCATCATCAGTCAATGAGCCGGGCAAAGTGATAATCTTTGTCATAACGGCAGATCCTGAAACCGCAACAGTCGCTTGTTTGAGTTTTGAATCAGCTCGTTTTAAAGCAACTTTTATTGCATCTGCAATCACATTGACATTGGCAATATTTTTATCAACAAAGGCATCTTGAGGCAAGGGTGCTACAGCAAAGCTCTCAACCCGATAACGATTTCCTGTCCTGCACAATTCCAGCAACTTTACAGCAGCTGTACTGATATCGATGCTAAGAACAGCATTCTGTTTCCGATTAAACCAGCTCATGATAACCCCTTAAAAACGTGATAATTAATGTAACCCAATAGCTTGTAATGCAAAACTTAATTATTATTCCGTAATTCGCATGGCTTTTGTTACTCTAAAAACCAGTATTGACCCTATTTTTTATGGTAAAAGTTATTTAATTTATTTGTTCGGAATATTGCTCTTTAGCATTAGCAATGATTATAGTAGACTATAAATTTCTAATGGGGCCGGTTTATAACGATCTTTAAGCGGAAATAAACAAAATGGAAGAATTATCGCCCTGCAGATTAGCTACAAATTGATAACTTAAAGCGTGTTCAACTCTTGACGAGTAATTGGCACCTGCTAAAAGAAATAGGGAAATGAAAGGCTTTACCAAGTTGAGATTCTGCTTAGCCCCTACACAAAACCTTATTCCGGCTCTGTATCTGAAGAAGGTGAATATAATAAAACCTTTTGAGAATCTATATTGTACTTAGATGGGGCACTCGTCATACGTTACAAAACTCAGAGTTTGAACAACACAAGCAATGAATTTTTAAATCCCCCTTTGCCAAGCGTGCAGTTGATGTACTGGCGAATCCGAACAAGATAAGCATTTATTACAGCTTATCATCGCGTTTTTCTATAATGTCAGCTCCTTTTCAAATGGTATTTGAACCTTAGGCGATTTCCTGAGAAGAATATACCCAACTTACTAGTTTTTTATCCATTTTCTGCGTTAGAAAATAGTGACGTAACTATTTCTACGTTTTGGTAACTGTTCCGCTTTTAAAGCTCTAGATTGCTGTTCCAAACGCGATTTAACCTCCCCTTTCCCTGGTCGTACCTGCTGCATAAATCCACACATGGATGTGGCGAATGCAGATATTGCATAACGCCATGGATTGCGTGGAGCAGAGTAATGCGGGAGCAATTAGCGAGGCGCAAATATCTGCTTTTGCAGTCGATGAAGATGAACAAAAATCCTGCGTAATTCAGGTATATTCTTGCTTGGATAACTTTTAAGCAAAAATATAAAAGATTTTTATAGATTTATTTTCCGTATTTTTTACGGAATTTATCAACACGTCCTGCGGTGTCAACAACGCGCTGTTTACCGGTATAAAAAGGATGGCATGAAGAACAAACCTCAACCTGTAAATCCTTTCCTAAAACAGAACCGGTCGCAAAAGTATTACCGCAACCACAAGTTACAGTAATTTGTTTATATTCAGGATGAATTTCTGGTTTCATATCACTTCCACATCACTCACAAAGAGGCTACGTACGTATTAAAATAACTCATTATGATACGTTTTTCATTAACAATTAGCAACCCTTGTTAAGCTTTAAGATGATAACTCCATAAAGAGTACGAAGAAAAAGCCAAGGTAAGGAATGAAAATAACCGGATTTTCTGCTTAAGTTGATCCTATTCGGCGCCCATTGGTTTGTCTTGATGACTCCAAGGTGCGACTATAAACAAAAGCATCATGCCCGGAATAGCGATGGCAAAGCAAAACAGAAAAAAAATCTTCCACCCGAACCATTCAACTAAATAACCAGTAGCGGCATTGGCAAAGGTACGGGGTACTGCTGCCAAGCTAGTGAATAAAGCAAATTGGGTGGCTGTGTAAAGTGGATGCGTGGTGTGTGCGATAAAGGCGACAAAGGCCGCAGTACCCAAGCCTACCCCTAAAGCCTCAATGCCGATGGTCATGGCCAGCCAAGGCAGGCTATGACCTATCGTCGCAAGCCAGGCGAAACCCAAAATAGCGACCATTTGCACCATACCAAAAATCCATAGAGCGCGATTGATGCCCAGTTTTATCATCCAAATACCCCCTAGTAATCCACCAATGACACTTGGCCACAAACCGGCGTTTTTAGCGATGAGTCCAATTTCTGTTTTGCTAAAGCCCATATCGAGGTAAAACGGTGTGGCGAGCGCGGTAGCCATGCTATCGCCTAGCTTGTAGAAGAATATGAAGGCGAGTACCAAGCCCGCTGATTTTAAGCCGTTACGACTAATGAATTCTTGAAATGGTTCAACCACTGCGGCTCTGAGTGTTTTAGGGGCACCCTTTTTAAGTGCCGGTTCACTCACGAAAAGCGTCATTATAATACCCGGCAACATGAACAAGGCAGTAATGAAAAAAACACTACTCCACGGCAAGTGATCGGCCAGGATAAGAGATAAAGATCCCGGTATTAAACCGGCAATTTTGTATGCATTTACGTGTATGACGTTACCCAGACCCAGTTCACTATCCAGTAATAATTCACGTCGATAGGCATCTAGCACAATATCCTGGGATGCACTGAAGAATGCCACCACGCCGGCAAGATAGGCAATTGTCCATAAATCCAGATTAATATGCAGCGTGCCGAATGCCGGAATGGACAGCAACAATGCCATTTGCGAGATAAACATCCAACCGCGCCGCCGCCCAAGTGGCGGAATATAGCGATCAAACAGCGGTGCCCAAAGAAATTTCCAGGTAAACGGCAATTGAATCAGTGCGAACAAGCCTATGACCTTTAAATCTACGCCTTCAGAACGTAACCATGCCGGTAAGAGAGAAATCAGAATATACAGCGGCAAGCCTGAGCTGAAGCCTGTGAAGATGCAAATGAGCATGTGCTTGTTGAACAGCACCCGCCTGATGTTCGTGCTATTTGTCACAGGAACCCTATAAAATTTAAACTTCGTTGTGATGACATCGATAAAAAAATAGTAAATGCTTAGGCATAACTTAAATTTTGCGCATAAATATTATTTAGTTATGACTGACTCATAGATCATGCAGCGCATGTATTTCTGAACGAAGCTGATAAGGATAAAAAACAGGAATAAAGTAGTCCTGAGGAGAAACAGGAATATAGTGTGCTAAGCACAAATGGAAAAGGCCGTAAGCCGCAAGCAGCCTAGACCTTATCGAAAAAACAGCACCGCACTGATTGTGCGGTGCTTCAACAATATCAGCCGTTAATAATATAATGAACAAGAATACTTGCTGCGTAACCGCCGGCAATTGCAGGCGTCCATTTTAAATGACTGAAAAAAGTGTATTTATGGTCAGATTGCCCCATTAAAGCAACACCCGCAGCCGAGCCAACAGATAGCAGCGATCCACCGACGCCCGCAGTTAGCGTCACCAATAACCACTGATACAAATCCATGTCCAGATTCATATTCAGTACTGCAAACATAACGGGGATGTTATCAACAATCGCCGAAATTACACCCACTAAAATGTTGGCTGTAGTTGCACCCAAGCCATCATACATAGCGCCAGACAGCAATTCAAGATAACCGATATAACCTAAGCCGCCGACTGCAAATACTACGCCGAAGAAAAATAGTAAGGTGTCCCATTCTGCATGGCGGACTTTGTTGAAAATATCGAAGCCACCGTCACCTTCAACACTAATGTTTCTATCGATATGATAACCATAAAGCATTAACACAGAAAGACCGACCATCATACCCATGAAGGGTGGCAAATGCAGACCCTGCTTAAAACTAACCGCGGTGACAATAGTCAACAGAAATAATACACAAATTTGAATCGCCCCTGGCTTTAACTGTACAGCCTCCTCTGAAGTGGTTAGAGGTTGCTCATCAGGCACAGCGAAATACATAACCGCTGCAGGTACGCCATAATTTACCAGTGAAGGAATAAATAACTTGAAGAAATCAAAGAACTCGGCATAGCCTGCTTGCCAAACCATTAACGTGGTAATGTCGCCAAAAGGACAGAACGCACCGCCCGCATTGGCAGCGACCACTAAATTAACAAAACCGATACTGATAAACTTCTCATTATCCGCGCCTACCGCCAAAACTACTGCGCCGACTAATAAAGCTGCCGTCAGGTTATCAGCCACTGCGGATAAAAAGAAAGTAATGATTCCGGTAATCAAAAACAATTTACGATAGCCGAATTGTCTTCTTACCAGCCACGATCTCAAGGCTTCAAACACATTGCGTTCTGCCATTGAATTGATATAGGTCATGGCGACTAATAAAAATAACATTAGTTCGGCATATTCTTTCAAATTGTATTCGAAAGCCTCATGCAACGCTTCAACAGAAACACCTTTTTGTGATGCTAATATAGCTGCGTGCGCCCAGATTATCCCCGCCGCAAGAATAACCGGCTTGGATTTACGCAAATGCGTAAATTCTTCAGCCATAACAAAACCGTAAGCGACGATAAAGATCAGCACGGTATAAATGCCGCGCTCAGTCCCCGTCAACCCAAGGCTTTCAAAACCACCCGCCATTACCATTTGAGGCACCAGCAACATCGATAACAAAATTAATAAAAATCGCACAATAATATCCCCCTAAATCTTTTATAGTTATTAAACACAGCAAATTTTAACCGTTAATGGTATCACCAACTAATAAATTTTGTCATTTTATGACTCACAGTATATGATGATTGATCATAATTATTAGCCGGAAAGGCACTTTAAACGCCCATCTATGTACCAGTATAACGACGACGATCAAACCCTTGTTGACGAACGGGTAGCCCAATTTAGAAGGCAAACCGAACAGTTTTTAAAAGGTGAAATTTCTGAAGATCAATATCGCGCATTACGATTAAGGAATGGTCTTTACATTCAAACTCATGCTCCCATGTTGCGGATTGCAGGGCCTTATGGTCTGCTTAATTCCAAACAGTTGCGAAAATTAGCTCATATTGCCCGCCACTATGACAAAGGTTACTGCCATTTCACAACCCGGCAAAATATCCAGTTTAACTGGCCAAAGCTGGAGGAAGTTCCTGATATTCTTGCAGAATTAGCCAGCGTCCAAATGCATGCCATTCAAACCAGCGGCAACTGCATGAGAAACACCACCTCGGATCATTTGGCCGGCGTCTGTCTTGATGAGATTGAAGATCCACGCCCTTATTGCGAGATTATTCGCCAATGGACAACACTTCATCCTGAATTCGACTACTTACCACGAAAGTTCAAAATAGCTGTCAGCGGGGCTTTGAATGATCGTGCAGCGACGCAATTTCACGATATAGGCTTGCATCTGGTTAAAAATGATGCCGGTGAAGTGGGTTTTAAAGTGTTGGTTGGAGGTGGCTTGGGGCGTACGCCAGTTATAGGGCAGGTGATTAAGCCGTATCTGGAAAAAAAGCACCTGCTGTCTTATCTGGAAGCCATACTACGTATTTATAATCTATTCGGCCGTCGCGATAACAAATACAAAGCACGCATTAAAATTCTGGTTAAAGAATCCGGAATGGAAAAATTCTCGAAATTGGTTGAGCAGGAATGGTTGCTCATCAGGGACGGCAACGAGTTGAGTGATGATCGCATTGACGCAATAGAAGCTCAGTTTGCTCCGCCTGCCTACGAATCGGAGGCGGCTCAAGATACAAGTTTTGCCCTACGGCAACTGGATAATAAAGCCTTTGCAACCTGGGTTAAATATAACACGGCAGACCATAAAATATCGGGCTATCGGGCTGTATTTTTGTCATTAAAGGCGCCTGATTCACCGCCTGGGGATATGACCGATATTCAGCTTGATGCAGTTGCTGACCTTGGCGATAAATACAGTTTCGGGGAGATCAGAGCTACTCACAGACAGAATTTAATTCTGGCTGACGTAAAGCAAGCTGATCTATTCGCACTATGGCAACAACTGGACGCGCTAAAACTGGCTACCCCTAATATTGGCACAGTGACAGATATGATTTGCTGTCCGGGACTTGATTTTTGTTCCCTCGCCAATGCCGGGTCTATTGGTGTTGCCAAAGAGATTAATGAAGCGCTTGATGATATGGATTACATTCACGACATTGGTGATTTGAAAATTAACATGTCAGGGTGTATGAATGGTTGCGCACACCAAAGTGTCGGCCACATCGGCATACTGGGCGTTGATAAAAAAGGTGCTGAATGGTATCAATTAACCTTGGGTGGTTCCTCGGAAAATGATGCTGCAATAGGTGAACGACTGGGGCCTGCGGTTGCCAAAGATCAGGTCACTAAAGCAATCACTACGATTCTGGATGTTTACATCAAACAACGCCTGGAAGATGAATCATTTCTGGACATGGTTAACCGGGTTGGTATTACCCCATTCAAAGAGCAAGTCTATGCAGATAATTAAAAATAAACAGATTATTGATGACACCTGGAGCTATATCGCAGAGGATGCAGAATTAAAACCAGGAAACATCAGTGTTTCATTGGCAAGATGGAAACAAGATAAGCAGCAATTACTAACCCACGATGGGAAACTCGGCGTTAGAATAGGCCCCGCTGATTCTGTTGATGACATTGCTCCTGACTTGAAAGACATTCAACTCATCGAACTGGACTTCCCGGATTTTGCTGATGGCCGCTTGTTTTCCCATGCCTGGCTGCTTAGAGGCCGCTATAACTATCAAGGTGAAATAAGAGCAACTGGCCACTATATGCCGGATCAGGTATTTTATTTATCGCGTGTCGGCGTTAACGCATTTAATCCTGAGAAAGCTGAAGATCTGCCTGTTGTCCTATCTTATTTAAATGACTTTACTGTTAAGTATCAGAATTCAATCAATTAAATCGTAACTGATGTTACGTGCAAAGTTAGACTTCCAATTTAATACGGGACGATTTTACAGATAACATTCCTTTAAGGGATGTTATCTGTCTCTGCTTAAGTTGGTAGCACATGAAATCCGTTTCAACCCGTCTAATCAGTGCTATCCGTGTTTTATTATAAAAGACAATTGAATTTCCTATCGTAATGATGGCCCCTGAATTAAACTACCGATAGCTTGTCCGAAAGAGGCGCCCAGTTTGCCTGCTATCTTATCAATCAAGCGCCCTTGCTGGGTAAAGTCAACAAGCTTTTCTGCGCCAATAATATCCTTGGCGACGTAATCATCATTACCAAAGCCATCAGCAACACCCAGTTTAACCCCTGCTTCACCTGTCCAAATCAGACCGGAAAACATGTCAGGTGTTTCTTTGAGTCTATCACCACGCCCAGCTTTCACGGCACCGATAAATTGCTGGTGAACTTGATCTAATAGTCCCTGCATATATTGGGTTTCGTCTGCTTTAGGGGGAGAAAAAGGATCAAGCATGGCTTTATGTGCACCTGCGGTAAGTAGTCGACGTTCTACGCCTAGTTTTTGCATAACATCAACAAAGCCAAAGCCATCCATCAGTACGCCTATTGAACCGATAAGACTGGATTGATTGACAAAAATCTTGTCGCTGGCTGATGCAATATAATAACAACCGGAAGCACAAATATCGCTAACTACGGCATAAACCGGCAATTCCGGATGTTCTTTTTTTATGTTCCTGATTTCCTGATAAACATAAGCGGATTGCACAGGGCTGCCGCCCGGAGAATTTGAATGCAGAATAATACCTTTGGTATGTTTATCCTTTACTGCGTCTCTCAAGCTTTCAATGATATTTGACGCATTGGCATCTTTATCTTCAGCAATGACACCTACTACATCAATGACAGCCGTATGATCTTTGCTATCACCTCCCATATCCTGTTTAATTGTTGGATACATGGCTACACCAAATACGGCAATCAAGTACACAAACATTAATGACTTGAAAAAAACGCCCCAACGTCGTGCTCTTGTTTGTTCTGTTACAGCGGCTAACGCCAGTTTTTCAATGACTTCACGTTCCCAGCCGGATTCTCGGGTAACGTCTTTTTTATCTTGTTGATTTTCCATGACTTCGTAACCTTAAATAATGTTCAGTAATTCAGTTGTCTGTTGCAAACACAGTAACGGATGGTATTGTTGTAAGAATTCTTTTGAATGTGCGCCACATGACACAGCAATAGAAGAAATAGGGGCATTGAGTGCCATTTGCAAGTCATGTATGGAATCACCCACCATTAATGAACGTTCCTTTGCAGTATGAGTATGCTGAATAATCTCGTGTAACATGAGCGGATCAGGTTTGGAGGCTGTTTCGTCCGCACACCGGGTAATACAAAACAGCTCTTCTGTCCCTGTCGCCTTTAGTGCTTCTTGTAGACCTGCTCTGGATTTCCCGGTAGCAACAGCAAGTTGAAAGCCTGTCTCATTCAGTTGCACTAACATTTCATAAACGCCTGGAAATAAGTCATCTTTGCTGATTTGTTTGGAAAAATATTTTTGGCTGTAACAGGCAACCAATTGCGCCTGTGTTTGCTTATCCTCATCAGGAAACAGCGTTTGCATTGCCTTGTTAATGCTTAAGCCAATCACATCCTTTGCCGCTTGAGACTCGGGAATGTGGCAATCATACTGCATTGCGGCATGCTGCAAACAACTTGTTATCCAATCTATCGAATCGATCAGGGTGCCGTCCCAATCAAAGATAATTAAATCAAACCTGTTCTTCATGTGTTAATAAATTTTCCAGTTGGGAAGGTAAGGGGGCTGAAATGCTCATGAGTACGCCGGTAACAGGGTGCTGAAATTTTAAAGTTTCCGCATGGAGAAACATACGTTTATAGCCTTTGGTTTTAAAAGCCCTATTGACCTCATCCACGCCATAACGTTCATCACCGACGATAGGATGACCCAAGCTGGCGGCATGAACACGGATCTGATGAGTACGCCCGGTTTTTGGAGAGGCCTCAACCAACGTTGAGTTACTGAATAATTTCAAGCGTGTGAATAGTGTTTCAGCGGCTTTTCCGGACTGACTGATGACCACTATGCGCTCGCCGCCTTTACTGATGTTTTTTAACAAGGGTGCGGTTACTACCAGCTTTTTTCTGGCCCATTGTCCTGATAGCAAGGCCTGATAGGTCTTTTGAACCTGACTATTCCGAAAAAGTTCTTGTAATTTACGCAAGGCGCTACGTTTTTTGGCTATCAACAAGCAACCGGAGGTATCTTTGTCGAGTCTATGTACTAGCTCTAAAAAATGCGCTTCGGGTCTTAACAGGCGGATTCCTTCGATAATACCGGAACTCACGCCGCTACCACCATGCACAGCAAAACCGGCCGGTTTGTTCACGATCAGGAAACCCTCATCTTCAAATAAAATGCCCTGTTGTAACGCCGCTTGCAAACCCTGTGGAATGTATGATTCTTCGCTACGTTCGGCTACCCTGACCGGAGGAATTCTGACTATATCGCCGGCAATCAGGCGGTATTTGACGTCTACGCGACCTTTATTAACCCTGACTTCGCCTTTTCTTACAATGCGATAAATATGGCTTTTAGGTACCCCTTTTAAACGGGTAATTAAAAAATTATCCAAGCGTTGATCGCTATTGTCTTCAGTAATTTCGACGTAGGCAACTTGGGGGGGTAACGCGCTTTCTTCTATGCTCATAGTGCAAATAATACCAGTATCTGGTGATGATTGATTCTTTAAAATTGATGTAGGACGATAAGGTTGTTATATTAAGCAAGTTTTTATAAAAAACATACTTAAATGCTCTGCGGATTTCAACAATGAAACCGGTTTGGAGGAGCACAATGAAGATAAAAACGACAAGTGTTATATATTTAACGCTTCATTATACGATTTTCGGGTTCATCGTTCGACCCTAGACGCACGATTTTTAACACCTGTTTAAAACAGAATTTACCACCAAAGACTGAGAAATATTAACTTAGTATCTGTCCGCGCTCACTATGTGACTTCACCTGTTGAAGCCTAAACTCACGACAAAAATGCGCAGATGACGGAACATAAGACCGTAAAAACTAAGCTGATTGTGTTATTGGTTAGACATATCGCAGGGAATCGCCTAATTTGATGCGCTGACCAAAACCAGTCTGATTCAGTAAAATCTGACAATGGAGCAGGAAACTACAAGGATAATTGAATGAAAAGAATGCTTATCAACGCTACGCAGGCAGAAGAACTGCGAGTCGCTTTGGTAGACGGTCAAAAACTTTATGATTTTGACATAGAAGTTCCATCAAAAGAACAAAAAAAATCCAATATTTACAGAGGTATTATTACCCGCGTAGAACCTAGTCTGGAAGCGGCATTTATAAATTATGGCGCTGAAAAACACGGCTTTTTGCCTTTTAAAGAAATTTCCCCGCTCTACCGGCAAACACAGCAGGGCGCCGAATCAGATGGTCGCCGCCCAGCTATAAAAGATCTGATTAAAGAAGGCCAGGAAATCCTGGTTCAAATTGAAAAAGAAGAACGTGGCAATAAAGGTGCTGCATTAACTACCTATATCAGCCTGGCGGGCACTTATCTGGTATTAATGCCTAATAATCCCAAGGCAGGTGGAATATCACGCCGCATAGAAGGCGAAACCCGCAGTGATTTGCGGGAAGTGATGGGATCTCTTGATATTCCTGAAAGCATGGGTTTGATCGTCAGAACGGCAGGATGTGGTAAGAATGCCGAAGAACTGCAATGGGATTTAAACTATCTGCTGCAACTGTGGGAAGCCATAGATCGCTCGTCGAATGAGCAGAAAGCGCCCTTTTTGGTGTTTCAGGAAAGCAACGTTATCATCAGAGCCTTGCGTGATCACTTGCGCGGCAATATTGATGAGATTCTGATCGATAATGAAGACTCATTTAGACTGGTACAAGACTTCCTTAAGGAGGTTATGCCGCATTTTTTGCCTAAAGCGAAGCTGTATCAGGATGCTGTACCTTTATTTAGCCGTTATCAGATTGAATCTCAAATTGAAGTCGCTTATTGTCGTGAAGTTTCGTTGCCTTCAGGCGGTTCATTGGTTATCGACCATACCGAAGCATTGACATCAATTGACATCAACTCTGCTCGCGCTACCAAAGGCAGTGATATTGAAGAAACCGCACTGAATACTAATCTGGAAGCGGCTGACGAAATCGCTCGTCAACTACGACTGCGTGATTTGGGCGGTTTGTTTGTTATCGACTTTATCGATATGCTGTCCAATAAAAATCAACGTACTGTTGAAAATCATCTGCGTGATGCCCTGAAAATTGATAGAGCCCGCATTCAAACCAGCCGCATCTCACGTTTCGGTCTGCTGGAAATGTCCAGACAAAGAATGCGTCCGTCTCTGGGCGATTCTACGCAATTGCCTTGTCCACGCTGTAAAGGCCAAGGTACGATACGTAATGTCGAATCGGTCGCACTTTCAGTATTGAGGATTCTTGAAGAAGAAGCCATGAAGAAAGGCACGGAAAAAGTCATCGCTCATTTACCTATTGAGTGTGCGACTTTTCTGCTGAATGAAAAGCGTCACGCCATTGAACAAATTGAAGCCAGACTGAAGGTTGGCATTATCATTTTGCCTAGTAAGCATCTTGAAACACCTGCTTATGATATTGAACGTATCAAGGAAAAAGAGTCTGCTGAAGAAAAACCCAGTTATTTACAAATAAAAGCAGAAGACATTACTATTCCAGAGTATGCCCAACAAATAAAACCGAAAGTCGAAAAAGCGGCAATCAAGGAGTTTATGCATGATTCGCCTGCACCCGTACAAACCCAAAATGAAGCAGCCAGCTTGATTAAACGCTTCTGGCATAAACTTGTAGGCCCAAGCGCTGAACCTGAAGTAAAAGTATCTCCTGCGCCAGTGGTTGAAAGAGTGAGATCAACTGATGAAAGCCAGCCGGGCAGAGGTCGAAGAAGAGGCGGTAGAAATCAAGGTCAAAAGAATCAGGAACCCCGTCCTAATCGTGCCCCTCCAGAGCAAGAAGTAAAGCCGGAACAAAATAAAGAACCCCGGCCTAATCGCAATATCAGGGGGCCGGGACGGAACGTAAGGCGTAATCTTGCGCCAGTCAATAATGCTGTAGATGAAGCGATCGAACTGGTTAAAAGCGAACCTGTCGCAGCTAATGAAACGCCGATAACTGAAACGGTATTACTGGCATCAGAAGTTTCAGCATCAACTGAAGAGCAAGCCAGACAAACTGCCAGAAAAAATACCAGCAGAAGAGGTCCAAACCGGAGAAGACCACGCAATCCCAACTACAAAAAAACAGAGGGTGAGGGTGATTCAAATGGTGATGGTGGCGAAGCCACAACAGAAATAGCTGGTGAAGCACGCTCATCACAATCCCGGTCTTATGACAGTGATTTTGCTGAAAGAGTAGAGAGAACTGAGCGTTCTGAATCTCAGGCCCCTGTTTCAACTGCTACGGAACCGCAAAAATCCGTTACTGAATCCGCTCCGAAAGCAGTTGAATCGATAAAGCAAGATGTAGCAACTGAATAATGAACATCACCATCGGGACGTGTTGCATACGTCCCGATGGGATCTTATTTATATCTCACCAACAGCTTAAATAGTTAAAAGGTTAAGTTATCTGCATCCCTTGACTGCTAGTAATCAAGCTTTTTCAGAAGCATTTAAGGATGCTCAAGGTGAGACTGAGATTGCGACAAAACGAGATATTGATGATGTACGACGTGATATGGACGCACGATTTATCCAGTCTGAACAACGTCTAATTATAAAGCTAGGTACGCTTATGGCCCTTTCCATTGGTATTGTCGCCGCACTGGTAAAGCTGCTTTAATGGGCGCGTGCCCTCATAAGTGACTTACTATGGAATTTTGAAAATAGCGTTGAATTTTTTTATCTCAACGAAAGCATCAGCTTAAGTAGTGCAAAGGACTTACAAATTCATCCGCCTTACACGCGTGTAGTGCCTTACGGCAATTTTTCAATTTCTAATTTATTGAAATTAATGATGTTTTAAATATGGATGTTAAAGATGGGTTAGGAAACTAGCGGCGCATTTCTTTGTGGGTATCCAAGACATCGGGAAATGTGACCGGTTGCGTATGCTCACATAGCGGGCACTTGGCACGATGGATTGTGAAGGGCAAACTTCGACCCTGAAGAGACGTTCGGCTTTCGGATTGCCGTCCGTCAGCTACCTGACTTTGAGCAGACATTCGGAAATTCCAGCTGAGAGGCAAGTGATATAGGCCATTACCGTCATTCGGAGCCCTGCCTTTGATATCCAACCTTTCCGTACCAGACTAGCCGCGATCAGTTTTTTGGTGAAGCCCAGTTTGAAGCGTATCGCATGTTAAGAGAATGTGCGGCAGAAAGTTTATTCAGGGATGAACTGTTGTGTGAAACCGTTCCAGAGACCTTGCAAGATTGGTTTCAATTACTGGCCAATAATTTGTTGCCGGATAATGATGCGGTCTTTAAAACCTAAAAAAATCGCGAGCGGCCTATCGGCCGCTTAAAGTAAAAAGAAAAAAGCAAAGGGTAAAAGGACAAAGAACAAAGGGTTAGTCCTGGGCGAGACGGAAGCCAATGAGGAGGAAGCCGCGGGAGTCAGGTAAGTTCCTGATACGGTACGCCGAACGCAGGGTGTCCCGTAAGTCGCCCCAGGAACCGCCGCGCAGCACACGGCTTTGACTTTCACACTTTAGCGGATTCCAAGGTTTACCATCAGTTGGAGTGTTCTTGTAATCATCTTGGTAACAATCTTGCACCCATTCCCATACATTGCCAGACATATCATAAAACCCAAAATTATTGGGTAATTTCTCTCTTACTGGCTGTGTCATACCCTCTGAATTATCAAAAAACCAAGCAAATTCTTTAGGATCAGCAGCATCCCAATAATAATCTTTTTGTGGATTGGCATTTGCCCTAATCGCATACTCCCATTCCATTTCACTGGGTAAACGATAGCTGTGATTGGGGTCTAGTTTTAGCTGTTTATTTAACCAGGCAATGTATGCATTGGCGCAATACCAAGTAACATTAATCACAGGACGATCTCCACGGCCAAAACCTGCATCAGCTGGTAATTCAAAACATTCAGAATGTGCTGAAGAAGCTGGCTCAGTATTAGCCACAGCATCCTTTTTAGCTTGATTCGCAAACACAAAAATATCATATTCGGCAAAGGTTAACTCAGTCTCGGCCATCTTGAAGGCTGATAGGGTAATAGTTTTATGATCTTTTCCGTTCAGTTCCAGTTCGAAAGTCCCGGCCGGTATTTCAACCATTTTGGGCAATTCCGGGCTTGGGAATACATTTGCCCTTACCCAAGCGGTGGGTCGATGAAGCAACCAAGTGGCCAAGTTAGCATATTGGGTATGGTAGGTTACGTCATTCGCTCTAAAGGCAAGCTGGGTAAAGGCTATGCTTACTAGCAACCAAGCAGCTATAAATATAGTTAATCGCTCCTGGCTGGATTTGAGATACTTGTTTTCTATGGTGTTGCAGCTGCCCGCATCCTTAAAGTCTTTGAGTTGTCCCCAACTTGCCAAATAACTGATCCATGCCTTAAATGGCGATTGCTTTCGGGTTTCAAACCACTGGTTGGCTAAATCTTGACGTCTATCCCGATCTTTTAGCTGTTTGTCGTTGGTTTTTATCCAGCCAAACAGAGTTTTGCAATAGGGTTTCTTAGTAGTACGGGATGTTCTTAATAGAATTTCATGTATTAAATCAACGCTTTTAGTATCATTACTTTTAGCTTGGTCTTCTGTGGTTGATTCGTTTTCCTTGCCACCGCTAATCACAAGCATGCGAATCGGCTCTTCAGCCACTGCGTCGTTTGCAACCCGAATACCAGAAAGCCAGTTGATTATGCGATTGGCTGCGATTTGAGTAGCTGGATCATCCTTTTTAGCACCTGCCATCTCTAAGGCTTGGGTTTTGGTGATGGTTCGGCGGGTATACGTAGCATTGGTGTTTGTTTGCACCAAATCTAATAAGACTGCCCGGACAATGTCTTTATCTAGCTGGGGCAGGCGCTGCAATTTTTCGTCTAAACTTGCCGCCAGAGCACCGCCTACGCCATTGACTGATTTCAAATCATCAAAACTTAATTCGCGTACTTGTTTTGCTGTTGCAGCTTCCCATAGCATTTTCATGACATTGGATGTAAGCGGCAGTGCGGCATCGGTTTCAAGCAGCGCTTCCTGGGCGATGTACTCAGGCAGCGTTAAGTCTTTATCAACCAAATGGATAGTTCCGGGCTGCCAGCTCCAGCCTTTAGCGCAGCGCACAGGAGTTTTGATGGCATCTGTCAGACCAATCTCACCTATAGGTTGTAAAAAATAGCGTTCTTGAATGGGACTATTGAATAGCGCTTGTAACTTTGGCAATTCTGCAAAGTGCAGCATAAAATCACTGCGAATGGTTGTTACCAAGTATAAAGGGCAGTCGGGGTCTGTTAATGCAGTGGCTAACAAGTTATCAAAACGTTCCTGGCTTTTTGGATTACTAGTTAGGGTGATCAGTTCTTCCAACTGATCGATGATGAGCAGTACTTTAGCTTTAGGGTCTTTCTGTAAGACCAATTTAAGGGCAAATGCCAAATCGGTACTATCTTTTCCATCAAGATCAAGAATTGATTCGATGCGTTTATCAAACAAAGGCGGCGATGCTTTTGCAATATCGCTATTCGCTATTTGAATGACTAAACTTTGACAAGCATCAGTCCCCGGGCGCATCACCCATACTTGCCAATGGTAGCGATCGCTGTTTTCATCCAACCAACCGGCACGAATGGCGGGGATTAAAGCAGATTGCACAAGTGAAGATTTTCCGACACCACTGTTGCCTTCAATTTGTAACCAGCGGCAGAATTGTCCATAGGGACGGGCAAATTTGACCAGCAATTCGGCCGTTTCCCGTTGTCGACCAAAGAAAAAATCGGCACGGTCCTCGGTAAAGGATTCCAAGCCTGGAAACGGACAAAATCCTGGAGGAAGTTCTTGTTCGTATAGCGAAGGATCATCGGCGTGTCGTTTGAGTTCGCCAACAAGATCAGTAAAATAAGCCGGATCATTTAGGTTTTCCGGTAAGCTTCGGTGTTGAATACAATTTAAAAACGGCGGTATGTGTTGCCGATCTACGTCTGGTAGCAAAAGGATAAACAAGGGCAAGCCTTTTTCGTAATGCCTGGTCAGCGCAGTTTCAACTTCCGCTTTAACCCAGCGTCTAATGCCTTGTTTGCCTAATAACAAAATATAGGCATCACACGTTTCGAGCCCTTTTTGGAGTTCATCCTGCCAATGCTCACCCCAGCCTATATCGTTTAAATCCCACCAAATATCAATCCCTGCACTTTGCAAGCCGCTGACAAGTTGCTTTGCCAATGGACGATCAATACCGGCATAGCTAAAAAAATACTTGCTCATTGTAACCCCTTGTTATTTTTATTATTCAGTGCTTTCGTGTTCTAAAGTTCTTATACAATAATGGCTTTATTGACCTTCGTCAGTCCTGTTAAAATCAACCCTATCGCTTGTTCAGTATTATTTGTGGTAAACAAAACCAAGTTTTCCTCATCACTTAAGCCGTTATTTAAACCCCTGATGCCAATCTCTGCAAAGGTTTTACACAAAGCCTGATAATCAATCGGAGTTAAATCAAGTTGCTGGTCGGCAATCCGATGATTGTATTCTTGCAGCAAGGTTTTATAAGGCTCGTTGCGGCATTGATAGCTTTCTGTTAACGCTTCCGGCTGTTCGCCTTGTAAGGCCTGGCAGATGGCATGGCTTGCGCCGCCGTAGCCGCCGAGCAAAAATAACGGCTTTTTGGCTTGTAAAGTCAGCAAGGCTTCTTCAACTAAGCCGGGGTATTTGCCTTTAAACCCTAACGTTCTGCCGCCCATCATGATCCGGGGCCGAGTTTTTTGGACAATTTCTTCGCGCATGGCGGTTAAACAGCGGGCCCAGACGTAACCGGAAACATCGTTGCTAGTGCCGGGATTGTTCGGGTCTGTGATTAATCCGGCTGTAATCAGTTCTTCCGGCGCTTTTTGGACTTTAATGCTGATGGCATCTTTGTTTTGCGCAGCCCAGGCGATTTCCAAAGTGGCTTTTAACGGCCAGGCGAGGAAATTACTGACCGGCTGGTATTCCTTTTTAAGGGCGTCGTTATGATAGCGGACCAATTCCAGCAGGCCTTCGGTAAAGCCGTTAGGCCGTAAATCGCCTCCATAGACCAGTTGCGCACCTTGGGCTAGGCATTGTCGGGCGATTTCCAGCATGGCAATTTGCAAATGGTCATTACTCAAGCCCAATGCTTGCAATTCGCCGGTGTCTGATTCGGAAATAGAAATACCTATGGCCTGTCCTTGCAGGGATTTGCCACGCCAAGTGGTGGGAGTGTCGAGTTGTTTATCGTAAAGGCCAAGTTCTTTGCTTTCTTCATAACCCAATGGGGGATCGGGGTAGATGATCTGCTTTTTGGTATCGGGAGATTTTAAATCGCGCTCTTCGGGAGGTCTGGATAAAATCGTGACATCTTCTGGCAGTCATCCCAGTTTTTGTAAATGGGTAAAATGCTTTTCAATGTATTTAAAGCGCAGGACTTCCAGCAAGGCAAAATCGATAAGGGCTTGCAGCTTTTTTGCGGTTTCCGGCGCGGTTAAAGGTTGCTCTAAATCAAACCGGATCACCGGCACATTGCTTAAATACGGAAAACTACGGTCTTCGTAATGTTGCAGGACATCAACCACGATAATCGGAGATTGCAAACGCTTGGCGCTCATCACTTCCATCCGGCACCACGGGCTGTCGCTGTAAAGGTCGGAGCGGATGGCAATCAATGCCGCGTCTTCAATATTGCCATCGATTTCTTTATCAAACTGAAATCCGGAGGCAATATCCACGGAATCAAAAAACCGGTCGAGTTGGGTATTGTCCAAAGCTTGCTTTAACGCCTCGGCCAATTGCAGGGCTTTGGCTTCGCGCTTGGTGTGACTGATAAATAACTTTATCGGCAAGGGACTTAACTTTACGCCTTGTGCAGTTGTCCGTTCCGGGTTTGCCAATAACCTGGCCAAGGCATGCACGACATAATGAATAAGCTTGCTTTGAACGGTTTCTGTATCCAGATTAAACAAGCGCACAAAATTGGCTTTACTGATATCAGGATGCAGATTGAACGCCGAGCCGGTTAAAGCCACCGGCACCAGCAAATGCAGGCAGGCCCCGGTTTGGATTTGTGTATACACATCCGCCACATATTGTCCCCAGGCTTCGTCAGTCACCAGATGATCTTCCACCAACACAAAAATCACGCTGTGCTCTGCGGCGGTTACATCAATGGCTAACGGGAGGTCCTGGTTTGCTGCCGGTACACAGCGGTAGTAAGTGGGTATGCCTATGCCCCTGGCAAACGGCCGCTCCGGATGGCGGTTAATCTTTGTGAAAATCGCTTGCGCTAGCGGACTGCAAACGGCATCGGCTTCTGGATGCCAGATAAGATAAACGTTTAATAAGGGTTTAAAGCTGTTCATGTTGATTGTCCGTTGCTTGAGACGAATGCAAGCCAAGGCAAGACAAGACGGCAACCGAGGCACTTTGGCACCATGCTATTGCATATGGGGAGATAATTCAATAATCTATAACTTGGAGTAAGCGGCTTCACGAATTCTTGGCCCCCGGTCATAGACATTGTCTTTAAGTTAATGAATGTGTTCGATCTAATGGCTTCGCAACCGTCCGGTTACGGTTAGTGATCAGACATTCATCGGATTAATTATCAATCAACTGACTGTCTCTTGTTGGCCGATTTTCGCCCTTCACGCTGCTATATTTACTGTTCGTTTTACGTCTGCTTCTGGACTGATACCAGATTTTTGAGGATTTGGTTGATGCTGCCGGCTGAATTCGATTTAAAAAGACCATTGCTCATATAAAATAAGGGCTTTTTGCCATTCTTCCCATCAAATATCAACACACTTTCAGAGGGACTTACCTATTAGTGGTGTGCTTTTTTAACCTTGAGCCTTACCTGTATCTAATCTCTACGGCGGTAGCTCCGAACACCGATTTCAAACGCGCAATCAGTTCATCAGTCGGATGTATTCGCCATTCATCACCTAGTTGAACAGCGGCCCGCGCATACTTTGATATATAATTGATGCTTACCGGAGAACTTCCGCCCTTAAAAGGGCTTAGAATTTCACGCAATCTTTCTATAGTGCTAATGGATTCCGGCTTATCTTTCGCCGCATTCCAGGTTAACTGAATACCCCTTGAAAAATTTTCTCTCGCCTGTTCCATATCATATAATTTCTCTACTGTTAAGCGCAACGCGCCGGAAAAGTTATCTATAGCTAAAGCCCCTTCGGCAATCAAAAGACTATCACGAGTAAAAATACCCCGGTATTTCTCATAAACTTCACCAAAAGCAGCACACTCAAGCCTGCCGGATTTGTCATCCAGGGTAGCAAACCCCATCGTTTTACCTTGTTTTGTCTGGCGGGTGCGCACTTCTACCACCAGACCCGCAACACGCGCTTCCATATTGCCGCGTGCTACCTGCAAAGACGCTATTTTTCCGTGTGTAAAGTGTTTTAATTCCGGTTCATATTGGTCTATCGGATGGCCTGTCAAAAACAATCCCAGGGTTAATTTTTCTGCAGCCAGGCGTTCATTATCTGACCAGGGTTCAACCGCAGTAGAATAAGTCTCTGTATCATCCACATCATCGCTATTGACCGCTCCCAAGCTGGAACTTGGCAGCGAGAACAAGTCATTCTGTCCTGTTTGCGCCATTTTTCCATGTTGTTCCGCTACTCGCAAAGCGGTGGGTAACTCTGCCAAATGGCTTGCCCGATTAGGATCAAATTCATCAAAAGCCCCGGCGCGAATTAGCGCTTCCAGCACCCGCCGGTTAAATTTGCGTAAATCGACCCGCTTGCATAAATCATATAGTCCTGAAAACAGTCCATTGTCGCTCCGCTCTTTTAGCATTTCCTCAATAGCCGCCTCGCCCACACCTTTCAGTGCGCCTAATCCGTAAATAATATGGCCTTCGTCATTAACGGTGAATTTGTATTTTGAAACATTGATGGTGGGCGGGCGAATGTCCAGCTTCATTTGCCGGCATTCTTCGATTAATATCACTACCTTATCGGTGTTATCCATATCGGCAGACAGCACCGCCGCCATAAATTCGGGCTGATAATGGGCTTTTAGCCAGGCTGTTTGATAGGCGACCAGAGCGTATGCGGCCGAATGCGATTTATTGAAGCCGTAACCGGCAAATTTCTCCATTAAATCGAAAACATAAGTGGCGATTTTTTCATCGACCTGATTTTCTATTGCACCGGCGGTAAATTTATCCCGCTCCTTGGCCATTTCCTCCGGCTTTTTCTTACCCATCGCCCGACGTAGCATGTCCGCCCCGCCCAGCGTGTACAAGCGCCATTTCACGGGCGATTTGCATTACCTGTTCCTGATACAAAATAACGCCGTTAGTCGGCTTTAAAATAGGCACCAGTAATGGATGCGCATATTCCGCTTTCGCGCCATGTTTAACATTGATGTAATCATCGACCATGCCCGATTCCAGGGGGCCCGGACGAAACAACGCCACCAGCGCGATAATATCGTCGAAGCAGTCAGGTTTTAGCTTCTTAATCAGCTCCTTCATCCCGCGTGATTCAAGCTGGAACACTGCGGTGGTCTGGGCGTTTTTTAATAATTCGTATGACGCGGCATCATCCCTGGGAATGGCCGTTATATCAACCAGCGGCTTGCCTTGTAGCTGGTGTTTGGCGTTAATGTCCTGCAAAGCCCAATCGATAATGGTCAGTGTACGCAGTCCCAAAAAGTCGAATTTGACCAGTCCGACCGCCTCCACGTCATCCTTGTCGAACTGGGTGACCAGATTATTGCCGTCCTGATCGCAATACAGCGGTGTGAAATCGGTCAACTTAGTCGGCGAAATCACCACGCCTCCGGCATGTTTGCCCGCATTTCTGGTCGTGCCTTCCAGCGACAGTGCCATATCGATCAGCGCTTTGACTTCTTCTTCGGTATCATAAAGTTGTTTCAGTTCAGGACTGTCTTTTAACGCTTTAGTCAGCGTCATGCCAATTTCAAACGGAATCAGCTTGGCTAATCTATCGACAAATCCATAGCCGAAACCCAGTACCCGGCCGACATCGCGAATAACCGCTTTGGCCGCCATTGAGCCGTAGGTGATGATCTGCGCTACATGATCCCGGCCATAATGACGAGCGACATAATCAATCACTTCATCACGTCTATCCATGCAGAAATCCACGTCAAAGTCGGGCATCGAAACCCGCTCGGGATTCAAGAATCGCTCAAATAACAGATCGAATTCGATAGGGTCAAGGTCGGTAATCTTAAGCGCGTACGCCACCAATGAACCCGCACCGGAACCTCGCCCCGGCCCTACCGGAATAAGATTGTTTTTTGCCCACTGAATAAAGTCGGCAACAATCATAAAATAACCGGGAAAACCCATCTGGGTGATCATTTTTAACTCGAAATCCAGGCGCTCATAGTAAACGGCCCGGTTTTCCTGATCCGTACCTTTCCCCACCGCCGGATAATGCTGCAAGCGTTGTTCAAGCCCCGCCAAAGACTCTGAAGCCATAAACTCGGCCAGATTCATTCCCTCAGGCACAGGAAAATCCGGCAGAAAGTTTTGCCCCAACGTCAGTTTTAAATTGCAGCGTTTGGCAATTTCCACGGTGTTTTCCAACGCTTCGGGAATGTCGGCAAACAACGTCAGCATTTCCTCGGTACTGCGTAAATATTGTTGCTCGGTGTAATCCTTGGGTCGTCGCGTATCATCCAATACCCGTCCCTGATTAATACATACGCGCACTTCATGGGCTGCAAAATCCTTTTGATGAATAAAGCGCACATCATTGGTGGCAACTACAGGCAAGCCTGTTGCCAACGCCAGTTCAACGGCAGCGGCAATATAACGCTCTTCGTCGGGCTTACCGACACGCTGTAATTCCAGATAAAAGCACTGTTCAAACAATGCGCCCCATTGTTTCGCCAAGCGTTTAGCCTCTTCATTGTTTTCCGCTAATAAAGCCTTGCCTATATCTCCATCCATTGCACCCGACAATGCAATCAATCCCTTGTGATTGTTTTCTATCCATTCTTGCCTAAGCATAGGCACACCTTGATGCTGTCCTTCCTGATAAGCTTTGGAAATCAATTCGGTCAGTGTTATGTAACCCGTATGATTATTGACCAGCAGGGTCAAACGATAAGGCGTAGCAGGTTCTTCAGGATTAAAAATCAACACATCAGCACCCGCTATCGGCTTAATGCCTTGTCCCAGCGCCGCCTTGTAAAACTTGACCAGCGAGAACAGATTGGCGTGATCGGTAACCGCAATCGCGGGCATATTTAACTCAGCCAAACGCTTAACCATTGGCTTGATTTTAACGATACCGTCTACCAGGGAGAATTCAGTGTGTAGTCTTAAATGGATGAATGCGGGTTGCATGAAAGGATTATCAGGATTGGGTTCTGGAAATGTTACTGTGCGAGTTCGCGAATGCGTATAATAACAATATCAGCATTTCATAAAGCAAATCATTTATTAGAAGGTTTTGCTCATCTATTTGTAAATTTCTTCTCACAACCGATTAAATCAGGCACAAACCAATGAGAGATTATCAACACGTTTTACTGGCAGTAGATTATTCTGAACAAGGACTTTACGTCGCAGAAAAAGCCAGGTCTTTGGCCTATAGATATCAGGCTAAATTGAGTATTATTCATGTGTTGGATAACATTCCCATGCCGGATACCAACTATGGCACTGTGATTCCTTTGAATCAAGATTCATCATACGATTTACTTGAAGCGGAAAAAGCCAAACTGATGCAGCTTGGCGACCAATTGAATGTTGATTTGGCTAACCGCTGGATGCTTTGGGGTGTTCCTAAACAGGAAATTATTCATATTGCTGAGCAGGAACAGGTAGATTTAATTGTTGTAGGTTCACATGGACGGCATGGTCTGGCCTTGTTATTGGGATCGACTGCAAACAGTGTTCTACATTATGCCTTATGTGATGTCATGGCGATTCGCTTGCAGGATGATTAGTCTAATAGTTGGCATTAAGCTGATTGCCTGAATCTGTGCTTTCCGGATCGATGTGAGTTGCTTCGCAGCCTTTTTGATAAAAAACAAGAGAAGGGGGGAATGCGGTGATATCAATTGTTAACGTCGTTTCTTTTTGAAATGTATTAATGGCATCAGAGGCAGCGTTATGAAAATTATTGGCTAACGTGTTGGCCAGTTTTTGTTGTGCTTCATCCTCGCCTAATGTAAAAGGATCTTCTGATAGATTCGTGTTATCAATTGCTTCCTCTAAAACATTGCCGGAAATAGCCTGGATTTTAGTTTCGAAAGTACTAAAAACTGCCGCTCCTTTTTCCCGTTTGATCCGCTCTATGTCTTTTGGGTCGGCATAAAGGAGAAAAGCGCCTTTTGCACCTTGAAACTCATTTTTACAGATTCCTCCATCCATTATTCTGACCAGATTTAATTTTTTGTCGCCTTTCATGATAGTCATTGGTGGATTCTGTCCGGACATTGACTCAGCTTCATTTGCCACTGTTGGTGATTTTTCTTTGACAGTGGCTGTGTCGTTGATACTGGTTGATGTCGCATCTTGTTTGACCTGTTGAGTCGAACACGCAGCCAATGTAATAAAGGTGACACTAGTCAATAATTTTAAGCAGGCGTTCATAGCTTTCTCGTTGCGGATAGTTAAAGATTTCATGTTGTAATTATAATCTCTAAGATAGCGTTAGATTAACAAAAACCTTTACGCTCTTGGTTTTAATTCGATCTGTGCGTTCAATGTGGGTAAACATCACGCTTTAATTTAAAAAATCAGACTTCGGGAAAAAGGCAAGGTTCAATCGGACAGTATGTTAAAATTCATTGCTAGCAGACTGTGAAATCTTGAGGAGATTTGTGTGGCAAAGGCGAGTGATTTAAAGCGGGGAATGGTAGTTGAAATTAATGGTGTACCTCATGTGGTTAAGCAAGTTGATGCAAAAAGCCCTTCATCGCGTGGCGCATCGACGTTGTATAAAATTCGGTTTACTAATCTCAAAACCGGGCAAAAACAGGATGAGTCCTTGAAAGGCGATGATTTCTTCAAAGATGCTGATCTGGTAAGAGCCAAGGTGCAGTTTTCTTATATTGATGGGGATAATTACATATTTATGAATATGGAAGATTATACCCAGTACAGTTTGAGCCGTGAGGAGTTGGATGATCAAGTTGGCTATTTGACCGAAGGACTTGAAGGGATTGTTGCCTTATTAATAGATGATGCCGTATTAGGTATTGAGCTGCCAAGTTCGGTAGTGTTGGCCATTATAGAGACAGCCCCGGCAATTAAAGGTGCGACCGCATCTGGACGCACTAAAACGGCTCGATTGGTAACCGGTATAGAGGTTCAGGTTCCTGAATATCTGGAGACTGACGAGTTGATTAAGGTCAATACCGAATCCGGAAAATTTATGTCACGCGCTTAATACAATCCAGAGTTTAAATTTTTCAATGCCTATTAAAACGGATAACCTGTTAAGGGTCGGCCAGGGCGAGTTTGAATTGAATCGTCTTCCAAAGCGTCCATTAGAGCTATTGCGAGCCTGGGACGCGGCTGATGAATATCTGCTTAACACGCTCTCAGAAGACTTTAAGCCATTGGCTGATGCCAGTATTTTGATATTTAATGATAGCTTCGGCGCGTTGGCAGTCGCACTGAGTTCATTCCAACCTCAAGCAGTATCGGATTCATATCTGTCACAACAGGCGACACGGCTTAATCTGGCCGCTAATAGTTTACCTGAGCACCGTGTTATATTAATAAATAGCCTTGAATCTCTGCAGGGTGACTTTGATCTGGTTTTGATTAAAGTGCCGAAGACGCTTGCTTTGCTTGAGGATCAGTTGATACGTTTGCATCCTCATTTACTACCCTCAACCCAAATTATTGTTGCGGGAATGATAAAAACTCTGCCGCCTTCGATTTGGAAGATACTGGAACGTTTGGTAGGGCCCACAACAACAGCGTTGGCAAGAAAAAAAGCGCGATTGATTTTTGCATCGCCTGATCCTGAGTTGGTTATTCCAGCTAACCCTTATCCGGTTTGTTATCGGCTTGAAGGCAGTGATTATCTGATTAGTAACCATGCCAATGTATTTTCGCGTGACAGTCTTGATATAGGAACGCGTTTTTTTCTTCAGCATCTACCCATGAGACAGGGCGGTTGTGACATTATTGATTTGGGCTGCGGTAACGGCGTGCTGGGTTTAATGGCCGCAGAGCGAAATCCGTCAGCAACGATTCATTTTGTTGATGAGTCATTTATGGCAGTGGCTTCCGCCAAGGAAAACTTTTATCGGGCTTTCGGGCAAGAGCGCAATGCGACTTTTTGTGTTGATGATGGGCTGAACGATTTTGAATCGGCTTCAGCAGATCTCATCCTTTGTAATCCACCTTTTCATCAGCAAAATACAGTGGGCGATCAGATTGCCGTCAGCCTATTTAAGCAGTCAAGAAAGGTATTGAGGAAGGGTGGGGAACTGTGGGTAATCGGCAATCGCCACCTGAATTATCACGTCAACCTTAATCAATTATTTGGTAATCATTCGATTGTCGCTTCCAACGCCAAATTCGTTATCATGAAAGCAACACAATAAAGCTGAACCCAAAAGCCAGTCGGCTTTTGGGTTCAGTTTATGAGTTTGTTACGCTGGGGTTACATTCTCTGCTTGCGGGCCTTTTTGACCTTGAGTCACCTGCATAGTAACTTTTTGGCCTTCTCGCAAGGTTTTGCGGCCGGCGCCGTTAATTGCACTGTGGTGAACAAAAACATCCTTGCCACCTTCTTGTTCAATAAATCCAAAACCTTTTTCATCATTGAACCACTTAACGGTACCTACAACTTGATCTGACATATCACACTCTTAACTTAAAAAAACGCCAATTTTGGTTGGCTTTACAAATTCCAGCTTCAGAAAGAAGCCGGCTCAAACTTTAACTGCAAACAATAGTAGCACTAAAAATACAAGTAGGGCAAAAAAACATTTTAATTTAAGCGTAGATTATTTTTTATCTAACAGTTTTTCTATGCGTATTAAGATACTTACGCTCGTTTACGTCTTGGCTTTAAAGCAGGAAGGCGATCAAAAAACTCATGCATAATGAGCGCGGAGAGTATGAAAAATGTACCTGTTATGATTTTCATGGTCAGTGGTTCATGGTTAATGGTATGCCCTAAAATCAGTGCAAGTGGTGGAGAAACCAATGTAATTAGGGCAACCCGGGTAGCAGGCAGATGCGTGAGTAAATAATAATAGAGGGCAAAGCCTATTGTAGTAGCGACTACGCCCAGATAAATAATCGCAGCCAGACTGCGAAGTGTTAAAGCAGTCGGCCAATGGCCATCTGCTATGCCCCAGGTGAGCAGGTAAGCCGGTAATGCCAACAACAAGCCCCCTGTCACTTGGGACAACGCGGGTAATTTTGCAGCTATGCGTTTTATCCAAACCGAACTGGCTGATTGCAATAATGAAGAAACCAGCACGCCACTTATGCCCAGCACTGCTTCATAACCCAATTGCAAGGCTGAACCGAACATAATAGCCAAGCCGCTAACGCCGAAGCCATAAGCTAGTAATTTGCCCAGCGCGAGGCTCCGTTCTCTTAAAAAAATAGCGGCTAATAAAGCGGTCAGGAGTGGTGTAAGACCAAATATCACCGAAATCCAGCCGGAAGGAATAAATTGTGCAGCCCAGTAAACCGCCAGCATTGACCCGTAGATTTGCAAAGCCACTGCAAGATATGTCAGACGTGCTTTACGATGCCAGGCTAGCCGTTGTCGCATTAGCACCAGTACAAATAATACACACACTGTACCAATCGTCATGCGTGCGGTGACGCCGAATAGAAAACCGGGGCCTTCGCCACTCCATTTGATCGCCAGTGGTGTCGTAGCCCAAAGTAAAATAACACTGATATAAGTCAATCGGATACGCATCACGGCAAATAAACGCTCCATCTCATACCGCCCAAAGCAACACTCTTGCCGCCTTCCAGCTTGCCGCCCAGCATACCGATTAATTCATAAACGACGGTCATGCCAATACCGTGCCCGTGAATATTTTCATCGGCACGAATTCCTCTTTTTAAAATGTCATTAAATTTGCCGACGGGAATTCCCGGTCCGTCATCTTCAATTTGCAGCAGCAACGAAAAATTGCGCCGGCTTTTACGTGGATTGAGGGAAATACTGACTTTGACTGTATGCTGGCACCACTTACAGGCGTTATCCAGCAAATTACCCACTATTTCATACAAATCACCTTCTTCACAATAAATCAGGCATTGTTCAGGGATTGTTATCTCGAAATTGATGTCTTTATCAATATAAACCTTGTTGAGTGATGTGCTTGTTTTATTAATGACAGCAGATATATCGACGGTCTTTTTGATTGCGTTATGTTCACCTTTGGCAGCTGCCCGCTGTAATTGATATTCGACAATTTGATTCATCCTGGAAATTTGTTCCTGTACTGTTTCCTTGTTTTCACTGAAAGATTCGACACAGCCGCGCAATATGGCCAATGGTGTTTTTAAACTGTGTGCCAAATCAGCCAGATTGTTTCGATAACGTTCCAAATGCGCCCGCTCATGGGTTATGAAGGCATTAAGATTACCGGCCAGACCTTCCAGTTCAGTTGCATAGTGACCGTCTAAAAGAGTTTTTTTACCCTGTTCTATCGCTTCAAGATCTTTCACGATACTTCGAAGCGGTTTTAAACTCCAGCGTAATACCGCAAATTGAATAAAAACCAGAACCACACCGATGATCAGCAGCCAGAATCGTAAGGTTTCTTGAAGCTGTTCTACCTGGCTGCTGACAAATCGGGCATCCTCAGCCACGGTAAAGATATATTCACGCTCTATACCGGCTACATTTTGCCAAATAACGTCATAATGCAGGGCATAACGGCCATGCTTATCAAACTCAAATGCGGAATTGCCAGCGCTTAATTCAGGTGGAGCCATTACATCCAGTCCGATTGCTGAAGGTGAGCGCCAAACCAGTTTTTTTTTGGCTTGCTGAATAAAGCCGTAAAGTCCCGATCCCGGATTTTCAAATCGTGGCTCGTGCAAACTCGCAGGCATGATTAATTCGCCCGCATTATTCAATTTAGCTGCTGACAAGAGCGAGTACACTTGAACCTGCAATCTTTCCTGTAGTGCTTGTTCGGCACTTTCACGAAAGCCTTGTTCAAGAACAACAGCAACCAGCGCAAAGAAAGCTGCAAGTACCAAACCTTCGGCAATCAGCAGTCGAAAGCTTAACGATTTAGCTCGCATTTAAAGCCTTTTAAGTTAAATAAAGGGTAGGGACGCGTTTTATCGCGTCTTTCCAGGCGTAAAGATCAAGAATGGCCGGCAGGAATCCGGTAACCCCGTCCGCGCAATGTTTCAATTGGTTTGCGGGTTCCGTCGGGATCCAGTTTTTTTCTCAAGCGACCAATAAAAACCTCGATAACATTGCTGTCACGATCAAAGTCTTCATCGTAGATATGTGCTGTCAACACGGATTTTGAAATCAATTCGCCTTTACGAAACATTAAATATTCCAGGACCTTGTATTCGTAAGCGGTTAAATCCAGTTTTACGCCTGAAACCGAAACTTCCTGCGCCACGGTATCCAGTTCGATATTGTCATGGATTAATACCGGATGTGCTTGCCCCGCTGAGCGCCTGATCAAGGCGTTAATCCGCGCGAGTAACTCTTCATATTGAAACGGTTTAACCAGGTAATCATCAGCCCCGGCTTCCAGCCCTTCTACTTTTTCCTGCCAACGGCTCCTGGCCGTCAAAATTAAAATAGGTATCCTCACTTTATCTTTGCGTAAACGCTTAATGAGTTCGATGCCTGAAAAATCGGGAAGACCAATATCAATAATAGCCGCATCAATCGGGTACTCTTTGCCCATGTAGAGGCCATCACTACCGGTATGTGCTGTGTCAACAGCAAAACCCTTATCTGCCAGATACTGATGAATTTGTTCGCAAAGTGTGATTTCATCTTCAACGATAAGAATTCGCATGCTTGCTCCGATAGTTTTAGCGGTTGGTAATTATCTCGCCGGTTTCAGCGTCGATTTTATAATGCAGGATACGGCCATCCGGCGTTAAAACTTTAATCACATGCACGTCTTTATCCTCAATTATTTCTGTTTCAGCACCTAGAACCCTAAGGTTGCTATCATTATTGATGATTTGTTTTGTTGCCTGATCCAGACTGATGCTGATGGGGGGCGTCACAATCATTTCCTCCGCAAAACAACGGGTGGAAAGTAAAAACACCAGCAAAGATGCGATTAATCGGGTTTGTATAGACGTGATTAATTTCATCTCTACATTTATCAAGGTTATCATGGGAAATCCAGCGTAATGTTCATTTTTTACCATTAACTAAAAGTTACATCCCTGAGCTTTTAATGATCATAAAATATACCTCAAGGAGAGTGAATTTTAACTGAATGGTTCATTTTACGCAGCTCAGTGTTTTGATGTGGTTTATTTCATAAATATGCTTTTAAGCTTACAAGCCTAAGACAACCGCCAATTGGTTTGTTATGATACAAGATGACAACGGGCAGTAAAGCCCTGCGATATTTATATTAACAATGGTATAACCCTGGCAAACCTCTGTGGTGTGCAATTGCTTATTCCATAACTAATTATCACGCACATTCAATCCAATCAAATCAGGAGTTATCTATGACCAGTCTCACTCCGCCGTCAAATGGCAGCCCCATCACGATGCAAAACGGTAAACTTATCGTACCGGATAACCCGATTATTCCTTATATCGAAGGGGACGGAACAGGGCCGGATATATGGCGTGCTACTGTTCGTGTATTAGACGCGGCTGTTGCAAGCGCTTATTCCGGGCAAAGGAAAATTCACTGGCTGGAAGTTTACGCAGGAGGAAAAGCCCATACGCTTTTGAATACCTGGCTTCCTGATGAAACTGTTGATGCTTGCCGGGATTATTTAGTATCGATTAAAGGCCCGTTAACTACGCCAATAGGCGGCGGTATCCGGTCTTTAAACGTGGCCTTGCGGCAATTGCTGGATATGTATGTTTGCTTGCGTCCGGTCAGATGGTTTCAAGGCGTACCCTCACCGGTAAAAAACCCTGGTGCTGTTGATATGGTGATTTTCAGGGAAAATACTGAAGATATTTATGCCGGTCTGGAATTTGAGCAAGGCAGTGATGACAACAAGCTGTTCATGCGCCTGTTGAAGGAAAATTTTCCCGCACAATTCAGTAAAATCCGTTTTCCGGAAACATCGGGTATTGGTATAAAACCGGTGTCACAAGAAGGCACAGAACGCCTGATACGCTCTGCCATTGACTATTGCTTAACCAATAAACGCAAAAGTCTGACAATTGTCCATAAGGGCAACATAATGAAATTCACCGAAGGGGCATTTCGTAACTGGGCTTATGCCGTTGCGGAACGTGAATATCCTGAACAAACTTATACCTGGGCACAATGGGAAAAAACCCGTGCGCAGTCAGGTGAAGCGGCTGCGAACAAGGAGCAGAGCGAAGCTTTGGCAAGTGGCCGCATATTAATTAAAGATGCCATCGCCGATATTGCCTTACAACAGGTTTTAACCCGCCCTGAAGATTTTGATGTAATCGCCACTTTGAACTTGAATGGTGATTATTTATCTGATGCGTTGGCCGCACAAGTCGGAGGAATTGGTATTGCACCTGGCGGTAACATCAATTATAAAACAGGCACGGCTGTTTTTGAGGCCACTCACGGCACTGCGCCAAAATATGCTGACCTGGATAAAGTTAATCCCGGTTCATTAATATTATCGGGTGAAATGATGCTGCGTTACATGGGTTGGTTTGAAGCGGCCGATGCCATTATTAACGCGATGGATGCCGCTATCGCCAGTAAACGAGTCACCTACGATTTCGCACGCTTGATGGATAACGCCATAGAAGTCAAGTGCAGCGAGTTTGCTGATGTGATGATTGAGAATTTATAAAGTAAAGATTGATTAATTCACCACGAAGACACGAGGAGCACGAAGGAATCTCAATGGATTACCTGTGTTTTTCGCTCAATTTTTTTGGTGAACGCTTATCCGTGCCCCCCTGTTGATAACTCTCTGTTTTTGCTATCGTGTTCTTCGTGGTGAAATGCTCTGTTTAGGATGAAATAACGTTAAACACCTTACTCTCTCTTCCTCTGGGAGAGGGTTGGGGAGAGGGGATAGTGTACACAATTGTATTTTTTCACTGTATCGTTGTTAAATAATAGCCCAATCAATGGGACAACTATAGCGTAATCCGGCAAAAACCAGATTTTACTGATGTTATTTAATTCACACGTTTTTATTTTTGGATTTCTCCCGATTGTTTTCTTCGGGTTTTATGGTATCGCCCGTTACAGCAACAACCTGGCAGCGCTCTGGCTTACAGCGGCATCGCTATTTTTCTATGGCTGGTGGGATGTGCGTTTTGTTGGCTTGCTAGCCGGTTCTATCGTATTTAATTACGGAGCGGGCTATTTAATTGGGCACCGGTTTTTCAATAAACCAAAACTGCTGCTGGCCTGCGCTGTTATTTCCAACCTGACTTTGCTAGGCTACTTTAAATACGCCAATTTTTTTATTGAAAACCTGAATCATCTGGCCGGCACAGCACTGATGACTGCTGAGTTTGTTCTTCCGCTCGGCATTTCTTTTTTTACCTTTACCCAGATTGCTTTTCTGGTGGACACCTATCAGGGTAAGGTGAAGGAATATAATTTTATTCACTACACACTGTTCGTCACCTATTTTCCTCATTTGATCGCCGGCCCGGTGTTGCATCATAAGGAAATGATGCCGCAATTTGCAAAGCCTTCAACCTATCGCTTCAGCTATGAGAATCTGCTGGTAGGATTGACTATTTTTTTTATCGGGCTGTTTAAAAAAGTAGTGGTGGCTGACGGCATAGCCAAGTATGTAGGCCCGGTGTTCGCCGCACATACTGCGGGTATAGAGCTTACTTTTTTGGATGCCTGGGGTGGTGCATTGTGCTACACAATGCAACTGTATTTCGATTTTTCCGGCTATTCGGATATGGCGATAGGCTTGTCCAGGCTATTTGGTGTAACACTGCCGCTCAATTTTCACTCGCCCTACAAGTCGGTGAACATTATTGAGTTTTGGCGGCGCTGGCATATGACACTGTCACACTTCCTGCGTGATTATCTTTATATTCCGCTAGGCGGTAATCGCAAAGGCAATGTGCGTCGCTATCTGAACTTGCTGATTACCATGCTGCTGGGCGGTCTATGGCATGGCGCCGGTTGGACGTATGTACTGTGGGGCGGCTTGCATGGCTGTTATCTGGTCATCAACCACGGCTGGCAACTGCTGCATAAGCGCTTCTGGCATCAGCCGCCCTCAAAACTCTTGCACGCATTGTCTGTGTTGATTACCTTTCTGGCAGTGGTGGTGGCCTGGGTCGTGTTCAGAGCCGATAATATCAACACCGCTACCGCCATACTTAAAGCAATGGCAGGCATGAACGGCTTTGCTTTGCCGGTAGTCTGGTTGCCGCATTGGGGAGCTTTCGGGCAGTGGTTGACCAGAGCAGGGCGTCCATTTTAGCAATACGAATGCACTTATCAAGGGCGGTGCGATTAACTGGATATTGATTTCCCTGCTTATTGTCTGGATCGCCCCCAATACCCAGCAAATGATGGTAAAGTTTAAACCGGCATTGAACATGCCCGAAGGCAGTGCCGCAAAACGATTACTGTGGCAACCCTCTTATGCCTGGTTAGTAGCGAGTGTGGTGTGCGCTGTATTCTCAATCCTGTCTATCTCGGAGCTATCCGAGTTTATTTATTTCCAGTTTTGAGTAAACCTATGACTACCCAACAGTTTGTTGTCAGGTTTATTTCTGTAAGCCTTTTTTTGCTAATCTTGATCGGACTATTTAATCGCATCGTTGATCCGTTTTGGTATTACCGGGACATCGAGATCAAAGGCTTCAATGCGATAAAACCCAAATTCCGCCGTTATGAGCGCCATATTAAACCCGCCTTATTGATGCGCGAACAACCCGAGGCGATCATTTTAGGTAATTCTCTTTGCAGAAATTGGTTTTGACCCCACCAATCCGTTTTTTACGGATCACGGTCACATGAAAAGTATGAACTTTGCATTGGCAGGCGCACCCTGGGATATGGTGCAGTGCGACTTTGAATTTGCTGTGACGCATGCCAACATCAAACGTGCATTGGTTGGCATTGTGCCTGGAAGTTTGCCGATGGTTAATTGTGCAAAAGAATTTGCCTCGCTCGGACAAATAAGTACCGGAGAATTATTACTTTCCAGTCGCTCTCTGATTGCCTCTATTGAAACCATTCGAGAACAAAAAAAGGAAAATCCCAGCCACACCAGAGAGGGCATGTATTTTTATATACGGGGTCAAGCAGGCGTGGATAGTCAATTTAGAAAGTTTTTTACTCGCCGTATCAAGGAAAATCCGCAATGTGTGAAGGCAGAAAACACTTCAGACATAGCTATCAATCCCCTTGCTAATAGTTCCCTCGATCTAAGCGGTTTACAAAGAATGATCAAAACTGCCCAGGCATATGGTGTTGAATTAGTGTTATTTGCTTATCCAAGCCATGCTTACAATCTGGAATTAAGTATGCAATGCGGTGAGTTTATCGAACGCTGGCAGGCCATGAAGCAAATTGCGGACTTAATAGAAAAAGAATCTGCGGGTACGGTAAGTGCTTGGCATTTTTATGGCTTTAATGCTATGACTACCGAGCCTATTGGGACGGCAGCGGCAAAGTATTGGCAAGATCCGGAGCACTTCAATTATGAAATGGGAAACAGGATGTTAGCAGAAATGTTTGATAAAACCCGCAACAAACCTGAGTTCGGTCACCGCCTTAGTTCGAACAGCATTGAAGCAGACTATCGGGATTTTTTACAAGGACGATCTGATTATTTGCAACTGCACCCTGAATTCCACGCTGGTTTAAATAAACTACTTAGGTAACTCGCAAAAATAAACACAAATACAATGGAACGCAGATGACGCGGATGATTATGATAAATACGAGTATCCTAATGTAAATAATCTGTGTCATCCGCGTTCTATTTTTGGCGGCTTACCTAATGTAGCCGATGCAAAGACTTCAACCTATCTGAAACACCACTATTTCATGGTTGCCTGCTTAAGCCTTTCTATCTATTAGCAATAATCGATATAATGCTTTAAAAATAACAGCCAATACTTCGCCCACTGGCAAAACGACTCAGCAGGATTAAAAATGACCAAAGAAATCATCCAGACTAATCAAGCCCCCCAGGCAATCGGAACCTATTCACAAGCGGTCAGAGTCGACCGCACTGTTTATCTTTCAGGACAAATTCCTTTAGTGCCTGAAACCATGATGCTTATAGACGGCGATATTGCAGCTCAAATTACCCAGGTATTTGATAATTTAAAAGCAGTTGCAGAAGCCGCAGGCGGTGATCTAGGCGATATTGTTAAATTGAATGTTTTTTTAACTGATTTATCACACTTTCCCATAGTCAATGAAATCATGGGTCGTTATTTTCAAGAGCCTTACCCAGCACGGGCAGCTATTGGCGTTGCCGCTTTGCCTAAAGGCGCCGGTGTGGAAATGGATGCGATTATGTGTCTGAAACCGCAGGAATATCCAGCTTCTTAAGTGAATTACCTTAACCAATCGGTCTCTAAATTAACAGGGATAGGCGCCCAAACGGTAAACCGGCTGGAAAAGCTGGGTATCCGTGTTATTCAGGATCTTATTTTTCACTTGCCGCTACGCTATGAAGACCGAACCCGGATTTATCCTATCGGCTCTTTAATGGCGGGTATGACGGTGCTTATCTGCGGTAGAGTTGAATTCATTGATATTTTACCCAGAGGCCGCAAGAGCCTGATTTGCAGAATCAGCGATGACACCGGTTTTATCTCATTAAAATTTTTTCATTTCAGCGCCAATCAGCACAATACGTTAAAACCGGGGACCCTGATCAGTTGTTTTGCCGAAGTGCGGCACGGTTTTGCCGGGCTGGAAATGGTCCATCCTGATTATCAGGTTATTTCAAATCCGGATGCATACATTACGGAAACCCGTTTAACCCCCGTTTATCCGCTTACGGAAGGCCTCAGCCAAACCCTGTTAAGAAAAGCGGTAAAACAGGCGCTAAGCCTCTGCCATAGTGAACCCCAGCTTTTGGTAGACTGGATACCCGAAGCGATTTTAAAAAAATACCATTACCCGTCCCTGGCAGAGGCGATTCAAACCTTGCACGCTCCCGATGAATCTGTCTCGATTGAGGCCTTACAAAACGGCAGTGTTCCCGCGCTGAAACGGCTGGCATTTGAAGAACTGCTGGCTCATCATTTGAGTTTGCGCTTAACCAGGAATAAAACCAAAGCGTGGCAAGCGCCGGTGTTCTCAAGCGCCAGCAATAAAACCATCGTAGAGCAGTTTCTAGGTTCTCTACCTTTTAAGTTAACCGGCGCACAACAACGCGTCATCGCCGAAATAGAAGCGGATTGCCGCCTGCAACATCCGATGATGCGACTGGTTCAGGGCGATGTCGGTTCAGGTAAAACCATTGTTTCTGCTTATGCGGCATTACTGGCGTTAACGGCGGGTTATCAGGTTGCGGTTATGGCGCCAACTGAATTGTTGGCAGAACAGCACAAACGCAATTTCAGCGCGTGGTTTGAAGGTTTTCAGACTCAAGTCGTATTTTTGACGGGGCAATTGAAAGGCAACGCCCGCAAACAGGTTTTACAGGGCCTGGCGGATGGTTCGGCGGGTATTATTATCGGCACGCATGCCTTATTTCAAGAGAGTGTCAATTTTCATCGGCTGGGCTTGATTATTATTGATGAACAACACCGCTTTGGCGTACATCAGCGCATGGCGCTGAGAGAAAAAGGCCAGCAGGGTGACACCCGGCCGCATCAACTTGTGATGACAGCTACCCCGATCCCTCGTACCCTGGCCATGTTGCAATATTCCGATCTGGATATATCCATTATTGATGAACTGCCACCCGGCAGAAAACCTATTGTAACCAGCGTGATTCCGGCCGAACGCCGCGCTGAAGTTATCGACAGGATTAATAATTGGGTAGGCAAAAAACGTCAGGTTTATTGGGTCTGTACGCTGATAGAAGAGTCAGAAGTTTTACAATGCGAAGCCGCTGAAAAAACGGCTGAACTGTTAACCCAGGCTTTACCCAATGTGCGCGTTGCCTTGATTCACGGGCGCATGAAAAGCGCGGATAAAGATGCTGTCATGCAGGCATTTAAAAATCATCAGATTGATTTGCTGGTTGCCACGACGGTTATTGAAGTCGGTGTCGATGTGCCTAATGCGGGTTTAATGATTATCGAAAACCCTGAACGCCTGGGACTTTCTCAACTGCATCAATTACGCGGACGGGTCGGGCGAGGGGAGGGTGACAGTTACTGTTTACTGATGTATCAAGCGCCCTTGTCGGATACCGCCCGTCAGCGGCTGGGTATTTTACGAGACAGTAACGACGGTTTTGTCATTGCCGAAAAAGACCTGGAATTACGCGGCCCCGGCGAGGTGATGGGAACACGGCAAACCGGCGCAGTACACTTTAAAATTGCCGATTTAGCCAGGGATGCCGATTTGCTGGATAATATCCAGCAAACAGGCGAGCAAATTTTCACCGAATCGCCCCAAGCCATACAACCCTTGTGTGATCGTTGGCTGGGCACATCCACAGACTATGCCGAGGTTTAGTTCAGTTTGACCACTAAAAGCTTTTTATTTAACCGCGAACCCTTATGGCTGGAAAACCGCCAGGGTTTGCGCCATAAACTCCCTGATAACGTTCAATCATGGACTTATGAATCAGGCTCGTTAACCCGGCGTTTACGCAATTTTTACGGTGATGCCGTTGCGGTTAAGGTTTTACTTCAGCGCTGGCATACCCCTTTTTTAAGTGAGTGCCGATTACTCAAACTACCCGAACATCAATACACCTTAACTCGCGAGGTGTTACTTCATGCCAATGGCAAGCCGCTGATTTTGGCAAGAACCATCATTCCGGCAAGCACCATCAAAGTGGTTAAAAGTAACTTATCTCATCTGGGTAACCGGCCGCTAGGTGAAATCATTTTTTCTTATCCCAAGCTGGAACGCATCGCTATGGATATAACCTTGATTGATCCGTCCACATGGACGCAACCAGCAATTGCTGAAGCCAGTATCAATCAATCGATATGGGGCCGAAGAACTGTTTATGCCATTGCGCATAAACAAATGCTGGTCAGTGAGTTTTTTTTGCCGGAAGTTTTGGGGGATTTTTAGACTGTCTCTCGTTTGGATTAATGGCTTGAATTTGAATTGATTGCAGGCATATGTAAGAGCCTCGGGGGAGGGCAACGCTTTTTTACCCACCTCTTTTATTGGTAAATGGCGAGGCAAAAAATAAAGCTGTTTGCCCACCCGGCACGTCTGATCGAGAGTTTAGATGAACCCCGACCCTTATGCTTCTCAAAAGCAGCCATTGGCAATGAGAGGTTTTTGGATTTTTGACCTTCAGCAGTCGACTCACAGCGGTCATCGGCTCTTAATAACTGACCGTCCGGTTCCCCAAGAACTGCTGACGGTGGCATTAGTAAGCTCCACTTTCCGGATATTCAAATGTCTATATTCGACAATGGAATTAACAAGGGTGACCCCAATACTACTACATTTTGCGTGCTCCCAATCTCTTGATTGGGAGCCCAAAAGTGAAGCTCTAGCTTCGCGAAACAGGAAGCTGGAGCTTGAGAACAAGCAAAACGCATGAGTTAAGAGCTAGCTTTAATTGGCGGGTCGGCTTATATCTTAATAAACAAAAATGCCTATAGTATCACTGTATTTGTTCCGCATGGTCAGGAAAAGCATGTGCCAGCAATTCTCATTATGACCAAAACCTAGCCGGTTCCAGGCTTGGGAGGGCGAATGATCTGACTTTTGGGTGTATTAGTCCAACCTTTCAGCATAAAATCGAGCAGGTGCTCCCAACTATCAAAGCACAGGTACGTCGTAAGTGCCTTCATATCGTCGAACAAACGTTTGCGCGATGGAAGTATTTGACGAAGTAGACAGAACTTGTCGTCCATTAAATCTAATAACGTATGCAACAAGTAGGCAAGCATGATGAGCGTAGCCAGCAAAGAAGACAGATAACTGTGAAACCATTACCGCCGCACCGGTTCCTCCCGCGATTATCGACGGTGGCCTGGCGGCTGTCGGTTTGCTGGTTTGGGTACTGATCAGTAAATACCTGGATCATCTTCCGCTTTACCGACTGGAGCAGATCGCCGCCCGTGACCAGGTCATTCTGGCCCGTTCCACGCTGGCGGAATGGGTAGGCCGCACGGGGGTAGCCCTACAACCCTTGGTGGATCGGCTGATTGAGCTGCTGCTGAAACGCGGCACGCTCCATGCTGATGAGACGCCTGTGCCCCAACTCGATCCCGGCAGTGGAAAAACCAAAAAAGCTTATCTTTGGGCCTACCGCAGTAACGACCTGGAGGACGGACCGCGGATCATTGTCTTCGACTACCGGGGCGGACGCAGTGGCGAGTACGCGCGCCAGTTTTTGGGCAACTGGCAAGGACACTTAATGGTCGATGATTATGGCGGCTACAAGGCCTTGTTTACTGGGACACGCCAAGAATCCTGTATTGAGCTGGGCTGCTGGGCGCATGCACGCCGGAAGTTCTTCGACCTGCACCAGGCCAATGCCAGCCCCATGGCGTGGGAAGCCTTGACGCGCATCGGCCAGCTATACCATATCGAACAACAAGGCAAAGCGCTGAGCATTGATTCCCGCCAGCAGCTATCAACCTTAACCGGGTACTGCGAGGGCACTATGCCTACTATGGCATTGCCGGAAACTTTCGGGCCTTGAAGAAGGTATACCGGAATGTTGAACGCTGTTGGCGGAAGATGCTAGGCAGCCGAAACCGAGAAGGCCAAGTCACATGGGACGTATTCTTGAAAATCAAAACATGTTATCCGTTACAGCAACCGAAGCTCGTATTACCTTATCCAAGGTTACAAGCCATTGCTGTGTTGTAAATCAATGACTGAAGAGCGTAGTGCGGGAAATCTGCACGCTACGTTCTGTGGGAATCGGAGGCGGGTGACCGCCTCCGATGACCCGGTGGTACTGGGCAACCGGTATTCCTACCGCGACCATTGGAGCCAGATTTCAGAATGGCAAATTTCCAACAGATATAAAAGCCCACCATACGTACTGATCATTGCGCCTATCGATCTCTTTTACCACCGACTGATGTCAAAACGATTGAATGCCCAACTTAATAAGGGCAGCGTCATAAAAGCAATCAGGGTAAGTGAAAACCATGCCACGACCACAAAGGCAGGCCATGGCAAACCTATGGCATTCATTGCTATCTGACCAGCGCCCACAGCCAGGAAGCAACTACCGAGTAGGATAGTAGCTGTAAGCGCGAACCCCACCATAGTCCGCCCAATGAAATCGAAATCAGCTCGTCCTACCGGCACCAACGGAGCGGGAAATAACAGAAAAAAGAGATTTTCGAGTCCATACAACAGCATGTTGAAAGGGATAAGAAAAGGGCTAATGCCGATCAGAAAACCATGCGACTGACTATCCAGGAGTATTGCCACACTCGCCACTAGAACAAGTTCAATCAGGCTGGTTAGCAGTACAGGTGTAGCTAACTGACCGATACTGATTTTCCAGGGTGGAAGCGGTAGCGCCTTTAAGTTTTCCATGGTATCCAGGTCGCTGCGGAAATCAAATACAAGCGTCCTTGGCAAAACAAATGCTCCTGCAAAAAATACACCTCCCATGAGTGACCACTTGGAAATATCCGCACTGGCAATCACCAGTAAGGGTCCGGCAAGTATTGCCATAACTAGGAACGTCAAAAGCGCTTTGCCGGAACTGCGAAATGCAGTGAGCATCTGTCGCCAAGCAACTGGCCCAATGCCGCTGAGTACGGGGGGCTGTTTCAATGAACGTACAATTAGGGGTTGTGCGCCCCAGGGCAAACCACTATGGCGTGCGCGATCCCAGTGCTTATAGAGTTTCAGGCTGGCAACGGTAGATGCCTCGCCAGAATAGTGATCCATCAGGATGACAAGACTGATAAGGCCCACATTAATCGCGAGACCGAGCGTTGCCCATGCCAATAAATCAGGAAAAATTAATTGTTCCTGAAAGATATGTGCAAATACATCAAAAGGCGCCAATATCAAAGCACCACCCATGGATGCTTGAAATTGGGCAAGTTTATCAACCAGCCCCCTGGAGAAATCAGCATAGTACAAGTATGTCGCAGCAATTAGCGAAATCAGTGTAATGATTACGTAGCTACTCCGTACCCGCACACAAAAGTACCTCCGAAGCAACTGGCTAAGCAAACCGGTCGCAACAGTGAGCAATTGGATAAACATCAGCGTCAGAAAGGCACCGAGAAAGATTGCCAGTGGTGTGTAGGTGGATGCCGGAACCAGCAGCATAATTAGCAAACTGCTCAGCAAAATGCCAAAGGCATAACTACAAAGCTTGTACAGAAGCAGTGCGCGACGTGTAAATGGCCCACTGAAAAGTAGGTTAATCTCGGACGGACTGAAGTATAAGCCAGGACTCGGGGATAGGAATAACGTCAGCAGGAAGGCGGCCAGCAAACCTATCGGCATAAACTGAGTGATCTGTCCCCATAGCTGTTCCAAATCCCTCGGAAAAATGCTTGCAAGTGGGTTCGCAGACAATGCTGACTGCTTCATAAGTAAAACAATAACAGCAATAGTTACCAACAGAAATAGCAGGCCACGCAGCGTTTTCAATTCCTGAATGCGTTGCCGAACAGCGCCACGCAAACGTAATAGTAGCAATTTAATAAGCATGGCATCCAAAGCTCGATGTTACCCTAGCTCTGGACTATCGGCATGGGTAATCGAAAAGAACACGTCTTCGAGTGTGGTATCATTCTTAAATTCATCGAACGCTTGAAGGACATCATCCATTCGGCCAAAACACCGACACTGACCTTGGTGCAGAACCAGTAAGTGGGTACAAAGACTTTCTACCAGTTCCAGCAGGTGTGAACTAATAATAATGGCGGCACCTTGTTCCGCCCGTTCCTGCATGGATTCCTTGATGGAGCGAATGCCCGCCGGGTCCAGACCTGTCAGGGGTTCATCAAACAGAATCACTTTAGGCTGATGCAAATAGGCACAAGCGATGGTCACTTTTTGCCGCATCCCTCGCGATAGACTCTGCACGACATGATTGCGTTTTCCGTCAAGATTAAAGAGCTGCAGCAGGGTCTCGGCGGCGGGTTTATAATTGACTACCTTGTAGGTTGCGGCAATAAACTCAAGATGCTCCCAGACAGTCAAGGTATCAAACAGGCGTGGATCATCCGGAATAAAGCCGAGTGCCTGTTTGGCTTTAACCGGATCACTTACAATATCATGGCCTGCCACAGAGAGAGTTCCCGAACTGGGGGGAATGATGCCGGACAGGACTCGCATCATGGTAGTCTTGCCAGCACCGTTCGGACCGACCAGTCCCAGTATTTCACCGGGTTCAACCCTAAACGTTAAATTTCGTACTGCGACAAAATCATTATATGTTTTTGTAAAGTTGTTAACGCGAATCATAGGGTCAATTGCTCTCGGGGGCAACGGCTGAAGAATAGGAATTTCAATTCACAAAGTCAAGATATTCCGAGGTAAACTGTAAAAAATGATGTATCGACTGAATGAAAACTGAATTTGCAGAAAGATTAGAGTAAATTCATTAAACAGACAAGGAGCCCAGTTGATTTTGATACTGAAATGCATTGAGCAATACTTATGCTGACTAACTCCTGTTGGCCTTTGCCTGTTGGTCGCGACAGGCAGAACTCGACCCAAAGGAAACGCTGGAAGAAAATATTAGGCAATCGGGCGTGAATACTTAGCCCTTCACTTGTGGACGTGAAGCTAGCGATTCACTGCCTGTCCGTAAAAAAGGATCAGCCACCCCAACTTCAGACTCAACGATGACAGCTGTGCCATAGCAGAGTACTTCCGTGAGACCGGGCATTAAATCTGTGGCGTCGTATCTCATTGAGATGATTGCGTTTGCGCCCTCTTGTTTAGCGTGTTCGCACATAAGGCGAAACGTCTCAGACCGCGCTTGTTCGCAAAGATCCCTATATATAGTGATGTTGCCGCCGAACAGCGTTTGCAGTCCACCAAAGAAGTTGCCAACGATCGACCTTGACCGAACCGTGATGCCTCGAACAACGCCAAGACTTTCAACAACACGATACCCAGGAATCGTGAGCGCCGTTGTGACCATAGCATCGAGCATAAATTTCTCTCCCTACTGCCTAACGTGGTATATATGACATGAATTGCCCCATGAATAACCTAATTTGCCGTATTTTCAACATAAATTAATCGTGTGCTTGTTTTTATTGGGACGAGTAAAGCCAACAGGGCATGACGTACAAACAAAGTAGACATTACTTTCTTTTCAAAAAGGGTAGATAAAGTCCGGCGTGCAAAGGCAAAGAAATGAACGATAATTTGGCTGACTGCTGCCTGTCACGGTAGACAGTCCACGACCCAAGACTGTCATTTAGCCTTGCATAAAGTTGAGATTCAACATCAACCTCAGCGGACTTAACGGCGGTGCTAAAGCGCCGCCGTTAAGTCTATTGGATAAAGCTACTAGATGCTAAAAATCAGGTGATTGCAATTTTTCGTTTAACATTTCTGTTAAAATATCTCTTCCTTCTTTGTCCAAACCACTTGCAACGGCAGACTCGAACTTTCTTATTCTAGCTTTCTTTTCTAAATAATTTGCGAAGTCATAACTTATCCTGGAGGCATCTTCTAATATTCCATGGAGATCGATAAGTTCTTCTGGAGAGCAATTTTTATTTTCATAATCAGCTAATGATTTTTCTAATCGTTCATATTCAACAAGCCAATCTTCAAAATTGTTTTCACTTTCTGTATAACTTATGGCATCGCCAACTATCCATGACTTGATAAGTGCAACTTCTTCTGTTGTTATCGGGAGGCCGGATTGAAGTTTTTCTATAATTTCTTTTAACTCTGATGATGTTTTTTGTTGAGCCGCTTCTCGAACAATATTCATCGCGTCGCTTAATGCAGTGCCTGCTTGCTGAAAGGCTCCCTCTGACATAACACTTCTCGCATTTGCCATTGTCCTTGTTACATTGATATTCATAAGTTCCTCCATTTTTAATTTTTCATCTCCACCTTGCGCCCAACGATTTTTGCTAGAGATGGGTGTGTTTTAAAAGCGTATCCGTTACAAATAATCCACTCACGTGCTGTGGCCAAGACATTCCCGTTTCGTTGTTTATTGATACTCAGCTAAACCTAGCTACTCGTTGTTTTCCAAACGTTTGTTTTGTTACCGCCGATATCTATGTTCTTGCCACGATTTGACTGGATTACAAGAAAAAATGAACGTAAAATCCCTTATTCCTCTATGTTTTTTCGGCATCTGCGGCTTGTTTGTTATTTGTCTCAATGTTACTTTCTAATAAGTGATTATCTATTATAGATAACATTACACACAAATCTGTAGATAATCAAAAATACTTTTCAAACCTTGTTTTTTCTGAGCCGGATAACTTTCATTTTAGGTAAGTTAAACGGACACATTCTCCGTGCGGCCATATTTGCGGATTTAATAAAGTTATTAAAAGTTATTAATTGCATATAGATCAATGACTTATTTTTAGATTAGGCACATAACACAGGTAAAGAGGCAGGCACTGCGTAAATACTAGCGTTGAGACGTCTGCCAAAGGTTTGGTTTAAGCAATGCCTTCAATTAAAGCTGTTGAAAATAACGCAACCTGCTTTAAAGTGCCTAATCATCACTTATTGCATATTTATTTTCCGCATCGATGATCACGCAGAGTATTTGTATAAAATCAAGGCTTAATCTTCCTGGCGATTTAGGGCGGTATTCGACGAGTTATTACTAAGAAAGGCCTGCCCCGAGAACATCCTGTTTTTTTATAAAAAATGGCAGCGTTATTATTTTAGTTTAAAGTGAAATTGAACCAATCTCTCCTGACCGTCTGCTCCTGGCCGCTATGTATAGTGAAGAGGATTTTTAGTCTACCGGTCGCGGTGAGGGTCCCACACACTCATCTTGCTCGGTGCACCGCGACCGCCAGACTAAAAACCCTCTTCATTATGACAAGTGTCTTTTTATGTTCAGTGCTTTGTCGCGAACTAGATGCAGCCTGGGTTAAAAGCATCTATTTCGCTCGCGAGCTTTGCATAATTACAGCGCGTTCAAGAACTGAAGCATGATACCGGAATGCCTTATACCGACTTCCTGAAGTCTGACCAGTGTCCTTTCTTACATCGCCAATTCGGCTTCGACATACATATACGTGGTTTTCAGCATATCGGCGCTGGATCAGATGGTCGAAATAGACCATGACGTAAAGCGTGGGCTGTCACGTAGCCAACACTGAGGGTTATGGCAAGGTGAATTTTTGAGATTATGACTGTTTCCAGAAATGAATCAAGGAATGCCAGCTCCAGACGACTATAAAAATTATGTCCAGACTTCCAATCGAGGTACCATGCCAAAGCCTTGTAATATCAGCTAAAAGCCATTCACCACCAGGCCACTGTGCATAAAAAGACACTTGTCATAATGGCCGACTGCTGCCGGTCACGATAGTCAGCTTACGACCCACAGCGGTCATTTGGATATGTATTTAAGCGTCCCGATACCGGTCATTGGCAAAGTGGAACTATCGACCAGCGCCGGACGATTGATCGTTTGGAAAGCTGACGTTCGAAGGAGCCAATTTCTTAATTATTTTCAGCTATAACCATTCAAGTTCTTCTGTTGATAGTAGTCACGGTACTTCATGTCCTCCGCAAAGAGGTGTTTGATTAGCACTGCTGTCACTTTTCAAAGTTTGTGTCGCAGATTGTCAAAATCGATGTCAGCGGGGCATTTAGGGGATGAAGCTGAAACTTAAAAAATAATGTCGTAAAAAATATATCGAAAATATGCACTTTAGCACCATATTTTGCGACATAAAAAACGTTGATTTTACTGGGGTTGCCTAATTGTCGCATAATTCCACACGCCGGGCTCTGTAAGGGGGCAGTTGGGTAACTGTCTGTCCTTGATCCAAATTAAAAGTCCCAGTATAAAAAACCCTTGCCAGGAAAGTCCTGGCAAGGGTCGGGGGTTGGGGATTCCGATGATTGCGGATTGCTAAAACAAATCCACCTTACGGGTTACTATTTGTGAATTACGATACTACCGCCTCCAATCTTCGTGCCTTCATTCACCGTCCCAATAGTGCTGGGATCGATCTGGTTGTCGTAGTCTACGACATCCGTCTCCTTGGTTGCATCGTAGTGCCAAATCTTGATCCTGAACCGATCAACCCCACCACCACCGCTGATCTGTCCATCGACTGCCGTTAGCATGAATTGGTAACTACCCAAGCCATTGATGGTCCCGACGCCTTTGTATTGGCCCCGGGCTCCAGAAACCACCAGCCAAGCATAGTCCTCGCTGTGAAAGTTCAGCCCAGCTGTCTGGAACTGAAACTCGGTACTTCCGCTCGGTACCTGTGCACCCTTCTGATACTTGGAAACGAAGCCGAAGCTGGCCCTTCCAATCAAAAACGGGTCTGCCTTGTAGGCTCCCATCGGTGAGTTGATCCAACCACCACCGGTCACAAAGCCCGCCGAGGGATCATAGACCACGATATCGCGGCTGACTGTGGCCTTAAGGCCGGTGCTGTCGGTGATTGTCACGCTGACCGTGTAAATACCGGCGGAGGAGAAAGCGTGGGAGCCCGATACCGTGCCGGAACCACCGGCCTCCGACACCGTGCCTGCTTCGGGAGCACTGCCATCTCCCCAGGTCCATTCTGCGGTGTGTGTATTGGAGGTGTTCGCGTCGGTGAAGTTGGTGCTGACGCCAACCTGCAAATTTACCGCGACGGGGTCGTTCGCCGAGATCGGGCCAAGCACCGGTGCTGCTGTCGAGCACCCCTCCACCGCCAGCAGCATGGTGCCCGTATTTGGAACCAACGGCTATCGCCCCGCTGTCTGCACAGCTTGCCCGCTAATGAGCCTCGTGCCCAAAGGCGCAGTGGGTATGTAAGGTTAAGATCGACCATCCCGCCTGCCGGCGTCACGAGAAGGCATGTTGCTCGGTGTTCCCTGCGGTATAGGCCCAGCCCACCACCTGGCCCGAGGCATTGACGCCAGTAGCATGGGAATATGTTCCGCCGAACGTGCCGAGATCGACCATCCCGCCTGCCGGCGTCCACGAGAAGGCATGTTGCTCGGTGTTCCCTGCGGTATAGGCCCAGCCCAACACCTGGCCCGAGGCATTGACGCCAGTAGCTTGGGAATATGTTCCGCCGAGCGTGCCGAGATCGACCATCCCCGGCCGGCGTCCACGAGAAGGCATGTTGCTTGGTGTCCCCGGAGGTTTAGGTCCAACCACCACCTGGCCCGAGGCATTGACGCCAGTAGCTTGGGAATCAGTTCCACCTAGCGTGCCGAGATCGACAATCCCCCCTGCCGACGTCCACGAGAACGCATGGTAATGGGTGTCCCCGGCGGAAGTGGCATAGCCCACCACTTGGCCCGAGGCATTGACGCCAGTAGCTTGGGAATATGTTCCGCCGAACGTGCCGAGATCGACAATCCCGCCTGCCGGCGTCCACGAGAAGGCATGTTGCTCGGTGTTCCCTGCGGTATAGGCCAAGCCCACCACCTGGCCCGAGGCATTGACGCCAGTAGCTTGGGAATATGTTCCGCCGAGCGTGCCGAGATCGACCATCCCGCCTGCCGGCGTCAACGAGAACGCATGTCGCTCGGTGTTCCCGCCGGTTAAGGCCGAACCCACCACCTGGCCCGAGGCATTGAGCGCAGTAGCCATAGTGAAAAGGAATTTCCGCCTAAAGAGCCTATCGGCTGTACCGTGGTGCCGTTGAAGAAGAACGCGCCGTTAATGCTATTATGATCTGATTTATGTTTTCTATTATTATTATAAATCACCTGGCAGGAGTCATTGATCCCTACAGCAGGAACAGAGCTTCCAGGATCGCCAGGTTAATGACCGCATAATCCTGGGCATTCGCTATCTGCGCGGTAACCGAGTAGACGGAACAAGAAGAACAACTGTTCGGAACAGCCGCTGAACAGCATGTTTTGATTTCCAGCTTGTTTTCATAACTTTTTATCCTATTGTGATTGCTGCGCGTCGCGTCAAGAGGCGCATAGTTAATAATTGGAACTTCCCAGTAAGAACATTTGCCAACAACGAATGCAAGCATTTCGCCAGAGGAAACCATGCATGTATCTTATTGGGTTTCATATGCTACTCTCCTAAATACACGGCAAGAATCAAAAAAAAGCCAAACAGCCCAATAAAGACTATAGCGCTGATCGCTTTTAGCAGTCCGGCTTTCCAGAAATTCTGGACCCTTTACTTTCTGTCCCTATCTTACAAAATGTTAAGTTTTGTTGACAAAGCGTTTCATATAAAGAAATAAATATCAACTTAACTTTTTACTCAAGAATTAAGAGCTGACTGCATCGATTAGACAAACGGATGTGACCGTCTGCAATTGTTAAGGGTTGTCAGATGCCTGCCCTCAAGCACAGGGCTACCAGGACGCGGCAGAACTCTGAGGGCAGGCGTCGGACAAGCCTCGAGGGAGGAAACCGCGGGATGTACTGAGGCGGGTCAGGATAGGCGACGGACTATGGGGATTTGAGTGGTTGATCTGCCGTTTGACCTGACCAATAAGCCGGTCTGCCGGACCATGACATCGTCCATGAGAACCGTCTCGAAGCAGATGCCCCCGATTTTTCGTCGCAGCAGAGGGCAAGAAACGTGGATTTTACGCCACCAGGCAAAGCCTTCCCGCATCGGCTCTGGCCGATGAAGCGTTGGCGGGTGGTTTGGGTATCGAAAGGCGCTGGTGTTCATGGTGCGCCTCGCTGCCGGGGTGGTGCGCGGATGGGCTGTTTGCGCGCCAGGATTTCGATGATGATCATCGCTGCACCACAGTCCGGGCAAACGAAGGTCGGCTGGACCGCTTTGTCTGACGCGTCAGCATCAGCACTCATGGGTTCCGTATTAGCCGGGGCAACTTGCAGCAAGTCGCGCACTCGCGCAAGATTATCGCGGCGCCCGCCATTGGCGAGCAACCCATAGTGGCGGATGCGGTGAAAGCCGCTGGGCAGAACGTGCAGCAGGAAGCGGCGTATGAACTCGTCGGTAGTGAGGGTCATGGTTTTATGACGGGTCTTGCCCTTGGCCCGGTAATCTTTCCAGCGGAAGGTGACACCGCGCTCGTCCAGGGCAATCAGGCGTGAGTTGGCGATCGCCACCCGGTGGGTATAACGCGACAGATAAGCCAATACCGCCTCGGGTCCTGCAAACGGGCGTTTGGCGTAGACCACCCATTCGCACTGTTTAAGCGGCGCAAGCCAGTCGGCGAAGGCCGACGCATCAGTTAGATGAGCGTACTCACCAAAAAACTGCAATTGTCCAGCGGCATGCGCTTTGCTCAGTTCTTCCAGAAAGCGCCGTCGAAACAGCCGTGACAGCACGCGGACCGATAAAAAGAAGCCTGGCTTGCAGCTGACCCATCGCTCACCGTCCAAGGATAAGCCGCCGCCGGGAACGATGCCATGCACATGTGGATGATGGGTTAAGGCCGATCCCCAGGTATGGAGCACCAGGGTAGCCCCGATCTGTGCGCCCAGATGTTTGGGATCGGCGGCAATCGTGCGTAGCGTCTCGGCGGCGATCTCAAACAGCAAATTATAAATCACGGCCTTGTTAGTATAGGCAATGGCGCTGATCGGCGCAGGCAAGGTGAACACCACATGGTAATACTCTACCGGCAACAGATCGGCCTGCCGGGCTTCGAGCCAGCGTTTGGCCGCGCTGGCCTGGCATTTCGGGCAATGCCGGTTGCGGCAGGAGTTGTAGGCGATTTCGTCATGCTCACAGGCGGGGCAGTGCAGCACATGCCCACCTAATGTCGCGGTACGACACTGTTCGATGGCGGACATGACTTTCAGTTGACCCAGGCTCAAGTGGTCATGCTGAGCGTCTCGCCAAGCGGGCCCGTGGGCTGCGGAAGATATCCGCCACCTCCAGTGCAAGCCGTCCCATGGACGCTCTCTATAGGGGCTGCAAGGTCTCGATCGGACTCACCACCTCACGCAGAATATCGGTGGCCACCTGGGCATACAGCGCCGTGGTCTCCAACTTCTTGTGCCCGAGCAGCACCTGGATAATCCGAATATCCACCTTCTGTTCCAGCAAATGCGTGGCAAAGCTGTGCCTCAGCGTATGCATCGATACCCGCTTGTCTATCCCCGCCGCCTCGGCTGCGGCATGGATAGCCCGGTTGAGTTGACGCGTGCTGAGTGGGTCGATAGGGTCCAAGCCCGGAAATAGCCAGCCACCTTGCAGCATTTTGCCTTGTGCATGGGCAAACTTCCACCAGGCACGCAAGCGTTCCAGCAGCACCGGCGACAGCATGGCGTAGCGATCCTTACTGCCTTTGCCCTGTTCGATACGCAGCGTCATGCGCTGGCTATCGATGTCGCTGACCTTCAGCGACACCACCTCGCTGGCACGTAAGCCGGCGCCGTAAGCCACCGCTAACGCCGTCTGGTGCTTGAGGTTGTCAACGGCGGCGAGCAGGCGAGCCACCTCTTCACGACTCAATACCACCGGCAGTTTGTGCGGCACATGCACAGCGTGCATCTTGGTCAATAATTCGGGGTGATCCAGCGTCGTTGCAAAGAGAAACTTGAGTCCGGTGAGGGTCGCATTCAGTGAAATCGGCGAAATACCGTGATCAACCAAATACAACTGATAACGGCGTAAATCTTCGACGCTGGCCGTATCGGGCGATCGCCCCAGAAAACCCGCGAATCGCTTCACAACACGGATATAACTGGCCTGGGTTTTGGGGGAGAGTTTACGCATCCGCATGTCGTCGAGCATGCGTTGACGTAACGGAGTGATGGTTTGAGTTGATGAAGTCATGACACTGCTCCTGTTAGGAAACAAGGCGGATTGCCTCATTTCTTAACATAGGGAACAATTACACGCTTTCAATCACCGGCAGACTTGGAATCGCAGCACCCCTACCGCGAAGCGGTTTAGTCCATTGGCACAAAGATGAACCGAATGTTCTCAAATTGCTTGCCGTAAAGCGGACGGTCTTGACTGTCTCTAAATGGCCGACTGCTGCCGGTCGTGGTAGACAGCTAATGGCTGGGGGCTGACTGCCCTTTCAGCAACTGCACCGCGCGAGCTATTCCATCGTTGGTTTGCATAACCTGACTTGCTTGTTTGGCGTTGTCTTGCATTGTTTTTGAATCCAATATTGTTCTTATGCCCGTAGCTAAGGTAACGGCAGACACTTTTTTTGCAGGTAAAGGTTTTCCCGCCAAACCCAGCGATTGTAATTGTCTGGCCCAGAATAATTGCTCATCCATAAACGGCACCACTACGGAAGGACAACCTGAACGGGTTGCTGCATGAGTAGTTCCTGCGCCGCCGTGATGAATGATTGCAACACAATGTTTGAAGAGTGCTTGATGCGGATGTCTACCAATGAAATAGACCTGATCGATAATATTGTCAGCAGGATAGCGTTTTGAACTGGTCTGGATAATGGCTCGGCAACCAGCCAAAGTCACCGCTTCTAAAAACAATTCCATACTCCAGTCGGGCACCGCCTGTTGCAAACTACCAAAAGTCATATAAACCGGTGGAGCGCCATTATCCAGAAACTCGGCAAGCTTGGCTGGAATCGTCCAATGCTGAGCATCCTCAGTTAAATTCAGAAAGCCGCAGATCTGATGATGCGGTTGCCAATGCTTAGATGAAGGACAAAACAACGGATCAACCGCTACCAAATTGAGTTGTTGTGAGGTAAGCAGTTCAGTCAGCATATTGGCAGGCGGTATTTCGCCCGCTTCTAGCCATAACCGACTCAAAGGTTTTTTCAATGCCCAATTGAATAACACGTCCAGCAGTTTCCAGCTCAATTTGTTGATATGGCAGCCCAAATTTGGAAAGCTGAAAGGCGGAATGTTCGGATTGGGTATCCCAGCATGGCACAATGTAACGCTCAAAAAAGGTTTTTGCTGCTGAAGCGCAGCTAATTTTAGAGGATATAGAAAAAAAAATGGTTCTATGTGATTCATAGTGGGTAAATCAAAAGCAAGTTCGCTCACCATGAAACAGTCGAATTTTGGGGGTGTGGACTTTTATGCTATCTGGTGATTACGTTTATTTACAGGGAGGCCACTTATGATATTTGTTGTCTATAGAAAAAATTAACCAATTGACTATAAACGATATTTTCTACAAAAAACAACATTTAATAAAAGATTGATTGGCAGGAAATCTACAAGAGGTTTTTGCGTTAGCGTTTTCATCATACGGCTAACGATTAAAAAATATATTTCTTGACAATTTTTTTACCCACTATGAATCACATAGAGCCTAGAAAATGATGGCCGATCACATAGTCGTTATCTGCGACTAATTGTT
>CAWBLO010000021.1:0-99010 GCA_963789475.1 uncultured Gammaproteobacteria bacterium | reverse complement strand
GTGTTTATTTATGCCAGCCAGATCGCCAAAGACTTGATCATTTTTCTTGTAGATACAAGTGTGTGCCTTCTGTGTAACTTTATGCAGCCAGTCAGTGACAAATCGTGATGTCAACTAGCAATCTCAGTCCAGCCGCTGACACAGATGAGTATTACCGTAGCCTTATTCATCAGGGCGAGAACACGCGGGTTGAATTTAAAACCAGCTTTCAGAAAGAGGTTATTGAAACGCTGGTCGCTTTCGCTAATTCTAAAGGCGGCTTGGTGTTGGTCGGGGTAAACGACCAAGGTAAAATTACCGGGGTTGAAATTCAAGCAGAAACCCTGCAAGGTTGGGTGAACCAATGCAAGCAAAACACAACCCCCAGCGTTATTCCAGATATAGACATTATTGTGCTTGATGGTAAAGCAGTTGCAGTCATTAGTGTAGATGAATATCCCATCAAGCCGGTGGCGTGCAAAGGGCGCTATTTTAAGCGCATAGGTAATGCCAATCATCAGATGTCGCCAACGGAAATCTCCGATGCGCACATCAAATTGATCAACTCAAGTTGGGACTACCATCCAGACCCTATCCATGGCATTGAAACTATCTCTCATACCAAGGTGCAAGCCTTTGCCGACGCACTCTCGCTCAAAGCCCCCATCGAGGCGGTGCTTGAAAAATTTGAACTCATCAAGGATGGTCGCCCCACTTTTGGTTGTCATCTGCTATTTTCAAAAAATGATGTGCTGCTCAGCACCATCGAAGCCGGTCGGTTCGCGACGCCTACCGTCATCAAAGACAGTATTACCAGTAAAGATACACTGAGCGAACAAGTCACGCGGATCATGAATTTTATCCTCAAGCACACGAATAAAGCCTACATTATTACCGGCAATCCACGGCGCGAAGAGCGTTGGGATTATCCTATGGATGCCATCCGCGAAATCGTCATCAATATGATCGTGCATCGTGACTATCGAAGTGCCAATGATTCCACAATTAAAATTTTCAACGACCGCATCGAATTCTTTAATCCCGGCGTTTTGCTTGAAGACTTGACCGTTGAAAAGATAAAAACGGGCAACTACAAATCACATCTCCGTAACAAGCAGATCGCCTCAATCTTTAAGGAGCTTGATCTTATTGAAAAATACGGCAGTGGTGTGCATCGCGCAATCGAAACCTGTGTCGCTTATGGTTTACCTGAACCTGTGTACGAAGCTACCCAGGGAGGATTGTCAGTAACCGTTTTTAAAGAGCCCTTCGGCAACGATCAAGTGAGTCTTGCTGATTCAAAAAACAAGGACATAAATGGCGGAGTAAATGGCGGAGTAAATGGCGGAGTAAATGTCCTGTTCTTTTATGTTCAGTCAAATCCCGGGCAACGTGCAAGTGAAATTGCTGCAGCGCTCAACCTCTCCCAGCGAACCATTGAGCGCTGGCTTAAGAAGCTCAAAGAAGCCAAAGAAATTGAATTTCGCGGAGCCCCAAAAACGGGCGGCTATTTTTCAACGACTAAAGCGGACACATCAAAATGATGAAAATAGCCATCTTGGACGCGCCCCGTCAGATTGCCAATGTTCCCTTTCCTCGATCATGCAGAACGCCAGGAAAACATACTCATCGAACCATGGGATAGCCGTAAATAATGACGACAAATCGCCTCGGCAACCTGGTTCAGGAATTACAAGCCATCACCGGAGATCCAACCCAAGGGTTGCCGGAGGACTTGTTTCTTTATGCCAGCCAAATTACCCCGCTGGTCAATGTTGATCTGCTTATCAAGGATGAAGTTAATGGCGTCCTGCTGACATGGCGGGATGATGACTATTATGGTGCTGGCTGGCATGTCCCTGGCGGTATCATCCGCTATAAGGAAACCTTCAGCGACCGCATTCATGCCGTAGCCCGGCAAGAGCTGGGTACCAGCGTAACGCATGACCCCGAACCCATCGCGATTAATCAGGTTATCCACCCTGCAAAAACAATCCGCGGTCACTTTATTTCGTTGCTGTTTGTTTGTCGCCTGATTTCACCCCCGGCAGAAACTCTGGCAGTGTTTGATCAACCCAAAAGAGGTCAATTTCAATGGCATAAAATGTGCCCTGATAACCTTATCTCCGTTCATGCTATGTACCGTCCTTATTTATCATTTGACGCCCAACCATGAAAAAATTAATTTCCATGGTGATCCCCTCGTATAACGAGCAAGATAACAAAGAACGGGGGTAGGTCTTTCATTGTACATTTTCGGTTTACACGTCTATAGACCAACTTTTTCCTTAATATTAAGCGTTCAGTCCATTCGGCTAAAAGTTTAATTATATGTTATTATCGTACAAATATTTTTTATGACTAGGGTAGATAGTTACTCGTGCGATTGACTCCTGCGCAAATCAATGCGATCACCCAAACCGTATCCCGCTTTACCGGCGGGACGGCGGAAATCTTTTTGTTTGGTTCCCGGCTTGATGATCGGGCTAGAGGCGGGGATGTCGATCTTTTAATTGAGACAGCTACCCCGCTTGCACTAATCGAGCGGGCGCGGATCAAGATGGAATTGGAGACCTTAGTCAACCTGCCGGTCGATATTGTCTCGCAAGTGCGCGATTCAGCACCCACCCCGTTCCAGCGCATTGCCCGGGCCAATGCCGTCAGATTGGAGGCACAACCATGACCAGTACCGTCCTGGAAGCGGAACGGGCGCATCTTGCCGGTATGCTTGAGGCCATCCAGCGTTGCGTTTATTTTTTGAATGCGTCGGGCCGCAAATATGCGTGGCCGTTGACGCCGGAATACTTCCCACATCGCGCTGTTTGATCCTTGCCGCCATCAATGAACGATTTGCCAAACTGCAACCCTGGAGCAGCCATGCGCCACGCCGCGCTTCTCGCTGGCCGGGGGGATACTTTTATTCTCTTCCTCTCTCCCCCCCTCCCTCGAACACTTTAATTCGCTACACGCTTTAATCCCCAATTTGTATGGCAACGCCGCCCGGTTTCTCGACTACTGTCAGGAAACCTTGGGCGTTCTGCCGGCCCACGGGGACTTTGCCGATGAGTTCACTGCCATCGTTCGCGCCAAGCTAACCTTCCTGCGTTAAACTGATTGAACCCGAATCGCCATGCTTGGTATAACTTGCCATTCCAGAATTCCCCTAAAGTTGGCGATCTTCTTGGGTTTTTGCATAGGAGGGTTTAGCTTTTTGATTTCGATGGGATAGCTGATTTATAAATTGATGAATTGGCAGGAATTGCAAGCTCTTACCGGTGACCCAACATTGCCGAACGGGGTTTGCAACCCCGTTCGTAACGTTTGGTGTTTATCGCCATTATTATCATACACATATTGGTGGCAGCTGGTTACTTCAGTAGTCTGGCAGGTTCCTGGCCTGCTATCAAACGTTTGGGACGGGGTTGCAAACCCCGTCCCGCTCAGAAACTCTGGCAGTGTTTGATCAACCCAAAAGAGGTCAATTTCAATGGCATAAAATGTGCCCTGATAACCTTATCTCCGTTCATGCTATGTACCGTCCTTATTTATGCGCATAATAATTAACAAGTGGCGTATTGCCCTGGTAAGTTGCACCCTGGCCCATTTCTTTATTTTTTTCCTATTGGGACTATGGCGTCATTGGGGGTACATGACATCGATAGGTGATCTGGGATATTTCGACCAAGCTATCTGGATGGCTAGTCAGGGGCACTCACTTACCATTACCGGGATGAACAGCCTGGGTAACCATTTCCAGCCCATATTGTTTGTTTTCGCCCCTCTATACAAGATTTTACCGAACGTTCATTGGTTAATCTTAAGCCAATCTGCCGCTCTTTCTTTTTCCGCCCTGCCTGTTTTTTTAATTGCCAATCAGATTACCCGTTCAGATAAGATTGCCTTCATTTGGGCATTAATTTACTTATTGAACCCTTTTCTTATTGCCGCCGGGACATGGGATTTTCAACCTGGCTGCCTCGCAGTTTTTTTTCTTTGTCTTGCATTGCTGGCTATAGAGCAAAAACGTTTATTGCTTTTAATCGCAACCAGTATCGCCCTCCTGGCTTGTAAAGAGCACTTGGGGCTAACTGTTGCAGGCCTGGGCTTCCTCTATGGGTCAGTACACAAAAATTGGGTTGTGAGTGCCGGATTTATAATAATCGGCCTTATGATGACGATACTTGTCATTGGCGTAATCATGCCCCATTATTCGCCAACGGGTCAGCATCCCATGTTAAATTCGGGGCATGTGCATGAATCGCGTTATAACTGGTTAGGCGATTCCTTGCCTGCTGTAATTAAAAGACTTTGTCTGGATCCACTGACAGTCATAGAAAAAGTATTTGTAAACATGGAGGGGGGGTACTATATCTTCTTGTCTGCTTGTGCCTTTCTTATTTCTTCCTCTAGGTTCTCCTTTTTGGATACTTCCCGCAGCAGGCGATCTTTTAGCCAATTTACTGTCCGCCAATCCAATGCCGCGCGGTATTATTAGCTATCATTCTGCCACCATAATCCCCTTGTTGACCGTCGCCGCGATCCACGGCTTGCAAAAGCTCAGCCCTTTCTTAAAAAGATATTCCCCTGCAGGCATCCTAAAATCCCTGGTGCTTTTAAACCTGATACTGGCTTATTTTGTTGCCCCTTTGCCGCTACCCGGCGCAATGAACTTCTGGCAGCCAACAAACACCGTGGCTTCTTACGATGAAAGAGAATCAATTGTAAAGAAGATGATTGAAAACCAATCGATTTCTGTTCAAGTCTAATTTGGGCGCCCATTTTACCCATAGGCCGTTAATTTATCGTTTCCCCGAAAAAATAGGAGAGGTAGACTCTATTGTGCTCAGGCTTGATAGCCCTACACGACAGATAAAACCAGAGAATCCTGTAGTTATTGGAGTACTGGCTTATCATCTCCAGATGCCACCGGCAACCTACCTGGATCAAGTAGAAAAACTGCTGATTAATAAAGAGTATGAACTCGTTTATTGGGATGATCCCTGGCTGGTATTCAGTAAGGGACAAAAAAGCACATCTCTCAATACACTGCAACAGGTTCGCGCCAAAATACAAAGCCTTCGGGAAAAATGGACTATGCAGGCATTAGAGGAATAAAAAGGTCATAATAGAATCCATTTAATAAATAAAGAGGTCTTAAATGCAAGTGTCTATGCATGAATTCAAGTCTCATTTGTCCCGTCATGTCAGTCAAGCACAATCCGGGCAGTTGATTGAGCTAACTTCGACACCGCTCAGGGCAGGCCTCTCCCGGCGGGAGAGTGAGTAAGATGTTAAAGTTAGATGGATCAGAAAAAGCCGTCGAATCTTAAAGACACCCATCCTTTACTCACATGAGCCCGGAAATAAAATGAACGCCTTAAACAATGAACAGAAAAAAACCAGTTTATTTATTTTTTTATTATTAGCGTATTTAACCTGGCTTATCGCGGCTAACTGTGGCACAGGCGATGATACCTACTGGCATATCAAAGTAGGCGAATGGATAGTCAATAACCATAAAGTGCCTACTACAGGAATTTTTTCATACACGGTTGAAAATTTACCCTGGGTATCACATGAGTGGCTCTCGGCTGTTTTGTTATACGCCGTATTTTATATCGCTGGCTGGCCCGGGCTGGTCTTTCTGGCAACGGCAGCAATCGCCCTTGCCATGCTGTTATTGCTTGACTTTCTGCTTAAACGCATTAGCGTTAATATAAGTCTTATTTTTTTATTATTCGCTTTCTTGTTACTTATTCCGCATGTCATGCCCAGGCCGCACATCATTGCGCTTCCTCTCATGGTTTTTTGGACCGCACAATTGATTAATGCCAGCGAAACACAAACATCTCCGCCACTCGCTTTAGCATTATTAATGACCTTATGGGTCAATATGCATGGCAGCTTCCTCATCGGCATTGCATTTATCCTTTTTTTCGCAACAGAATCCATAGTATCTGCAAAAACCCGTCCTGTTAAAATAAGCCTGCTTAAAAAATGGTTGATATTTTTATCGCTTAGCCTGATTGCGAGCTTAATAACCCCTCATGGGATTAATGGCTTGCTACTTCCTCTACAACTGACCAATCAATCCTACCAGATGGATGTGATTTCTGAATGGAAATCGCCCGATTTTCATCATCCAGAACCCTTTGAGCTCTGGTTACTCGCATTTATGGCGCTGTCACTCTATAAAGGCATTAAACTCCCGGTTTTCAGAATTATATTCATAGTAGGTTTAGTTCATCTATCACTGAAACATATGCGGTATTCCAGTGACCTGCTGTCTTTTTTATCGCCGATGATCCTGGCTGTGCCATTCAGTAAACAATTGAATACACCCGGCAATTTTTCAGTCAATCAGCTTTATCCGAAAAAATTAACCCATTGGCTTGCTCTCGGTTTGTATTTAACCGTCCTGTCTTTCTATTTATCTACCAGAACAGTAGAATCTGAAAAGAACATTCAAATCGGCAAAGTATTAACCGCTCTGCAAAAAGACCAGGACACTTTGGGTAACGTCCTCAACAGCTACGCACTCGGGGCAAACTTAATCCATTATGACTACGAAGTGTTTATCGATCCTCGCGCCGAAAATTATGGCGATAGTTTTATGAAAAAATTTAATACCGCGATATCTCTTAACAAGGGATCTCAACCTTTACAGGATATGATCGAGAAAAATCACCTGTCTTGGACTTTTTTCGAAACAGAGGGGGCCATTAATACCTACCTTGAAACTAGGCCTGACTGGAAGAAAATTTATTCCGATAGATATATAACTGCCTATTTGATTAGTGCTAAAAATATCAGCGACAGCACGAAACGGGAATTACAAAAAATAAAAGAAAGTCTACCTGAACCGGATAGTGAAGAAGAAACGGATTAAATTGCAAATCAGGAAAAATAATTGGGTTCAATAATGAAGCGTGCGAAGCGCTTGCTCGAGAGACCGGCTTTATTCAACGCAGCAAGTGCCCTATTTGGACAGCTTCGCGGATTTAGGCTACTTCGTTCGCGACGACTTAGCCCAAGCTGGTTCCGCTTAGCTGGATGCGTATGGGTTGCAAACACCGGCCCGCTCAGGCTTTTGTTCTGTTTCGTGCTTTATTGTACACATTGTTATTTTCTCTTTTGCCTACTGCAATAACAAAAACAATTATTTCTTGATCATCAACTTCATAAACTAGCCTATAACCCGCTGAGCGAAGTTTAATTTTATAAGCGCAATCAAAATCACGTAACCTGTTAACCGGAATATGCGGATTTTCTAAACATTTTTTCAATTTGCTTTTAAACTGAGCTTTAATACTGTTATCCAGTTTATCCCATTCTCTTTTTGCGCTGGGCAGAAATTTTAATTTATAAGTCATCAAGCGTAACTTCAATTGCCAAATGCTTTTCTGCTTGTCTTTCCTTTACTATTTTACTTAATTCATAATCCTCTAATTTATCCATTAGTAACTCGTATACATCCGCAGGAACAAGATAAGCAGTTGGAAGATTATGATTAAGTATAGCAATAGCCTCCCCTTCGGCTTTGTTGAGTAAAGCTGTTGGGTTTTTCTTTAATTCAGAGATACTTGCGCTAAACGAAGCTAATATTTGTTGCATATTAATACCAAAATAAATACTAAATTAAGTGCTTATATTAGCTCTTTATTTAAAATATGCAAGATTGATTGTTTGCATAGAGCCATCAAGGTAAAACAGCCACATACACCCTCACAAATCCTGACGTGCAGAAGTTTATCGATACTCGTGCCGAACTTTATAGCGATAGTTTTATAAAAAATATTTCTACTGCGATATATCTTAATTAAAGGATCTCAACCTTTACAGGATACAATCGAAAAATAGAACCGCTTTTTTCAAATAATTTGTGATCCCTATTTGATTAATATTCACTTATAACCTACACTTTTATTCAGATGGATAATAAGGTTAATTCTATCCATCCTATATAGGTAAAGGTGCTTCATAATCAGTTTGGCATCTAAAATCCACTTTTCCAAAACAATGAGGAATATAAAAAATGAAACCTTTAATTCACAATATGAAAGCACCCACTAAAAACAGCGCGGGGCAACGATGGTTGAATATGCCATTATGGTCGCGTTGATTGCTGTTGTAGCCATTGGAGCAATCACGATTCTTGGTACGAAAGTAAAGAATACATTCAATAATGTTTCAGCAGTATTGCCATAACCCTAATCTCTCTGGAGTGTATAACTCTGGATAGAAAAAGTCATTTGAAGAGATCACTGAAGGTCTCTTCAAATACCCCACAATGAGGAAATTAAAAATGAACAATTTTATTCAAAACAGGAAAGCGCCCTCTAAAAAACAGCGGGGAGCAACGATGGTTGAATATGCCATTATGGTTGCGTTGATTGCTATTGTATCCATTGCAGCGATCACGATTCTTGGTACCAAAGTAAATAATACATTCACTAATGTTTCAGAGTATTGCCATAGCGACCCTAATCTCTCTGAAGTGTATAACTCTGGATAGAAAAAGTCCTTTGAAGAGACTCCCAAAGGTCTCTTCAAAGCTAATAAACAGGATAAGTTTTGACACACTATGTTCTCACCACTGCCTCAAGACGCATTAAGCCGCCATGCCTTTGCTCCCCGTCCTCGCAACATAGAGGAAACCGGATTATCAATTAACTTTATTGCCGCGCTGGTCTGCAAACATTTGCATGTTAACGGCATAACCGATCTGCAGCAACTCTGTGAAAATGTTGCACTATCCGGCAATATACTTGAAACCGTTCTAGACGGACTGCGCAAACAGAATCACGTTGAAATACTGGCCGCATCCCATGCCAGCAAAGGCGTGCGTTATGCATTAACCGACAAAGGCGTAGCGGAAGCGTTAACGGCATTAAACAAAAGCGGCTATACCGGCCCCGCTCCGGTACCCATCGAACAGTACCGGGCCGCAGTCAAAGCTCAGTCCATTCGAAACTGCAAAATAACCCGTGCCGACGTACAAAAAGCCTTTCAGGATACCACGATAGATCCACAATTGCTGGATCGGCTAGGTCCTGCGCTGCATTCGGGCCGCGCCATTATGATCTATGGCTTGCCGGGAACAGGCAAAACCTTCATTTGCAAGCGTCTGGCCCGGTTACTTGGAGACTCGATATTAATACCTTATGCCATATCAGTCGGCGAAAGTGTTATTCAAATTTTTGACCCGGTCATTCATGCGCCTGTTAAAGAAAACACCGAAAGTACCAACTATCATTTACAGCAGGGAGCCGATCCGCGTTTTATTGAATGCCTGAGACCCGTTGCCATCAGCGGCGGTGAACTGACACTGAACATGCTGGAAATTGACCACGACAAAAATACGCGCCTGTCACAAGCGCCTTTGCAATTAAAAGCCAACAACGGCATGTACATTATTGACGATTTGGGGCGTCAACGGGTTCCGCCCATTGATCTTTTCAACCGCTGGATTGTCCCTCTGGAAGAAAAACATGATTACCTCAGTCTCGATACCGGCAAGCGCGTTCAAATTCCTTTTGATGTCATTCTCATTTTTTCTGCTAATATTAATCCTGTAGAGCTTGCCGACGAAGCCTTTTTACGGCGTCTGGGTTATAAAATCAGGTTTGCCCCGGTTAACAAAACGCAGTACGAAGAAATATGGCATTTAAATGCCAGAGAGCAGCAACTCAATTGCCCGGATAGCTTGCTTGATGAAATTTTCGAGCGCTACAAAAAAGAAAACCGCCCCCTGCTGCCTTGCCATCCCAGAGATTTATTGGGAATAGTCAAGGACCAATGTGAATACGAAGGTGACGCTGGAATTGCAACATCGGAAAGATTAAACATTGCATGGGACACCTATTTTATTAACCTTGAAAACGCAAGGATAGACTAATGAACAGTCGCTTCTTAATAATGCTGATAATTGCACTCTTTCTGGCTGGTGGAGCCGCCCTGCTGGCAAAACGCTGGGTTGAATCCCAAACCGGCAGCCAACCGGTCAATGCCGAACAAAATACTGTTCAGGTTTATGTTGCTGCAGCCAATATCCCTTTTGCCACGCAAATAAATAATACGCAGATTAAATTGATAGCCTGGCCCAAAGATAACGTACCCGCCGAAGCGTACACAGAAGAAGACATCAAAAAAGACCCCAATTCTATTATAGGCAAAGTGGCCCAACGCGATTTTTTTACCGACGAAATCTTCTTAAAATCGCAAATAAAAGATCACCTGAGCGGCAGCACCTTATCTGCATTGATTAAAGAGGGTAATCGCGCCATCAGTGTACGCGTCGATGATGTCGTGGGCGTCGCCGGTTTCATTCTCCCCAATAATAATGCCGATATACTCGTCACAGGCACCAGCAACAAGGTGGTATGCCAGTCTACGGGACGTGGCTACAAGATCGTTCCCTTTGCTACAGGCGGCCAGAGCGAAACTTATACGCTGCTACCCAACATTAAAATTCTGGCTATTGACCAGACCGCCTCGACAGATCAGGATAAACCCGCTGTGGTAAGAGCCTTAACGCTCGAAGTTACGCCCAAAGAAGCGGAATGTCTTGTGCAGGCGATGAGAACCGGCGCTTTACAATTTACCCTGAGAAACCCCACGGATACTGACGCCACCATAGAGCCAACTGAAGCACAACCGGCCTCTACACCCGTTCAAATCAAATCCCGCCCCCTATCGCTAAAGATTCTTCCCTGGGGAAGTCAAAAATTCATAGAATGTGAGCGCGGCGCTTGCTGAGTTAGTAAAACCAGTTTATAAATTAAAACTATCCATGCAAATTTGAGCGTTTAAAGTCAGTATTTTTAGACGCAGGAATTCAAAATAAGACTAAATACAAGGTAAGCTAACCATGTTAAACATCAACCCAAGCAAGCTGCTTAAAACAGCGTCCGTTCTGTTATTGGGCTATACCCTCCAGGCCGGTGCCGGAATCACGACCAGCGCCACGAGCAGGCATCTACACTATCAAGTATCGACGAATAAATCGTTGTTAATCAATCTTGACCGGAACATCACGCAAATAACCGCAGGCAATCCTGCAATTGCCGATTTTAAACTCATGCCTCCGAAACAACTGTTATTAAGGGGTATGTCAGAAGGCAGGACCAATGCGACCCTCTGGGATAGCGATAATCATGTCGCCATGGTTGTAGATGTTGAGGTTGTTGAAGAACAGGTCCCGAGCCAGAACCTGAGAGATCTTAAAAAAATACTTTATCAAGTGATGCCTGAGGAGGAAATTGAAATTCTCCCCGCCGGAAATTGCATCCTTCTCAAAGGTGAGGTCTCCAATGTAGTCAAGATGGATTACGCCATGAAGATTGCGCAAGGCTATGCGACCCCCCCGGGGAAGGGTGGCTATGCGCCCGCTAACGGGGCGCGCCCTTCCGCCGGCGGAGAGAATGGTCAAACAATTAATGTTAACAGTGGCGTCGGCACTAACGGTTTTGCCGGCAGTAACGGTGGCGGTGGTTGTGGCGACCGTGCAGGGCGGTAGCGGCGGCGGCGGCGGCAACACCAGCCAAAGTATCATCAACATGATGCATGTCGGCGGCGAACAGCAAGTCATGCTGGAAGTCAAAATTGCTGAAGTCAGCCGTTCATTGGCCCGTTTGCTGCGTTTAGATACCGGAGCAAACAAGACCAGTGCAACGAGTGGCTCATTTATCTGGTCGGCTCTTGCCGGCGCCGCCGGCGCCTTTAGCGGCGCTTATGTGGCCGGCGATACGCTTTTTCACTGGAGTCTGGATTTCAGCAGAAATACCGATCTGGCGACCATTTTGGCTGAACCCAACCTGACCACGCTCAGCGGCAAAAAAGCCTCGTTTATGTCCGGCGGGGAATTCCCTTATACCGCCTGTACCGCAGGCACAGGCAACACATGGCATTGTCCCTTGTACGGTCAAGCTTTAAACCATTCGGGGTAAGTCTGGAGTTTACGCCTGTCATACTGGATTCCAACCGGATTAACCTGACTACCCATGTCGAAGTCAGTTCATTGAGCAATAAAGCCAATGAAATTGTTGCTGCGGGTCTTCAATCTACCAGTCTAATTGGTAGTGATCCGGTTACGCTTAATTTACAACCTGTTCCCAGCCTTGACAGTCCGCTAAGCCTTCAATACCCTTGAACTCGCCGACGGGCAAACCATGTCCATTGCCGGCTTGATCAGCGAGAACAATACTAGCAAACAGGAACAAACCCCCGGACTGGCTGATATTCCTGTGTTGGGTGCGATGTTTAGAAACCGGGAAGCGCGCAACGATAAAAAGGAACTGGTCATTTTAATAACGCCGCATCTGGCAAAACCCATACCGCCCGATCAGATCAAACTGCCTACCGATAATTATGTCGCGCCGGATGATATCGAGTTCTATTTAATGGGCCGAATGGAAGCGAGACAGAAACAAGTTAACACCGCGCAGGCGCCGGTATACGATCCCATGTCCGGTGGAACGACCGGTCAATTTGGACATCAAATAAACGACGGAGATTCACAATGAAAACTTTAACTATCCTTGCTCTGATGACAGTCGCCTTATGGCTTGGCGGCTGCGCCGACACCAATTTCAGACCCTACGTCTTAGACGATAGCTTTGGCAAGAGTAACAAACAACTGGTTAATGCCTCAATTGCAAACCCGCAGGCGGCAGCAAATCCACCGGCTGACTCGCCCAGAAAAATGGACGGTTATGCCGGGGTTAATACGATGAGAAGTTTTCGTAATACTTTTAACACGATTGAACAACCTGCGAGCTTAACGATTAATCTCGGTGGAGGTCTGGCGGTGGCGGTTCTGGCGGTCAATGATGTAGCATAATTGAACACCTATCAATCAAGGCAGGAGAATTTTTATGAACACGTCTTTGACACCGCACGTAAAGAGAAAGGCGTTGTGCTGGTGCTGACTGCCTTGAGTCTTATAGTTCTAATGGGTGTGGCAGCATTAGCCATTGATTTAAGCCACGCTGAAGTCAACAAGACCCGGCTGCAAAATCTGGCGGATGCACTGGCTTTAAGTGCGGCTATTTCGTTGAATAAGAAAGAATCCAGCACTACGTTTCCAGATAAAGAAGCGTATGCAGAAAATTATGCTAAAACAACAACACTTCCTACCTTTAAAGCCTCTTCAGGAAACAACGAAGTTACTTTGGCAGCCAATAACTTTAACCTTTACCTTTGCCACAGACTGGAGTCACCTACACTGCTGGAGTGACTGGCAAGCCGCTAATGCGATCAATGGTGCTAAATTTGCGCGTGTCGAAGTTACTACGCCTATGAATATTCCAACCTGGTTTGCTCGTATCATGGGCTTTAACAATATGGCTGTCTCCGCCTCTGCGGTTGCCGGAACTGCTCCTATAGCTCCTTGCGATCTTGCGCCCATTGCGATGTGTGCTGCTATGAATGCTGTAGCGCAAATCGCGAGTGACCCTGATTGCACGTAACTACTACAAATGCAAACTTGGTCAATGATTGTTACGGTTATGAAATAAATGCCTTGTATTGCATGAAAGACGAAACAACAAATGATCCAATGTCCATTGTCCCTCAGACAATAGCGCGTATCGGACCCGGAAATTTTGGTTTTTTGGATTTTAGTCAAAATTCTCGCTGTCCCTAATCCTGTATTAGAATATTGTATGGCTGGGGCTCCTAAAAATGCGCCTTCATGAACTACTTGTATTCAGTTAATCCGGACCTATATCACTGTCTAAAACACGGCGAAATTTTTGGTCAAGTGAGTCACGGGCATAATACGCCGCTTCAATGATATATCCTAGCGACTTTTCGGATACTATCTTCGAACCAGGTACAATCCCGACGACGTTACTGAGGTCGTAATACGGTTCTAATAATGATCGCAATCCACCTCGCTAGTCGCTGAACTTGAATACCTAAATTTGGTTTCACCACCCAATTACTAATTGATCCCTGGAATAAATAACGTACAAATACCGGCAACTGAAACAGCTTTATCACTCTTCTAATAGTTTCCACATTCTTATACATGCAACGTCACCAAGTGTGACTGTCGGCCAACTAAAGATCACAATGCTGTCGGCAGTAAGCGCTCAATTTGGACAGCGGGTTATTAACGATTCCATTTGTAGATTGCACTAATCCATCGAACAGGCAGCTCAGCAGTCCCGCGAAATTGTTGGTTTTGGCTGTTTTTTTTGGCTCGCGAATACGCAAGACTTCGTCCCTTACAAATATAATGGCACCTGCTAGTAATAAATATCTTTATGGTGTATTTCTTGGTAGATGACTTAATGCTGGACTGGAAAAGCTAACTTCAACTCGAATCACTGGTTTTTATAAAGTCATACTTTATAAAGACCCTTTTGGCGGGCATTCTTAAATGTTGCTATTTAAACAGTCCATCAAAAAACTTGCAAACAGGCGCGGCTCTGGTTGAGTTTGCGATTGTTGTGCCGTTGCTTTTGCTTTTAGTGGTGGGAATTTCAGAATTTAGCTATGCTTATTATCATCTGAACATTCTTAATAAATCCGTGCAGGATGGGGCACAGATATTTTTCCGACTCTCAACATAGCTCGAAATGGCGATACGACTGGTCCAATTAAATTTCACGCACTCGATGTCAGCCACTACTAATACCAATATCACTCAAACCCAAAATCTTGTTATCTATGGCAATACTGCAACAGGTACACGCCACCAATTATTGCCTGGTACTGCCCCCGTTCCTATTGTGTATTGTGCGGATGTAAATGTGCAGCAATGTATCACGTGTCACGCCAGCCCTGACTCAGCACATTATGGTTACCGCTACTTATAGCCATAATTTTATACTTGGCAACGCACTCAATAATTTTCTTGGGATAACCAATCCGTTTACATTAACCGCTTCTTCGGTCCTGAGGGTAGAATGAAAACACAACGCGGCGCAGCGATGGTTGAATTTGCCCTGATCGCCCTGTTATTTTTCATCATTTTATTCGGCATTATTGAATTCGGCCGCGCTTTCTTTACCTACAACACCTTGGTAGAAGCAACGCGGCGGGGCGCGCGGGTAGCGGCTGTTTGCCCAGCTTCTGCATAATGGCAGTACCACTATGGTACAAAAATGCTACGATTTTTAATTAATGCACCTGGTGCAACCTCCACTGGCAAACTACGGGGCTCTTGGGACTTAACCACAGCAAATATTAAATATACATTATCTCACTGCGCGATGGCTCCAATTACTCCACCACTCGGTGCCGACTCTGCAATATACGACACTATTGCCTTTGTGCAGTGTCTCAATTTTACCAACTTTTACTCATACGCTTATTATTCCCTGCTTTCATAAGTCCTTTTCTGTACCACCTATTGTAAACAACCTTACCCAGCGAAAGCCTGGGAAGAATCACAGCGAAAACCCTTTGACTCAAAGGTAGCTGCTATGGCGTTTGTACGTAAGCCCGAGGTCGGGCACATCTTTTCGTGCCCGACATTTCCACGTAAATTAAATCGATGCCTTTGGGTAAATCCGTCGACGTCTCACTTCCTACCGCCGTAATGTTGGGCAACGATAAAGCTGTTGCCCAACCTACATTTGGACTATTTGATATGCGATATCGCCGCGCCAATAGCTGGGTGAATACCGTAATTTTACAGCCCGGTAGGTCGGGCACATCTTTTCGTGCCCGACATTTCCTCCCTAACGTTTTTACAATGCGCTTGCGCTTATACACCCTACGCACTGGTTGATTATCAAGAAGAGTCTGTGCTAAACTCCCGGCATGAAAATCAAAGATCTTATCGCTATGATTGAGCTGGATGGTTGGCTACAGGTTCGGCAAAAAGGAAGCCATCGCCAGTTCCATCATCCCGTCAAATCCGGTACGGTCACAGTTGCTGGCAAACCCAGCGTCGATGTCCCGCCTGGAACGCTTATCAGTGTTTTGAAACAAGCGGGACTCAAGCAGTAGAGGTTTATATGCGTTATATGGTTGTTATTGAAGAAGGCCCAACAAGCTTTGGCGCCTATGTACCCGATCTTCCGGGCTGTATAGCTGTAGGTGAGTCATCACAAGAGGTCCTGCAACTTATTCAAGAAGCTATTGAATTTCACATTGAAGGGCTTAAAGAAGAAGGTCAACACATTCCGATGCCGCATTCTTTAAGTACGTTCGTTGAAATTCATGCCTAACGAAATAAAGCCAGGTCGGGCACATCTTTTCGTGCCCGGCATTTCCACGTAAATTAAATCGATGCCTTTGGGTAAATCCGTCGACGTCCCACTTCCTACCACCCTAATGTTGGGCAACGATAAAGCTGTTGCCCAACATTAGGACTATCTGTTATGCAATATCGCCGCGCCAAAACACCGGGTGCTACTTATTTTTTTACAGTTGTGACTTTCCGGCGGCGCAAAATCCTGTGCGAACCGGAAAACCGGGAATTATTGCGAACGGCATTCCGCATGATAAAATCGCGCCATCCGTTTACTATCGACGCCTTTGTGTTGTTGCCTGAACATCTGCATTGCATTTGGACCCTACCGCCAGGTGACGCGGATTATTCAATGCGCTGGAACGCGATAAAAGGACATCTTTCCCGCAATTGTCTGGATAAATATAAAACACCGCCCTCTGCGGCCCAACAACGTAAACGGGCACAAACCGTTTGGCAACCGCGATTTTGGGAACATCAAATCCGCGACGAACGGGATTACGAAAAGCATTGTGATTACATTCATTGGAACCCGTTGAAACACGGCCTTGTTACCCGTGTCTGCGACTGGCCTTTCTCAAGTTTTCACCGATTCGTACAGCATGGCATATATCCGCCAGATTGGACGGGGACATCTGAAGACTGTGTCGATTTTACCAATGATGGTTATGGGGAATAATTGCATTGAACCCATTAAAAAAAACATCATGCCATCCCGACGCATAACCAGGTAGGTCGGGCACATCTTTTCGTGCCCGACATTTCCACGTAAATTAAATCGATGTCTTTGGGCATATCCGTCGACATCTCACTTCCTGCCGGCGTAATGTTGGGCAACGATAAAGCTGTTGCCCAACCTACATTTGGACTATCTGTTATGCGATATCGCCGCTCCTGTACGGTAGGTAAACGCCGTACACTGTAAGCCCGCCAGGTAGCCGCTTAGCCCGGGCATTGTAAAAACGTTAGGGACGGGGTTACAAACCCCGTCACGCTTGAGGGGATGCGGCACACGCGCATGAATCGACGGATGCTCGTTGCCAGTAAGCACTTGACAGCCAGCTTACGACTAAAACTGATATTTCAAGATTTGAGCTTAAATTAACAGGTCACGAAGGCGAGTTTAAACTAATTAAGTAGATGCTGGGAATAGCTCTTAATGGTATGATTGCATTGGTTCTTAAAGCGTTTTTCCCGATCGTGTAACAAAACGGTGGGCAGGAAAGCGTTGCCCTGCCCACCCTACCCTGCTTTATCCGCATCCGTGATCATGTGCAGTATCATTTGACGACCTATTTTTGATTATATTTATTTATTGATTTTTAATGTTCTTTCTTAAACAATTGCAATTAATCGCTATACTGTAGTTATGACAAATAATCCAATTTTCTGAAATTATCATTGAGTTAAACACAAACCCATGCAAAAGGATTCCATTTCCATTCAAATTCTGGGCAGCAGCCTGTCTAAACTGAGCTCATCACCGCAGCCAGATTTCTTCTTTAATCAACAAGGAAGTTACCACTCTTTTGTTTGACAATTCAACGCCAGGGCCGCTTTATAAAGATAAAATGCCGCCCACCTTGCTGATTTTTCTGCTTGACGATATAACGATCGATGCGCTGAACCAGTTAACCGCCCTGCCCTCTTCCATTCGCCCGGCATTACTGGTGATTGCAGCGGACAACGATAAGCAGCAAATGCGGCTTGCCATGCAAGCCGGCGCCCGGGATTTTTTTACCAGTCCTGTTGATAACCAGGACCTTCATAAATCATTAAATCAGATTATTTTTGATCTGAGGCGGGGGCAATCAAAGCAGGGAACCCTGACCACGGTGATGAACGCCAAGGGCGGATCGGGTGCAAGTTTTATTGCCTGTAATTTAGCCCATATATCCTCAGTCCTTTCCGATTCCAGTGTCGTATTGATGGATTTTGACCTGCAGTTCGGCACCCAGTCGTTGAATCTGGATCTCAAGCCAAAACACACGATTGTTGAAGCGCTTAATGATGTCACGCAACTGGATTTTGACGCTATCGACGGTTATATGGCTCAGCATAAAAGCGGATTGCGTTTGCTTTCTACCATGCTTGAACAAATGATCCTGCCCGGTGAAATCTCTGTAGAAAGTCTTGACCAGCTATTGACCCTGACCATCAGCCACTACGACCGGATTTTTATCGACCTGCCCCGTCAGATCGATTCTTTAACCGCAACCATATTGGAGCGGTCTGATCAAATCGTTATTATCGTTGAGCAAAGCCTGGCCCATATGCGTGATGCCAAACGCTTAACCCGAATTTTGAAATCAGAATTCAATATTGCCGAAAAGAATATCCTGATTGTCGTCAACCGTTACGATCCCAATAGCAGTTTAGAATTAAAAGACATTCAGGCGAGTATTGAATCCAGTGAACTTTACAAGATACCTAACGATTATGATAAAGCTGCCCAGTCCACCAACCTGGGGATTCCAATCTACGATTACGCACGCAACTCGGCTATTACCAAAGCCATAATCTCATTGGCTGAATGGTTGAATGTACCCATAAGAGACGAATTTAAAGAAAAAAGTTTTTTTAAAAAGTTTTTTATCAGAAAGACAGGGTAAACAAAACCCTTGTGCCAAGTGAGCATTAGGTATCTAATTCATCTCTATTCAAACTCTTTAAATTATCATTACCAAGAGAACTATTGTGAGTCTAAAAAGCCGTATTTTAAGTTCCTCCAGTAAAGATGGTAACACAATTCTTAAAAAGGAACTCCCAGTTGAAACAAGCAATCTCCATCTTGAACGCGCCGATATTCCGCCATTAACATTTGAAATCCTTACGTCTAAGGATCTGGAGTTCAAGGAAAAAGTCCATCAAAAACTGATGGAAATTCTTGATTTATCCTTGATCGTTAAAATGGGGGAAACCGATGCGAAAAAACAAATTAGTGAAATCGCCCGCCGTATTATCGATGAAGAATCGATGCCGGTCATCGCCAGGATCCGGCAATTAATTGTTAATGAAGTCGTTAACGATATTCTTGGCCTCGGCCCTCTGGAACATTTGCTTTATGAACCGACAATAGCCGATATTCTGGTTAACGGTTACAACTCGATTTTTATCGAGCGCTTTGGCAAGTTAGAAAAAACACCTATTACCTTTAAGGATGATGCTCATTTATTAAAAGTAATAGATCGAATTGTTACCCAGGTCGGACGGAGAATTGATGAATCTTCTCCGCTAGTCGACGCCCGGTTAAAGGATGGTTCCCGTGTCAATGCGATCATCCCTCCATTGGCTATTGACGGACCTTCATTATCCATACGCAGGTTTACCCAGGATAAAATGAAATTGCAGGATATGGCTAATATCGGCACCTTAAGCCAGGCTATGGCCGATGTTTTTGCCGAAATGGTTAAAGTCAAACTGAATATCCTGATTTCCGGAGGTACCGGTTCCGGTAAAACCACCATGTTAAATGCCCTTTCCAATCATATTCCTAATAATGAACGGGTTGTGACCATAGAGGATTCAGCCGAACTGCAACTAAAAATGGATAATCTGGTTCGCCTGGAAACACGGCCGCCTAATATTGAAGGCAAAGGTGAGGTCACTCAGCGCGATCTGGTGAAAAATAGTTTGCGGATGCGGCCTGACCGTATTGTTATCGGCGAGGTACGCGGGCAGGAAGCTTTCGATATGTTGCAGGCAATGAATACGGGTCACGATGGCTCGTTAACAACCATCCATGCAAATACTACGCGCGATGCCTTGGCCCGTGTTGAAAACATGGTCACAATGTCCGGCTTTGATTTGCCTGTAAAAACAATTCGCTCACAAATTGCTTCGGCGATAAATGTTGTTCTGCAACTGGAAAGAATGGAAGACGGCAAAAGGCGAGTAATCAGCGTCAGTGAAATCAACAGCATGGAGGGCGATGTTATTACGATGTCAGAGATATTCAGGTTCGAACGCAGAGGCATCGATGAAAACGGCCATATCATCGGCCGCTATATGTCAACCGGTATAGTTCCAAGATTCCACGAACGCATGAAGCAACGCGGAATTAATATAGGTCTTGACGTATACATTGACCAAACAGCCGGCTCATTATAAGGATTAACATCATGGATAAATCCACTCTCATCGTTTTTTTAATTCTTATTTCCGGAGCGGTTTTTCTGCTATCCCAGCTTATTTTAGTACCTTCCTTTGGTACTAAATCGGTAGAAAGCCGCAAGATTAAACAGCGGCTTCGCAAAATTACAGATACTAGTAACAGCGGCGGGAATTCGCTAGTCAGGCAAAAATATTTACACGAGCTATCGGCTTCTGAACGGCTTCTGCAATCTCTACCCGGCACCGATGCAATCGAAGATTTACTTGAACAGGCCGGAAAGACCTATCCTTCCTACCGGATTATTTTTGTGATGCTTGGACTTGCGCTGCTTGCAGGTGCAATAACCTGGTATTTTACCGGCAATATCTTCGCTACACCTATCGCTGTGCTATTTGCCGGCTACCTCCCTATATTGAAGCTTAAAAGTGATCGTAAAAAAAGGCTGGAGCTATTTGAAGAACAGCTGCCCGATGCTTTGGATATGATGACCCGCGCCCTTCGCGCAGGCTATCCTTTCAATGAAGCGATGCATTACATCGCTCAGGAGATGCAGGACCCCATAGCGAAAGAGTTCGGCATTACCTTTGAAGAAATGAACTATGGGCGCGATGTCAGAGAAGCCTTTAATTTTCTTCTGATACGGGTGCCCAGTATGAATTTGATTTCAGCGGTTACTGCAATATTGATTCAGCGGGAAACCGGTGGCAACCTGGCTGAATTACTGGACAAGACCAGTGAACTTTTACGAAAACGATTCCGCTTTCAGCGTCGTGTCAAAACCATTACCGCAGAAAACCGTATGTCGGCCTGGGTACTTGCATTGTTGCCCTTTATCGTATTTTTGGCTATTTCATTATCGTCTCCTGAATATGTCAAGCCCTTGTTCATTACAGATATGGGCCATATGATTCTTAGCGGCGGGCTTGTTTTGCAGGTAATCGGCGCACTTTGGGTCCGCAAACAAATTAATTTTGACATATAGGCCATTACCATGGATCGTCTTGCTCAGTTTATCTTAGGCCTTTCCGGCGACCCGTCTTTTGGCCAGTGGCTGGTGATTGCATTGTTCGGCGGCGCGGCTTTTGCCTTGGCTTTAGCGTTTTATTTTTTATTTTTCGGCATGTATAACCCGCTAAGGACTCGTTTATATAACCTGACCGGCGATAAACATCAAAACCAATTCTTCCGGAACGCTACTCAAAATTTGGGCGGCTACTTTGTTATCAGGGAAAGAGCCGGCGAAAAACTCAACTACGACCGTGAGCGTCTATTACATGCGGGATATCATGACAAAAACAGCCTATCCAGTTTTTACGGCATTAGAATCCTGTTAACCATCGGCTTGCCCGTCATTATTTTTCTGATTTGCACGTCGTTTTTCCCTAACATAACTTCGACCACTTTGTTATTATTTGTCTGTTCCGGCTTGTTATTCGGCTTTATTGCTCCAAGCTTCTATCTTGACAGTAAAGTCGATGCCCGAAAACGAATTATCAGAAATGCTTTTCCTGATGCAGTCGATCAACTGATCGTTTGTACTGAAGCCGGTCTTGGTTTGGATGCGGGTCTGCAACGGGTTGCCAAAGACACCCTGTTAAGTAATGAGATCATGGGTTATGAACTTGGCCTGGTAAACGCTGAGCTGAGAGCCGGAGTAGCCAGAGAGCAGGCATTAAAAAATCTGGTCAGCAGAACAGGCGTGGAAGAAATTCGCGGGCTGGTTTCCGCCCTATCTCAGAGTATGCGTTTCGGCACAAGTATCGGCAATACCTTACGAGTCTTCGCCGAGGACCTTAGAGATAAGCGCATGCAAAGGGCGGAGGAAGAAGCCGCCAAATTGGCCGTAAAAATGCTTTTTCCTTTGGCTTTTTGTTTTTTTCCAGGCATTTTTATTGTTATATTAGGTCCTGCGCTCATTTCAATTTATGCCGCGCTAGGCTAGGCCATTTTTTCTTTAACTAATTATGATATCTAAAAAATTCAGTATTCTTGCTCTTTCTTGTCTAACAACACTCCTTATCAGCGCTTGCAATCCGCAGTCTGTTAAACTTAATCAGGACGTTAACAGTTCCGATAATATATTAAACTTGCTGGATCCTGACGTAAAAACAGAAGAACAGGCTATTGCTAAAGCTGACGCCGCCCTAAACGAAGGTAAATCAGAGAATGCTCTCTTTTATTACATAAAAGCCCTGCAATATAATAAAAATAATATTAAAGCGCTGGAGCAAATTGCCTCCATTCAAAGCCGTAACAACCATCCCGAATTAGCTGTTAAAATATATCAGGATATTTTAAAAATCGACGGCAAGAATCTATTAGCCAATGAAAGCCTGGGGCTGTATTTTTTAGAGAATGGCCAAACCGGTCAAGCGAAAAACTATCTTACTGTTGCCGTAACAAATAGTAACAGTAGCTGGAAAGCCCATAACGGTCTGGGTGTCATTGCGGACCTGGCTCATAACAGCGCTGAAGCGATTGCCCATTACCAGGCCGCTCTGGCAATTGAGCCGAACAATCCAATGTTACTGAATAATCTTGGTTATTCGTATTATCTTTCCGGAAATGAAAGCAAAGCTAAAAACTTGTTTAATCAGGCGCTCGGCTATGATAATCGATATAAACGCGCAATTCATAATCTGGCATTGATTGAAATCAAAAACGGTAATTTTTCAACTGCCACCGCTCTTTTCAATCGAATAATGCCTGCTCACGAATCTTATAACAATATCGGCTATATCTGCATGTTGAACGGACAATACGATATGGCGGATGAATATCTTAGAAGAGCGATTGATGAGTCCCCGTTTTACTTCCCAAAAGCCGAGGAAAATATTAAAATGCTCTCGACGCTAATATCGACGCACACGACTCCACCGAGGCAGGCGATTCCTTTTCAACTCCCCTTAGGATCTGCAATACAACCAGACACATCGGTTCCGTAAGCTGGCTAGTACACGTCAATTTATTTATGACGGGTGAAAATTTAAAAGAGCCGTTCCTTGAGTTTGTCGAACCATGAACACAAGTCCTTCGACAAGCTCAGGACGAACGGAGTGTTAAATAGTACTCGACAAAACAAAAATGACTGAGTACTGGAATAAAAAACGACTGGGATCGCCCCATTCTACTCGTACTAAAAATTTTCATGCTTGGTTTTATACCGAGATTATTGTTTTTGTTGATTTCCCTAAGTTGTAGCGATCATGTTTATGCAGAATCCTATAATTTACTCGTAGTCGCCACTATTTTGTACCGCTTCCATCAATTCCTCTTCAACGGGTAATACCGCTGCACCGCTTTCATCCATTGGCATGGATCGTCCCACGGCATCACTAATCGGTGGCCGCGAACTGTTCCGCGATTTTGCCGCAACCACTCCCGCGCTTCTTTTAAGTCGTTTCTTAATGCCGATTTTCGTTACAACACGCACCTTACCAGCAAGTGAGGGTTTTTTATATCCTCCGTCCGCTTTTGGGCTTGAGCCCATACACGATCAATCCGCAAAATATGATAATATTTCATCTACAGTAATCCTACAGAAGGCAAACATGAAAGCAAACATCGGTTTAATTGGTCTGGCAGTAATGGGACAAAACCTGGTTCTTAATATGAACGATCACGGTTTTAAAGTAGCGGTCTATAACCGCACCACCAGCACAGTCGATGAATTTTTGGACGGTCCGGCAAAAGGCACACAGGTTGTCGGCACTCATTCACTTGAAGAGCTGGTTGATAGCCTGGAATCACCGCGCATTGTCATGTTGATGGTTAAAGCGGGTGAAGTTGTCGATCAATATATCGACAAGTTAGTGCCGCTGTTGTCAGCGGGCGATATTATTGTTGATGGCGGCAATTCACTGTTTACCGACACCAATCGCCGCACGGCATCGCTTAAAGAAAAAAACATTAACTACATCGGCACGGGTGTTTCCGGCGGTGAAGAAGGCGCGAGACATGGGCCTTCAATTATGCCGGGTGGCAACAAAGCGGCCTGGCCTACGGTTAAACCCATTTTTCAGGCGATCAGCGCGCAGGTTAATGGCGAACCTTGCTGCGAATGGGTCGGTGATAATGGCGCGGGACATTACGTCAAGATGGTGCATAACGGCATTGAATACGGCGACATGCAGTTAATCTGCGAAGCGTATCAATTGCTGTCCGAAGGCTTGGGCTTAAGCGCTGATGAAATGCACGCGATCTTTGCCGAGTGGAATCAAGGCGAATTAAGTTCTTATTTGATTGAAATCACGGCCAATATTTTGGCGTATAAAGATGAAGACGGCCTGCCTTTGGTGGACAAAATCCTCGACACGGCCGGTCAAAAAGGCACCGGCAAATGGACCGGCATTAATGCGCTGGATTTAGGCATTCCCTTAACCCTGATTGGTGAATCGGTGTTTGCGCGCTGTTTGTCGGCTCAAAAATCAGAAAGAGTCAAGGCAGCGCAGGTATTGCCTAAACGCACTCAAGCGTTTTCCGGCGACAAACAAGCCATGATTAATGCGATTCGTGATGCCTTGTACGCCGCCAAGATTATTTCTTATGCGCAAGGTTTTCGCTTGATGCGCGAAGCGTCCAAGGAATATAACCTGTCGCTTAATTATGGCGAAATCGCCCTGATGTGGCGCGGCGGCTGTATTATTCGCAGCCAGTTTTTAAATGACATCAAGCAAGCTTACAACGATAATCCTGAGCTGGAAAACCTGCTGTTAGCCGATTTCTTTGTTAATGCCATGAAACAGGCCGATGAAGGCTGGCGCAAAGCGGTTATTTTAGGCATCGAACTGGGCATTCCTACCCCTGCATTCTCTTCTGCTTTAGCGTATTACGATGGTTATCGCACCGAAAGACTGCCTGCCAATTTATTACAGGCGCAACGGGATTATTTTGGCGCCCATACTTATGAACGCACCGACAAGCCCAGAGGTGAGTTTTTCCATACCGACTGGACCGGGCATGGCGGTAAGACGGCCTCTTCTACTTATACAGTTTAAGTATAATATTCACTTCCAGAGGATTGAGGAATAAACCCCTAACCCCTTTTCAAAGAGGGAACTTAATAGTTACGTTACGTTATCATAACCATTATTGTTCACCACGAAGGACACGAAGTATTCACTATAAAACTTCGTGTCCTTCGTGGTGAATCATTGAACGAGTCCTTCTTTATGAACGCCGACCCCTGTACTTACGTTATTTTTGGTGCCACGGGAAATCTCTCCCGGATTAAATTAATGCCTTCTCTGTATCATCTTGATGTGGCCAATCGACTGCCTGTAGGCACGCGTATTTTAGCCATAGGCCGCAGACCCTGGGATCAGAAAAAATGGCTGAGCGAAGTCAGGGATATGGTTCTGACAAAATCCAGGGACGATTTTGATGAAGCGATTTTCCAGCGTTTCAGCGAACGCCTGCAGTATCACCAAGGCGATATAAAAGCAGCCGCAATGTTACACAGAACTCGCTGAACTACTTAACGAGAAAAACAATTTCTCTAAAAACATCGCATTTTATCTGTCTATCAGTCCCTCGGACTTTGGCACGGTTATGGAGATGTTAAGCAACAACCACTTATTTGATGAAGAATACGGTTGGCGGCGGGTCATTATTGAAAAACCTTTCGGTTATGATCTGGACAGCGCCCAGGCATTACAAAAACGCATCAGTCACTATTTAACGGAAGAGCAAATTTACCGTATTGATCATTATCTGGGTAAAGGCATGGTGCAAAATGTGCTGGTATTCCGTTTTGCCAATGTCATGCTGGAACCGTTATGGAACCGCAATTACATCGACCACATTCAAATCACCCATTCAGAAGAGCTCGGCATAGACAGCCGGGGTGATTATTATAACGGCGCGGGAGCCATGCGCGATATGCTGCAAAGTCATCTGCTGCAATTGCTGACTTTAGTCACTATGGAACCTCCTGCCTCAATGGAAGCGGAATCCTTGCGTGATGAAAAAGTCAAGGTATTAAAATCCATCCGTCCTATTCCCAAAGAAGCCGTGCATGGACATGCTTTTCGAGGCCAATATGCCCAGGGTCATATTAACGGCGAAAAGGTCAAAAGCTATTTGCAGGAAGAACATATCCCCGCCAACAGCGTCACAGAAACCTACGCCTCCATGAAACTGTATATCGACAACTGGCGCTGGCGGGGTGTGCCGATGTATTTGCGTACCGGCAAACGCATGGCTAAAGCGCAATCGTCTATTTCGATTTGTTTTCGCCATCCGCCGTTACAATTTTTCCGTGGTACCAATGTACAGTGTATGACCCAGAACTGGGTATTATTGGGCATACAACCGGAAGAATGTATTCGCATTGAAATGACCGTAAAAGAACCCGGCCTGGAGATGAGCACCAGAACCAGCAGCCTGGATGCCAGTTTTCGTAATGAAGATGAAAAAGCCATCGATGCTTATGAAGACTTGTTACTGGATGTATTGAAAGGCGACCGATCACTCTTCCTGCGCTTTGATGAAGTTGAATATGCGTGGCGCATTGTTGATCCCATCTTGCAAACCTGGGCGATTGAACGGGACTACATTGCCACTTATCCTGCAGGTTCCTGGGGACCTGAAGACAGCCGTTTATTCGAAAAAAGCGCCCAATCCTGGCGCAGTTCCCTAACACCGGAGTGTAAATAAATGCAACCTAACAGCCATTGGCACATCATGGAAACGGCCGATCAGGTCGCCATGGCCGCCTATCAACAAATTCTTAAATCCGCTGAACACGCTATTGCAGAACACGGCACATTCAAATTGGTCTTGGCCGGCGGCAGTACACCGGAAAAAGTGTATCGCTTATTGGCCCAGGCGGATGCAGATTGGTCGAAATGGTATATCTACTATGGCGATGAACGCTGTTTGCCGGCAGATCATGCCGATAGAAACAGCCTGATGGCAACTCAGGCTTTCCTGGAAAAAGTGGCTATTCCGGATGCGCAGATATTTACGATTCCTGCTGAACTGGGGCCGGACTTAGCCGCTAAAAAATATCAGCAAATCGTAGCCGATGCCCTCCCCTTTGATATGGTTTTGCTGGGTATGGGTGAAGATGGTCATACCGCCAGTTTATTTCCAGGCCATCAGCATCAGCAAGATGAACTGGCCCATGCGGTTTATAACTCACCCAAACCACCGCCGGAACGTGTTTCCATCAGTGCCAAAGCCTTAAGCAACACGCAACAACTCATCTTCCTGATTACCGGCACGAACAAACAGGAAGCGGTTAAAAACTGGCGTTCAGGGCAGGATTTACCGGTGGCTACAATAGTCCCGGAAAACCCTGTTGATATTTATATTGACAGGGATGCTTATAATTCTTAAAAAGTCTGACCTTTCTAGCAAATTTAGAGAACAAAAGTCAGCTATTCAAGATATTGCTGGGTTTTTCTCTCATTGTAGCATTAGGATTCTTAGACCTCCTGACAGGATATGAGTATTCTTTTTCACTGTTCTACGTGATCCCTATTTCTTTATTTACTTGGCTCTTAGGCCAACGGCCCGGAATTTTGGCATCGTTTGTCAGTGCTTTTATGTGGCTTTGGGCGGATGTCGCTTCTGGGCATTATTAACGTGCAGCCTCTTCTCCCCCTCTGGAATACGCTTATCAGGCTCTCGTTCTTCATTATCATCACACTGCTCTTGTCAGCATTAAAAAACGCATTGGAGCGTGAAAAAGAAATGGCCCGTACAGACTACTTAACAGGCGCAGTAAATTCGCGCCTCTTTTTTAAGTGTGTACAGATGGAAATTGATCGCTTTAATAGATATAAACACCCTTTCACGGTAGCTTATATTGACCTTGATAATTTCAAGACAGTGAATGACCAATTCGGTCATTCTATAGGAGACGATGCCCTGTGCACTGTAGCCACCTACGCCAAAAATATTACAAAAACAGATGTATCGCGACTTGCGGTGATGAATTCGCATGTTATTACCCGAAACGAGAAGTCGCATTGCTCATAAAATTTCAGACGGTTTTTAAGAAATGCAACGAAACAATTGGCCGATAACATTCAGCATTGGGGTATTGACATGCAATGCCGCACCGCCCAGTACGGATTTTGATAAAAATGGCCGATGATTTAATGTATGCTTGAAATCTAGTAGCAAAAATGCAATCAAATACTCCAAATTACAAGGTAAAATATTCAGCTGCGAAGAAACTCAATCAGTCGTCTTATTGGCGGATCACTATTAAAACTTTTCATTTTGGCTGTTATTTTGTAGAACTACGATAGGTCAAGATTATTCAGCATCCCCTTGTTTATTATCATTTCCGACGATTTTTACAATTGGTTAAATGCGCTACGAACGAGTTTCTAGTATTTGCGTGACGTTTTCTAAAATACGTCTATATTAAATTGGCGAATCTGAAACTTAAATTTCGGAAGCCAACAACGATTCGATTTTAGTCAAATCATGCAAGGCTAAACTGGCGATTATGTTTATTGGCTCATTACTTGATACTTTCAAAAAAAAGCTGGGAACTGGAAAAAGAAAAAACATCATGACGCTGCTGGAAACGAACAGCTTGAAAACATTGATTTTATTTATGCCCCTGCTTCAGCCAAACAATTATGTTCCAATCTTATTCAGGATTAGCCGTATAAACATAAAATCTTGACATGCCCATGTTACAGATTGTCTTCTATTGACCATGGATCCGAACATGCCTGAAGATATACCCGACAACACCTCTGGCGACCTCTTCCTGAGCTACCACCGTACCGACAGCGAAGCAGTCCTGGCCGTTCAGAAACTGCTGCGGGCGCGTGGAATCAGCACGTTTCTCGATCGCGACCAGCTAATGGCCGGAATGCCCTGGCCCCAGGCACTGGAACAGGCATTGCACCAGTCAAGGGCGGTAGCCGTCTTTATCGGTCCTGGCGGGCTTGGGCTCTGGCAGAAACGGGAACTGGGCTATGCCCTGGATCGCCAGGTTCAGGAAGAGAGGGAAGGACAGCACTTCCCAGTCATCCCCGTGGTCTTGCCGGGGGCGGACATTACCGCCGGATTTCTTTTTCTCAACACCTGGATCGACCTGCGTACCGACCGGTCTGATCCCGAAGCCCTGAACGCCCTTGCGAAAACCGTTGAGGGCGGCATTGCAGGGACTCGTCAGGGAGAACTTGAGCCTCTATGTCCCTATCGGGGACTGCGTCCCTTCCGCGAGGAAGACGCCGCCTTCTTCCACGGACGTGAGGCCTTCTCACTACGTCTCATGGAGGCGATCCTGAGTCGTAATCTGGTGACCGTTGTCGGTACGTCCGGCAGCGGCAAATCTTCAATCGTTCAAGCAGGGGTTGTCCCACTGCTGCGCCGCCGGCATCCACCGGAAAACACCTGGGACACTGTTTCCTTCGTTCCCGGAACCCGCCCCTTTCACCATCTGGCCACGTCGCTCATCCTCCTACTTGAGCCGGACGTAGACGAGACCGGCCGTCTTCTCGAAGCTCAGAAATTGGGCGACCTGCTGGCTAGAAAAGAGGTGACCATCGAGTCCACCGTAGAACGTGTCATCAAAAAATCAGAGGGTACCGACCGGCTGCTGCTGGTAGCGGATCAGTTCGAAGAGCTCTTCACCCAGACCTCCGAGCCTGACCGTCAGGCATTTTTGGAAGCCCTCCTCCAGGCACTGGACAACTCCCCCTTGACTATCGTGCTCACGGTTCGCGGCTCTTTCTACGATAGTCTCATTTCGTCCAGCCGTGACTTGAGCGACCGTTTGGAGCATGCGGTAATTAACCTGGGCACCATGACCCGGGACGAACTCCAACGGGCCGTCATCGAACCGGCTAAACGGGTTGGCCTCGACTTCGAACCGGGTTTGGTGAAACGCATTCTCGACGACGTGGGCGATGATCCGGGGAATTTACCCCTACTTGAATTCGCCCTGACGGAGCTCTGGGCCCGCCGGCAAGGAAAACTCTTGACCCATGCCGCCTATGAGGAAATCGGCGAAGTTTCGGGAGCCATGGCACAGAGGGCGGAAGCCGTTTTCGCCACCCTCTCCCCTACCCAGCAGGAAGGTGTCCACCGGCTCCTCACCCGTCTGGTGTGGGTGGGAGATCAAGCGGAGCTAACTCTCGCCACCCGGCAGCGGGCCCCTGTTTCGGAACTGGGAGAGAAATCCCGGCAGGTACTCATGGTAATGACCGATGCCCGGCTACTGGTGATTGGAAAGCTCGGTGCCGGCGGCGAAGAAACAGCCGAGGTAGCGCATGAGGCACTCATCCGTCACTGGGAACGACTGCGTGGATGGCTCGACGAAGACAGGGAATTTCTGCTCTGGCGGCGCAGGTTGCAGACGGCTCTAGCGGAATGGGGGCGAACGAACAGAGAAGAGGGGGCACTTCTGCGCGGCACGCCATTACGGGAAGCAGAACGGTGGATCAATGAACGCTTGGAGGATCTGAGCCCACTCGAACAGGAGTTCATCAACAACAGCTCGGCCCAGGACAAAAGGGAACAAACCCTTCGCGAGCGTCGACGGAAGACAATTCTTATCGCCTCGCTGGGATCGACAATTGTCTTTCTGCTGCTTACCTCGTTCGCCCTGATCCAGTCACTGGAGGCCTCTTCCCGTGAACTGGCAGCAACAGCGCGCTCCCAGTTGCTTCTGGATCCGGAATCAAGCCTCCTTATCGCAATAGAGGCAGTCAACATCAAGCAAACCGATGACGCAGTGGACATCCTACGGCAATCCCTCATGGAATCCCATGTGCGCATCAGGATAAAAGGAAAGGACATTGTCACCGACGCATCGTTCAGTCCTGACGGCACGCGAGTGGTATTAGGCTCGGACGACAACACGGCTCAGTTATGGAATATCTCCGGCGGCAAACCTCTACTCTTGCTCGAACTTAAAGGTCACACGGCAGGGGTTACCTGCGTCACGTTCAGCCCTGATGGCTCCCTTATCGCTACCTCAAGCGTAGATAAAACGATACGTTTATGGGATGCAATTACAGGACAGAGCCGTGCGGAACTGTTAGGGCACACCGGCACGGTTAACTGCGTTTCATTCAGTCCCGACGGAAAATTCGTGGTTTCGGCAAGTGATGACAGGACGGCTCGGATATGGGACACGAAAGCCAGCCGTCTTCACCGCGTCCTGCACGGTCACACAGCGCAGGTTACCAATGCTGCCTTCAGCCCTGACGGTAGTATGATCGTCACGTCGAGCACCGACCGCTCGGCAAGGGTCTGGTCGTCAACGAACGGCGGGGAAATAACTCAACTGCGCGGCCACCGGGCACCACTCGCAGGCGCAACCTTTAGCCCTGATGGCAGCACTATTATAACGGCAAGCGATGACAATACGGCCCGGGTCTGGAAAGTGCAGAAGGGGAAATGGGGCTACGTTCGCGAACTGGCCGGTCACGTTGACTCACTCACCAGCGTGGCTTTCAGTCCCGGTGGGGATCTGCTGGTCACGTCAAGCCTAGACAGAACGGCGCGAGTTTGGGATACACAATCATGGCTTACCCTGTCCGAACTGCGCGGACATATAGATGTGTTAACCCATGCTGAATTCAGTCCCGACGGCTCCCGGATAATCACCGCAAGCCGCGATACAACCGCAAGGATTTGGGAGTCCCTTAATGAGCACGCCCGGCAGGCTCTGCGTGGTCACGCAGGCACGGTAGAAAGCGCTGAATTGAGTCACGACGCCAAACTGGTTGCGACCGCAAGCACTGATAACACAGCTCGACTATGGGATACGGCCACCGGCAAGAGCCTTCATGAACTGACGGGACACACGAATTCACTAACCAGCGTGGCGATAAGCCCTGATGGAAAGTTCGTGGTTACCGCAAGTGACGACCACACGGCAAGGATCTGGGATGCCGGAACCGGGAAATCCCTCCATCTGCTGGAAGGGCACACAGATTCCGTCAGAATGGCAACTTTCAGTCCTGACGGGGCACTGGTCGTTACTGCCGGCAACGACGCAACAGCACGGGTATGGGACGCCCAAACCGGCAATCCCGTCAACATCCTCGGGGCTACCGGCAATGAAGCACAAAGTCTTCCCAACGAGTTCACGCGCGACAATTCAACCTTCAGCCCCGACGGCTCCCTGATGGCTCTTGTAAACCCTGACAACGCAGTAATGGTGTGGAATATAAAATCCGGCAACCAGATTGCCGAACTTAAGGAGGACAAAATGACGGTGACCGGAGCCGTCTTCAGCCCCGACGCTAAGCTGCTCGTCACCACCAGCGCCGATGCCACAGCTCGAATATGGGATCTGGTATCAGGAAAGTCCCTGCACGAACTGCAAGGACATGGTGATAGGGTAACGGATGCCGCTTTCAGTCCCGACGGTACATTAGTGGTCACGGGGAGTGCGGACCATACAGTACGAATATGGGATGTATCATCAGGCAAACTCAGGAGCGAACCCTTGAAGCAGGAGGCGGCAGTCACCGGCGTTGCGTTCATCAATGGCGGAAAAGCTGTCGTTGCGACCCTTGATGACACCTCGGCAAACGTGTGGGACGTGAATAGCGGTCAACTCCTGCGCCGGATGCACGGTGATCAGCAAGGCACTAAAAACAGGCACAGCGAACGCATATACAGCGCACAATTCAGCCTCGACGGCAGACTGATTGTAACCGCAAGCGCCGATTCCACTGCACGCATCTGGTCAGCACGCACCGGACAATCCCTTGTCGTACTCAAGGGACATACCAAAGGGGTAACCGGTGCGTCCTTTAGTCCCGATGGCGCAGTGATCGTCACAGCAAGCAAAGATGGGACGGCAGGTGTGTGGGAAGCGAAGAGCGGTAAAATACTGCACCGGCTACAGGGACATGCCGATGAGGTAACCAGCGCTAATTTCAGCGCTGACGGCAAATGGATCATTACCTCAAGCAAAGACGCCACAGCCCGTGTTTGGGACGCGAACACCGGACGTCAACTAACCGTCTTGGCCGGACACAGCGACTGGGTTAACAGGGCTGAATTCAGCCCTGACAGCAGACTGGCTCTGACGGCAAGTCGCGACAAAACAACACTGGTATGGCAGCGTTACGGCGAAAATGAATGGCGCGTCAAAGCCCGTCTCTTCGGACACAGCCTCAGTGTTGTCAGGGCACGATTCAGTTCCGGCAGCAAGTCCATTGTTACCGCCAGCAAAGACGGCACTGCCCGTGTGTGGCGGCTTAATGAATCTTTGCCGCCACCCCCTGGCCTTACACCAACAAAGTCATCCCCGGTGAAGGCATGCGACGTTTGCTGGCCTTCCTCCGAGGAAATCTACACCTTGGCCGCAAACAGGATTCGCCACGCCAATAGCCGGCTAGACCCGGTGGGGCACTTCCACGATACCCGCTACAAAATCATCAGATGGTTCATTCCGAAACGGATAGAATAAAATAGAGAACAAGTTAAGTTAATACCCGAAAATCTGTTCCAGACAGATTTGTGCCGGAATCCAGTCACAAGGATGTGAAACTTTAGATTTACAGTTATACTAAAACAAGCTATTGGAATCCTGTTAAAATACTTAATTTTTCACGAAAACAATAACGCATCCATGGAAAAAACATACGCCCCTCATGCAATTGAACAACGCTGGTATCAAACCTGGGAAGAAAAAGGCTATTTTGCAGCCAAACCGGAAGGTGAATCCTATTGCATTATGATTCCTCCACCCAACGTGACCGGCAGCTTGCACATGGGTCATGCGTTTCAGGATACCATTATGGATGCCCTCACCCGCTATCACCGGATGAAAGGCTATAGCACCTTATGGCAAGCCGGAACTGACCATGCGGGTATTGCCACGCAAATGGTGGTGGAACGGCTGTGTAATGCCGAAGGCCTTACCCGCCATGATTATGGGCGGGAAAAATTTCTTGAAAAAGTCTGGCAATGGAAAGAAGAATCGGGCGGCACGATTACCCGCCAATTGCGGCGCATGGGTTCTTCGCTGGACTGGAACAGGGAACGCTTCACGATGGATGAAGGCATGTCCGATGCCGTTCAGGAAGTGTTTATACGCTTGTATGAAGAAGGCTTGATTTATCGGGGCAAACGCTTGGTTAACTGGGATCCTGTTCTGCATACCGCCGTATCGGATCTGGAAGTGCTGTCCGAAGAAGAAAACGGTTCGATGTGGCATCTGCGTTATCCCTTATCTAATGGTCAAGGGCATTTGATTGTTGCGACAACCCGTCCTGAAACCCTGCTGGGTGATGCGGCGGTAGCGATACATCCCAATGATGAGCGCTACAAACATCTGCTGGGCGAATTCGTGGAACTGCCGTTAACCGGGCGCCGGATTCCGATTATTGCCGATGAGTATGTCGATCCTGAATTTGGCACGGGCTGCGTCAAAATTACTCCCGCGCATGATTTTAATGATTACGAAGTCTGGACACGTCACCGCAATACCTCTGTTATGCAGGATTTACCGCATGGCGGCTTGATTAATATTTTTACGGTTGATGCGGCGATACGCAGCAATGATGCTGAATGAAAACAACCTGATTCCGGCAAAATATTGCGGACCTTGATCGTTTTGAAGCACGTAAGCAAATTGTTGCCGATCTGGAAGCAGAAGGTTTACTGGAAAAAATTGCCGATCATAAATTGATGGTGCCTAGAGGCGATCGAACTCACAGTGTCATTGAGCCCTTACTGACTGATCAGTGGTACGTAAAAGTTGCGCCGTTAGCAGAACCTGCAATTGCCGCCGTCGAAAATGGCGACATCAAATTTGTCCCCGACAATTGGAAAAACACTTATTTTGACTGGATGCGCAATATTCAGGACTGGTGTATTTCCCGGCAAATCTGGTGGGGTCATCGCATCCCGGCATGGTATGACGATAAGGGTAATATTTATGTCGCACGTTCCGAGCAGGACGTTCGCGAACAACATCACCTACCCGCCGACTATCCGCTTAAACAAGATGAAGATGTCCTGGATACCTGGTTTTCATCGGCTTTATGGCCTTTTTCCACACTGGGCTGGCCGGAAAATACTGAAGAACTCGCTAAACATTACCCAACCAGCGTGCTGGTGACGGGCTTTGACATTATTTTCTTCTGGGTAGCGCGGATGATTATGATGGGATTGAAATTCCAGGGCGCAGGTGCCGTTTAAGGAAGTGTATATCCACGGTTTGGTACGTGATGCCGAAGGCCAAAAAATGTCCAAATCCAAAGGTAATGTCCTTGACCCGATTGATATTATTGATGGCATTGAACTGGATGCCCTGGTAGAAAAACGCACAGCCGGCATGATGCAGCCGCATTTGGCCAAAAAAATCGAACAAGCCACGCGCAAGGATTTCCCGGACGGCATTCAATCTTATGGTACCGATGCCTTGCGCTTTACCTTTGCCTCTTTGGCATCGACGGGCCGGGATATTCGTTTTGATCTTGCCAGAACGGAAGGTTATCGCAACTTCTGTAATAAACTCTGGAATGCGGCGCGTTATGTGCTGATGAATACCGAAGAACAGGATAACGGTTTATCCGATGCGCCTTGTGCTTACACGCAAGTTGATCGCTGGATTATGTCCAGACTCCATCAAGTAACGGCTACGACCAGCAACGCCATTGATAATTACCGTTTTGATTTAGCGGCGCAAGCGATTTATGAATTTACCTGGAATGAATACTGCGACTGGTATCTGGAACTGGCAAAAATATCCATTGCAATCCGATGATGCCAGCCCTTCAACGCGGTACCCGCAAAACGCTATTGACGGTTTTGGAGACCATCCTGCGTTTAGCGCATCCTATTATGCCGTTTATTACCGAAGAAATCTGGCAACGTGTTGCGCCGTTAGCGGGTATTATCGCCAGGGATGGTGTGTATGCCGCAAGCCAGTCGGGAACTGGCGCGGCGCATCCCGACACCATCATGCTACAGCCTTATCCTGTTGCAGATGAAACCCGGATTGACCTCAACGCCATCGCCCAAACCAACTGGGTGATGAGTTTTATTCTGGGTGTTCGGCGTATTCGTGGTGAGATGAATATTGCCCCAGGTAAGCCCTTGCCTGTATTACTACAAAATGGTTCTGCTACTGACCAAAATTATTTAACTAACAATTCGGTTTATTTACAAAAACTGGGACGCCTGGAGTCGATAACATGGTTAAATAGTGACGACACAACACCAGAATCTGCGATTGCTTTAATCGGCGAGATGAAAATTCTGATTCCAATGGCTGGCCTGATAGACAAAGACGCTGAATTGGCGCGATTGGAAAAAGAAATACAAAAAATAAAAAACGACCTGCCAAGAGTTGAAGGCAAGTTAAGCAATCCAACCTTTATTGATAAAGCGCCAGCGGATGTAATTGATAAAGAAAAAGCCAAGCTGACAGATTTACGCTCAACGCTTAACAACCTTAAACAACAACAAGTTAAAATTCAAGCGCTATAAATGAAGCTTTTTATACTTGTAATCTGAATCTTGCGTCTAATTTTTATACAACTAACCTACTAACTATCCCATGGCTACTGCACCAAAAGATATTCAATTTAGTGGCTTTACAAAGTATTTAATTCTGGATGGGCTGCTAACTGAAAGCGAAGCCCAAATTCATAGCCAGGAAGCACAAAAAAAGAAAATCCCGTTATTAAGCTACCTTGTTGCCAACAAGCTTATTGACAGTAAAGTGGTCGCAACAAAAGCATCAGTTGAATATGGCGTGCCTTTTTTTGATCTCAATGCTATTGATCTGCGTAGCCTCCCAATAAGTTTGATTAATGAAAAACTGATACGCAAACACCGGGCACTGCCCCTTTTTAACCGGGGCAAAACGCTATTTATCGCCCAGTCTGATCCGACCAACCTTTTGGCCTTGGATGAAATCAAATTTCAAAGCCGGCTTCATCCGGAAACCATTCTGGTTGAAGAAAACAAGCTGACCAACGCCATTGAAGTTTCCCTGGAAGCCATTGATACGTCAATGACTGATCTTCTTGATGAGGATCTGGAAAATCTGGACATTAGCGGAGGAGATGAAGAGCTCACTAAAGCCGATATTAATGCAGATATTGATGACGCGCCCATTGTTCGCTTTGTCAATAAAATATTGCTGGATTCCATCAAGAAAGGGGCTTCGGATATACATATGGAACCTTATGAAAAAAACTTTCGCATTCGTTTCAGGGCGGACGGCATACTCTATCAGGTAGCCAGCCCACCAGCCAACATCGCTAACAGAATCATATCAAGAATCAAGGTGATGGCAAAAATGGATATTGCAGAACGCCGGGTTCCCCAGGATGGTCGTATAAAAATGACTCTTTCCAGACACCGTGCGATTGATTTTCGTGTGAATACCTGTCCCACACTGTTCGGTGAAAAAGTTGTTCTGCGTATTCTAGACCCAACCAGCGCTCAAATGGGTATCGAGAAACTCGGTTTTGAACCTGAACAGGAAAAACTTTTCCTAGAGGCTATTAACAAGCCTTACGGTATGATTCTGGTGACAGGCCCTACCGGTAGCGGAAAAACAGTGACACTTTACACTGGCTTAAACCTGCTCAATAGTGTCGAACGCAATATTTCCACTGCCGAGGATCCTGTTGAAATCACTGTAGAGGGCATTAATCAGGTTAATATGAATGTCAAGGCAGGATTAACGTTTGCCAATGCCTTAAGGGCTTTCTTGCGCCAGGATCCAGATATTATTATGGTGGGTGAGATTCGTGATTTGGAAACCGCGGAAATCGCTGTTAAAGCCGCACAAACTGGTCACTTGGTGTTATCAACGTTACATACCAATGATGCCCCGCAAACATTAAACCGGCTCATGCAAATGGGTATTGAACCCTTCAACATAGTCTCTGCGGTAAACTTGATTATGGCCCAGCGCCTGGCACGGCGTTTATGTGAGCATTGCAAAAAACCTGCTGATTTTCCTGATAACATCCTTATCTCAGCAGGATTTAATGAAGACGAGTTGAAAACACTTAAAATATTTAGTCCCGTAGGCTGTGATCACTGCACCAATGGCTATAAAGGTCGAGTCGGCGTCTATCAAGTGATGACGCTGAGTGAAAGAATGCGTGCACTGATACTCGAAGGCGGTAACGCTTTGCAACTGGCAGAACTCGCCAAGTCTGAAGGCATCAATGATTTACGCGCATCAGGATTAAACAAAATTCGCATGGGCATTACCAGCCTGGAAGAAATTGACCGGATAACCAAGGAATAACAATGGCAGACCAATCTGAACAAATTGATTTTATCTGGGAAGGTGTAGACAAAAACAGAAAAAAAACTAACGGGGCTATCCCCGCAAAAAGTGAATTGATAGCGAAAACCGAATTAAGACGACAGGGTATTCGTGTTACTAAAATCAGGAAAAAACCCAAGCCGCTCTTCAGCGCTGGAGTCAAAGCTATCACACCCGGTGATATAGCAGTTTTCTCAAGGCAATTAGCCACCATGCTTAAAGCGGGCGTGCCGTTAGTACAAGCCTTCGATATTGTCGGCAAAGGCCATGATAATCCAAGTATGCAAGTCATGCTGTTGAGCGTAAAAGCGGATGTTGAAGGCGGTGACACCTTGGCTGAAGCGCTGAAGAAAAAACCACTGTATTTTGATGAGTTATTCTGTAATTTGGTTGAAGCGGGCGAACACGCGGGGGTACTGGAAACACTGCTGGATAAAATCGCTACCTACAAAGAAAAAACCGAGTCCATGAAGAAGAAAATCAAAAAGGCTCTGACTTATCCTATCGCAGTAGTTGTTGTCGCTTTTATTGTCACCGCTATTCTTCTGTTGTTTGTAGTACCTGTATTTGAAGACATGTTCAAGAGCTTTGGCGCAGATTTACCGGCTTTCACTCGAATGGTTGTCAATATGTCTGAATGGCTTAAAGAATGGTGGTGGATTGTGCTTGGCATCATTATTCTTGCTATTTATGTGTTTGGCTATTTTAAAAAACGTTCGCGGCCCTTTAATCACTTTTTGGATAAAACCTTACTGAAAATTGCCTGTGGTCGGTTTGATTTTAAACAAGTCCGCAGTTGCCCGCTTTGCCAGAACCTTATCAACCATGTCTGCTGCTGGCGTTCCTCTGGTAGATGCGTTGCAATCAGTTGCCGGTTCTTGCGGCAATATTATCTACAGCGAGGCCGTAATGAAAATGCGAGAAGAAGTAGCAACAGGTCAAAGACTCCAGGTTGCCATGCTGCAAACCAAACTTTTTCCACACATGGTGCAACAGATGATCGCTATAGGGGAAGAGTCCGGCTCTATGGATGCAATGTTAGCTAAAGTGGCTGATTTTTACGAAGAAGAAGTCGACAATCTCGTCGATAATTTAAGTAGCTTAATGGAACCGATTATTATGGTTATATTAGGCATTTTAATTGGCGGCTTAATCGTTGCCATGTATCTACCTATTTTCAAAATGGGCGCAGCTATCGACTAAACCTGGAAAAAACCGTTACATACCACAAAAATAATAGCCGAATTTCTGGTTTCTCTGGCCACCAACTATAAGCAGGACGAAGTGACTTAAGTTATACCTGACAGGTCTGTCCCGCGTTAAGTGCAAAGCCTTTTTCTTCTCGCCTTCGTGGTTGATTAATCAATCTCAGCACTCATTTTTTTCAATAACATCATGATTCAACAACTAGATATTTTATTAAATTTACCCTATTTATTGACGGCCCTGGCGTGCCTTATTGGTTTACTGGTAGGTAGCTTTCTCAATGTTGTTATCTATCGACTGCCGATAATGATGCAACGAAACTGGCGTAAGGAATGCACCGAGTATCTGCAAATCGACTCAATCGATACGCAGCCCCAGGAACCCTTCAATCTGGTTTTACCCTTATCCCGCTGCCCCATCTGCAATACTCCCATCAAGCCTTATCAAAATATCCCGGTCATCAGCTACCTTTTTTTAAAGGGTCAATGTGCAGCATGCAGCCATCCAATTTCTTCGCGCTATCCGATTATAGAAGGATTCACTGCAATAACGTCCGCCATAGTAGCATGGCATTTTGGCTACGCGCCGCAAACCGTTTTTGCTCTGCTGCTCACCTGGTCGCTAATTGCGCTAAGCTTTATTGATATTGACCACCAGTTATTACCCGACAACATAACGCTTCCTGTACTTTGGCTAGGCTTGTTTTTAAGCCTGTTTGGTTTCTTTACAGGGCCGCACGCCAGCATTATCGGCGCAATTGCCGGTTACTTAATTCTTTGGTCCGTCTATCATTTGTTTAAACTCGCAACCGGCAAGGAAGGCATGGGCTATGGCGATTTTAAATTGCTGGCTTTATTCGGTGCCTGGCTGGGCTGGCAATACTTACCCGTTATTATTTTATTATCATCATTAGTCGGCGCAATCATTGGACTATCCATGATTATTATTGTTAAACGCGATCACAACATCCCCATTCCTTTTGGCCCCTATCTAGCCGCCGCAGGATGGATAGCACTATTATGGGGAAATGACCTTAATCAGTTTTATTTATCTACCGTAGGCTTGTAAGTCCGTGTTGAAAATCGGCCTCACCGGCGGCATAGGCAGTGGCAAATCAACAGTTACCCATATTTTCGAGCAATTACAAACGCCTGTTATTGATGCTGACAAAATTGCCCATCAGTTGGTTGCTACAGGTCAACCGGCACTCGCTCAAATACAACAGGAATTTGGTACAGCGGTATTCAACCCGGACGCTTCACTGAATAGAAAAAAACTCAGTGAACTCGTTTTTTCCGAACCCAAACAAAAACAAAAACTGGAAGCCATACTCCATCCTTTGGTCTATCAATCCATACAAGCTGAACTTAAACAGTTAAACCAATTAAAAAAGCCCTACTGTATTATTTGTATCCCGTTAATATTCGAAACAAATATGACCCACATTGTAGACCGGATACTGGTTGTCGACTGCTCGGTTGAAACACAGATGGAACGCGTACAGAAGCGGGATAATATGACTAAAGAAAAAATTCAAGCCATTATTGACACCCAGGTATCACGTGCATTCAGAAAGTCACAGGCCAATGATCTCATCGATAACTCGGAAACCGACGATAGACTTGCAGAAGAAGTCAAAAAACTGCACAATTTGTATCTTTCAATAAGCACTTGCCAGGATAAACTTGTCTGTGAATAACACTATTACTTATGAATTTCCACTCAATGAAAGAATCCGTGTTTTCATAAGACTCGAACAACTATTTCAACAATTTATCCATTTTTCAGCGGGAGAGACTGTTGCCGATAAACGCGCTGCAATTACTGTCTTGCTTGATATTATGTCAATTTTCAGACGCAACGATCTAAAATCGGAAATTCTGAAAGAACTTGATCGGCAGGCAACAGTACTTGGAAAAATCGCTGGCAGCGAAGGTGTTGATAAGGAAAAGCTGCAAAATATCCTTGATCAACTCGCCCAAATCAGTAAAAAACTCTATGCTGTCACCGGAAAAATTGGTATCAATATCATGGAGAGCGACTTATTTCAAAGCATTACCCAACGGAGCTCTATTCCCGGCGGCACCTGTTCTTTTGATTTACCTGAATACCATTATTGGCTGGAACAGGATGAAGCCATTCGCTTTAAAGACCTGCAACACTGGAGCAGTCCGTTTATCGACATTCACACAGCGATCGATTTTATTCTTAATTTCATACGCAACAGCCGATCAGCTACACAGGAAACAGCTGTTGCGGGTTTTTTCCAGATTTCGCTGGATAAAAGCCAGCCTTTCCAGCTTATCAAGGTAAGCGTGGATAAGTCACTGCCCTGCTTTGCTGAAATCAGTGGCGGCAAACATCGTTGCACTATCCGGTTTATGGAACCTGCTGTTGACGACAAACGTCCGGCACAAAGCACTGAAGATATTCCCTTTGCTTTAACCTGCTGTTTATTCTAATGACATCGCCCGGCAAACCGCTCATTGTAAAATGTCCTACTTGTAAACGTCCTGTTCCCTGGACACCTGAACAGGAATTTAAACCTTTTTGCAGTGAACGTTGTAAATTAATAGACTTGGGTGAATGGGTCATGGAAGAAAAAAGGATTCCCGGAGAATCGCTGGAATTGGAAAATGATAACGATGAAGATTCTTTTTTCAATGAAGTCGAATAAAATACTTAGGTTCGAAAAAAACGCTCAACACAGAGAACAAACTGCATCAAATCTGATTGTTCTAAAGCTGACTTCTATAGTAGTCTTTCAATAATTTGTCTTTAAAACCGGCGCCCACCATTTGCCAGTAAAAGCGGTGGGCAGAAAAGCGTCGCCTAAAGCGCCGCTTTGCTACCACGCACATAACTAACTCATCACAAACCCAACTCTAAACAATGACCAATCACTACCCCCCAGGCCCAGTCATGCTGGATGTTGAAGGCTTAACCCTGGCACAACATGAACAAGAAAAAATTAACCATCCTAACACCGGCGCAGTTATTCTTTTTTCGCGCAATTACCAAAATCCTGAACAGGTTACCGAGCTGATTAACAGCATTCGTGCCGCGCGGTGTGGCGACATTTTGATTGCCGTGGATCAGGAAGGCGGCAGAGTGCAACGCTTTCAAAACGGCTTTACACGCTTGCCGCCTGCATCTTAGCTATGCTCAAGCCCCGGAACTTGCAGAATCGGCAGGCTGGTTGATGGCTGCGGAATTATTGGCAGTCGGCGTTGATTTCAGTTTTGCGCCGGTACTGGATATTGATTGCGGTGTCAGTCAAATTATCGGCAATCGCTCATTTTCAACCGATCCAGAACTGGCAACACACCTTGCCAGTTTATTCAGGAAAGGCATGAATGCAGCGGGTATGGCAGCGACTGGCAAACACTTTCCCGGTCATGGCGCAGTGGCGCTGGATTCACACCTGACCTTGCCCATAGACGAGCGAGACCTGGACAGTATCCGGGTAAAAGACCTGCTGCCCTTTAAACGGCTTATAGCAGAGGGGCTGGAAGGCATTATGCCGGCGCATGTGGTTTATTCAAACATTGATGCTAATCCGGCCGGTTTTTCATCTTTCTGGATACAACAGATTTTACGCCGGGAATTAAACTTTAACGGCACCGTTTTCAGTGACGATTTAAGCATGATGGGTGCAGCATCGGTGGGTGATTTTTCTGAACGCGCCAGAATGGCGCAACAAGCCGGTTGTGATATGTTGTTAGTCTGTAATAATCCGGTTGCGGCCGAACAAGTTCTTGAGACATTGCCCATCACGCAAGATCCCCTCAGAGAACAGCGGCTTCAACGGATGCAAGCCAAGCCGTTTATGAACCGGGAACAATTATTGAACACCGAAAAATGGCAACAAACCTCTAATCTTATCAACCAATTCACTCAAAACCATGCTTAAAGAAATCAAGCACATACAAGCCACTGCCGATTTGCTCTACAGCGAAAAGGAAGTAGAAGCCGCTCTGGACAAAATGGCCGAACAAATTAACGTTTTGTTGGCTGATCGCAATCCCTTATTACTCTGCGTCATGAATGGTGGCATAGTCGTTGCTGGTAAATTGATAACACGCTTAAACATTCCCCTAACCATAGATGCCATTAATGCAAGCCGCTATCAAAACCAGACCTCAGGCGGCACCATCGAATGGGTGCTTAAACCCGGCACGCCGCTTAAAGGCCGGACCGTGCTGATTATTGATGACATACTGGATGAAGGCATCACCCTGGCTGCGATCCACGAATATTGCCTGGAACAGGGTGCAACATCGGTTTATAGCGCCGTATTAGTGGATAAAATCCTGGACCATGAAAAACCGATAACCGCAGATTTTATTGGGCTGGAAGTAGAAAACCGTTATTTGTTCGGTTACGGCATGGACTACAAAGGTTATTTACGCAACGCATCCGGCATTTATGCCTGCAAAGATTACGACAAAGAGATTACAGAATGACCCAGTTAGCAATTATTGGCGGCACCGGCCTCACCCAGCTTAGTGAGTTAACCATCATCAAACGTGACAAACTCACTACACCTTATGGCGCACCTTCTGCTGATTTCATTACCGGTGAGCTTAACCAAAAAGAAGTCATCTTTCTGGCCAGACACGGCAATCCCCACACCATTGCGCCACACAAAATAAATTATCGCGCCAATATCTGGGGGCTTAAGCAACTGGGTGTCGAACAAATTGTCGCAGTTGCCGCAGTGGGCGGTATTACGGAAGAAATGGTTCCTGCGCACATTGCCATCCCCGATCAGATTATTGATTACAGCTATGGCCGTAAGCATACTTTTTTTGAAGATGAAAACACTCCCGTCACGCATATAGACTTTACTTATCCTTACAGTCAAAAACTGCGCTCTGCTCTAATTTCTGCCGCCGCCAAAGCCAATATTAACATTACTCCGATAGGCACTTATGGCTGCGCCCAAGGCCCACGCCTGGAAACTGCTGCGGAAATTAAACGCATGGAAAGAGACGGTTGCGATGTAGTGGGCATGACAGGTATGCCGGAAGCCGCTCTGGCTAAAGAACTCGGGATGGATTATGCCGCCATTTCTGTGATTGCCAACTGGGCAGCGGGCAAAACAGACGGTGAAATCACTATGGCAGAAATTGAGCAGCATCTGCATGTAGGCATGGCAAATGTTGCGCAAGTACTTAAGATCATTATTGCCTTGGCATAGAGTGTTTTTGGTAGTAAGGGGCATGCCTTTATTACCTTAGACCCTATACTTATCGGGGGAGAATCAACCTTACGTGTTACTGCAATGAAGTCGTTCAGTAAAGAGCTGGAAGCCCCTGTTTGATATAGTCCGGCAAATTCTTCTGTCCGGCGACGCGGGTCAGAAAAGTTGGGTCACTCGCCACAGTGAGGGCATCGAGCGGCAACGGCTCCAGTAATTGCGATAGCGGAACTGCCGCCATCAACGCTTCGCTGGCCCGAAGCCCGGTCGGCGCAGCATTCGGGCCAAAAGGCAGATGCGGCCGTAACGCTATACCCTGTGGCTCATCGGGATTAAGATCCAGAAACCATTGCGTCGTCGCTTCACCAACGCCTAAAACATTGCCACGCACAATCGGATTTTCCATCTCTATCGCCAATTCTCTTAGACTCTTCAAGACCGTCTGTCAGTCGTTTTTGCGCCTCATTTAACGTCAATGTTCCAAGAAGCGGGTCGGCATTCTCGTCCGAGAAATTGAGCGCACGTTTCGCTCCACCCAATTTTAAGCTCTCTGTCATCGGACCAAACTGGCTCATCACTGTTGGCAGGCCATAGCGCGGCGTTCCGTCAATGGCAACCAGCTTAATATTCGTCTCCCGTGACTTAATCAGGGCGGTATATGGATCGTCGCTTGTGGTGCCTATGACCAGATAATCCGCGCGTTTTCCCGGCTCCAGCGAACCGAGTGAATTTTGCCAATGCAGAATCTTCGCGGCTTCGCGTGTCACCATTGACACCAGTTCTTTATCCGTAAAGATGCCGCCTGATTCCGCGCTGACGAGCCGTGCTACTTTCAGTTCGCCCAGTAAATTCTTGCTGCCGGTTGGCGACCAGTCCGATCCTAATCCAATACAAATACCACGCGCTTTCATACCGGCTACGTCGGCTGTTTTACCGTAAAGCAGAAAATTACTAAAAGGGGACCAAATAACTGAGGCACCGTGCGAATGTATTACATCCAGGTCTTCGGTTTTCAACCCGAGGGAATGAATACCGGCCAGCGCTGGGGCAATAGCCCAGGCTCCCGATGCCATTTTCAGTGACAAGAAGTGCTTGCGAGCCGTGTTATCGACACCCTCGCTTAGATGCAGCAACATACAGGTTTCACGTTCCAGCCGGGCAAGAAACATCTCGGCATTGTTTGCCTCTATATCGGCAATGCTTGTTCCGGCCTCAGGCAGATCGGCTTCCGTGGTCTGTTCGACGTTGCGGACATAGCCTCGATAAAATCGTTTTATCCCGGCATTACTGGCGAGCCCTATTCCCTGCGAAGTCGTGACGCCGCCCAAAAGCGACTTGCATTCGACGTAGCGTACAATGGCTTCCAGGTAGCTTGGTGTCCGTCCAAGCACCGCCATAGGCCCGGTAATAAGTTTCCGGTATGCCTCGCCTTTGTTCCATTGATCGCGGTTGGTGAATAATTTCGGTACGTCCCATAAGCGCAGGATATCGTAAATCAGGTGGTTGTGTAGGTCTATCAAACCGGTAAAGATCGTCCCGTGTTTTGATTACCGGGGAGTTTTCAAAACCGGGGGTAGGCGACGCTTTGGCATCGAGTACGGCGACGATTCGCCCGGCGTCAATGGCCAGAAGCCCGCATTCAGTACCGTGTCAGCAGCGTCCATGGTGACAAAGCGGCCTTTGATCAGGTAACGACTCAATTGATCAGATATCTATTCCACTCCTTGGGGCGATCCAGGAAAGCCCGTTTTTGCTGTTATTTTTCGGACGATTCACACTATTAACGTGTACGGGGGTTGCACGGCGGCCCCAGGCGTCGTCACCGAACCAGTCAGGCAGTCCAAAAGGCAGATCGCGCTTCGGTATCGGGGCGTAGTCGCTCTCCTGTAATTCGCTGCCGTAGTTGGGCAGCGAGGGGTTTCCGTCTGAATCAGGAGTGATGAATACGCGTAACTGAGTCACCGCATTACGCCATTCGTTCGCTAATTTCTTCGGATCGCGGCTACTGGGGTGAGGAATTGCAATGACGGGCACCGTTCCTTTGTCACCCCAGAGTCCAAATTTATCCGGAGCTGTTACCGAGGCGATAATAGCTTGTAGGTTCGGTTCAGGCTTTTAGTGAAAGGTGCGTTCCGCCATGCCAGTTGCTCAGGGTCGCGCAAAATCCGCGCACCTTTGGAGGCGTGGGAAGGCATTAGACCATAGGCGAAAGCGTTAAGACACAAATAGGACCGAGTCAGCCCTATTTTAGCGAGGAACCCTTGAGTCCGCTGCCCGGCATCACCTACCAGTGTCCGCAGTGCAATTCGCTCCGTCGCTCCCGGGTCAGATGCGATGCAAAGAACGCGGGCAGTACCATCCAGGCGCCCTCGATAAAATATCGGCCCCCAGTCATACCAGAAATCCTCTTTGAAGGGGGTATAATCAAAAACTCGTGCAAAATGTTCGGCAAAATCGAGTGTCGGACCGTGGTCAAATTCATTCATAACACCCCTCATTTTATTATTACAAAAGGTTGTAAAAAAGAACGATACTACACTTGAACCCGAGATGCAGGCATATCCGCGCTATCGTGAAACGATGAGTTCCAACGGGACGGTCTGCGGGTCATGCCACGGGTCACCAGTTACCACATCAATCTTCGCCGAACCAGGGCAGCGGGCGAGAAACACCAGAGCGTTAGGCACGCCCATGGGAGACATAACCTGCTGGTTGCCCCCCATGACACTCCTCATGAAAGTGCCCAGCAGTTCCACGACCTCCGACCCTGAGCGCACATGCCCACCGCTGGCCTCGAACACCAGCAAGTCACCAACACCGATCGTCAAGGTTTCTGGCAGACCCTGCTCCGCCTGGAACTCGATCAGCCTCCCCATGGCCATTTCGATCTTAGGCGGGCCTCCCGCCAGTCATTCATCGAAGTCCACATCCACATCTTCCGACTCATCCCATTCATCGCCTAACTCAACTGACACCTCGCCCTCGTCCATGGCAAGGGCCGCTCCGACTTTCGGGTAGATCTTACCGATAAAGGCGTAGTCCGTCGCGTTGATGTCATTGCCACCGAGGATCGGTTTACCATCGCGGGTGATTGAGCCGGGCAGTTGGTAACACATAATGGAGGTCTGGTCAGGCGGCGTGGACATCAGAGACATCTCTTCAAGGGGCGTGAGCACCTGGGCATCCACTGTTGCCTTGTCCCAGCCCTGAGTCCGCAAGAAATAATCGTAGGCCTTCTGCGGGTCGAGTCGTGCCACCAACGCCTTGCGCATATGCTCGTGCGGACAACCCAGGGTATGCCCAGTCTCATGGCGTACGACACGCTTGTACTCCGACTCCGGCGTGTTCATGGTGAAGCTTTGCAGGTTCATAGTCTGACGGTTTTTGGGGATGAGCAGGACGTCCGTTCCCAAATAGGAATAGTAACCGCCACCGCCCCTGGAGATTCGAATCTGGCCGGTTCCCGAAGTCCATACAAAAGAGATGCTCCCCGTCCTGGTCCAGGCGTTCATGTGCTTGATGATCCGCGTTCGCAGATTTGCCGGAGTAGTTTCCATGAAGCTAACCGTCAATCTGCGCGGCTTCGCACCCCAGTATTTCGAGGTAAGCACTGCGATGCGCTGTGGCTCCATCACCTGAAAGTCTGCTCCCGCCTGGGCAAAAGTCGCAAATCCCGGCGCATTAACCGGATTGATTTTACAAGCGACCTCAGCCGCCTTCGCCATCAGCCGGGCAGGAATCCCCTTCGGCGTACAGGAGATTGGTTCGTCCGACTCCCCGCCCTCTTCCTCCTGCTCGTGCCTCTCTCCGCAGTCGCACTCGCCGATAACCTCGTTAGCTGCCGCAGCGATCTTGGCCAGCGCCTCGTAAAGTTTGCTTTCTTTGTCGTTCATGATCGTCTCCTTCTACTTAGCTGAATAAAACGTCAGCACCGGCGAATCAAAGGCTACGCCAGTACCTAAACGTCAACCACGGCAAATCATGGGTAGTCAGACTCGATTGATTCGCCTAACAAGTGATTATCCTGGTCTGGACAACTTATAGTCGTATCGCTGTCATAACTGATAACACTAACAACCTTATCCAGTACCTAAAACGCTCTGCTTGGGTTAGTAATCATTGTTTCTTGTTTTGCTCAAAATTACAATTAGTATAAATACCTACTTTCGTATGGCACTTCTTACGGGAAATAATAACGCGGGGTTGCCGGCAATTTCCCGCGCCGCCAGAAATTGAGCGTAATAGTTGCGAGAGGCAAAACCGAACGCTGGGCCATTATAGGACTCCACGATACGAACAAAATCGCGGCCGACTTGATTTTGCGCCCGCTTCATACCACCGACGCCGTGATTGTAGGAGGTAATAGCCGAAGGCCAGTCACCCAGTCTGCTGTAGGCGTAACTCAGATAACGGGCCGCGCCGATAGCGGAAGCAAAAGGATCGAGGCGTTGATCAATCCTGCCGCCAGCGGGCATGAAAGTTTTCGCTGCGCCTTTGGTGAATTGCCACATGCCTACGGCGCCGGCGGAGGATTTAGCCCCCGGCTGAAACGACGATTCGACATGCGGCAGGTAGGCCAAATCTTCCGGCAAGCCGGCGTCGCGGAATATTTTTCTAAATTGCCGGTCGTAGCGGCGACTGATCTCAAGCCCATGTTTGAAACGTTCACGGGTACCGCGTTGCGAACGCACCCGCTCAGAGGCACCGTACAATACGCGGTTAACTGGCCTGCCGCTATTTTCCAGTTTAGCAATTATTTGCCTGTCGTTAGCATTTAACGGTACGTTATAGCGCAATTTGCTTTCCAGAACAGACAATTGGGCTTTCCAAAATTCGCGGCGTTGCTTAACCATTTCCTTTTGTTCGCTGGTCAGACTTTCGTCGACATAGCCGGGCAACACCATCACTTCATATATCACATCCAGATAACGGTCGTCGTGAATGGCTACTTCCGAGCGACGCCACACCGTATAGGTTTTGCGCCAGAATTCTACCGCTGGTTCCAGTTCGCCAGGTTTTTGAAATGCACCGGAGCGAGCCGCCGATTTATAGTAGCTTTGCCGTAGATCCGTCCGCAGTTGAGGAATGGTTTGGTAGGCCATGGTTTTATCTTGCGTAACCGTTGGCGCAGTGCTGCTACAGGCATTCAACACCAATGCAATCGCCAGCAAAAGCCAAATCCGCATAATAGTTAATTGATTCATTTTATATTGAGATAATTCTAAGTGATCGGTTTCAAGATAATGTTTTTTTGCGTATTCCGGTTCATCTGAACACAGTTTCTGGTCAAAGTTAAATACCCAAAACCTAACGCATCGTTAAAAGCGGACTTTTACTCTAAAAAACCAGCTAGAGTCAAGTAATTTATTATTTTCGCATAGATTCTTTTTTCAAATTAATCCGGTATATTAAAAAGCGTGCAAAATTTGCCGGTTTTGTAAAAAAAACGTTTATATTATTAAAACAAAGGTGCGGACATGAAGACCCAAGTCAAAATTTTTCACTATTTCCTCGCTTGCCTGCTGACATGGGCCAGCATTTCGGTGGCGATGGCTGAGGACACTTCATGCGAAGAAACCGGCGAGACGCATATCTGGATTTCGCCCTTCAACCCCAAAGCCAATGGGCCGGTCAAGATCATGGCCGTGTCCACGGACGGCCCCGTGTCGGAACTGGCCCTGATCGACAGCCAAGGCCGGCGTATGCCCCTGCAATCCCGCCGCCGAGGCGGCCCGCCCTGGAGCCTGATCGCCGCTTTGGACGGGCTCAACGAGGGAAATTATCGGCTGGTGGCGGATCGGGATGGCACGCTTACCGCCTGCCATCCGCTCATCATCGGCGGCTCAGGCACACAGGAAAAACCCAAAGTGTGGGGGCTTGCCACCGAAGCCTTTTATTCCGCCTGGATCGAAGCGTTGTTTGGTGCGCCGCCCGAGGAAAACCTCAGCTTCCCCTCCCTGGAGCCGGTGTTGCGCAACACCGAACGCAACTTTCTGCACAACCATCTCGGCCTCAACGAAGACAAAAACCTGCCGCTAACTCCCGATTGCGCCGACCTGCCCTACACCTTGCGGGCTTATTTTGCCTGGAAGGTCGGCCTGCCAATCGCCTTCCGCGCCTGCGGGCGTGGCTCGGCCAAAGCCCCACCGCATTGTGGCGCGGCCACCGTCAAGACCGAATTCACCCATGGCATCAGCTCGCAGGCCAGCTTCAGGAATGTCAGCAGGCAGTTGGCGGATGCCGTCCATTCGGGTCGGCGCGAACCGGGCTTGAGGACGAGTCCACGGATCTGTATCCCATCCCTCTCAGCCGCGAGACGCTCTGGCCGGGGACAGTCTATGCCGATCCCTACGGCCATGTGCTGGTGCTGGTTGAATGGGTGCCGCAGACGGCGGAGCGCCCTGGCATCTTGCTGGCCGTCGATGCCCAGCCGGACAACTCGGTCACCCGCAAGCGCTTCTGGGAAGGCACTTTCCTGTTCGCCAACGTCACCAGCGCAGGGCCGGGATTCAAGGCTTTCCGGCCCTTGGCCCATACAGCCTCCGGTGGATTGCGGGCGCTCTCCAATGACGAACTGGCCGACAACCCCGGCTTTACCCCCTTTTCGCTGGAGCAAGATCAACTCTCCCCTGACGATTTCTACGCCAGACTGGCCAAGCTGTCAAACCCCGGCGGCCTAGATCCCAAACAAGCTTACGAAGCCACTCTGGACGCCTTGGTGGAGCAAATCGAAACCCGCGTGACCTCGGTGGACAACGGTGAAGCGTATTTCCGCAAAAGCCCCGGCAGCGTCATCCCCATGCCAAGCGGCGCGGCGATTTTTCAGACCATCGGCCCTTGGGAGGATTACTCCACGCCCTCCCGCGACATGCGCCTCATCATCGCCATCAATGTGCTGAACGGCTTGCCCGAGAAGATCGTGCGCCACCCCGAATTATTCGTGATGAACGGCAAGAGCCCCGAAGAGGCCAAGGCCGAGATTGAGCAGTACCATGCAAGGCGCATCCAGGAACGCAGCATCCGCTATACGCGCACGGACGGCAGCCCGTGGGAGCTTTCTGTGGCCGAGGTGCTGGCACGGAAGCCGGCTTATGAAATGACTTATAATCCCAACGACTGCGCCGAATTGCGTTGGGGCGCGAAGCCGGACACGGAGGAATATTCCACCTGCCGCCGCCACGCGCCAGCGGAACAGCACGCGAAAATGGAGCGATACCGGATCTGGTTCCGCGAAGCACGAAGACCGACACAATGAAGCTAAAAATGTCCGTTTACCACAGAGGCATAGAGAACACTTTCATTATGACCATCTAGCTGGAAAGCTCACCTTCACCCTTCAGGTGAGTAATTTAAGCTGTTGATCGTGGTATTCATTGCAGTTTCGCATTTACAATATGAGATTGTTGAGCAAGGACGGAAAATAAATCCAGCAAGTCATCTCGAAAAGAAAGCGGAATCGATCCAGGAAGAATCCGGTCAAGAAAAAGAATTAAAGCAGCCTGGAGACCGAAATATTGAAATTATTGATAGTTTATGTATTTTTACTAGTTTCCGGACGAGCTTTGTTGCTATAAGCTATTTACCTAAATGTAATCTAATTTATTCACAATGAGGACATAGACATGATGGGAGAATATGGTGCATTGATTGGCGGAAATGGTTTTTTTAATACCCTTGCTGGATATCCAACCACCATTATCAATTTTCTGCAAACTAGTGATGGGCAATTGTCGGCTACCGTACTAGCGGTGGTATTATTACTTCTTTATGTTCGCAAAGGTTAAAAAAATAGTTTCAAAGTCATTTTTTTTCGGCGCTAAAGCTTTCGATTATCTTTTACCGAATGGGCTACCCTCATTTAGCCGGGACAAAAAACATCATTTAGACCTGACAGGTTTTATAAACCTGTCAGGTTTGTCCGCGTTAAGTTAAAAGCTGTATTAAGTAGGTACAAACTAATTAACAGCATCTTTATCAAAAAATGAAATAAACACGAATTATTTCATCATTTCTTTTTTGAATATGGCATCAATCTCCTTATTTGTGTTTTGATTATATTCAACAGGAGATTCGGTCACCACTGGTTTTGGCGGCTTAGGTTTGTAAGCAACGGGGCGCGGCTTGCGAGCACACCCTTCATCATATCGGTAAACGCCTATAGGCCTTCTAAAAGTATATTTTGCCGGTTTACATACAAGGAGATCCCATAACTTTGGAAAAGCATCATGGGGAGGCGGTATCGTCATAAGGCCTGTCAAAGGACTTATTGCAGCGAATATCCCAAAGCCACCAACCATGAAACCGAAAGTAACAGCTCTGACTGGCATTTCAACTATCACATCAAAACCGTCACTCTCGGCTTTTTGATTATCAGCAAAACCGGGCGCCGCTAAAGCTGCGAATAGTGCAAAAACAAACAATTTACGCAATTTCATTATTATTCTCCTAATTGACTAATTTTTATCATACCAGATAGGAAGCCGATTGCAGCTAAAATTTTATAGCGGTGGACCCATTATCGAGATGACTTTAAAGCGTTTTATATAAAATACATTGAGTACACACAAGTGTAGTGATTTTTATGCTCATTACTATACTCAGCGTGACCACCGTAGCGAATTTTGTTAAGCCGCTTCTAGTCAGCTATAAGCTGCTTCAAGCAACAGCGAGAACTGGCGTTTCCGGCATTTCGCAGTTGGTAGTGCCAGAAACGCCATCATGCGCTACGCTTGGGTGGCGTTATTCCGGCCTGCTTGTCCCGATTTAAGTGGTTAGCCTAATTTTAGCAGCATTAAAAAATGTAGGCATTACAACGCCGCCAACGCGCTTGCGTAATCCGGTTCGTTAGCGAGTTCGCTCACTAATTGCGTATAAACCACATTATCATGCTCATCAATAATGATAACTGCTCGTGCAGTTAATCCGGCAAGAATGGAATCAACCAGCTTTATTCCGTATTCATCAGCAAAATTTGAACGGAAGGTGGATAAAGGAATGACATGTTTTAAGCCTTCTACTTCACAAAATCGGCATTGCGCAAAAGGCAAATCAGCAGAAATAACCAATACAACAGTGTTATACAAATGTGATGCTTTCTCGTTGAATACGCGCGTTGAAGTGGCGCAAGTAGGCGTATCCAGACTGGGTACGATGTTCATTACTTTCTTTTTACCGGCGTAAGTTGCCAGACTCACGTCCACTAGTTTACCGTTTACCAGGGAAAAATCCGGGGCTTTGCTGCCCACTGCCGGTAGTTCGCCAGAAGTATGAAGTGGATTGCCTTGAAATGTAATAGTTGCCATTACTTAATCCTTGTTGTGATGTTGATAAACTAAAAACAGAAAGCCCGTGGCAGGTTTAAGGTAACCTAAGCTAAGGCTCAAGAATCTTTATTTTTGCTTTTTGCACGCTTCATTAAGCGTATACGTTTTTCTACAGCCCAATCAGTCAACTTGGTTTTTTGCCCGTGAAAGGGATTGACCGGTGACTTGAATTCCAGGCGTATCGGCGTTCCTGACAGCTTGAGCTTGTCCCGGAAATAGTTCATCAAATAACGTTTATACGACGTCGGCAACGCATCCGTTTGTACGCCATGTATAATCACAATAGGCGGATTACGGCCACCTTGATGTGCGTATTTTAGTTTGATACGACGCGTATGAATGATGGGGGGTTGATGGGCATCGGTGGCTTCTTTCAGAATGCGGGTTAATACCGGCGTTGACATATCTATCATGGCTGCGTCATATAACTTACTGACGACATCAAACAGCTTACCGACGCCGCTTCCATGCAGCGCGGAAATGGGATGCTTTTCGGCAAAATCAAGAAACGTCAGTTTTACATCCAGTTGCCGTTTAATGGTGTCTTTCTGCTCAGTACTGATGCCATCCCATTTATTGAGGCCAATTATCAACGCCCTCCCCGCTTCCAACACCAAACCTAATAGATGCGCATCCTGATCGGTAATACCTTCACGGGCATCAATTAAATAAATAACGACATTCGATTTTTCAATCGCTTGCAAGGATTTAATGACACTGAATTTTTCAATAGTCTCTGACACTTTGGAGCGGCGGCGCATTCCCGCTGTATCAATCAACGTAAACTGTTTGCCATTGCGTTCAAAAGGAATATAAATGCTATCGCGTGTCGTGCCAGGCTCATCAAAAACAATAACCCTTTCTTCACCCAGAAGCCGGTTAACCAGGGTCGATTTACCGACATTAGGCCGTCCAACTACAGCGATAGCAATGCCTTTGGGACTTTCATCAATAACTTCTTCACTATCAGATGGTAAGAGATGGTTAACCCGTTCCAGTAGTTCCGGTATGCCTCTGCCGTGTGAAGCCGCAATTTGAACAGGCTCACCCAAAGCGAGTGAATAGAAGTCTGAAGCCGCCAGGGTGGCATCGATACCATCAACCTTGTTGGTTACCAATAATACAGGTTTATCGAGCTTCCTAAGAGTATCGGCAATGACTTTATCTGAAGCACTGAGTCCCTCGCGAGCGTCAACCATAAACAACACGACGTCTGCTTCTTCCAAAGCAATTTGAACCTGCTTTCTGGCAAAGCTTTCTATGCCTTCAGCATCATCGGCTATCCCGCCGGTATCGACAACCAGACAAGCACGATCGCCGTGCTTCACCCGGCCATATTGACGATCTCTTGTTAAGCCGGGAAAATCAGCAACCAACGCTTCCCGGCTCCGGGTTAAATAATTAAATAGTGTAGACTTGCCAACATTAGGACGCCCTACCAGGGCTATTACAGGTAACATATTTTAAGGTGACCGGGTTTGTAAAGCGGCGAGCGTGCCGTCTTTTGCATAAATATAAACGGTATTATCTACCACGACAGGCCTGGCATCAATTGCACTATCCGCAACTTTTATACGACCAAGTTGCCTGCCATCAGTGGTTGACAACCAATGCACGTAACCTTCAAAATCGCCTACTACAACATAGTTTTGATAAACAGCCGGAGCGGTTAATTTTCTTTGATGCAATTCCTTTTGTTTCCATAATGAAGAACCACTGCGCTGATCCAACTGCCAAACATCATCGGTCGAATCCGATAAATACAAATACCGGGAATCATTACTCAAGCCGGTATAAGCTGAAATAGACTCGTTACGCCACAACACATCGCCATCCAATTCCGAAATAGCAGCAGCGCCACCGTGATAACTGGCAATATAAACCACACCTCCCGCTTCTATCGGATCAACATCAAGATCCACCAGCCTTTCAACTTCAGAACGTCCTTTGGGAATAGCAATACTGGTTTCCCAGGCATACTTGCCATCGGCTAAACGCAATGCCATTAACTTGCCATTATCGTAACCCTCTATCACATTATCTTCAACAATGATAGGAGCGCCGATCCCACGCACGCTTAAAGCAGGGGCGTTATGCTCATAACTCCACAGTTTTCCACCATTTTTTTCATTGAGAGCAATAACAGCACCATCGGTCGTGCGAACGATCACAATGCCATTGGCAATAACCGGCACGGAAAGTACTTCGCTGGACACCTGGGTTCTCCAAAGCACCTCACCGTTTTCACTATTCAAAGCAACGACTTCTGCATCACTGGTACCCAAAATGGCAGTTCCAACACCCAGTCCAGGCCCTGCTGAAAAAGGCACGTCAATCTCTGCTTCCCAAATCAAGCGCCCCGTGCCCGGATCTCTAGCCTGCACCAAGCCATCCCTATCGGCAGCGAATATTTTACCTGATCCAATTGCGGGAACCAGTTTTAAAGATTGCTCGTCCGCTCCATCACCGACTGTTTCCTGCCAAAGCTCTTCTATTTTTATTTCAGGTGTATACTCAACCAGAACAGCCGGAGGGTCAGAGTTATCCTCCCCGCCAAGAAAATAATCGGAAATGCCGGACACACCTTCACTGAGGCCATCAAATGCAGCGCAACCTGCCAAAGCTAAACAAAGCAATAAAAGCGAAATCAGGCGCATTATTTTTGAATTTCTATTTTTTCAGATGCGGTCAAATCATCAATTTTAAATTGCAATAACGGTGACTTGTAACCATTTTCCAATGCTTTTTGATAAGAACTTCGCGCTTCATCCAAACGATCCAGGGCAACATACAAATCACCCACTAATTCATCATAGTTACCTGAAAAACTGGTTGATGTGGCTGGATCAACATCGTTAATCAACTGTAATCCCTGTTCATATTCGCCGCTAGCCATCATTAAACGAACTTGCCTGATCTTCGCAATGTTGCTCAATTCTTTATTCGATCCCGCTGCTATTTCTTTCAGAATCGTCTGAGCTTTAGCGACATCACCTTGCTGAACTTTCAATTTTGCCAGAAAAAGTCCGCTGTAGGCAGCATATTCGGTCTTGGGATATTGTTCCTTTAAGCGTTCAGCCAGCTTCTCTGCACTGTCTTTTTTGTCTGCTCCAATCGCCTGAATCAATTGGCTATATAAGGCCGATGCCTGCCCTGCCTGAGCCTTCTTATGTTCTTGCCAGTAATTCCAACCCAGAATGACAGCAATACCAAGGCCTAAACCTATAATTGTCGATTGTCCATTTTCTTTCCACCATCTTTTTACTGCGTCAAGTTGTTCTTCTTCTGTATCGTAAATTTCCACTTGCTTTCTCTATGTTTAATATTTTTAATAATTAGTAATTCTGCCTAATACTTTTTACCACGAAGAACACGAAGAGCACGAAGAATGAAATATAAAACTTCGTGCTCTTCGTGTCCTTCGTGGTCAATAACCAATGTAAACTGACTTATCTTGATCTCAGCTGCTCTTGCAAAAAGACACATGTTTGTTCCTGGGATAGTGTTTGTTGTCCCTGCTCACACCGCAACGATTTTACGCTAACTTCTCCACGACTGACTTCATCATCGCCCAAAATAATGGCGTATTCAGCGCCTGATTTATCAGCTTTTTTAAACTGACTTTTAAAACTGCCGCCACCACAGTTTACTTGCAGCTTTAATCCCGGCACTTCATTTCTGATAGTTTCCGCAAAACGCAAGCCTTCCCGTTCAGCTATTTCGCCAACACGGATCATATAGACATCTACGGTTCTTGCAACCGGGGCATTACCCAATGTTTCCATCAAAGCCAATAAACGCTCAATGCCCATTGCAAAACCCACGGCAAAATTGGGCTTACCACCCAACTGCTCTATCAGGCCATCATAACGTCCGCCGGCACATACAGTGCCCTGTGAACCCAGTTCATCAGTGACCCATTCAAAAACTGTTTTACTGTAATAATCCAGCCCACGTACTAATCTGGAATTGATTTCGTAGCTTATACCCAGATCATTTAATGATGCAGTTAATGAATTAAAATGTTCCAGACTTTCGTCGCCCAAATAGGTCATCAACTCAGGCGCATTGCCGACAACTTGCTGCATGGCCGGATTTTTAGTGTCCAGAATCCGCAAGGGATTGGTCTCCAGCCGACGTAAGCTGTCTTCATCCAACTCATCCAGATGCTCCTGAAAATAGCTGACCAGAGTTTCCCGGTAAACCAGTCGTTCAGCAATAGTACCCAGTGAATTGAGCTGCAAGCGCACCTTATCGCGAATACCCAGCTTTTTCCATAAGCGATCCATTATCAGAATCAGTTCAGCATCGATATCAGGACCAGACATACCATACGTTTCAACACCCAATTGAATAAACTGGCGATAACGCCCTTTTTGTGGGCGTTCATGGCGATACATAGGGCCGTAATACCACAACCTATGTACCTGATTATGTAAGAGCCCATGCTCCAGACAAGCTCTAAGACAGCCTGCTGTCCCTTCCGGACGCAAGGTTAAAGAATCTCCATTACGATCATCAAAGGTGTACATTTCTTTTTCGACTATATCAGTCACTTCACCAATAGAGCGCTTGAAAAGTTCTGTTTTTTCTACGATGGGCAAACGGATTTCACTATAACCATAAGCTCCCAGGACGTCTCGTATCGTTTGCTCCGCATACTGCCAGAGCGGTGTTTGTTCGGGCAACACATCGTGCATCCCGCGAATTGCTTGTATATTGTTTGCCATGTTGGTCAGAATGGCCTGTTATTGTAAAACAGGCTGATGTTGTTTTGCTTCATCTGAAAGGGGAAATTTTTCCAATAATAAGTGCTGGTATTCTTTTGCCAATTCTACATTACCTAATGCACGCTCTGTTTGCATACCAAACCATAACGTTCCTGAGGTATGCGCTGCAACGCTCAGGTATCGTTGCAAATAACCTTTTGCCGGCCAATATTCGCCGCTTTGATAACTGATTTTTTGCATTTCCAGCAAAGCTGGTGGATAAGTACTATTAAGTATCAATGCCTGCTTAAAGTAAGCCTTGGCACTTTGTTGCTGCTTCATTGCCAGCTGGCAACGTCCGGCATTGGTTAAGGCCAACCACTGCCTATCGTTTAACTGAGTTGAAATCGCCTGAGTCAATAAAGCCATGCCTTGTTCATATTCGCCTCGATCACAGAGGAAACGGCCAAAGTTGTTTTGTATACTCCAATCTTTGGGTGACTCATCCAGCGCCATTTCATAATGATCCTTGGCTTTATCATAGTCATTCAATTTTTCATACAAAATAGCAAAGGCATTATGCACCTGGGCATTATTGGGATCTTTTTTTAATGCCAGCTGTAAATTCTCTTTAGCTATTTCCAGCTTATTCAGATCCATATAACGCACGCCCAGTTGCAAATGAATACTGGCTAAGTCTTCTTCTTTGGGTGAATTTCCAGTCGATGAAGCGCAAGAAGCCAATGCAAGCAGTAAAACTAAGCTACTGGCAAAGCGATTAATCTTTATTATAATGTCAGGCTGCACGCTCTGAACCTACTGCCTTTAGCTTAAGGTGTCTGCGACTTTTATCTTCAACTTGTCCAACCAATTGACCGCAGGCTGCATCAATATCTTCGCCGCGTGTCTTTCTGACCGTGGTCACTATGCCGGCATCGTTTAAAACAGTTTTGAAACGATTAATTGTTTCGCTGTTTGAACATCGATAAGCATTATTAGGAAACGGATTAAAGGGTATTAAATTAAGTTTTGACGGCACTGTTTTTAATAATTTAATAAGTCCGCGAGCGTCCTGCATGGAGTCATTAACACCATCAAGCATCACATATTCAAAAGTAATGGTACGCCGTGGAGCAATCTTTGCATTATCCCTGCATGCTTCCATTAACTCCTTTAATGGATATTTTTTATTGATCGGAACCAGTTCATCTCTTAACTCATCGGTGACGGCATGCAACGATACCGCGAGACTGACATCACACGCTTGCGTCAAGCGATACATGGCGGGCACGACACCCGAAGTACTGATGGTTACTCTGCGCTTGGAAAGTCCAAAGGTAAAGTCATCCATCATTAAATTCATGGCCGCGACCACATTATCAAAATTGAGCAAGGGTTCACCCATGCCCATCATGACCACGTTGGTAATTTTTTTTGTCGCTCCCAAACGTTTTTGCGCAACAATGACTTGACCAATAATCTCTGCCGTCGTCAAATTACGATTAAATCCTTGCTGAGCCGTTGAACAAAAAGTACAGGCTAACGCACAACCGATTTGTGATGAGACGCATAATGTGCCGCGCCCTTCTTCAGGAATAAAAACCGTTTCGACTCGATTGCCGCAACTGGTTTGCAATGCCCATTTACGAGTGCCGTCGCTAGCGATTTGTTCAATCACAATCTCGGGAGAGGCCAGATAGCAATTTTCATTGAGCCAGGCACGCAAAGACTTGCTTAAATTAGTCATCAGGTCAAAATCTTCAACACCTTCCTGATATATCCATTTAAGCAACTGGGTCGCTCGAAAAGGTTTTTCACCTAAACCGACAAAAAAGGCCGCAAGACCTTTTCTGTCGTAATCGAGTAAGTTAATCCGTTTAGGATTAACAAGCTTAAAATTAACGGGTTCTAGCACAGATTTCATTGTCCGAGAAAAAGTAAGCGATTTCTCTTTTAGCGGTTTCAGCAGCATCTGATCCATGTACCGCATTTTCATCAATGCTTGCAGCGAAATCAGCGCGAATAGTGCCGGCAGCCGCTTCTTTAGGGTTAGTTGCACCCATTATTTCGCGATGCTTGAGGACCGCATTTTCACCTTCCAGCACTTGCATGATCACAGGACCTGAAATCATAAATGAAATCAAATCCTTAAAGAAACCGCGCTCACTGTGTTCCGCGTAAAAACCTTCTGCTTGTGCTTGAGTCAAATGCAGCATTTTGGCGGCGACAATTTTCAAACCGTTTTTTTCAAAACGGCTGTAAATTTCACCGATAACATTTTTTGCGACTGCGTCAGGTTTAATAATTGAGAAAGTGCGTTCTATTGCCATTATGTTTTAAAACTCCGGATGGATAAAAAAAGATTGCTGATTATAGCCGAATAAAGGACATGAAGCACACGGGATGATACGGATTAGAACGGATGATCACTGATTTAAGATTTTAACTGTGTAAAATCAGTCTAAATGTGTGTCATCCGTGTGCTAATAATTGTGTTAAGGCCTGTGATCTACTTCCGCGCCTTCCTTAACCGGTATCATCAAATCCTCAGGGCTAATACCCAGAATCAACGCCATGGGGCTGGCGATAAAAATCGATGAATAAGTACCAAAAACCACGCCAAATAACAGTGCGATGGAAAAATTACGAATTACTTCGCCACCCAGGAAAAACAGGGAAACCAGCACCAGAAATACCGTAAAAGAGGTCATGATGGTCCGGCTTAAGGTGACATTAACCGAAATATTCATGATTTCTTCTGTCGACGTTTTTCTTAATATCTCTGAAATTTTCCCGGATACGGTCATAAACTACAATCGTATCGTTCAACGAATAACCGATTAAGGCAAGAATCGCCGCCAATACCGTCAAATCAAATTCCAGACCAAAAACAGAGAATACGCCCAAAGTCACAATAACATCATGAAAAGTCGCTATGACCGCGCCTACAGAGAACTTCCATTCAAAACGCCAAGCCACATAAATCAAAATGCCTATGGTTGAATACAACAAGGCCAAAAAGCCATCCTCGGCCAAATCGTCACCGACTTGGGGACCCACGAATTCAACACGCCGTACACTTGCGGGTTCTGCGGTAGTTTTGTTAATAGCCTCAAGCACCCTGGCACTTAAATCTGCGCTACTCACCCCTTCATGAGGTTTCAATCGAATCAGGACATCTTTTGCCGTGCCAAAATTCTGCACAGTGGCATCACCAAAACCTGACTCATCCAGGGTATTACGCAGCACGGTTAAATCGGCCGCTTTTTGATAACCGACCTCAATCAGTGTGCCGCCCGTAAAATCAATGCCCATCTTCAAACCGTTTACAGCAAGGGAAGCGATCGAGATAATCATCAATATGCCTGGAAAATGTCAGCGCATATTTTTCGGTTACCTATAAAATTTATATTTGTTGTCTTCATATTTTAATCTTCTAAATAGATAATTTTTCAACCCTGCGGTTACCGTATATCCAGTTAATAACCATCCGCGTGCCAGTAATTGCGGTAAACATGGATGACAAAATACCGATAATCAGCGTCACCGCAAAACCTTTAACAGAACCGGTACCAAAAGCGAATAACACCACAGCTACCACAAGGTTGGTGACATGCGAATCAAGGATAGTCGCAAAGGCTTTATCATAGCCAATATATATAGCGGATTGCGGCGTATTGCCATTTCTGAGTTCTTCTTTAATCCGCTCGAATATCAACACGTTAGCATCAACCGACATACCCACGGTCAAGATGATCCCGGCAATACCCGGCAAAGTCAGCGTTGCCTGCAACATCGACAAAATTGCCACAACAATAACCACGTTAAACGCCAGCGCCAAATTGGCAATCATGCCGAACAGCCGGTAATAAACCGCCATAAACAGCACAACCAAAGCAAAGCCCACCACAAACGACAACATACCTTTATTAATGTTATCTTGTCCAAGGCTTGGCCCTACGGTACGTTCTTCAACAATATCAACCGGCGCCGCCAATGCTCCCGCCCTTAACAACAGCGACAAGATTTCGTGCTTCCTGCGGGCTGTCCAAACCTGTGGTTTGAAAACGTTTACTGAATACGCCCTGGATAGTCGCCACATTGATAACTTTTTCAACTTTCTCCTTATGACGCACTTTTTGACCATCGACTATTTTTGTGTCGACTTTATATTCGATAAATACCACCGCCATAGGCTTGCCAACACTCACCTGGGTCGTTTTAGCCATTTTGGCCGCACCAACGCCATTCAATGAAATATTGACCGAAGGCCTGCCATCCTGATCTACGCCGGAAGAAGCATCAACAATTTGATCGCCCGTAACAATGACGCGTCGATCCAACAGTATTGGATTACCGTTTCTTTCATAATACAATCGACTGCCCACGGGAACATGCCCGGCAACCGCCTGTTGCACATCATGTTCAACATCAACCATGCGGTACTCCAGCGTAGCTGTCGTACCTAAAATCTCCTTGGCACGCGTAGTATCTTGTACGCCAGGCAATTGAACCACAATACGATTTTCACCTTGCTGCTGAATAACCGGTTCGGCAACGCCTAATTCGTTGACCCGGTTACGCAAAGTAGTCATGTTTTGTGCCACGGCAAATTTCTTGATTTCGCGCACTTCTTTTTCCGAGACTTTTAACCAAACCTGGTCTTGAGCTTCCGGCTCAGTAATATCCAGGGTACGAAAATCCTTATCCAGAAGTGTCAACAATGCGGGCTTGTCATCGGCTGATTTCAAGGTAATTTTAATAAAGCCGTTATCTTTGGAAACAGACTGATAACGTATTTTTTCGCTTCTTAATGCCAGACGAAGATCTTCGGTATAACGTTCTTCAGCTTGCTTGACGGCAGCATCCATATCCACTTCCAGCAGAAAATGCACCCCGCCACGCAAATCCAGACCCAAATACATGGCATTAGCACCTAAAGCACGTAACCAATCGGGGTGTTGTAGGAGCCAGATTTAACGCAACCGTGTAGTTGCTGCCCAATGTGTCCCTGAGTAAATCAGCTACTTTAAGCTGATCGTCGGTATTATTAAATCGCGCTAAAATACGCCCATCCTTAAACTCAAAGGCTTTGACAGCAACGCCGGCAGTTTTAATTTCGGACTCGATCCGGTTTGCCTGCTCCTGTCCTAGAGTGATAGCTTGTGCCGATGACACCTGAACAGAGGGATCATCACCGTACAAATTCGGTAACGAATAAATAATCCCGATGATAAAAACAATCAGGATTAATAGATTTTTCCAAAGTGGGAAATGGTTTTGCATGTGTTATTCCAATAATTAAACCGTGCAATAGCTTACTCAAGCTATTGCTGACTTGCTACGCTTTATAACATTAAACTTTAACTGCTTTTTTAGTTATTGCTTTATAAGTTCCTTTTGGCATCATGCTCTCAATGCTCTGGCGCTGCACCTGAATAAAGGTATTGTCACAAATTTCAATCTTGACAAAATTATCATCCAGGTCAACGACTTTACCTAAAATACCCCCGGACGTTACCACTTCAGCGCCTTTGGTTATCGCGGCAATCATTTGTTTCTTTTCCTTGGCCCGCTTGGATTGAGGACGCAGAAACAAAAAGTAAAAAAACGCCAGAATACCCAGCGGAAACAGCATACCTTCAAGGCCGGGTTGTTGAGCAGCGGGAGCTGCCGCTAAAGCGTCAGAGATAAAAAAACTCATGATTATCCTCTATTGATTATAGTTATTAAAAAAAGTCCGTTATTATGCCACAAACGGCACAGCTTTTCCTCGTTGTTGGTAAAATTGCCGGACAAAAACATCCAGCTCTTGATTTTCAATCGCATCACGCAAGCTCTGCATAAGGCTCAAGTAATAATAAAGATTATGTAATGTATTGAGCCTTGAGCCCAGCATTTCCTTACATTTATCCAGATGACGCAGATAGGCTCTTGAGTAATTCCGGCAAGTATAACAGCCGCAGGACTCGTCCAGGGGCTTGTTATCAAACTCATATTGACTATTCCTGATTTTTACCACACCGAAGCTGGTGAACAAATGCCCGTTACGGGCATTGCGCGTGGGCATCACACAATCAAACATATCAATACCGCGCATGACCGCTTCAACCAAATCTTCCGGCGTACCTACGCCCATTAAATAACGCGGTTTATCGACGGGCATTTTGCTATGAATTTGATCCAGTGTCGCCATCATTTCTTCCTTGGGCTCGCCCACTGACAAACCGCCGATGGCATAGCCATCAAAACCGATTTCCAGTAAGCCGTTTATCGACTCCTGACGGAGGTGCTCATACATACCGCCCTGCACTATGCCAAACAAAGCCGATGGATTATCGCCATGCGCAGTTTTACTGCGTTCAGCCCAGCGCAACGACAAGCGCATGGAATCGGCTGCTTCGTAAACGGTCGCAGGATAGGGCGTACATTCATCAAAAATCATCACGATATCCGAGCCCAAATCACGCTGCACCTGCATGGATTCTTCAGGCCCCATAAAAATGGAACTGCCGTTGATGGGCGATTTGAAGGTGACTCCTTGTTCGGTAATTTTTCTTAACGCTCCTAAACTGAACACTTGAAAGCCGCCGGAATCGGTCAAAATGGGTTTATCCCAATGCATAAAATCATGCAAATCACCATGCGCCCTAATGACAGCAGTTGTTGGGCGCAACATTAAATGAAAGGTATTGCCCAGAATAATTTGTGCTCCGACACCCGTCAGGTCTTCCGGCGTTAATGATTTAACCGCGCCATAAGTGCCAACCGGCATAAATATCGGTGTTTCTACAACACCGCGAGCAAAGGTAAGACGACCACGCCGTGCATGACCGTCAGTATTGATTAAATTAAATTCCATATTTGAAACTTATCATAGAAGTAATTACAATGTAGCTATTATGCTTTAAGAGCTAAAGAGGAGTCAAACATGGCGCATTTAATTAAAATAGGAAATTCTCAGGGGGTCAGGATTCCGCAACTGCTTATTAAACAAGCCGATCTTCAAAACAAAGAATTTGAAATTCAAGTTGTAGAAAATGGCTTATTAATCACCCCTATAAAAAAAACAAGAGGAGGTTGGGAAGAGCAGTTTAAAAACATTCCAGTTTCTCAAATTGAGCAAGATTTTAATGAAACCAGTAGTAATCTTGATCATTGTGCAGAGCTTGCCACAGGAGAGACGTGGGAATGGTAGTTAATCGATTTGACGTTTATCTCATCGAACTTGACCCAACGATTGGAAGTGAAATTAAAAAAACAAGACCCTGTGTCATTGTTTCACCCAACGAAATGAATTGCCTAAAAACCGTTTTAATCGCTCCCATGACTACAAAAGGGTTTTATGCCCCCTCAAGAGTTGAGCTTCAGTTTCAAGATAAGACCGGCCTTATTTTGCTGGATCAATTAAGGTCAGTCGATAAGTCAAGACTGCTTAAAAAACTCGGAACTATAGACACAAAAACACAAAAAATAATTGCATCAACCCTGGTCAATATTTTTGAGATGTAAGTATAAAATACATGACTTCAAGACTTGGCCCCATCACCTTTGCCCATAAATGAAGGTAACAGATTATCCAGCTTTTTTAGTCTTTTATGCAATAAACCATATCCGGGTTTTACCTCCAATGCTCCCTAAGCCCCAAATCCAACAATTTTTTGATGCCCTGAACCCGAGTTCTCTGGTAATCTTTATCCTCTTTTGCTCGTCAAAGAAATGCGCCTGACTACCATACACAGAGAAAATATATGTTACACGAAATAATCAACTGGCTTATCACAACCATCGGCTCTATGGGCTATACCGGCATTTTTTTGCTGATGGCATTGGAAAGTTCATTAGTGCCAATCCCTAGCGAAATCATCATGCCGCCGGCCGGGTATCTGGTGCAGCAAGGAAAAATGAACATGGTTCTGGTCATACTCAGCGGCACGCTAGGCAGTCTATTTGGCGCCTATCTGAATTATTTCGCAGCCCACTATTTAGGCAGACCGTTTTTACTCAAGTATGGGCGTTATGTGTTGATAACAGAAGAACATTTCCGTCGTGTTGAAGATTATTTTGCCAGCCACGGCGAAATCTCTACCTTTATTGGCCGTCTGTTACCCGTCATCCGCCACTTGATTTCATTGCCCGCAGGATTAGCAGGCATGAACCACATCAAATTTTCTATTTACACATTGCTCGGCGCTTTCATCTGGGTATCCATTCTGACCTGGATTGGCTATTTCCTGGGCCGGAACGAAGCATTAATCATGCTATATTCTCATCAGGCAATTATCGACGTTCTGGCAGCCAGCTTTGTTTTGGTGACTATTTACATTTTCCTGCATCGAAGAAAACTTGCCAAAATCCGAACCGGAGAATAGAAGTGAAACTCGTTCTCAACCTATTGGCGTTATTGCTCTTACCCGCTACGGCTTTTGCCGGCGAAGCTGCCGAAATTTTAAATACGCCTAAGTCATTAAATTTAACCCATCATATCATTGGCTATCTCTCTATCGCAGTGACCGTTCTGTCCTATGTAGCCGCAATGTCGGAAGATGTAATCGAACTGCGCAAGTCCAAACCGATGGTGTTAGGATCAGCAGTCGTCTGGTTTGCGATATGTATTTACTATGCACTTGCACGGAGAAGCCAAAGTTGCGGCAGTCGCATTTGAAAGCAATCTGCTGGCTTATGTCGAATTACTTTTGTTTATCCTGGTGTCGATGACCTACCTGAACGCCATGGAAGAACGGGGCGTTTTCGATGGACTCAGGATTTGGCTGCTAAACCGGCAATACAGCTACCGGCAATTGTTCTGGATTACCGGCGTTCTGGCATTTCTTCTTTCTACAGTGATCAGCGGTATGGCGGTAGGCCTGATAATGGGCACTATTGCGGCTGCGGTGGGTAAAAAAAGGAAAGAATTCGTCGCCCTAGCTTGCGTCAATATCGTCGTGGCAACCAATGCCGGAGGTTCGATAAGTCCTTTGGGTGGTATTTCAACACTGTTTGTCTGGCAGCATAAAATCCTGCATTTCTATGAGTTCTTCTCATTGGCCGTGCCATGCATGGTCAATTTTCTTTTGCCAGCAGCCGTCATGCATTTTTTCGTCCCCAAAGAAACACCAGCAGCTTCCACCAGCGCCATTTGGCTTCGCCGTGGCAGCAAGCGTGTTATTATTCTTTTCGTCGTGACACTCGGTATTACGGTCTGGTCTAACGTTGTTCTGGAACTGCCACCTGCCGCCGGCATGATGGCAGGTCTCGGTTTATTACAGTTTTTTTGCTTTTATCTGACCAAGACGGCGCATGAAATCAAAAGTGATTTTGCCCATGTATATCAACTATTCGGGGTAGATGCTCCCACCGATAATAGAAAACAGGATTTTGACGTTTTCAAGAATGTCGGTAATGTGGAATGGGATACGCTGCTATTCTTTTACGGCGCGATGATGATTATTGGAGCCCTGGGCTTTATCGGCTATCTTGACGCCATTGCGCATTTTCTGTTCGGGCAGATAAGCACCACGGTTGCCAATATTAGTATTGGCCTTTCGTCTGCGTTTATTGATAACGGCACATTGATGTTTGCCGTATTGAGCATGCATCCCGACCTTCCGCCTGGCCAATGGCTCCTGTTGACCCTAACCCTCGGTGTAGGCGGTAGTCTGCTGGCAATTGGATCGGCGCCCGGAGTCGCATTGCTCGGCCAGATCAAGGAAGGCTATACTTTCGCTTACCATATGCGCTGGATGCCAGTAATTTTGCTAGGCTATTTCGCCAGTATTGCCGTGCATTTCTGGATAAATGCCAGGTATTTTTAAGCTATTGGACGGAAATCATTCCATACGATTTTCCTAAAAAAATAAACCATTCGAGTAAGTAAAGGTAATGCCCTCAAATTCTCATAATAAATCCAAAGAAAAACTGGCTGGTCTGGCGCTGGGAGCCATCGGCGTTGTGTTTGGTGATATCGGTACCAGCCCTTTATATGCCATTAAGGAAGTATTTCACGGCGGTTTGACGATTGATAAATTCCATGTGTTAGGTGTTTTGTCTCTGATTTTTTGGGCAATCACGATGGTTGTAACCATCAAATACGCCATTTTTATTATGCGTGCCGATAACAAGGGCGAAGGTGGCATTATCGCGCTAATGGCTCTTGCCTTGCAGGGCTCCAAAGATAATCCAAAAAAAATGGTCTTCATTGTTACTATCGGCTTACTGGGTGCGTCATTATTTTTCGGCGACAGCATTATTACTCCAGCGATATCCGTACTTAGCGCGGTCGAGGGCTTGCAAATTATCGCGCCGCCATTGGCTCATTATGTGCTCCCTATTACTATCACAGTGCTGGGTGGACTGTTTATTCTGCAAGCTAAAGGCTCCGGAAAGATGGGCAAACTATTTTCGCCGATCATGTGTATCTGGTTTGGATTGCTTGCGGTTTTGGGCGTGATTAACATCATCCATGAACCGGGCGTGTTGATGGCGATTAACCCTTATTACGCAGCGCATTTGCTGATTGAATTAGGCTGGCATGGATTTTTGATCATGGGCGCGGTTGTGCTGGCAATCACCGGCGCCGAAGCGCTGTACGCCGATATGGGGCACTTTGGCCTGAAGCCGATCCGTTACGCCTGGTTCAGTTTCGTATTTCCGGCGTTGCTGCTTAATTATTTCGGACAAGGCGCACTATTGATCGGCCATCCGGAAGCGATAGAAAATCCCTTTTATTTACTTGCGCCAACCTGGGCGCTGTTCCCTTTGCTGATTATATCGACGCTAGCGACCGTCATCGCCTCGCAAGCGGTTATCTCGGGCGCGTTTTCGGTGACACGGCAAGCCATACAATTGGGTTACTGTCCGCGCATGAACATTTTACACACATCGGGTGATGAAATGGGACAGGTCTATGTTCCTGCTGTTAATTGGCTATTAATGGTTTCGGTATTCATTCTGGTGCTCAGTTTTAAATCATCTTCAGCACTTGCATCGGCTTACGGTATTGCTGTAACCGGAACGATGATAGTTGATACTCTACTTGCGTTTATCATCATCCAGGCGTTATGGAAATGGACCAAGGCTACCAGCGTGACCTTCCTGTCGACATTTTTGGCCATAGACTTACTGTTTTTTTCTTCCAATAGCCTGAAAATCCCGACTGGCGGTTGGCTCCCGCTAGTCGTTGCGACCGTATTGTTTCTAGTGTTGACGACATGGATTAAGGGACGCAAGTTACTTTCGGAATATATGGATGAGAGGCGAACGTTATTCGAGGACTTGGAAGAGAAAATAAATGGTGAATTGGTGAGGGTACCGGGCACTGCGATTTATTTGACCAGAAGCTTACACGGTGTGCCGCAAGTGCTTTTGCACAACCTTGAGCACAATCATGTTCTTCATGAGCGAATTATTGTGCTGACCATTGTGACCACGAACGAGCCTTATGTTGACGAAGCGCATCTGGTCAAAATCAGAACCTTCGGTGAAAACCGGAATTTTTACCGGGTGAAACTTTATTACGGTTTCAAGCAAAATGCGGACGTGCGTCGTGCCTTGGAATTATGCGTGCAGGAAGGCCTGGACTTTAATCCCAAAAAAGCATCTTTTTTCATCGGCAGCGAACAAGTATCTTTTCGTAATAAAAGCCCAATGCCGAAATGGCGCAGGGGCTTGTTCAGGTTTTTATTTCACAATTCTTCCAGTGCGATTGAGTTTTTTCAAATACCTGTTGACCGGGTTGTGGAGCTCGGAATCCGTATCGAGTTGTAACCGGAGCTTTAAATATTAGGTAACTCACCCCCCTGTCACAGCCGCCACAGATTCACATAAATTTAATCTGTAAATCTGTAGCGATTTATTTTTTGCGAGTTATCTTACTTACCTGCTTCCTCAGTAAAAACACCAAAGCTCATAATGCGCTGATAGCGTCTTTCCAGAAGTTCATCAATGTCTTGATGCTTTAATTCTGTCAAATGTTGAATCAATGCTTCTTTTAAATTTAAGGCGATACTCTCGAAATCTCGATGACCGCCACCCAAAGGCTCTCTGACGACTTCATCCAGAAAACCCTGCTCACGGATACGATCAGAAGTAATACCCATAGCCTCGGCCGCTAATTGTGACTTATCTGCACTTTTCCACAAAATGGATGCACAGCCTTCGGGTGAAATAACGGAATAGGTGCTGTACTCCAGCATGATTAAACGGTCGCCCACACCAATTGCCAACGCACCACCTGACCCCCCTTCGCCGATAATAGTACAAATAATGGGAGTTCTCAACCTGGTCATTTCAAACAGGTTTCTGGCGATGGCTTCACTTTGTCCACGCTCTTCTGCGCCAATGCCGGGATAAGCCCCCGGAGTATCGATTAAACAGATAACCGGAATTTTAAAACGCTCCGCCATTTTCATTACGCGCAATGCTTTACGATAACCCTCAGGACGCGGCATGCCAAAATTGCGATAAATTTTTTCTTTGGTATCACGACCTTTTTGATGACCGATCACCATGACCGGCTGCCCTTCAAGACGCGCCAATCCGCACACAATAGCCGGGTCATCAGCAAAAGCCCTATCACCATGTAGTTCGTGAAAATCGGTAAAGATATGTTCAACATAATCCAGTGTATAGGGTCTTCCCGGATGTCTGGATAACTGGGAGATCTGCCAGTCAGAAAGATTAGTAAAAATTGATTCAGTCAGTGCCTGGCTTCTATCTTCCAGCTGTTTAAGCGCACCGGATATATTAATATTATTATCAGACTCCACATTGCGGAGTTCTTTAATTTTCGCTTCTAATTCAGCGATCGGTTGTTCGAAATCGAGAAATTTTAGGTCCATGGAGACGTGATCTGAGCTATGAAGGTAAAAGATAGATTTTATAGAAATTCAACAATTAATTCTAAATAAATTCCGTATTTAATTATCTTCACCCCCATTAGGCCCATTTTTATAGTACACTTTCATATTAGCTAACCGCTCTGCCGCAAAAAGTACGGCAACGTTTTTGGACGTCAAAAACAGCGCCCACTCACTTTCAATTTTTTGAAAAGACGCAACCGCTTCTCTCACTTATGTTTACAATTACTAAAGAAGTCTATTTTTGTTACGGGCATCGATTAATGAATCATCCCGGTAAATGCCGGAATTTACACGGTCATAGTGTTAAAGCGTCGATTTCAATACAACAGGATCAACTTAATGATCAAGGTATGGTCTGCGATTTTTCTGATATTAGAGACTGCGTAGAAACATACATTGATGAGTGTCTCGATCATAACTTTCTACTCCATAAGGATGACCCGATTATTCCGATGCTTAACGAAAACAACGAACGTTTTCTTGCCCTTGATGAACACCCCACTGCCGAAGTGTTAAGTAAAATGATTTATCAACATCTAAAACAAGCTGGTTATAACGTTGCCCAAGTCGTATTATGGGAAACGGCCAGTGCCCATGCCTGCTACCGGGAAAACTGACACTGACTATGAGTTTTGTTAATCCGGTCAACAAGTCATACTGCCTGGAACAAATCTGTGAATCCAACTACCAAAAGCTGCTTAAGTTAATTCCGGATTTGCTTACCTTGAAAGAAACAGCTATTGGCCTTGCTCCCAACAACGCAACGCTTCATATTACCGTTATTGAAAGCACACCCTATACCATGACCATTGAACTCAACCATTGTTTCCACAAGAACCTGGATGAATTTCTGGAACCCGCCGTCAAAATACGAATTTATCTGGATGCACAACTTGCTGAAGTGTTAAGCGATCACGTTCGCGCCAGCGTATCCCAAGTATTTAAAAACCCTGGATTAAGCCGGGAAATCATGAATTACAAATGGCGTTTAAACTATTTTCTGCAAAAGTGGCTGGATCACTGCTTAAAAAAAGACTATCAATTCGGTACAACGGCGGATTACGCTGCACTGACCTGACCTCCAGATGATTAAACAGCCGACATAAAATACGCATATCCAATTACAATTCGGGTGTTGATAAAGCATAGATAAAGGAGGCCAAAATGGCAGAAAAAACCCTTAATAACCAAAAAGAAGACAAAGAAAGTAACGATGATAAAGTTCAAATTTGGGTAAAAAAGGAAACACTGGAATACGAAAAAGAACTTCATCGACTACAAGTTGAGCTCTTAAAGTTTCAAAATCATGTTAAAGAACAAGGATTGCGGGTCTTAATGCTTTTTGAAGGACGCGATGCAGCCGGTAAGGGAGGGACGATAAAAAGAATTACCGAGCATTTGAACCCTCGTGGAGCAAAAGTTGTTGCTTTGGAGAAGCCATCAAATACAGAAAGAACGCAATGGTATTTTCAAAGATATGTCAGTTATCTTCCTTCTGCGGGAGAAATGGTTTTATTTGATCGCTCCTGGTATAACAGAGCGGGAGTAGAACCCGTTATGGGTTTTTGTTCGGAGGAAGAGCATAAAGAATTTTTAAGAGAGGTACCTGATTTTGAAAAAATGATCGTAAATTCGGGGATTATTTTTATTAAATTCTATTTTTCGGTGAGTAAAAAAGAACAAGCCAAGCGTTTTGACAAGAGAATTAACGATCCTTTGAAACAATACAAGATTTCTCCTGTGGATACGGAAGCGCAAAAATTATGGGATAAATATACCATTGCAAAATATTCCATGTTGCTTTCTACCAATATGCCTTACGCTGAATGGACTGTCATTAAATCAGACAACAAGAAAAAGGCGCGAATCAACTGCATAAAACACATCTTATCGCATGTGGATTATCCCGATAAAATAAGCAGTGATCATTTAAACATCGACCATTCAATTTTATTGAATGGTCCGGATGAAATTAAGCGAATGGAATTGAATATGAATAAAGCGTTATAACTTTTCGCGCTGGATTTCGCTGTTTTCCCGTTTTCAACGTAATGCTGGTTAAATATTTTTCTTTACTCGTTTTGGGTCGGCGTTCAAATCAACAGCCGGTATCGCCGATTGGTTTCCTATACGAGGTGTTGTTTGATTGTTATCCAGGTTAAGTGATAAAAACGGATCATAGGCTTTTACTAAATCAGATTCTTTGGGCAATGTTGACTCAGAAAGAAGGGATAATGCTGTTTTTTGCTCATCAACTGTAGGCACGATTCCTCTTTTCACGGGCACCCGGCTGGTTGTTATCGCCGAAGAGTCATTCATAAATTGAGCAATACTTGCCAGTTGCTGATGTAATTGGCTGGCATTAGCCGCCGGCATGAGAAAGGTAAATGGACCATTTGAGGCTAATTTTGCATTGAGATAACCTGGATTAAGGCGACTGAATTGCTCATAACTGAGATTAGCAAGCTTTGCGACTTCCTTAAAGTCTTTTTCAGCCAAGTATTCAATGTCATGTTTACGATCAATTTTGACGTTAACAAAATAGGGTTCGTTTCTAACCGGAGCAAGCTTTAAGCCATGAGCGGCAGGGTTAGCAAATATGCTGGATAATGCCAGAAAACGAGGGACATACTCCTGGGTTTCTTCAGGTAAGCGCAAAGACCAATAATCAGTGTCTAAGCCTTCGGCGATGTTGCGATTCATGGCATCATCGACTGTACCCAAACCACAATTGTACGCAGCCAAGGCAAGCAGCCAGTCACCATTGTAATGCTGCTTGAGGAAAGACAAATAGCGTGTTGCAGCTTGAGTAGAGGCGGCAATATCAAGCCTGGCATCATACTGATCGCTTTGGTGCAAATCAAAATCATTGCCGGTGCTTGGTATGAATTGCCAGAGTCCAGCAGCGCTTTTGGGCGATTGTGCTGTTGGCTGGTAGGCACTTTCTACAATGGGTAATAAAGCCAGTTCGTGAGGTAATTTATGCTTACTAAGGCTCTCGACAATGTGATAAAGATAGGGGCGTGCACGTTCAGCGACTTGATGCAGATAAGCACGGTGTTGAGTGTACCAAACGATATGCTTATTGACCCGTTCATACTTGTTAGATTGGCTGTTGCTGCTGGGCATTATAGCAGTCAAATCTTGCCCGACGGGTTCAGTAGCGTAAGATGAGATGACTGATTTACCTAAACGATTCGTTTTAACGGATCTTGACAGTGGCGAGATGCGGCTGATCAGTGGATCCGTGGGCTTATTAAGATCAATTCCATGCAGTTTCGGATGGAAGTCAATGCGCGTCCGGAGTCGCGTTTGCTCAGCATTAATTCCCTGCAGATTGCCGCTTTTTGATTCGATCAATCTGTTTTGCAGAGCTAAATTTTTGCGGATTCTTGAAGAGATAGCGGCATTGAGCTTAAGGCGACCATAAGGCGTATAGTTCGCGGAGTTATAGACAGGCACGGAAGCCGTTATCGGCCGCCTGAGTTTTTGAAGAGCGAGTATTCGTTCTGATCGAGCTTTTTCAGAGAGAGGTAATGCTGGATTGATGCTGGTATCCGAGGAATTATTCGCGCCAGATTGAAGGCCCAAACGTGTTTGAATGACTGATGACTCAAGTGCGTTATTGTTTTTTCCGAGGGCTTGATCAGGTATTGTCGGTCCCGCGCCTGGACGCGGTATTTGCATACCTGCACGAATGCGCTCCCAAACGTCACCCGGGTTTTGCAATCTCTTTTGCTTAACACTGAGCATTCGAGAATCTTTATTTTTTCCTCGTAAGCGTGTTGTATGTCCACGTTGGTGATTATTTTTATTTGCCTTGAGGTCCATAGAGGCAGCCATACTCTCGGTAGATTGGGCCAACAAGGACGAACCAACCAGAATATTTAACACTAAAACAAATAGTCGCATTATATATCTTCTCTATATACCCAGGTTATTTTGGTATTAATCCGGTATTAATGAAAGCACATGCCTGTGATGTAAAAAAGCAGAAGCCGTAAACAAAATTTCTTTAAAATTTAGGATAATTCAAAATGTTAGTAATGTACCCTTTTTAATCAAAATCCGGTATTAAAAGTTTCATTTTTGTCATAATGATTCAGTTAAATGGGCTTCCCTGTAGATTGTAAGTCAACAAGTTCCTGTCAATACATGCCGTTTTTTTTGCTTAATTTTTGGCACTTTTAAATAGAAACTACGTCTCAGTTGAATATTGCTTAATATGTTACTTTTATCTTAAAGCCTTGGCTTTGTTTGCTCGACAAATATCTTAAAGTGATAAAATGACAATTTTAGCGTATCAATAAAAAAAAATTCAAGCGTTAGTTAAATAGTGGGCAGTGTCCAGATAGCGTCGCCATGGATTAGACACGCTAAGCAATCTAACTTACCAAAGAATAACCTCATATCTTTTTACCTTACACCTATATTTATGACAAAAATCCCTACCGTCGGCTTTATTAGTTTGGGCTGCCCTAAAGCGCTAGTTGATAGCGAAAGAATTTTAACTCGTCTTCGTTCAGAGGGTTATGACATTTCCCCGACTTACCAAGACGCTGATTTAGTGGTTGTTAATACGTGTGGCTTTATTGATGCCGCCGTAGAGGAATCACTGGACAGTATTGGTGAGGCTTTAGCTGAAAATGGTAAGGTGATCGTTACCGGCTGCTTGGGCGCTAGAGAGGATGAAATCAGGGCACGTCATCCCCAGGTTTTAAAAGTGACGGGTGCGCACGCTTTAGAAGAAGTCGTGGCTTCGGTGCATGAACATTTGCCGCCTCGACATGATCCTTTTACCAGCCTCCTACCGCCGCAAGGAGTAAAATTAACGCCTGCTCACTATGCCTATTTAAAAATTTCCGAGGGCTGCAATCATCGCTGTACGTTCTGCATTATCCCTTCAATGCGTGGTGACCTGGTTAGTAGACCGGTTGATGATGTGATGTGGGAAGCGGAACGTCTGGCGAATACGGGCGTAAAAGAATTATTAGTGGTTTCACAAGATACCAGTGCCTATGGCTTGGATTTAAAGTATCAAAGCCGGGACTGGAAAGGGCGATCTGTTAAAACGCGCTTTTATGATTTAGCCGAGGCATTGGGTGACCTAGGTATCTGGGTGCGCATGCACTATGTTTATCCGTATCCACATGTTGACGACGTGATTCCATTAATGGCGAATGGAAAAATCCTGCCTTATCTGGATATTCCTTTTCAACATGCTAATAGTCGTATTCTTAAATTAATGAAACGTCCTGCGGCCAGCCAAAATAATTTGGAACGTATTAAGGCATGGCGGGAAATTTGCCCTGATATTACTTTACGTAGCACTTTTATTGTCGGGTTTCCTGGAGAAACTGAACAGGAATTCGAAGAATTACTGCAATTTATGACTGAAGCGCAGCTCGATAGAGTCGGCTGTTTTGCTTATTCTCCAGTAAAAGGTGCAGTTGCCAATGAATTACCGGATTTGATTCCTGAAGAAGTCAAACAAGATCGCTTGGCTCGTTTTATGGCGCATCAGGCCGAAATTAGTTCTGGGCGGTTACAGCAACGGATAGGCAGAATTGAAACTGTACTGATTGATGAAGTCGTCGAAGAAGGTGCAGTTGCCAGAAGTAAAGCCGACGCGCCGGAAATTGACGGGCAAGTCTTTATTGATGGCGCAACACATCTTAAAGTCGGCGATTTTGTAGATGTAGAGCTGGAAGAAGCGGATGAGTATGACTTGTGGGGACGTTTAGTTTAGCGCTTGCTGCGAATCTTTTAATTGAAAGTGATATAAACAAAAAACCCAGCGGTAAGGCTGGGTTTTTTGGTGTTACAAAGTGCTTCGTTTATAGCGAAATAGAGCTAGAAACTTTTTGCTTTGAATCATCTGGGTTATCGATGCAGCCAGATAAGCCAACAATCATTAACGCCATAGCTAAAAGTGCCAAGATTTTTTTCATAAATATATCCTCCAAAGGGGGTTTAAATTATTTTATTTATTGTGCGCCAATTTATAAAAAGCACAGACAATTTATATCATGACTGGGATGATGATGCAATACTAAAAGTTGTTTTGTCGCCTGGAGTAGTTATAACGAATTGATATTATCAGGTAAGTCGAAGGATATTAAGTTATCAGCCCACCTTACTGTGCCGATAGTAATCCATGGTGCTGAGAAATTTTGATGCAATTGATCATGAACCCAGTAAGTTGGCGCATTAATTTTCTTAAGTTTTATATGAAACAGGGTGTTATCGAGATTTAAGCCGAGTTTGTAACCCCAGAAAGCCGTAACTTTCATGATGAATTTTTGTAAACGCGTGTTGTTGATAGTGGGTGTAACAGCAATATTGGCCCACATGGAATGAACACGGCCCCAGTTTGGAGCAAGTAATCGTCCTTGCTGGTTGACAAACGGGAGCCAGCGTTCAGTGCCATTTGGATCGGTGTAGGTAATCGCTAAAATACGGTCATAGCCGGCAAAATGATCGTGCAGGTAAAGCGCATGAGGGGTAATGCCGAAAAAGGTCAGAGAGGCCATAATTAGCGCATTACTGGCTTCAGCAATAGGCGCGCTCATGGGGCTGTTCTTTGCGGCTATATCCAATCGGTAAACAAGCCCGTAATGAATAGTGCTGTTCAATTGTAATACGAGTAAGGCAATGAATATTTTTGCAAGTTTTCTGGAGAGGGCTTTGGGCTTTCGAGTAGCAAAACATTCAAAAATTTGATGGTATAAAGTATTATTTTGCAGTTTTTGCGATATAAGGCATTCTGATGTGCAAGGAATGCGGATACGAGAGTCTGCAATAGACCGGTATTTTTTTACCGTCAACGAGTGTATTCCAGGCAAGCTTAAAAGAAGTCCTATAGGATACAAATAACGCATCTTCAGAAATATTTGAATATAAGTATTAACGCCCGAATAAATGTGATTTTTGCTGTCCAGGGCATATAAATCTGTTAATAGGGTTTCGGGGCTTATTGCAGCCAGTGCAGGATAGTGTGCGGCATGATCCTGAGCGCTTTTAAAGTCTATGCAATTAAATATATCGAAATGATTAAGAATGAGGACGGTACGGTTGCATAAAGGGCATTGTTGGTCAAAAAACACAATCAGGGAGGGGTGTTTGGCAGTCAGTAACTTACTTATGGCTCGCCACCAGCTAAAAGGGACGAGTAGCGTATAAAATATAAGCATCCCCATGCCAAAAGGATAGATATTTAAAGACAGGGTAATACCCAGATGTAGCCCTAGGCCGACGAATAAATAAACGCAACGTAATCGGCGATTCGAAAAAAAGAATAAAAAGGTAAATTGAAAGACCAGTACGGTGTAACCGATGGTTTTTTGTAGTAACTCATTATTCAGCAAAAACGACATGTCGATGGCCGAAACATAATAGGGCTGTGTTGATGGTAACCAGGAACCCAGGCCATTACGCCAATGTTCGGCAAAAAGCTTATGAACAGATGAGTCGAAATACAGAAAACCAAGGCAAACCAGAACAGGAAAGTAGTAAGTAAGGCTCGAAACAGTAGGTTTTGGATACGTATTGTAATGCGTAAAAGGTGTGCTGAGTTTGTATCTGAGATTGTCTATCGAAAATGCACGGTCTCCCGGCATAAAAAGCAGAAAAAAACCTGCTCCGGTCATGAATGAATCAAAGCCCCCGTCAAAATCACGCTGCATGGTTGTGAAATTAACAAAGACAATCCAGAAAATGTAATTGCTGATAACGGCAAATTGATAGCGATAGCCAACAATAATAAACCCGGCAATAATTCCCCAAAGGCACAAGAAAAACGGAATCATGGGGAATTCAACGTCTATATAGGGAATAGGGTCGAAAATTAAATGATTAAAATACAGCAGGAAAAAAATTTCCTGTAAAGTGACCAAGCCATAAAGAAGCCGGAATAAGCCGATGCCGGTTGCGGGGACTTGTTTAGATTGAAGCTCTAAAATTCTAGCGATTAACAATTTATACATTTCATTATAGAAAATGTGTAAATTATAATACAATCATAAATTTTTTGTGGTGAAATGTTTAGATAAAAATAAGGCCGCTACCCATTCAAGAAGAATGGGTAGCGGCCTAATGTATAACCGAAACCGCTTGGTTACGCTTATTTTTCGTCGTCTGGATGCTCAGCGAATACCCATTTCAAAAGAAAGTATACAGCTGCGACAACAACAACAGCGCCAACCATGCCAGCTGGTGTTTTTAATGTTTCAGTCAGATCTAAAATAAATCCCATGTATGTGTCTCCTACCTAATAATTTTTATATTTGAGAAATTGCTAATTACATAGCAAGCGGAAGTTGCATGATACTTTAGGTGAAGTTAAAGTCAAGGCTTATTGTCGGTAGCTATTAAAATATTGAGTAAAAATAAATATTCCTGACTATTGTTGTTAAAGCTCGATAACTGATGTGGTATAGTTTGATTTCTGTTTTTTGAAGCTGAAAATTAGGGGCAATAATAATAATGAAAAAATACGTTAAAATATTACCGTTGGCAGCGCTTTTTTTTGCATTTTCGGCAAATGCTGAAGTTGCGTTAAAAGATAATTCTGAAATCCTGGGTAAATGGAAATTATATGCTGAAGCAATGAAATTGGATGGAGAGCAGAAACCCGTTACTATTGAATGGGAGTTTAAAGAGGATGGCACTCTTAATCAAACGGCAACAGATTCTGTTGGCCGAACCGGAGAGATGAAAATAGCCATTAAATATTCTGTCGACAATGGAGAAATTAAAAAGCAGACAAAGCCGGGACAAGAAAAGTATGAATCATGCAAGGTTGTTGAAAAAGACGGCTCAAAAATGATTTTAAAATGTCCATTTCTTTACTATTTTCTAACAAAAAAATAATTAAATAACATATAAAAAAGGGGTATAAATTATGATAAGCGGTATGGTGATGATTTTCGTAGCTCTCTGGTTTTATCAGTCGGCTGTGAAAGCAAAAGCAAGTAATGTATTAATGTGGGTTGCTATCGGTGCAGTAGGTTTTTTTGTTTTACAGTTACTGCTGGTTAACGTCAATATCTATATTCTGGAGTCATTCAGAGCGAGTGAAGGCGGCGCCGGCTATGAAGCAATCCAGGGTGCTGACAGGAAAAACGAAGGCGATTTTCTCGGCTTTGCAGGCATTTTAAAGTCGCTTTATTTAGAGATATCTCCTTCAATCGTCGGCTTCCTGGCTATTGCGTTTGTTCGTTTAAAATTCATTACTAAAGAAAGTTTTTCAGTGGCAAATTTATTCGGTGGCCTCAAAGAGATGTTTCAAAATATAAAGCAAAGCTTTAAATCGCCAGAATAATAAAATACAAACCAAGATAAAAAAGCTCAAGCAATACTTGGGCTTTTTTAAAGCTTACTTTTATGTCCCTAATAGCACTCGGTACATTCCTGGATCAGGCTCCAGGCTTCTATACGATAGTAGAAACAAGAAAAACGATTGCCACAACAAACAGCGCTGTAAAAATCAACCCTGCAATAACATAAGTTGAAAGCGACCCGTGTTCAAAAGCTTGTTTTCTATTGGCTTCACTTTGCACACCGACAAAAGCAGCTAGAACGCTCTTAATTACTTGAGAAATCGTTGGTTTTGACATGCTTATCTCCTAAATTTTTAGTTAAAAAAATAATAGTGCTTGATAGCTTTTTAAGCAATGATTATATTCAGGCAACATAACCACCCTTGGCAATTTCAATGAGCAAAACAGAATTATTAAAACAGCTATTGTCCCAAAGAATCTTATTTCTTGATGGCGCAATGGGTACGATGATCCAAAGTTACAAGCTGGAAGAAAAAGATTATCGTGGCGAGCGTTTTGCCCAGTGGGATGTTGATCTTAAGGGAAACAATGATTTATTGTCATTAACCCAACCTGATATTATCAAAGCTATTCACCATGCTTATTTTGAAGCGGGCTCAGATATTGTCGAAACCAATACGTTCAACTCAACCCATATTGCTATGGCTGATTACCGGATGGAGTCGCTGGCATACGAAATTAACCTTGAGTCGGCGCGCTTAGCCAGACAAGCCGCCGATGAATGCACCGTAAAAACACCCGAAAAACCACGTTTTGTGGCAGGTGTCCTGGGCCCTACCAATCGCACAGCCTCAATGTCGCCCGACGTCAATGATCCGGGATTTCGTAATATAAGCTTTGATGAACTGGTTGACGCTTACACCGACGCCACACGCGGACTGATTGATGGTGGCGCGGATATTATACTTATTGAAACTATTTTCGACACGCTAAATGCGAAAGCCGCCATTTTTGCAATTGAACAATATTTCGAACTGATCGGTTATAAATTGCCTGTCATGATTTCGGGTACGATTACTGATGCATCAGGCAGAACGCTATCCGGTCAAACCGTTGCAGCTTTCTGGCATTCATTAAAACATGTCGAGCCCATATCCTTCGGCTTTAACTGTGCATTAGGTGCGAAAGAACTACGCCAATACATCGATGAATTATCGACTATTGTAGATACGCATGTATCCGCCCACCCGAATGCAGGATTGCCTAATGAATTTGGTGAATATGATGAATCACCCGAGGCCATGGCCGAAGAATTGGCGGATTGGGCGCGTAGTGGCTATTTGAATATTATTGGTGGTTGTTGCGGTACATCGCCGGCGCATATTAAAGCCATAGTCGAAGCAGTTCATACTTACCCTCCCAGAGCAATCCCGGAAATTGAAAAACAATGCCGTTTGGCGGGTCTTGAGCCCATGTCTATCGGCCCGGACACCCTTTTTGTCAATGTCGGCGAACGTACCAATGTAACCGGTTCGGCCGCTTTCAAGCGGTTGATCATTCAAGGTGATTTTGAAACTGCTTTGGAAGTTGCCAAACAGCAGGTTGAGAATGGCGCCCAGATTATCGACATCAACATGGATGAAGGTATGCTGGAATCAAAAGAAGCGATGGTACGCTTTTTGATGCTCATTGCTTCTGAGCCGGATATAGCCAAAGTACCGATTATGCTGGATTCCTCTAAATGGGATATTTTGGAAGCGGGTCTTAAATGCATCCAGGGCAAAGGCGTAGTGAATTCCATTTCGCTAAAAGAAGGTGAAGCTGCTTTTATTAAACACGCCAAACTGGTGCGTCGATATGGCGCGGCAGTTATCGTTATGGCCTTTGATGAAGAGGGTCAGGCGGATACGAAAGCCAGAAAAGTCGAAATATGTCAGCGGGCTTATAAAATCCTGACCGAACAGGTCGGTTTTCCGCCTGAAGATATTATTTTTGACCCTAATATTTTCGCCATTGCCACAGGAATTGATGAGCACAATAATTACGGGCTGGATTTTATTGAAGCCACCCGCGAGATTAAGCAAACGTTACCTTACGCGCTAATTTCCGGCGGTGTTTCCAACGTGTCATTTTCTTTTCGCGGCAATAATCCGGTACGGGAAGCAATACATGCGGTATTTTTATACCATGCCATTCAAGCCGGTATGTCTATGGGCATTGTTAATGCCGGTCAATTAGCGATTTATGCCGATATACCCGAAGATTTGCGTGATGCGGTAGAAGATGTCGTGTTAAATCGTCACGATGGCAGCGGCACGGATAAATTACTGGAATTGGCAGCGAAATACCGTGGTGACGGAAGCAGCAGTGAAGTAAAAAAAGAGGACATGGAATGGCGTAGCTGGCCGGTTAATAAACGCCTGGAACATGCTCTGGTCAAAGGAATCACCGATTATATTGATGAAGATACCGAACAAGCGAGACTAGAAGCCGAAAGACCCCTGCATGTCATTGAAGGTGCCTTAATGGACGGCATGAATGTGGTGGGTGACTTGTTTGGAGCAGGTAAAATGTTCCTGCCGCAAGTGGTTAAATCAGCGCGTGTGATGAAAAAAGCCGTCGCTTATTTGATGCCGTTATATGGAAGCCGATAAAGCAGGAGGCGAGAGACAAACCAACGGTAAAATCCTCATGGCTACGGTAAAAGGCGACGTGCATGACATCGGTAAAAATATTGTTGGCGTAGTGTTGCAATGCAATAACTATGACGTAATTGATTTAGGCGTCATGGTTCCCGCTGAAAAGATTTTGCAAACTGCGCGCCTGGAAAACGTTGATATTATCGGTTTAAGCGGCTTGATTACACCCTCATTGGATGAAATGGTGCATGTGGCTAAAGAAATGCAGCGCCAAGGTTTTACCATTCCCCTGATGATAGGCGGTGCAACCACCTCACGCGCCCACACAGCGGTAAAAATTGAGCCGCATTATCAGGGTGCAACTGTTTATGTGACGGATGCCTCACGCGGTGTCGGGGTAGCCAGTAATCTGTTAAGCGCCGAGTTAAAGGATGACTTTGTCAAAAGCGTGCGTGAAGAATACGAGGAGGTCAGGGAACGGCATAAAGGCCGGGAAGCCAAAACCAAGCAACATCCAATAGAAGAAGCCAGACGCAATAAGTTTAATTGGGGAAACTATGAGCCTGTTAAACCGTCATTTTTAGGCATTAAAGTCATTGAGCGTTTCCCGCTTGATACCTTGGTATGGTATATCGACTGGTCACCGTTTTTCCAAACCTGGGAAATGGCAGGCAGTTATCCAAAAATACTTGATGATAAAGTGGTTGGTGTTGAAGCCAGAAAACTCTTTGACGACGCACAAGTGATGCTGAAAAAAATCATCAGCGAACAGTGGCTAACTGCAAGAGCTGTTGTCGGTTTTTTTCCGGCAAATAGTGACGGTGATGATGTTATCGTTTATACAGATGATACGCGCAGCAAACGACTGGAAACCTTGTACCATTTGCGTCAGCAAAATGTTAAAGCCCCAGGCCGGCCCAATTACTGCTTGTCTGATTTCATTGCGCCGATTGATAGTGGTAAAGCCGATTATATCGGTGCCTTTGCAGTCACCACAGGCATCGGTATAGAAGAAAAATTGCAGCAATTTGAGCAGGATCATGATGATTACAGTTCGATTATGCTCAAAGCCCTGGCGGATAGATTGGCAGAAGCGTTTGCAGAATACCTGCATCAAGTGGTCAGAAAAGACTATTGGGGTTATGCCGAAAATGAAAGCTATGACCCCGGCCAGTTAATAAATGAAGCTTATCAGGGAATACGGCCTGCGCCTGGTTACCCAGCTTGCCCTGATCATACCGAGAAAGGAAAGTTATTTGAATTGCTTAATGTAACCGAAAACACCAGCATAGAGCTCACTGAAAGTTATGCCATGTATCCCGCATCGGCAGTCAGTGGTTGGTATTTCTCACACCCTGAAGCACAGTATTTTAATGTCGGCAAAATAGATAGAGACCAATTGCAAGATTACGCCCGGCGTAAAGGTATAGCAGAAGAAGTGGCTGAGCGCTGGCTGGCGGCACATTTGCACCATTAAGGTTCATTTTGATAACTCTCTGAATCATAAAAATTAATTATGTCAGCACAAAAAAAAATAGCATATTCACTGGAACGGCTGATGTATGCCAGTCGTTTGTTACTGGCGCCGGTTTACATGGGTCTGAGCCTGGCATTATTGGCGCTGTTTTTAAAATTCTTTCAAGAACTTTATCATTTTATTCCATTTATTTTTGAGCTTGACGAGTCCCAACTGGTGTTAAAGTTGCTGTCCTTGGTTGACCTTACTTTAGTTGGCAGCTTGATTGTTATTGTTATGTTTAGCGGTTATGAAAATTTTGTGTCGCGCCTGGATATTGGTGAGACAACAGAGAAACTGGAATGGTTGGGAACCCATGATTATGGGTCACTCAAGATGAAAGTCGCTTCATCTATTGTGGCAATATCATCCATCCATTTGCTAAAAATTTTCATGAATATTGATACGACTAATAATGACAAAGTAATGTGGTATGCCCTTGTCCATCTGACTTTTGTCATCTCAGCCCTGTTGATGGCTTATTTTGATAAACTGACCAAACATTAATGATTCGCTTGCTGCTTTTTGGCACATCCGGTTGTCATCTTTGTGAACAAGCGGAACAGATTATTAATGATTGCTTGCCAAATAACGTCGAACGGACAATTGAAACCGTAGATATTGCCGAGCAGGAACAATGGCAAGAACAATACGCCATCCGCATACCTGTTTTATATCATCCGGAAACAAAAAAAGATCTGGGATGGCCCTTTGACCCAGCGCAGGTTAAAGAATTTATCAACGAGTTAACCGATGGCTGAAAATTACCGGATAGAAAAAGATAGCATGGGCGAACTGGAAGTCCCGAATGAAGCCTTATACGGCGCACAAACCCAACGCGCTATCAATAATTTCCCCATTAGCGGTTTAACCCTGCCGCCTACCTTCATCAAAACCATCGCACTGATTAAAAAAACGGCGGCAAAAGTCAATGTCGGCCTGGGAGAACTTGATCCTGCGACAGGTCATGCCATTATTCAGGCTGCGCAACAAATCATGGACGGACAGCATCAACAACAGTTTCCTGTCGATGTGTTTCAAACAGGTTCCGGCACCAGTACCAACATGAATGTCAATGAAGTGTTGGCTAATCTGGCAACACAGATAGCAGGTAAGTGCAGTCAGTGCCAATGATGACGTTAACAGGGGGCAGAGCAGCAATGATGTGATTCCCACTGCTATTCATGTCAGTGCGGCGATTGAGTGCCATAAAAAGCTGCTGCCTAATTTACTTCATCTTGCAGAAACGATAGAACAAAAAGCCGGTTCCCTGGATAACATCATAAAAACCGGGCGCACCCATCTAATGGATGCCATGCCCGTGCGCATGAGTCAGGAAATGGGCGGCTGGGCCTTGCAGATACGTAACGGCATAGACCGCATTAATGCGACTTTGCCCAGAGTCTATAAATTGGCCCAGGGCGGCACGGCCGTTGGCACAGGCATTAATGCTCACCCCAAGTTTGCAGCAGAATTTGCCAAAACATTAAGTGCTGAAACCGGTTTGCCCTTTAAGCCGAATGATTCATTTTTTGAAAGTCTGAGCGCTCAGGATGCCATCGTTGAATTATCCGGCCAGCTGAAAGTTATCGCCGTCAGTTTAATGAAAATTGCCAACGACCTGCGCTGGATGAACAGCGGTCCTCTTGCAGGTCTGGGCGAAATAGAACTCACTGCCTTACAACCGGGCAGCAGTATTATGCCGGGTAAAGTCAATCCGGTTATCCCGGAAGCCGTGACAATGGTTGCAGCACAAGTCATTGGTAACGATGCGACCATTACCATTGCCGGTCAATCCGGTGCTTTTCAGCTCAATGTCATGTTGCCGGTAATCGCCTATAACATTTTGCAAAGCATCGATATTGTGGCCAATGTCAGCGGAGTGCTTGCCGATAAAGCCATTGCCAGTTTTACCGTCAGAACCGGTAATCTTCAACAAGCCCTGGCAAAAAGCCCTATTTTGGTAACAGCATTAAATCCTATTATCGGCTATACCTTAGCTGCTGAAGTGGCAAAAGCCGCTTATAAACAAGGTCGGCCAATTATTGAAGTTGCCGCTGAAATGACTTCTTTGAGTCGGGAGGAATTGGTCAAACTGTTAGAGCCCACTCATTTAACGCAAGGTGGCATCAGCGAGTAAGTTTAAGAGCCACTTCTCATGAATGGTATACAAAAACATATTTTTGTACTCCAAATAATGAGAATTAAAATATTGCCGTTAAGCCGGCAGAGATATTGAACAGGTTCCAAGACTTTAAAAGTCCACGGATCTGTTTACAAAACGATGGGCATTACGGCTCTAGCGATGTATTTGGGCCACGTGAAGTGCTGCATTTGCGGAGCTTGCTGGAAATAGAAATACAGTTATGGGAAATATTCGATATGAATCCGCCTGAAGTAGAGGCCGGTTCAATTGAATAAATGTAGCAAGTAGCTAGCCTCGATTTAACGTAACGGAGTCGTGGATTATCAGTGCTTCACAAATCCTCGATTCCTCTTTCTTATATCGCGGCTACTTGCTTTCGTGCTTATCCGGCTAATACACTAACCGTCTACATACATACCCAATGGCCGCCAACATCACAATCCAACGTTGGAGGAGCGTTTCGCCAAAGCACCCGAAGCGCCAAAAGACCTTGATTCGGTGGACGCGATGACACAGCGCATGAAGACCGAAGTCCGTAAAGAATTCTATGCCCGACGCAAATCTACCGTAGAACCCATGTCTGGTATTATCAAAGAAGTCATGGGCTTTCAATGTTTTATGCTACGTGGTTTGGACGCCGTGCAAGGCGAGTGGGCCCTAGTGTTTATGAATTTCAATATCAAGTGTCTTTGCGTCTTACGTTTTGTGTAAACAGATTCATCGTTGCCACCGATCAACTGCTATTGCTATAGGGCAATGCGCTGAAACGCTTCAACGCCCGGCGATGAAAATGATGAAAATGATGATTCATAAACTAATCAACCTTTTCTACATCAAACACCGTGCCGCGAATGGCAACCACTTTCACCTTGGTATTAATATCACAGTCTCCGCCATGAACTTTCCAGATGGAGTCATCCACTCTTATTTTGCCCTGCCCGTTTTTTATAGGTTCATATAAACTGAAAACTCTGCCAATGTATTGAACACCCCGTTTGTTCAACAAAGGCTGGTCAGATGCTATGGGATGTTTTTTGCCATAAAATTTCCATACGATGATAGCTGCAACAGATAGTACGGAAAAAATTAAAATTTGCATATTCATGCTGGCTACAGGTATCAGAAAAACCATGACACCTGTTACAAATCCCGATAATGCCATCCACATAAAAAAATAACCCGGTGTCAGTATCTCCAACACCAGAAGAATAAGAGCGATTACCCACCAATACCAAAAAACAAAGATCAATTCAGTCATAATCTAGCTCTTTTTAGTCATGGCTTCTTTGGCCAGTTCGGTAATGCCGCCCAGAGCGCCAATGACACTGGACGATTCCAGCGGCATAAAAATAAGCTTGCTGTTTTCTGCCGAGGCAATGCCTTTTAAGGCCTCAATGTATTTTTGGGCGACAAAATAATTAATAGCCTGTATATCTCCTTTGGCTATCGCTTCCGACACCATCAATGTAGCCCTGGCTTCGGCTTGAGCCAAGCGTTCTCTCGCATCAGCATCCCGGTAAGCCGCTTCCTTACGACCTTCTGCATCTAGAATCGCCGCCTGTTGCGCACCTTCCGCGCGTAAAATCTCGGATTGCCTTAAGCCCTCAGCTTCCAGAATGGATGCACGTTTTAAGCGCTCGGCTTTCATTTGCCGGCCCATCGCTTCAACCAAATCTTTGGGGGGGGCAATATCCTTGATTTCAATACGGGTTGCTTTTATGCCCCAGGGCGTTGTTGCATCGTCTACAACGCTAAGCAGTCTGGCATTAATATCATCCCGGCGGGACAGCAGTTCATCCAGATCCATTGATCCCATGACGGTACGGATATTGGTCATCACCAGATTCAAAATAGCATAATCCAGTTTGCTGACTTCATAAGCGGCTTTGGCTGCATCCATCACCTGATAAAAAACCACGCCATCCACTGTCACCATCGCGTTATCTTTAGTAATAACTTCCTGTGACGGCACATCCATGACCTGTTCCATCATAATCATCTTTCTGCCGATACGATCATAAATAGGTATGATAAAGTTCAAGCCCGGCGTTAACGTGTTGGTATATTTACCAAAACGCTCGACCGTATATTCCATGCCCTGAGGAACGGGTTTAACGCTCATTAACACCAGCAAAACAGCGAAAATAAATACCGCTACAACAAATGAATCAACACCAATATCGCCCATAGAGCCTCCTGATTTTCAATAACAAAAAGCTCGCAAGAGAGCTTTCTTCGACACGGAATGTGTCACCATCTTAAAACTTCTAACCTTAATAAATCAAAGGGTGCAGGATCGTCCGAAAAAAATCAACATAAACAATTCGGACTCTGAAAGTAAAACCGTTAAAATAATAGCGTAAAATGTTGCAAACCGTCGTTCAGTTAATAATAATCTAAATTCATTCAAATAAAAATTTAACAGGTAAATTGTATGATAACCGGCGCTATTAATTTAGGAATATGGACAATACTTTTTTTCATTCTAGGAATGTATAAGCCTCAGTGGCCCTTGTTCTTTATGAAAACATCCCAGCAGATTTATCATCTCTTATTGTAACAACCATTTTATTCATGATCACGGCGACACTTTATGGTGAAGGCCTCCGGCGCGAAAAAATTGAAAAAGCGGCTAAACAACCGATTTCTCAAAGTAATACTGCTCCAGTCCCGGTTCCCGTACCCGTCCCTGTACCGGAAAAGCCGGTGACCAAATAAAATCAACTGCTTATATCTGTCATCCCAGCTCTTCGTTTGCTCAGGCTGGCTTCTCCCTCAGGGAAAAGCCGCATCCGCTTTGATAGATCCCGGTGTTTCTAGGCGCTAAATATCCTTTAACAAACAATTTTGTTCAGAAGCTTCCATTAATTCCCTGAAATGGTTGACCGCATTCATAAACAGTTGCTCCTGATTAATATCCGGCAGATGGTTTTGTCCACACTGTTCCAGTGCGTTAATAATATAAGCAATAGTGAGTCTATTGATATCGACTGCAGGCAGGTAAACATCGTCACCTTCATCCTGATATTTAAACTCGACAATAAGATGACTTGTTATTAGCGTTGATAAAACGGGCTGAATAATGGCTATCGGTATAACCAGTTTTGTCGCTATTTCGTCCGCAGTTAATGGATTATTCAATTGAATGAAATTATTGATAATCAAATGTGTTATTTGTAGGGCAATAACTTTTTTGAGGGAGAAACTTAAGTCAGAAAAACGGTTGTTATTTCGATAAATCTCATAATTCTGTAAAAAAAAGCTATCTCACAACCAAAAAGAACAATCATCCAGCCAATTTGCAACCAGACGACAAACAAGGGTAGCGCTGCAAAACTGCCGTAAATTGCGTTATAACTTGAAACACCAATCTGCAAACTTAGATAAGCCGATTGCGACAGATGATACAAAATACCGGTAACAATACCGGCAATGATACCTGCCCTGACATTTATTTTATGATTAGGCATAAAAATTAACGTAAAGGTAAATAAAGCTATCATAAGCACCAAAGGCGACAAACTCAGCGCTTTAACGACCAGCCAGATGCCAAATTCCGGTAGTTCAATGACGCTTATTAGCCAGGTTATTTTTGTATCCAGGAATACCGTAATACTGCCGGACGCTATCAATAAAACCGGAGCCAACAGCATGAGAGATAAATAATCGCTAAATTTACGGCTTATTGAACGTCCTGTGCCTATTTTCCAGATGTAGTTAAATGATTCTTCGATATTACCAATGACGTTGATAATGGTCCAAAACAGGACAACAATGCCAATCCCCGCGACAACCCCGCCTTTAGTGCTTTCCAGCAGGTTTTGTGCAAAGCTGATTAGCTGTAGCACCATAGCATCTTGATCCGGCGCTTGCTCAAGCAAGCGCTTTTCCAGCATGGTTTCAAAACCAAAGCCCTTGGCAATACCAAACAGCATGGCGATAACAGGTACAATCGACAGTATGCTGTAAAGCGTTAATGCCGAGGCCCTTAGCGGGCACAGGTCGCGGGCAAAACCCTGAACAGACAAGATAACTATTTTAAGCGACTTGATTAATGTTGCTTTAAACAGCGGCAATTTTTGCTCGTGTAACAGCCATATATCTTCTTTAATAAAATTGACTATATTGAGTTCCATCGGCTGTGCTTATGTTTTTTAATGAAGAATAATTGTTTTTATACAGGTGAGTTAATGCAAAAAACGTCAATGTTGCATAGTGTGCAAGACGAAACAGCTTTCACCCTATGCAATTTTTCTAGTCGGTCAGGTGTAAAATATCATCATACGGATTATTAAACCACTAAGGTTTTGAGCAAGAATAAATTAAAGTTCATAATAAAATTGCTGCGTCTTACCGTGAAAATCACACTGCTGTTAATGAAGTGGTATATTTACATATTTGATTCCCATATAAAATTAAACGAAGTGGGTTGTGAATGAGTATTAGCCGATTAAATAATTTCTGGTTGTTGGTATTGCCGCTATTACCTTCTTCATTCGTGAACGCACAAGTTATCTTTATATCTGACGAGTTACTACTGGCAATGAAAAAAATTAGACTGACTATTATCCCTTTATTGCTCTCGCTCCTTCTACTGATTGGCGCAACCTGGGCAATACCAACTTGGGCACAAGAAGCTCAGGCTGCCGATTTGACCATGACTGCATCTCACTCGAAGGAAGATTCAACCGAACCCTTGTCAGTTGATTTCATGAACCGTCATATCTTTACGATTCGTTCCGGGGCTTACGGCTACACCCAAGAGGAACGGGCAATGGCTATCAGGAATCGCATCAAATCGGCCATGGAAAAGGGCGGTGGCGATCTTATATCGTTTCGACCTACCCCTGATGGCGGGCGATTTATCGAACTGAATGGTCTGGCGGTATTCCAGATTAGACCCAGCGATCTGGATCCTCTTATGGGTGAGTCAATAGACGAAGTCGCTAAAAATGCAGGGCAGAATCTGAAGCTTGCCGTGCATGACACCAGAGAGCAGGGCAATACAAAGATTCTGATCAAAGGCATTGGATTTGCCGTATTCGCAAGTGTGTTTTTCTACTTGATTTGCCGGTTCATCTATTGGGAAGAAACAAGAATCATCAGCCATTTGCAAAGATGGCTGGCTGGCTACGAAGCCAAACTGGCAGTGGCCATACAACCCCAACTGGTCATTAATGCCTTTATTTTTCTGATTCATCTTGCCAAATGGGCGTTAGTGATCATGGCGAGTTACCAATGGGCAACTTTTAGCTTGCGCCAATTTCCCTATACTCGACCCTGGGGCGAGAAACTGCACGGTTATCTGGTTGAAACTATAGAGGGAATCCTGTCGGCTATAGCGGGTGCTCTGCCTGGTCTTTTGGTCGTTCTCCTGATTATATTGCTTACCCGCTTCACATCACGAATGTTAAAAGCATTCTTTGCCAGAATCGAGTCAGGAGAGGTCACTGTCCAGTGGATGTCTGAAGATACTGCCAGACCGACCCGTAAACTGACTCAGGCGCTGCTTTGGGTATTTGCTATTGCCATGGCCTACCCCTATTTTCCGGGCAGTAATACCGAAGCATTCAAGGGTTTGAGTGTTTTGGTCGGTATTATGCTTTCGATCGGGGGCGCTGGTGTTGTGGGTCAGGCGGCAAGCGGCTTGATCATGATTTATTCCCGTGTTTTGCGCGAAGGTGAGTATGTAAAAATAGGCGATATTGAAGGATTGGTTACCGAAGTGGGTATTTTTTCGACCAAGATGAAAACATCCAGTGGTGAAGAGGTTAATGTGCCCAATGCCATGATCGGCAGTTCTACAACGATTAATTCATCCCGGCTGACTGAAGGTAAGGGCTTGGTTGTGCATACTACCGTTACGATCGGTTACAACACACCTTGGCGACAGGTTCATGCCATGCTGATACAAGCTGCCGAGAACACCCCCGGCCTTCGTTCCGCACCCAAGCCCTTATGTAGCGCAGACCGCACTTTCTGATTTTTATATAGAGTACCGGCTGTGTGCACAGGTTGATCGACCTGAAATCCGCAGAATCACGCTGACGGCGCTACATGCCAACATTCAAGATGTATTCAACGAATTCGGCGTGCAGATCATGTCGCCACATTACGAAAATGACCCGCTGGAAAAAGTCTGGGTACCAAAGGAGCAGTGGTTTGAAGCACCCGCTAACGAGGGTGTGAATAGTAAATCGGCTTAGGGCTAAGGAACATGCATGAACGAACTTTTTCATTCCAGGATTTTTAAGCCTGACTGGAGCACCTCAGAGCTAAGCGTTCACCTCCCCCTTTAAAAAAGGGGGATTGAGGGGGATTTATCTAATAAAAGCTCCCCCTACCAAAGCATAAATATCTACATAAATCATAACGCCGTCATTCCGGCAGGGATGCCGGAATCCAGAGCCAGGGATGGTAATATGGCAATCAATAACTCCTTGATTTAGACTCGATGCCAGATGCTAAATTCACAACACTTAACACATTCGCTAGTCACTCAATGGATTGGACAGACAACAACGCCCCCTACTGTAGCCTGGATTTGGAAACCAATGAAAACGGTGAAATCTTTGCCATAGGCGCCATATTCAAAGACAAGACATTCCAGCGCAAAGCGCCTTTTGATGTTCGAAGAGCGCTGGCTGAACTGGATGACTTTGCCGCTGATGCCGTCTATTTGTTAGGCCACAATCTATTACGGCATGACCTGCCCGTTTGCCGCGCTATTGCCCCTGATCTCAAATTTTTAAACAAGCCGGTGGTTGATACCTTGTTTCTTTCACCGCTGGCTTTTCCTGAAAATCCCTACCACCGGCTGGTCAAGGATTACAAACTGGTCCGGGACAGCTTGAATGATCCGTTAGCCGATGCGCGTTTGGCGATGTCACTGTTCCAGGATCAGTGGGTCGCACTTACAGGAACAACAGCAGCAATTCGGGATATTGTCTTTTTATCACTATGCCTTTTCCGGCGACCCGCAGTTTTCAGGCTTGCAGCACGCGTTAATCGCCATGGGCGCAGAACCCATTCAGGCCTCCAAAGCGTTCGATTGTTTCAAGCGGCTGACGCAAGGACGCGTGTGCGATACGGCTTTTAACAAGGTGGTTTTAAGGTATTTACCGGACCCGCAAAAACGCCCGGCCCTGGCGTATTGTCTGGCCTGGCTTCGGGTCGCGGGCGGCAATTCGGTATTGCCGCCCTGGGTCAGGCTGGAATTCCATGATGTCGCGCCGATTTTAAGTCAACTGCGGGATATTCCCTGCAACAAGACCGGAATGCAGCTATTGCGCGCAAACGCATGATCCGGTCAGCCAGCTGGAGCGCTATTTCGGTTTTCCGGCCTTCAGGCCGCAACCCGCCACGGCACAAGGAGACAGCTTGCAACAAGCGATCGTGCAAGCCGCCATGTGCGACAAACCGGTGTTTGCGATATTGCCGACCGGCGGCGGCAAGTCCCTGTGTTTCCAGTTGCCTGCCCTGGTGCGTTATCAACGGCGCGGGGTATTGACGATTGTTATCTCGCCCTTGCAGGCGCTGATGAAAGACCAGGTCGATAACTTGCGCAATAAAACCGGCGCGCCCAATGCCGCGGCTCTATATGGCATGCTGACAGCGCCGGAGCGCGGCGAGGTGTTGCAAGGCATACAATCCGGCGATATTGCCTTGCTGTATGTGTCGCCGGAGCAGTTGCGCAACCTGAGTTTCCAAAAAGCCATTGAATACCGGGAGATCGGTTGCTGGGTGTTTGACGAGGCGCATTGTTTGTCCAAATGGGGTCATGATTTCAGGCCGGATTATTTGTATGCCGCGCGTTTTATCAAGGAGTTCGCGTTACGGCAAAAAGCCGTGTTGCCGCCGGTGCAGTGTTTTACCGCCACCGCAAAACAGGATGTGAAAGATGAAATCATTGACTATTTCAAGGCTGAACTGGCGCAGGACCTGGTGGTATTCGAAGGCGGCGTGGAACGGGATAATTTGAGCTTTGAAGTGCAGACCGTTAATGGCGCGGACAAATATCCGCGCATCAACAGTTTGTTAACCGAGCGCCTGGCTCCGGAAGCCGACGGCGGCAGCGCGATCATTTATTGCTCGACGCGCAAAAACACCGAGGAAATCGCCGAGTATTTGCAGCAACAAGGCTGGCAGGTTGAAGCCTTCCATGCGGGCAAGGATACCGCCGAGAAAAAGCATATCCAGGAAAATTTCGTGACCGGCGCCACGCGCATCATTACCGCGACCAATGCGTTCGGCATGGGCATCGATAAGGAAGATGTGCGGCTGGTGATCCACGCGGACATTCCCGGTTCCATCGAAAATTATCTCCAGGAAGCGGGACGCGCAGGCCGCGACCAAAAGGATGCGGAATGCGTATTGTTGTTTGATGAAAACGACATCGAAACCCAGTTTAAATTGTCGGCCTCCTCGCAAATCAGCCAGCGCGATATTCAGCAAATTTTAAGGGGCTTGCGTAAAGCCAAAAAAGATAAATCCGGCAATGTGGTATTGACCACCGGTGAATTGCTGATGGCTGACGACATGCAGACTTCGTTTGATAATGAAGATCGTAATGCCGATACCAAGGTCAAAATGGCCGTGTCATGGCTGGAACGCGGCGGCTTCATTCAACGCAACGAAAACCTTACCCAGGTGTTCCAGGGCCGTCCGCTGGTCAAAAACCGGGATGAAGCCAAAAGCAAAATAGAAAAACTGGGCCTGTCGCAACGCCAGCAACAGCGCTGGCTGGCGATTCTTGAAGCGCTGTTTAATGCGGCCAGCGACGAAGGCTTTAGCGCCGACGAACTGGCTTTGCATGGCGCGTTTAAAGACAGCAAGGACGATCATAAACCCGGAAAGACCGATGAAACCGCCAGCCAGCGGGTGATCAGGACCTTATACGATATGTCCACGGCGGGGCTGATACAAAAGAGCCTGTTGTTGACGGCGTTCGTCCGTTACAAGGTCAAGGATGCTTCCCTCCTCAGACTGGAAGACGTGTGCGCGTTGGAACGGGCCATGCTCAAGGCGCTGCAAGAACAGGCGCCCGATGCCGGCGACGGGGAATGGCAAACGCTATCACTACGCCATCTGAACCAAAGCCTGTTAAACGACGGCCACGAAAACAGCAATCCCGAGATCTTGCGCCTGTTGCTGAACAGCTTGACTAAAGACGGCAAAGGCCTGGCCGGAAAAAAAGGCAGCCTGACGCTCAGGCACAAAGGGCTGGATCAGTATGCGGTCAAGCTTAACCGGGGCTGGCATGCGCTGACCGCCACGGCTGATATACGGCAATCGGTAGCCAAGGTGGTTTTGGACGGCATCATCCAACGCATCCCCGAAAACACCAAACCCTCCGGCGATTTGCTGGTCGAGTTTTCCGCTGAAGATTTAATGGCCGCGTTAAAGCAGGATCTGGTCGCCTCGTCTGAAGTCAAAGACCCGCTGGCCGCCGTCGAGCGTGCCTTAAACTTTCTGCACGAACAAAAAATTATCACCCTGCAAAAAGGCCTGGCGGTGTTCCGGTCGGCGATGACCATCGAGGTGTTGCCCGAAGCCAAAGGCCGCAAATACAACAAAGGCGACTTTGAGCCCTTGTCCCAGCATTACAGCGAGCGCATTTTCCAGGTGCATGTGATTAACGAGTACGCCAAATATGGGCTGGAAAAGATCAGCCGTGCGCTGGCGTTTGTGGTCGCCTATTTCTCCCAGGATAAAACCGAATTTGTGAAACGCTATTTTGCCGACCGCCAGGAGATTCTGGAGCGGGCCACCAGCCAGCAATCGTTTCAACGCATCGTCGGCGATTTGCACAATCCCGAGCAAATGGCGCTGGTTGCCGGCGGCGAAGATGACAACGTATTGATTCTGGCAGGCCCCGGTTCCGGTAAAACGCGCGTCGTCGTGCATCGCTGCGCCTATTTATTGCGCGTCAAGCGGGTTCCGGCTCGCGCCATTTTAGTGCTGTGTTTTAATCGCAATGCCGTGACTGAATTAAGACGGCGCTTGGTCGATCTGGCCGGTGACGATGCCAAAGGCGTTATGGTGCAAACCTATCACGGCTTGAGTCTGCGCCTGACCGGCCATGCCATGGACAGCCAAAACCAAAGCACTGAACACTTTGCCGATCTTATCAAGGAAGCCATCCGTTTATTGAAAGGCGAAAAAACCGTCCTGGGATTTGATGCCGATGAAATCCGGGACAGGCTGTTGGCGGGTTATCGCTACATCCTGGTCGATGAATATCAGGATATTGACACCGAACAATACCAGCTGATTTCAGCCATAGCGGGCCGCACGCTGGATGACGACAATAAACTGACTATCCTGGCGGTCGGTGATGACGACCAGAATATTTACTCGTTTCGCGGCGCAAACATCCGCTTTATCCGGCAATTTAAAGAAGATTACCAGGCCCGCGAACATTATCTGGTGGAAAACTACCGCTCCAGCGCGCATATCATTGCCGCGGCCAATGCGCTCATTCAGCACAATAAAGATCGCATGAAGGTAGACCATCCGATTCGTATTAATCAGGGCAGAAAATCATTGCCTGCAGGCGGGCGCTGGCAGCAACTGGATACCCTGGCGCGAGGCCGCGTCCAGATCATACGCTGTGCGTCCGAGCAAGCCCAGGCGCAAGCCGTTGTTGACGAATTGCTGCGCTTGCGGCAACTCGATACCCAACTGGATTGGCCGCAATGCGCCGTGCTGGCAACGCAATGGCAACTCCTGAATCCGGTCAGGGCGTTACTGGAAGAACACAGCATTCCCGTTAGCCTGATGCTGCCCTCGGACAAACAGCCGCCGCCTTTTCGCATCAGGGAAAATGCTGATTTAATCGCCGCCCTCAAGCAAAGCCGGAAAACCGTAAGCACGGCGAGTTTTTGGTTGAACTATTTGGCGGAAACTTATCCCGACGCCAAGGACAATCCCTGGCTGGATCAACTCAAGGATAGCCTGCTGGATTGGCAGAAAGAGACGAATGATGGCGAAGTTTCAACGCAACAAACCCTGGAATTTCTCTATGAAACACTCAGTGAACAGCGCAAGGAACGCCGCCTGGGCCGAGGTGTGTTTTTAACGACCATCCACTCCGTCAAAGGCATGGAATTTTCACATTTGGTGATACTGGATGGCGGCTGGACTAAAGATTCACTGGAAGAACAGCGCCGCCTGCTTTATGTGGCCATGACCCGCGCCAAGGAAACGCTGTGTTTAATGCAGCGGAAAGACGCCTGCAATCCTTTCCTGCATGAAATAGCGGGCGATTTTACTTTGCGCCGGGATGCGGCGGATAAGTCAGCAAGCGGATCAGCCAACAGTTCCCCGGCACTATGCCCTGCTTGGTTTAAATGATTTTCATATCAGTTTTGCCGGGCGATTTCCTGAAACACACCCCATTCATCAACACCTGGCTGCACTAAGCCCCGGTAGTTTGCTGTCGATTGCCAATATTAACGGCAAAGTCGTCTTGCAGCATGGGGAAGTAACCGTTGCCCGGTTATCTCAAAAAGGCCATCAGGAATGGGCGGATAAATTGGAACGCATTGAGACAGTCAGGGTTATTGCCATGATCAAGCGCTACCGGGA
>CAWBLO010000020.1:0-51253 GCA_963789475.1 uncultured Gammaproteobacteria bacterium | reverse complement strand
TCCAAAGTGGAAAATCTCCTCAAGTTGATCTCCACGCGGGGATGCAGAGTCTGCGTATAGCGCTAGCAGCCAAGGAGTCCCTTGCTACTGGCGTGGAAGTCCGAATAAGCAGGGAATATTCTCTATGAGTGCATGGAATGCGTCTAATTTGTTCAACCTGCAAGGGAGAAGTTACTGTATCACAGGTGGAGAGATGCTCGGTTACCAGCACGCCGCTACCATTGCTGACCTTGGCGGAACACCAGTTCTAATGGATATTAATCCGCAAGGCCTGGAAAAAAACCGCGAACAATTACAGCTAGATTTCGGCAATGAAATACTGGCTCTTATGATGGATATTACCAATCTGGAATCTGTAGAGAGATCGATGGTTCAAGTACTGGAACGCTATGGACAGATCAACGTATCGATTAATAATGCTGCACGGAATCCAAAAGTGGAGGACAGCGATGGTGTCAATTTCTACCAGGCTTGAATTTCCCGACTGATCAATGGCGGCAGGATTTGGATGTGGGTTTGGGTGGCGCGTTCAATTGCGCAAAGGTCTATGGCAGTCATATGGCAACAGCAGGGCGGGGAGGAGTAATTGTCAACATTGCCTCTGACCTCAGTGTTATCGCTCCTGACCAAAGGCTATATAAAATTGCTGGTCGTGAAGATCATCTGAATTCCAGTAAAACCAGTTACCTACTCGGTCGTTAAGCATGGCTTGATTGGTCTGACAAAATATTGGCAGTTACTTGGTGCAACGAGGGAATCCGTTGCAATGCGTTGTCACCAGGCGGTGTCTATGCGGGTCAGAATGATGTTTTTGTCAGCAACTTAGTCAAGTTGATTCCAATGGGGAGAATGGCAAAACTAGATGAATATCGCGGAGCGATTGCATTTTTATGTTCCGATGCCTCAAGTTATCTAAATGGCACCAACCTGATAGTTGATGGAGGGCGAAGTGTCTGGTAATATGGAGTAAAATGTGTACATGCGCGCGAAAAAGCGAATCATTATAGTTACGCAGGGTAGACGCGAAGTGAAATCGATCAAAGCAGTAGCATTGGATGTTGACGGGGTTCTTACCGATGGCGACTTTCTTTGGGGGCCTGATAGTAAGGAGTGGAAGCGCTTCAGTTTTTCCGTGACGTAATGGGAGTTTCTGAAGCCCGTGGGGCAGGGTTGCTCATACCTTGATCTCGGGTGAGGATTTTCCAATTCTTGACCTCTACGCAACCAAAATGGGTATTGAAGATATTTACAGAGGTTGCAAGGACAAGGCGAATGCTGTTCGTGAATTTGCCAGTAAACGTAATTTGCTTCTTTCGGAAATTGCATTCATGGGGGATGATCTGGATCAATATCGATGCCATGAGACTAAATACCTTAGCGCCGCACCTGCGAACGCGCACGCATCGGTATTGGTAATCGCCAATTTTATCTCAGCAATGCGGGTGGGCATGGTGCAGTCCGAGAATTTATGGACTTTATTATCCAATGAAACTTTCCGAAAACGCATCAACAGGAAACTTGAATACAGCAGTAAAAATTAGTTTCTTCAGTCTATAAATACAAAATCAATGAGAGAAACAGAATGGCATTTATTTCAGTTTTAGCCGGAACATTTAATGAAGAAGATAATGTCAGAGAGCTTTACGACCGAATTACTCAAATATTTCTAGAGCAATTACCCGAGTACTCCTATGAATTAATGTTCATTGACAACGCATCCACAGATAATACCGTGTCTTTGTTGAAGAAAATAGCTGCACTAGACAAGCGTGTTAAAATAATTGTCAATAATCGTAATTTTGGTCACGTCCGTTCTGGTTATCACGCTCTGCTACAGACAACTGGAGATGCCGTCATTGCCATGGCATCTGATTTGCCAGACCCACCCGAAATGATACCGCAATTTGTTAAAAAATGGGAAGAGGGCTGCAAGATTGTCTTAGCACAAAAAACCGACTCGGCAGAGTCGCCCCTATTTTTTCTGCTGAGGAAGGCATATTACTCTATTGCCAGTCGCATGTCCGAAACCGAACTCGAAAAAAACATCACTTGGTTTTGGAATTTATGATCGAAAAGTTATAGAGGATATACGTCAGATCGGAGACCCTTATCCCTATTTCCGTGGCTTGATCTGTGATCTGGGCTATGAGCGGGCTTTAATTCCTTTCAAACAGCCAACCAGAAAAAGGGGGTTGTCAAAAAATAATTTTTATACCCTCTGGGATTTGGGGATGCTTGGTATTACTAATCATTCAAAGGTACCGCTGAGGCTAGCGACTTTTTTTGGACTCGCTGTAAGCTTCTTTAGCTTTTTAGTGGCTTTGGGATACTTAATCTACAAACTTATTTATTGGGAAAGTTTTCAACTTGGAACAGCGCCCATGGTGATAGGCATTTTCTTTATTGGCGCCGTTCAGCTTTTTTTCATTGGTATTCTTGGCGAATACATCGGTTCCATCCATACTCAGGTACTCAATCGTCCATTAGTCATCGAAAAAGAGAGAATCAACTTTGACTGATCCGACAGATCAACTTTCAGTAGCCATTCGCAAAATAGAGAACAATATCGATAAAGCCGAAACAGGTTTGCCTGAAGAGCTTTTTCTGTTTGTTAGCCGTGTCACGCCTCTCATTAACGTTGATTTACTGATCCAGGATCAGCGCAAGCGTACTCTCCTCACTTGGCGGGATGACCGCTTCTATGGCCCAGGATGGCATGTGCCAGGCGGTATCATTCGTTATAAGGAAACGGCGGAGGATCGCATCCATAGTGTTGCGAGGCTGGAACTTGATGCGGAAGTCGCTTTCGATTCTGCGCCGATATTTGTTTTAGAAAGCATATCGTCGGAACGAAAAGACCGTGGACATTTCATTTCCCTTCTTTACCGTGTAGGCTGAGGAGCAAGCTCGACGAACGGCAGCAGTTCAACCCGGAAGCGCCTTCACCAGGTCAATGGCTCTGGCATGAATAGCTTCCAGAGAATTTGATCCGCGAACAACACGCTTACACTGCGTTTATAGGTAAGCCTCCAAAAAATCACGTCTTTCTACAGTCGCTGACCAATCACATTCCTCCTTGCCAGCTAACCCGTTACCTTATCGTGGGCATATGGAACACCGCGTTCGCTTATGGTTCTTTTGCTCTGTTCACCTTCTGGCTCGACAAATACATACCGGCCAGCTATATGGCGGCAAGCCTGTTGTCCAGCGTATGAATATCACCGTCCGATCTTGGCTATAAGTGGTTTGTGTTCAAGACCAAAGGGAATATCTGAGGAGTGGACCAGATACTTAATGGTTTATAGTACTTCGATTGCCCTCGGACTGGCATTGCTCCCCCTTGCCGTGTTTGCGGTAAGTTATTTCAGCAGGAATCCGATACTGCACCGTACATTGCAGGTGCATTGCTTACCGGATTTAACGTCATCATTAGCTTCATCGGCCACAAGAAGTTTACCTTCCGGAAACCACGGGTCTAGGTTTTGAGGGTAGTTACGGGATTTTCAGGCCCAACGAAGCAATTCTTGCAGCAATTTCGTCCGTATGCAGAAGCGTAGTAATGACAATAGGGACATCGTCTTGGCGCGGGGTGTCCTGAGGCTTCACTATTGGAACCCCTCGCAGACGTTTTCCGGCATTGATCGGATTTCCATCGACAAACGCCAGTATTTGGGCGTCCCGCAACGCCGTGTCGCAAAGAAGTTCATCGCCAACTGGCCGGTCCCCCAGACAATAACGCAGGGCGACTTACGCACAGACCGAAGTTGTTCGTCTAATTTTTTCATCATCGCCTGCGAGCCATCAATGTATTGCTGTATGCTTTTACGAAAGCCATGCTCGGAAATCCACTGGCTGGAATTTGGTATGTTCCGCCGTTCAAACATTGCGTAAAGGGTTGGAACCGAGACCGAAGGGTTCTGTTATGGTAAACTTTCTACCATAATGATTGAAAAACCATATTGGCCCATCAGGTTTTGCAACGAGGCGAGAGAAAAGTGATTAATGTGCTCAGTGTTAAAATCCTGGAACGGCGCAGAAAGGTATTTAGCGTAAAGGGCAGCATCTGGTACTTGGAAAAATATCGTCCCCGCTTAGAACACATCTTGACTAATGAGGAGATCGCGTTTTTCACGTCTAGGATGTGCTCTAAAACGGCAGTGAGCATTACAATATCAAAATGGCCAATGCTTTCGGAGATATGCGTCAAGTCGCCCTGAAAGGCTTGTGCGCCGATTGTTCTTGTATTCTCGACACACTCCTGGAGGGATCGACACCGACAAGATTTGTAAATCCCCTCTGTAGTAAGGCGCTAAGTAAGTTGCCGTTTGCGAGCCGACATCCAATATCCGATCTTTTTTTGAAGGAACAGACTTGTCGATAAGATTCACCAGTTCATGGAATCGTGCTAAATGTAATGACAGAAATTCTATGCTTGGTGCTTGGGGGGGACTTTGGTAAATCGAAAAATTGGAATAAAAAAATAATCGTAATCTGCTTGTGTGGCAGGCGTATCGGCATAGATCATGGCGCAGGTCGAACACTCCTCCACGTCATAGACGGCAGGGAGCGGGTAGTCTTCAGTAACAGCAAAGTGTTGTGTGTTAATATTTCGCCGTAATTGCCGTCACAAATTAGGGCATGGACGCAATAGTTCTTTTATGATTTATCTCGCTCCTGTTTGACTGTACGATATGTTCACGCTAAGGCTTTAGCTTGTTATCCGCCTCTGCGCTTTGAGTTAGAATCCTTTCTACCTGCTGCGGTCGAATAAGAAGCCCTCGATGCTATGCTTTAGTCGGGGTTAGAGGGTATTTTAGTATCTATCTACACAAATGACCCGGTTTTTGTCACACCCAGGTGTTTAAGTTCAGCTTCGACTTTTTCGATGACGGCAAAGAACATATTGCATGCTTGCTGAGCTGCGAACAGGCTTTCTAAAAATGTCTGGGCATCATGCATGTATTCATGCACGAGTGCGTTGCGTAGTTTGCGGGCTGAAATAAAGTCATCTGCGCTGATCAGCACGTCTGTTTTTTCAGCTATTGCCAGTGTGTCGAGTAGTGTTTTGCTGTTTTCACCTACAAGAGCCGCAAAGCGGGGGAGGAGTTTTTCGCCCAGGTGGTCTTGCAGTCTGCCAAAACGGCTGACAAAGGCTTCAACTTTTTCTGCAACTTCAGGGTGATTGCCCAAGGTTTTGACCCAATCAAGGTCAATTGGCAGTGCAAACAGGGTGCTTTGACTGTAACGCAGATGCTCGGCCTCTTTGAGCGCCAAATCGAGCGCGAGCAGGGCAGTTTGTGCATGTTCTGGCAGGTATTTGAGGCTCATAGTTGAATGCCGGTTTGTCGTGCAATCGCCAGTACAGGGGCTTCGGGAGTAGTGGCATCTTTTAATAGGACGTCGATTTTTCTGTCACCAAGTTTGCGTATCAGTGAAACATAGAGTGCACCAATTGTGGCGGCACGATTGCCGACGGCGTGATCGGTTTCAAATAACAGGTCAATGTCGCCGCCCTTTTTGGCATCGTCAGCACGCGAGCCAAAAAGGATAACCCGCGAGTCTTCGCCCAGCACGGCATCGGCAGTTTGTTTGATGGCTTGAATTTGGTCATGAGTTAGGCGCATGGTGGTGTTTTGGCGGATTAAAAATTAAAAATAAAGCCCGGTAGGTTTAAATTTTGCTGGGATGCCTGGATAGGTTGGGAAATCACTAAGGAACGTGCATGAAATAATGTAGTCAAGTAAAAACAACCATTTACACTTCCCCTCATCCCAACCTTCTCCCTCCGGAGAAGGAGCAACAACATTTGTGTAGATACCAATGCCCGGAGGGAGAGGGAGTAAGTTGCTCAAGTTATTTCATGCACGTTCCCAAGTATTCATTTATATGAGTCTCCCAAACTTGGAAAGTGCTCCAGCAAATACCTGCTAACAAACTTATGAAGCGCGTTCAGCTGTATTGCGCCAGCAAAGAAGCGGTTAATGGCACTCGCTCTCAAATCGCGATCATCGGGGTATTCATGCGCTATTGCGTTACGTGCCACCCGGAGTTTTTTCCATTCTTCCGCCGAAGGCAATGCTCCCATACGTTCCAACCAGTTTAACTTCTCTGCAAAGGTTGCGTCGGGCGCAATCGGCTCCTGCGCCAACTCAAGAATTGTCGGCAATACTTTCTGGCCCATAGTGTCCTGCAATTTGGTAAACCGGTACGCTATCTGATCCAGAATTCGAAGCTGCTCCTTAGTAAGGTGCTGCACGGTTTCGGCACTAAACGGTAGCCATGTGCGCGCCTCTTCCAATGCTTCTGCCAACACCCCTGTGTGCAGACGGCATTCCATCAAGATAAATATGCATTAACTGTTCAGGCGTCACAGCCTTACCCCTTCTTTTTTAGCTACACCGTAAATCGGTATGTCAAAGCTGGAATTTCGGCGCTTCACAATCAGATCGATTTTCTCATCCTCAAAAGTCGACGTCGATTGAAGTTCCGCAATCATCGTTATTTTGTGCTCGATAATTATATCAGGCTGATCAAGCGAAGTTTCGACAAGAAAATCGTAGTCCCCACCCCTCTTCTTATCGTCTGCACGCGAACCAAACAGCCATATTACCGCATCTTCACCGAAGTGCCGGTGAGCGAATAGCCTGACTGTCTCAGCTTGCTGTGGTGTCATTCGCATTGCTAAACTACTCCCATCATAACCATGGCCACAGCCTATTGAACTTGAGGTCGATTAAGCGGCCATTTACTGAGTTTCATTAGGAAGTTATACCCAAGAAAACTTCAATCCTATCGCATACATAGTCGAGCATGGGCTCATTCAAACCTGGGTAAACGCCTATCCAGAAGGTGTTGTTCATCACGTTATCGGTATTGGTCAGATCACCGCTGATACGGTAGTTGGCGCCGATCATGTAGGGCTGACGCGTCAGGTTGCCGGCAAACAGCAGGCGGGTGCCGATTTTATGCTGATCCAGATAAGTCAGCAGATCCAATCGCGTAACAGGGCAATTTTCTTTCAGCGTGATCGGAAAGCCGAACCAGGAGGGATCGGAGTGTTCGGTCGCCTCGGGCAGATTTAAAAACTCTTCGCAGTTCTTCAGACGTTCTTTCAGAAAGGCAAAGTTATCCTTGCGGGCCTGGATGAACTGCGGTGCCTTGTCCAGCTGGGCCAGTCCACAGGCGGCCTGCATGTCAGTGATTTTGAGGTTGTAGCCCAAGTGGCTGTAAGTGTATTTGTGGTCGTAGCCCTTGGGCAGTTCGCCCAGCTTCCAGCAAAAACGTTTGCCGCAGGTGTTGTCTTTACCGGGTGGGCAGAAGCAATCGCGGCCCCAGTCGCGGAAGCTCTCGGCAATCTTTTTGAGTTTCTTGTGGTTGGTAAATACCGCGCCGCCTTCACCCATCGTAATATGGTGGGCCGGATAAAAGCTCAGGGTGGCAATGTCGCCAAAAGTGCCGACCATCTGGCCGCGATAAGTGGTGCCCAGCGCATCGCAGCAGTCTTCTACCAGCCACAATTTGTGTTTTTTACACAGGGCCGTGACCACATCGAGGTTAAAGGGATTGCCTAGCGAGTGAGCCAGCATGATGGCCTTGGTCTTGGGGCCAATAGCCGCTTCGATCTTGCCGGCATCGATGTTGTGTGTTCTAGGGTCCACATCCACAAACACCGGTACCGCGCCAAACTGGAGGATAGGGTTGACGGTGGTTGGAAAACCGGCGGCCACACCGATGACTTCATCACCCGGCTTGATGGCGCGGTCGCCCAGCTTAGGAGAAGTCAAGGGTCATAAACGCGACGAGGTTGGCTGAAGAGCCCGAGTTGACGGTGATCAGGTGCTTGACGCCGATGAAAGCCGCGAGCTTTTTCTCGAATTCGGCGTTGAAGCGGCCTGTGGTGAGCCAGCCGTCGAGCGAGGCTTCGACCATGTTTGAAATTTCTTCTGCATCTATGACTTTGCCCGAAGGAGGTATAACCGATTCACCTGGTACAAACGCTACCGGTAATTTTGTTTCTGCTACATAGTGAGCGCTTGCTCTCAGTGTAATCGCACGCAAAATTTGTTCAATTTTCACCGGTTTTAGCAATCCAACTTTACTGATTCGATGTTGATTGATCAAGGCAATCTTATCCAGCCTAACCAGGCTTTCCTTGTTAAGCGTGCCCGTTTCAAAGTCGCTTTGTGATAACAGGATTGCGCTAGGTAGGGCTTGGTAACGTTCAACTTGGCTGGTTATATAAGCCAGTTTGAAATCGTCATTGCCATCTTCGGACTTACCAACTACTAGAGCCGGCCTGATTTTTATCATTGCACCGTTTGTGAATGGAAACTCAACCAGTACTATCTCACCGATTCTTGACATTAAAAACCTCGAGCCAATCTACGTCCTTGTCATCATCATCTTCAAAAAAAGTTTCAAGGCTTGCTGCCTCAAAAGCGTTTGAGCCTTTCCAGGCATTCTCAATTTCTCCAGGTACGTCTTCTTGTAGTGCTAAAACGATAATCTCTACTCGTGTGCCTTTGGGCTGATCAGTGTTGAACTGGACGAAACCATTTTCACCTACAGTGCTAACTACTCTTTGTGCGTGCATTTCAATTCCTGGCGTATTGGATTTTAATCTTAAAATTATCGATTAGCTTCGTCATTCCCGTTTCGGGTTTGAACATTCATTTTTCCAATTTCATAGCTACCGCCTTGGCAAACTCTGAAAAGTCTGCAAGGTGATGTTTCGCAATGCTATGTACAATTTCCCAGTTGATACTGTCATAGTTGTGAGCTGCGATATTACGAAAGCCGACTGCCTTTTTGAGGCGGCTTGCCAACTCATTATTCAATACACCTTCCTGAGCCAGCAAATCGAAAGTTTGTCCCATAGTGTCAGGAGGCGGCACTTTCATCCCGGCAATCAGATGTGCGCCAATATCCACTGAGATTTGCACCGCACGGCTCAGGTTTAGCGAGACGATGTCTTGAAGATCAATGTCCGCAGACAAGCGTGGCGGCGTCCGTTGGGCACTTTGTTTCTATACGCCGCAAACAGCGCCGCAGCGATTCCAGTTTTTGCTCGACTACTTCCCGATCCATGCCATCCGCCTTTCTGCAAGAATTCTTGTCCGATATGGCATGAAGTCTGCCTGCTCAAACAGGTGGCGACTAATCAATTCCCCATATAAGGTATCGCTGCCCAATAGCCTTCTGCCATGACGTACTATTTGCCCAAGCAATGGTTCAGACACCCTCTTCAGATCAATCAAATCAATAGGCCGTCCGGTACAATCGGCTAATGCACTGACCAGCGCTATTTTTTCATGGGTTGTCAATGTTTCTTTGGCAGCAACTGCTATATCCAAATCACTTTCCGCACGTTGACGACCCAAGGCCACAGAACCAAATAGCATTGCGAAAACGATCTTCGGAAAATGTGACAACACTTCCTTTAGTTGCGCATCGATGATCTGCGCAGATTGAGAGGCTGCTTCCATTGTTGTCATTTGTTTATCTTCCATTCACATATTGCTGTATTTGGCCTAATGAAAAATCACGCATATTTTTACCCGTTTGGTAGGCGCGATGCCAGTCAACAATTGCTACCAGCGTTTCGTCAAGATGCCAGCGCGGATGCCAATTTAAACGCATTTTGGCTTTTGAACAATCGAGTTTTAAATAATGCGCCTCATGCGGGTGATCGACATCATCCTGCACCCAACTGGCGCTTTCACTCCAGGTCTTGGCCAAGCGGTCAACTATCCACGATACGGGTTTGGCATCCTCATCGTTTGGGCCAAAGTTCCAGCCTTCTCCGAAAGCGGCGCCATCCTCAAACAGTTTTTGAGCCAACATTAAATAACCGGACAGCGGCTCCAACACATGTTGCCAAGGCCGGATAGCATGTTGGTTGCGAATATTCACCGGCTGGTCTTGCATAATAGCGCGCATTATATCAGGAATCAGCCGGTCTTCCGCCCAATCGCCACCGCCGATTACGTTGCCGGCTCTGGCTGTGGCTAATGCCACGCCATGATCTGTAAAATTGCCGGGGTTGAAATAGGAGTTTCGATAGGCCGATGTTACCAGCTCAGCGCAGCCCTTGCTGTTACTGTAAGGATCGTAACCGCCCATGGGTTCATTTTCCCGGTAGCCCCATGGCCATTCGCGGTTTTCGTAACATTTGTCGCTGGTTACGTTCACCACTGCCTTCACGCTATCTATGCTGCGAACCGCTTCGAGCAAATTGACGGTTCCCATCACATTGGTTGAGTAGGTCTCGACTGGCTCAATATAGGAATAGCGTACCAGCGGCTGCGCTGCCATGTGGAAAACGATTTCGGGATTGTGTTCAGCAAAGACTGTGCGTAAATGCTCCAGAGAGCGGATGTCTGCGATTATGCTGGTCATCTCTTTGGCGACATCGGCAATTTCGTACAAACTTGGATTGGTCGGCGGTGCCAGTGCGTAACCCACTACCTGCGCGCCCATGGCTTGCAACCAGAGTGATAGCCAGCTTCCTTTAAAACCAGTATGCCCAGTCAGCAGAACGCGCTTGTCTTGCCAAAATTCCAGATTCACAACCATACCTTCCATGGTGCCTTGCCTGATTGCCACAACTCTTCGAGGTGAACCTTGTCGCGCAGCGTATCCATTGGCTGCCAGAAACCATTATGCTGGAACGCAGCCAGCTCCCCCTCTTCCGCTAAACGCTCCAACGGTGCGTGCTCCCAGAGCGTCTTGTCATCGGCGATATATTCGATGACTTTCGGCGATAAAACGAAGAAGCCACCGTTGATCATCCCACCATCGCCCTTGGGCTTTTCTCGGAAACTGCTGACTTTGTTTCCTTTCATATTTAAGGCACCGAAACGTCCGGGCGGAATGGTCGCAGTTACAGTGGCTTTGACGTTTTGTGCTTTATGGAAAGCAATCAGTTCGGTGATATTCACATCGCTCACTCCATCGCCATAAGTTAAACAGAAAGCCTCTTCATCCTTGACATAATTCGCCACCTGCTTCAAACGTCCGCCGGTCATGGTCTCCTCGCCGGTATCTATCAAAGTCACTTTCCACGGCTCGGCAATCCGCTGATGTACTTCCATTTTATTTTGCCCTATATCGAACGTCACATCCGACATGTGCAAGAAATAGTTGGCGAAATATTCCTTGATGATATAACCCTTATAGCCGCAGCACACTACGAATTCGTTGATCCCATGCGCCGAATAGATCTTCATGATGTGCCATAAGATGGGCTTGCCACCGATCTCTACCATAGGTTTTGGTCGTGTGGAAGTTTCCTCGTTAATGCGAGTGCCCAGGCCACCTGCTAGAATGACAGCTTTCATTTATGTCTCATTTAAATGTATCAGTTTAAAAATTAGAATTGCTGTAGAGGCAGGGCAAACGTTTATTATATTAACATTAATGATATGTTATAAAGGCTTGGTTTAAGGCTAACGTTAAATCTGGGCCTATTTTTAGTAGAAGCACCGATACTCAATGCCAGTTTTTTATAAGCAGCACATATTTTTTACTTTATAGTGTGGTTAATATTTTGATACAAAGTGATTTTAAATTACCAACTCCTGTTAGCGATGGAAAGTTTATATGACACTCTTGGTATGCGCTCATGCTATATATGATTGATCAATTAACTTCCCCGTTTGAACTATTTTTAACAAATAACCAAAGGGTCTATTGGCTCTATTTACTATCTGCTTTCACAATAGCTTTTTTTTTGATTGTTGTCTATAAGCAAGACTATGCCAGGTCGGGGAAAAGTGCATTGGCTGTTATTTTTCCGAAAAACGTTTTTTGGCACAGGTCATCAATTAACGATTATTTGTTTTTTTATACCGATTTGCTATTTCTGGGTACCTTTATCGGCGTAATGTTTTCTTCGGTATCAATTGTAGTGTCTTATTTTACTGAAACCAGTCTGAATGACTGGCTGCCCGTTTTCAATGGCCGGTTGCAAGGTGTTTACGGCATGGGTTTGCTGAGTACTGTGTTTCTTGCGGCCGCCGCCGATTTTGCGTTGTTTTTCAGTCATTTTTTGCAACACAGGATTCCATGGTTATGGGAGTTTCATAAGGTCCATCATTCAGCCGAAGTAATGACGCCGATCACTGTATTCAGAATGCATCCGGTTGACAATATATTGGTCTTTAGTATGAGTGGCCTGTTTTCAGGTGCGGCGCTGGGCTGTATGACTTTTTTCATGGGGCGCAATATTGTTTTGTACAATGTTGGCGGGGTCAATGTGCTTTTGATTGGGTTTTATTTGGTTGGTTACAATTTGAGGCATTCGCATATCTGGTGGAGTTGGGGGCCAATTTTCAGCAGAATTTTTATCAGTCCGGCCCAGCACCAGATTCATCATAGTTCTGCGCCCGAGCATTTCGATAAAAATCTGGGATTTACTTTTGCCTTTTGGGACGGTTTGTTTGGAACCTTATACGTACCTGAAGGGAAGGAAAACATCAATTTTGGTTTGGGAGCTGAAGAGAATGAAAAATTTTCCACCTTCTGGAGTTTGTATTTAATGCCGTTTATAAATTTGTATCATAATTTCAGGTTGAAAATGCTTTTAGAGCCCAAACGCTACGTGTCCGTTCTGGTTTTTTTGATGGTTGTGCTGCCAGCCGTCTATTTGAGCAATAAAGGCTCGGAAGCGGCGAGCCTTCCTGTTAATGGTTATCTGGAGGATATGACTTGGCAGGAGGTAAGGGACGCTATAAAGAGCGGTTCAACTACTGTGTTGGTGCCCACAGGCGGTACCGAACAAAATGGCCCGCATGTTATTTTGGGCAAACATAATTACATAGTGAAATACACGGCCGGCAAGATAGCGGAAACCTTGGGCAAAACGCTGGTTGCGCCGGTGATAAGTTATGTGCCTGAAGGCTCTATTGCCCCGGCTGACGGACATATGAGATTTGCCGGAACCTTGTCGATATCGGAAGCGGAATTTGAAGCCATTCTGGAATCGGCGGCGCGCAGTTTGAAGCAGCATGGTTTTAAAACAATTGCTTTTATCGGTGATAGCGGCGGTAATCAGGTTTTCCAGAAGCGGGTTGCAGAACGGTTAACCACGCTATGGAAAAATGAAGGTGTCAAAGTGCTTCATGTTAACGATTATTATGAGCACAATTCACAAAGTGCCTATTTATTGAATAACGGCTATTCGGAGTTACAGATAGGTGGTCACGCCGGGATAAGGGATACCTCTGAATTGATGGCGGTTTTTCCAAGTGGGGTAAGAACTGGATTTAAAGTTGATCACATGGGGTCTGATTTTTTAATAACTGGCGCTGATGGTGATGCCAGTAAAGCCAGTTTATTTTTAGGAAATATTTTGCTGAATTTAAAAATCGAGGCCGCGGTTAAACAAATCAGGGAGGCTTCAGAATGAGTGATTATTAATCCCTTGCCGATAAGGACGTTGAAAAAATCTACCCATACAAGAGCAGTATAAAAGAACCTAATTGATCTCTATTGTGTAATCGCTATTACCCCAATCTTCCGAATTATCTGTGTTGCGAGGTGGGGCATAGTACATCGATTCCGGGACACTTTTCATGTGATCCTTCAAAGACAGGACTTTTTTAACATAATGCTGCGTTTCAGAATATGGCGGAATGGAGTTATTGTTTTTGATTACTGCATATTCCCCAGCATTATAGGCGGCAAGGGCAAGATTCAAATTTGAATCGAATAATTGCAATAAATGTTTTAGATATCGGGTGCCACCATCTATGTTTTGATAGGGATTACGCCTGTCGGCAACGCCAAACCGCTTGGCGGTCCCGGGCATTAACTGCATTAAGCCGACCGCGCCAGCCGACGAAACGGCTTTTGCATTATAGGCGGATTCGGCCTGAATTACCGAATGTACTAATTTTGCATCAACTTGATGCCTGTCAGCGGCATTAGCGACCAAGTCCGCATATTGTTTTTTGCGCTTACTTACAGAACCATTATAAGACTTTGAAGCAGCAACATAATCTGAAGTTGAAACTGAGTTCTTATTTGACTTTGAAACAGAGCCCTTAACTGAAAAACCGTTCTTGTTTGAATAATACTCCTCACCATTAACATTGATGGTGAGGTTGTAGGATTTTGCGAAAAGAGTTGCGCAAGAGGTTAGCATTAAAATGAAAAAACAGGTTTTTATAAGATTATTTTGCATAATAGCGCTCCCCAAATTAGAGACTAATTAAATTAACTTTTAAGTAAAACAATTAGTATAGCTTTATTTGAAATATCCTGATAATTAAGTAAAAGAGGCATTTGCGCTATGAAATAATTACTTGATTTATATGGAGTTAAATTTTTCACAAATTTACATTATCCCCTACGTCAGAATAGTTGTCGCCGGACAAGGGTCTTATGTTGCGCTTATTTGCGGACAAAGTTTCCTGTTAAACTCATTAATTCTGAGCGTCTGTCCTAAGAATGTTTAGAATTTGCCCTTTAAACCTATTTGAAAATATTTTTTTGTGAAATAATAGTGAACTAGTAATTAAGTCGATAGGTCTAAGCTTTTAGAAATTTAATAAAATAATGAATTGTTGCTTGTATGATTATTTTCCTTAGAAACATACCTCCTGAAACCAAAAAATATGAAATCGCCAGTTTCATAGATAGAGTTTTTAATAAATGCTTCCTAGATAGGCCAAGCACTGCCATATTATTGGAGGATATAGAAATTTTATCGATACAGGATGTTGATTCAAATACACTTGAAAAGCATGGTTTGGTCAGGGTTTCACCAACAGAAGTAGCAATAAGAGTAATTAAAATGCTTGACGGAACGGTGTTTAAAGGAACCCACGTTACAGTTCGTGAATATATCAATCGTTCAGCGCATAACGATCTTAGAAGTAAGCTGTGCCCGGGTACTATAACAGGCTATAATGAACGGCGTGTTTCGGATCGAAGACGTAAGCCCTTGATGAACTCCTGGCAAAAAGATCCAGTCCTGGTCCACGGTGTCTACGCTATTTAGACTGGTTCCGTTGTCGGGCTTTTAAGCCGGGCCTAATTACAGCAGAACCAATAATACAAGCAAATGTAGGGTTTTTATGCCTTTGGGACACTGGCGGGGCACTTCAAAATAAAAAGCCATAACAAACTGCAACACAAATGCCGTTATCATTCGATAAACGCGTAACAGCAAGCCGATAAAACTCACCCCCATTTTTTATTAGTTCGTCCAATTTCACTCCACGTTGCTACGCGTCTAAGATGACACCGGACTGGGTTTAGGCGAGGCGGTGCTCGCCTACCGCGAAGAATATATTGCGCTGTTCTGTAAGTCTTGATATACCTAATCTGTAGCGCCCAGTAAAATTCGTTTACCCTAATTTTCGACGGTAGAATCAGGGTTTGAGTGGGTGTATTTTGATGAGATTCGCGTTTTGGTAAATTTCCACTCCAGAAATAAATTAAACAATAACAAAGAGTTATAAGGTAATGTAAATTTGTGAAAAATATAACTCCATATAAATCAAGTAATTATTTCACATCGCAAATGCCTCTTTAGTTATCTTTAGTTTGTTTAGCAGCTTGGTTTTATGGATAATGTAACTATGATTTCAACATTTTCAATAGATTCAAGAGTTTCAACATAAGGTTTGACGATATGACAGAAATGATGAGTAGCGGAGTCGAATTGATGTTTGCCGGAATGGGCATCGTGTTCCTGTTTTTGACCATGCTGGTGGTCGCGATCAATATGATGTCATCATTGGTGCAGCGTTTTTTTCCAGATGCGCCAATCCAGGTGGCAGCAGTTACCAAGGTATCCAGCGGTATTGATAAAAGTATTATTGCTGCGATTACTGCAGCGGTACATCAGCACCGAAGCAAGCATAAACAAAGTTAAGAGTTTTTGGTTAGATGCCTCTGGCGTTTGTCCTTATTGATTTATATTTAACGTATTCAAGCGACCCAAAAGGTCAATTATTAAAAGCCTACAAAGGTTCTCGGAGAAATATTTAGAATGGTCAAAGATAAAAAAAAGCCCTTAAAGATAACCGAAGTTGTCTTGCGTGATGCGCATCAATCAATCTTAGCCACTCGTTTACGCATAGAAGATATGCTGCCGATTTGTGAAAAACTCGACCAGATTGGTTACTGGTCCATTGAATCATGGGGCGGAGCTACTTTTGACGCGTGCATCCGTTATTTGGGCGAAGATCCCTGGGAAAGATTACGCTTGCTGAAAGCGGCAATGCCTAAAACGCCACAGCAAATGCTGTTGAGGGGTCAAAATATTTTAGGCTATCGTCATTATGCCGATGATGTGGTTGATAAGTTTGTTGAACGTTGTGCTGTCAACGGAATCGACGTATTTCGTATCTTTGATGCGATGAATGACATGCGTAACATTGAACATGCGGTAAAAGCAGTACTCGCTACCAATGCTCATGCTCAGGGGACTATTTCCTATACCACCAGTCCGGTACATACCCTGGATACGTGGGTCGATTTGGGTAAACAGATTGAAGATATGGGGGCGCATTCCATCTGTATCAAAGACATGGCCGGTTTGCTTAAACCTTACGAGGCTTTTGAGCTGGTCAGCCGGTTGAAAAAAAGCACCAAAATTCCTATCCATTTGCATAGTCATGCGACAACTGGTTTAAGTGTGGCCAGCATAATCAAAGCGGCTGAAGCGGGTATAGATAATGTCGATACGGCTATTTCAACGCTAAGCATGACTTATAGTCACAGCGCTACCGAGACTATTGTTGCCAGTCTTGAAGGCACCGTACGTGATACGGGCCTGGATTTGATTAAACTGGAAGAAATTGCACATTACTTTAGAGACATACGCAAAAAATACGCTCAGTTTGAAGGCAGTCTTAAAGGTGTAGACAGTCGTATTTTAATCGCTCAAGTCCCAGGCGGCATGTTGACCAACATGGAAAGCCAATTAAAAGAACAGGGTGCAGCTGACAAGTTTGATGAGGTGATGCGAGAAATACCGCGTGTACGTGAAGACCTCGGATTTATTCCACTGGTCACACCCACTTCACAAATCGTGGGAACACAAGCGGTTATAAATGTCATCAGTGGCGAGCGCTACAAAACCATTACCAAGGAAACAGCGGGGGTATTGAAAGGGGAATACGGTGCAACCCCTGCACCTGTCAACAAGCAATTGCAAGACAGGGTGCTGGATGGCACGCAAGCCATTACTTGTCGTCCAGCTGATTTGATAGAGCCGGAAATGGACAAATTGATTGCCGAGGTGCAGGAAAAAGCGAAAGCCGAGAATGTAAAACTCGCCAAAAATATCGAGGAAGATGCATTAATCAATGGTATGTTTGCTCAAGTCGGCTGGAAGTTCCTGGTCAATCGTGGCAAACCCGGGGCATTTGAGGCAGCTCCTGATGCAAACGCTTTTGCATCGGCCAATAATGTGCTTAAAACGGCGGCTGTTGATCCAGTCACCGAAACTTACACTGTCAACGTGGATGGCAGGAACTTTAACGTGATAGTCGGCCCTGGTGGTGCACCATTCACTATTCAGCCTACTGTCGCAGAAAAAAGTTATCCAGTGCCTGAAGCCGTTAGTGGTTCAGTGGTTTACGCGCCCATGGCGGGTAATATACTGAAAATTCTGGTTGATGTGGGCAGTGCCGTTGCGGAAGGTGAGGTTGTTGTTATTATGGAGGCGATGAAAATGGAAACAGAGGTGCGGTCTAAATTTGCAGGGATCGTTAGTGCTGTTCATATAAAGGAAGGCGGTGCAGTTGCCGGCGGCAACGCTTTGATTTCTTTGTAACAACGCACACTATCAAGAGACATCCTATGGAAAATCTGCTTTCACTTTGGCAAAGCACTGGCATATACAATTTTACCGGCGGTCAGGCTTTCATGATGCTGGTCGGTTTTTTGTTACTGTTTCTTGCTATTAAAAAGGGTTTTGAACCCTTGCTACTATTGCCGATAGGCTTTGGTGCCATTCTCAGTAATATTCCGGTTGCTGGTATTGCCGAAGAGGGAGGTCTTTTATATTACCTTTATTTTGGTATTAAAGCCGGAATCTTCCCGCTGCTCATTTTTATGGGTGTAGGCGCAATGACCGATTTTGGTCCCATGCTGGCAAATCCCAAGACCCTGTTATTAGGTGCCGCAGCACAATTTGGTATTTTTGCGTCATTGCTGGGTGCTTTGGCGCTTAACATCATACCCGGCTTGGAGTTCAGCTTAAAAGATGCGGCCGCGATAGGTATTATTGGCGGTGCCGATGGTCCTACAGCTATTTATGTCGCATCAAAACTGGCGCCTGACTTGCTGGGAGCGATTGCTGTAGCGGCTTATTCCTACATGGCTCTGGTGCCTTTAATTCAGCCGCCGATTATGCGTGCATTAACCACAGAAGATGAACGAAAAATTGAAATGAAGCAAATGCGTGCGGTCAGTAAAACTGAAAAAATCGTATTTCCCTTAATGCTACTGATTCTTTCTATCTTGCTATTGCCTTCTGCGACACCCCTGATCGGTATGTTCGCATTGGGAAATTTGATGAATGCCTGCGGCGTTGTTGAGCGCTTGAGTCAAACCGCGCAAAATGAACTCATCAATATTGTCACCATTTTCTTAGGCTTGGCTGTAGGATCAAAATTGAGCGCTGAAGCCTTTCTGCAAATTGAAACGCTGGGTATTCTGGCGCTAGGTGCGATTGCTTTTGCTATTGGCACCGCTTCGGGCGTTATTATGGCGAAAATTATGAATAAGTTCAGTGATACACCGATTAATCCCTTGATCGGTGCCGCCGGTGTTTCAGCAGTGCCGATGGCGGCAAGGGTTGCCAATAAAGTAGGCCTGGAAAGCAATCCGCATAATTTCTTGCTGATGCATGCCATGGGGCCTAATGTTGCAGGCGTAATTGGTTCAGCGGTTGCGGCTGGGGTGTTGCTGAGTTTGGTTAAATAGAATGAATAGTTACGAAAAAGACTTTTACAGTTGGACACAAGAACAGGCCGAGTTATTAAAGAATGGCCGGTTTTCGGAACTGGATATTGACTAATTTAATTGAAGAAATGGAAACAATGGGCCGAAGTGAAAAACGGGAACTTGAAAGCCGGTTAACTATTTTGTTGTTGCATCTTTTAAAATGGAAGTATCAGGAAGTAAGACGCGGAAGAAGCTGGCAATTATCTATCGATGAACAACGAATACAATTTGAAGAAACCCTCAATGAAAACCCTGGATTAAAACCGACAATTAGATGAGATTGTAAAAAAAGCTTACAGACTCGCCGTCATTAAAGCAGCCCGAGAAACAAAAATCAGTAAAGCTGTTTTTCCTGAATGTTGCCCTTGGACATTAGCGCAATTTATAGAAGATGGGTTCTATCCTGATTAAGCTTGTTTAATTCGCTCGCCGAATCTTTGTAGTCAGGTAAAGACACATGCTGACCATCATACAAATCCCGGTTTTAACCGATAACTACATTTATTTGATTCACGATCCGGTATCGGGAGAAACCGCCGTTATAGACCCTGCTCTTGCGCAGTCGGTATTGGATGTTCTGGAAAAAAAAGGCTGGCGCCTTACCTATATCCTGAATACTCATCACCACTGGGATCATGTAGGTGGTAATCTGGAGCTGAAACAAAAAACCGCATGCAAAATTATCGCAGCACAATCAGATCGAGATCGAATTCCCGGTATTGATGTTGGCGTTAGTGAAGATGATGTCATCTCACTGGGCGCACACACAGCCAGAGTTATTTCGACTCCGGGTCATACCAGTGGACATATTGTTTATCATTTTTCTGAAGACCGTGCGCTGTTTTGCGGGGATACCTTATTTGTCATGGGCTGTGGTCGTTTGTTCGAGGGAACACCTGAACAAATGTGGAATTCGCTACAGAAATTGAAAGCTTTACCGCCATCAACCCGAATATATTGCACCCATGAATATACTCAAGCGAATGGCCGGTTTGCTTTAAGCGTTGAACCGGACAACCGTCAGTTGCAACAAAAAATGATCGAAGTGCAACAGCTCAGAGCAGAAAACAAACCCACAGTACCGTCGACTATTGAACAGGAAAGAGCAACTAATCCGTTCTTGAGAGCTGACTGCATAAGCGTACAAAAAGCATTAGGCCTGGAGATGCAGTCACCTCTATGTGTGTTTACAGAACTGAGAAAGCATAAAGATACGTTTTGATGTCACAGAAATATCCATGTCAGGTAGGCAATCTGTAAATAATAGCCGGCAAAAATAGGTCTGGACAGGCGCTCGAAATGCACGTTATTCTCTACGTTTTAAAATATTCTTTAATGGATGCGCCATGAAGCTTACTCCTGCATTATTACCTCACCTGATCGAGGCTATAGCCGATGTGATCGAAAAAAACGCTGAAGAAGTGACGGCTTTGGATCAAGCTATTGGCGATGGCGATCATGTCACTAATTTACAACGCGGCATTCAAGCGCTCATGGCGCAACGTGACGAATTAAGCCAATTGGATTGGGTGGCTGCCTGGCAGAAAATCGGCATGACTTTAATGTCATCGATAGGTGGCGCGTCCGGTTCGTTGTATGGCACCTTATTTATTGCCTTAAGCAAAGCGGCGCGTGAGCAAACTTTGGATCTGCAAAGCTTTGCCGATATTTTTACTAAAGGCGTGGAGGCGGTTAAACAACGGGGCAAGGCGGATACCGGGGAAAAAACCATGCTCGATGTTTACATTCCTGTGGCGGATTACTTGCGAACAGCAGCAGCGAATTCCGTTGCGTTACCTGAAGTGTTGGCTAATGTCTCGCAAGTTGCCATCGCGGGTATGGAGTCTACCCGCGATATGGTGGCTACCAAGGGCCGCGCTTCTTTTCTGGAGGAGCGCTCCCGTGGTCATATTGATGCGGGCGCTAAAACCGGCCAATTAATGATTTGTGCCATCGTTGATGTGTTGACTCAACAGTTAACAACCCCAGCGTAGAGCCGCTGTATGAACCGGTGCATCCCACAGGCCAAGCAGTTCATCGTCAAGCAGGCTCAGCGTTATTGAACAACCCGCCATATCGATTGATGTGGTGTAGTTACCCACTAATGAACGGGCTATTGTGATACCGCGTTTTTCCCAGAATTGGGCGGCCAGACCATAAATCAGATGCAGTTCCATCAAAGGCGTGGCACCGAATCCGTTCACATGCAATAACACAGGCTGGTCTTTTTCCGGTTTTAATTCATCATCAATAATGCCGGCCAAGTGTTCAACAATCTCTGTGGCGCTGGTTAACTTCAGGGTTTCACGCCCACGCTCACCATGAATTCCCACACCCATTTCCATCTCGGTGTCACTGATGTCGAAAGTGGGTTTTCCCAGTGCGGGTACGGTGCAACTGCTCAGTGCGACGCCCATGGAAGCGGTGGCTTGGTTGACTCTATCACCCAATGCTTTACAACGTGCTAAATCGGCGCCTTTCTCTGCCGCCGCGCCAACAATTTTTTCTACAATTAACGTGCCCGCTACCCCGCGTCGCCCTGTGCTATGTGTTTTCGGTAAGGAAACGTCGTCGCTCACCAGAACTGTTGCATTAGGACAATCCAGCATCTCGGCGGCGATTTCGAAATTCATCACGTCGCCGGCATAATTCTTGACGATAAATAATACCCCGCCGCCGTTTTCCACTGCTTGCGCGGCGGCCAGCATTTGATCGGGGGTAGGGGAAGTAAATACTTGACCTGGACAAGCGGCATCCAGCATACCCGAGCCGACAAAGCCGGTATGCAGGGGTTCATGCCCGGAACCGCCGCCTGAAATTAGCGCAACCTTGCCTGGTTTGGGCGGATTTATACGTCTGACAAAGTGCGGCTGGGCGTTGAGTTGGATTATATCGGCATGGGCTTTGGCAAAGCCGAGCAGGCTTTCGTCAAGCAGCGTATCGATGGAATTGATGAACTTTTTCATGGCGGTGACTCCTGGTGTTTTTATGGTTTTGTAACTAAGGTAGATAAGTTCTTTATATCTCAGTTTATCAGTGTAGGTCTGTGTCAATCTGTGGCTGAATAGTGACGATCAATTGCTTATACAGGTAAATTTCGCAATGCTTGCGTCACGGCGCGAATATCAGGCATGACCCAGGTTGGCTGATAAGCCGCTTCTTTCAAATCGGCTTCAGTAGACACCCCCGTCAACACCATGATGCTGCGAATGCCCGTGCGAACAGCGCCGAGGATGTCTGTCTCAAGGCGGTCGCCGATGGCCACCGTCTCATCCGGGTCAACGCCCAGTATTGTGAGAGCCTGTCGGTAAATGATCGGTTCCGGTTTGCCGATAATCGTCGGCGATACGCCAGTTGCTACCTCCAGAGCGGCCAGAATTGCGCCATTGCCATGGGTAAGGCCGTGTTCTGTTGGTAGCGTAGTATCGGCATTTGTGCCTATGAATTTTGCGCCTGCGCGAATATTCAGTGTGGCTGTTGCCAATTTGGCCCAGGTCAGGGTTTCATCCTTACCACAGACCACAATGTCTGCACCTTTTTTGATCGTGTCACTGGTGTTATTCACTTCATAGAGACCGGTGAGCGTAAAACCACGCTCAATAAGCGGTTGCGTAGCGCCATCCTCGCCGACAACAAATACGCGGGTTTCAGCCGGATTCACATGCTCACTCAGGTATAGCGCAGTGGCAATGCCCGAAGTCAGAATTTGGTTTTGGGTCACTGTGACGCCCATTCGTGCCAACTTGGTCACATATTGCTCAGGCGTTAAACTGGCGTTGTTAGTTGCTAAAATGAAGCGGATTTTCAGTTCACGCAGCGTTTGAAAAAAGTCTGTCAACCCTGGTATAGGCTGTGTGCCGTGCCATAAAACACCATCCATGTCGATGATGAGTGCACGAATATTTGTAAAAGGTTCCATGATAGTGCTTTCTCACAAAATAAGTTTTTGTTGTCTGTTCGAATGATTGCTACTGGTTAGCATAGCCTCCAAAGCGCTATGAAACAACAAACAATGTCAGCTATTAGAATGCCTAAAACTGATTTTTGGAATAAAAATCAAATATCCTCTCCAGCTTCGCGCTTGTTATCACTTATGGTTTTTTATTGCGGACAAAGAGTTTTAAGAAACGACTTTGATAATTAGTTGTCCATATATTTATGATCAAATTTACAAGTTTTCTTCATCTGTTAAAGTGTTTTGAGGGTGGTATCAGAAAAAAATTGATTAATCAATTAAAAAATGATAGAAAGAGTATAGTAATATTCATTGTAGGTTATAGGGTATTTTGTTGGCTTTAGCTGTTGATTAGAATTGAGCCGATAGTGGGCAAGACTAATTCAGTAATAGTGAATGAATGTTAACTAATAAATTCCGAATGAGGAGAGAAATCATGACCCAATTAAACAAAACGGCCGGTGGAATAAGAGTCGAATTAAATAGTAAGGCGTCGATTGTTCAGCAAAATAACCCGTTGCCAGGTGTATTTCCTATTAAAAATGAAGCGTTTGATCAAATCAAAACGCTTAAAGATTTGGCTCTTACAGACATTAAACTGGATAATTTTCCGGTGGTCAAGGCATGGCGTGCGAAACTGTTTGATCCGGAATGGAAACCGGAAATCTGCGATGAACTGCCTCGTCATCTGACTGAGTATCTGCGTAAAGATGAAGCGAAAGCCTTACCTTCGAGAGTGCGCCGGGCCAAAGCGATACGTCATGTATTTACCAGCAAGACGCCGTTGGTTTTAAACACAGACCTGATGCCTGGAGAAACAACGACCAGTTTTGTCGGTCCAGTCGTTTATATGGACACGATTGGTTACTGTATCTGGCCTGAGCTCAAGACGGTTGCCAGTCGTGCACAGAATCCCTTTAACATAAAACCGGAAGTGGCGGAGCGGCTTAACCGGGAGATTTTTCCTTTTTGGCTGGACTATAAGCCGGTACAGGAAAAAGCGCGTTATAGCGATTATGATTCTGACAGCTATCCCAACCTGGATACGGTTGATGGGGGGGCTTCTATCGATCCGCAACTTAAGAAAAAGGCCGGCGAAACGCCGATGTGTCAGAAACTGATGGAAAGGGTCGCTTTTTATCTTTCCGATAAGGCCACTTGTGTTTCTCACACCGTCCCTGATTGGGAGCGCCTTTTGAAGTATGGTCTTAAAGGCTTGATGGATCAGATGCGCCTGGATATCAGTGAAGGTAGAGCCGATACAGCCGATAAGGTAAAGTTTCTTGAAGGGGTGATTGATGTTTTCGAAGGGGCTATTGTCTATTCAGAGCACCTTGCAGATGCCGCTGAAAAGGCAGGTAATCCCAAGTTAGCAGACATTTGCCGTAAAGTGCCCGCTAAGCCCGCAGAAACACTGCATGAAGCGTTAGCCGCCATGTGGATTTGCTACCATTTGCTGTTACAGGAAAATACTAACTTCGGTTTATCCATTGGTCGAGTCGATCAGCTACTTAATCCCTATTACCTGAAAGAATGGGAAGCTCTGCAAACGGAAAAGGAGCGCTCCGAGTACACAAAAAAAGCCGTTGAGCTGGTCTGTCATTTTTTTCTGAAATGTTCCGATCATGTTCCGCTTTCAACGATGGGATCCGAGGTGTTGTTCGCAGGCAGCGGCTCTAATCAGGCTTTAACGGTCGGGGGTACACGTTACGAAAATGGCAAGGTAGTGGATGCGGTCAACGATATGACCTATATCATCCTGAAAGCTACGGAGCTTCTTAGTATTCGCGACCCTAATATTCACGCCCGCTATCATAAGGATATACATAACAAGGATGCGCAAGGTAATGATTTACCCAAGGGTGTTTTGTCACCTTATCTGCGTCGAATTTGTCAGGTCAACATTCTTACCCGGGCTACGCCTGCTTTGCATGGTGACGCGCCGGTAGTGCATAGCATGTCTAATTATTATTCAGCTCATACCGGGGTGAGTAAAGAGGAGGCTCTAGCTGATGCTTATGATTATGCGTCGATTGGTTGTATCGAACAAAATTCGGCGGGTAAACATTACGGCAATACAGGATCTACTTTGTTTGTCTTGCCCGCAGTATTGGAGTTGACGCTATTTGGCGGTAAACATCGGAGTGATGGAATCGGTGCAAATGACCCTAATTTGTTTTACGAAACAAATGAATACACCAGCTTGCCTCTTACCGAAATGAAATCGATGCAAGATTTCATTGATGGTTTCAGTTTTCAATTGGATGAAATGGCAAGACATGCCGTGCAATGCAATAACTATTTTGGACGTTTCCTGGAACAGGAGCGAGCCTCGCCCTTTCTTTCCGGTCTTTTCGTTGGCCCAACTAATACGCCGGACGGTCAGGGTGCGAAATTTCGTGACGTGGCGGCCGGCGGTGCAAAATATAACTCTGCCGGTGTTGCTATCATTGGTCTGGCAGATGTAATTGATTCATTTTGCATTATTGACAGCCTGGTTTTTAGTGGGAAAGTCAGTGCTCAAGAATTGTTGGCAGCCCTTCATTGTAACTTTAGATCTAACTCGCAAGAAGATAAACCAGAGGATGATTGGTGGCATGAAACTTTACAACGGATGCGGGTTTGGTTTCGTAACGACGTTACCTGCTCATCTACCTGAATTATCGGATGAGCGCCTGGCAACTATTAACAAGATCATTCAATTGGCGCCTCATTATGGCGCAGGCGTAGACGATACCAGTGGCGGCATTTATAACAATTCGCTGGCTGTGCATTACACCCGGCTTTTGACAAAAATTGTTCACGATACTTTTTATAAATACCGGACGCATCGGGGAGGACGCTATCTTGCCGGTTATTGGTCAATGACCAATCATGCCGGGTTTGGTATGCTCACCGAGGCAACCCCAAACGGGCGTAAAGCGGGCAAGGCATTTGCCTCAGGCATTACACCCTGTCCCGGAGTGGTCAAGGCGAACGGAGATCCGGTCATGCTGCTTGATCATATGCTGTCAGTGACCTCAGTAGATGGGGATACCGTACAGAACGGCTATACCTATAACCTGAGCTTGACGACACGGGATGTTACGCACAGAGAAGAAGATACTGAATTATTTTCGCGATATATGAAGGCCTTTACAGATAACGATGGTGTATTGGTACAGATGTGTGTGTCTTCTATTAATGATTTGGTAGCGGCAGACAAGGCGGCTACTGCCGCATCACAATCGAATGCCGGCGATTCAGAGCAACTGGCATTGGCTCCTTATAAGGATTTGATGATTCGGGTAGCAGGGTACTCCGCTTACTACATTACATTGAGTCCGCAAATGAGACGGGAGATTATTGAGCGGGCCAATTTCGCACTGGAGGATCAAAAAGAACAACATGTCTTACATAGTTTATAGGCATATCGAAAATTTACTTATTTAGGAGAGAGTTATGCATGCAGGATTTCCACAATCTACATCTAATCTTATTCATGTTTTGCGTATCGGTGCAGGTAGTGATGAGGCTTTGCGTCCTCTACTTTCGAGTAAAGGAGGTAAGTTTCTGGCAGAAAGCATGGCGATGCTGTTGAAGTTGGGTTTCGGGTTTGTTATGCGGGACAGTCTGCTCAATCAGCAACAAGCGGCTCAAGCCAGAGCGTTTTTGGAAGAGAACTTTGTTATTATTGACCCGGAAGCTCCAGGCGGAAAACGTTATTATCAAGGTAAATTCCTGATTCGTACGCGCCGCGCCGGGGATGACATGAACGTACTTTTTTGCTTTTGCCCGCACCCCGAGCGTTTAGTAAATCAAATGCCGTGGGGCGAGACTATCGATTCATTGGAAGTCGTAGAAACAAAAGTGTTAACTGAGCAGGAAGCTGAAAAACTGGAACGCGAACCCGATAAGGTTGATTTGGTCATCCGTTTTAAAGACGTAGAATCGATCCTGGGCCTTATAGGTGGTGCGAATGTTGATATTGTCGGCATGCTGCTGGATAACGTGGTTCAACTCGAAGGCAACGTGGGTCATCTCTTTAAGCTGGGCGCCATAGGGGCTAATATCCAGCAGGCGATCCAGTCGAATGGTTTGAAACTACATTAACCTCAATGAACAGAAACCCAGTAATAAATGATGCCGGGACTAAAGCTTTAATTTTCGATATCAAGCGAGATTGTAGCGAAGATGGGCCGGGTATTCGAACTACTGTTTTTTTTAAAGGCTGTCCTCTTTCGTGTGTCTGGTGTCAAAATCCGGAAGGTATTGAACGACAGCCCGGTATTTCTTTCAGACCGGATTTATGCCATCCTGAACAATGTGGACGTTGTCCTGCCGATTGTCTGTACATGACTCATTCGGAGCTGGAGATGTTTCAGGGTTTGCGTGACAGTTGCATGGAAAAGTGTCCTACCAAAGCTCTGGAGATTGCCGGTTACTGGATTACCCTGGATGAATTGCTTTATCGCGTACTGATAGATAAACCTTTTTTTCAGTCCAGCGGTGGCGGTGTTACCGTATCAGGGGGCGAAGCGACCCTGCAGTCAGTGTTTTTGGAAAAATTTTTGCAAAGCTTAAAAAAAGAAGGGGTGTCCACAGCATTGGAGACTTGCGGTTTTTTTAATTACCATACCTTCAAAAAACGCATACTACCCTGGCTGGATAGTATCTATTTTGATCTTAAATTAATTGATGAGGACGCTCATCGTCATTTTACGGGACAATCTAATAAACCCGTTTTGAATAATCTGGTACGGCTTGTTAATGAAGCGAAGATACCCGTTAATGTCCGTGTTCCGTTAATACCGGGGATTACTGCCACAAGAAAAAACCTCTCGGAAATAGCCGGTTTCTTAAAAAAACATGACATAAAGGCCGTTTACTTAATGCCTTATAACCCTCTATGGGTAGATAAACTGGAAAAACTGGGATTAACACCAAGATACGACAATCGACAGTTTATGAGTGATGAGCAACTGGCCGAATGTGTCGCTGAAATTTCACAATAAAAAATAATAATAAGGAAAATATCATGCAAATCGATTTTCATCATGGCACAACCTATGTTATCGCCCGTTATGCCGGTTTCAATCATCCACAGGCTGAAATTATTGCCTATTGTTCTCAATACGTTGATGATGCGACCAACAGAGGGACTTTAACCTTTGATATTGGCGCAATGTATCACCATATATCATCGGCTCATAACGCATTGGATTATCGTAACTTTGATGAGCTGAGTAATCATCAGGTCTGGATTCCCTTTCATTTTTTGCCGGGTAATGGTTTAAAACCCGCAGGTGAAAATCCTGACGGCGGCTTCATAGAAAAACTAATCTGCCGCCCTGATAGTCCTATTGCTCAGGATATGGTGCGGGAATGTATCACCAATGGTAACAAGCCTTATAGCTTGCACCGTCTGGGTATCACCATGCATGTTTATGCTGACACCTGGGCGCACCAGGGTTTTGCGGGAGTGAGTCACAAAGTTAATGATGTTCACGCTCTGAATGAACAGGGCAAAAAAGATAATGACTTTTTAGACAAAAAAAAGCGCTTCTTTAAAGGAGTAATTAACCAGGTGACGGGAAGGTTTATCGGCGATGCGCTGCCTTTAGGACACGGCGCAGCCTTAAGCCAGCCGGACAAACCCTTTTTGAAATGGTCCTACCGTGATCATAATGATCAACTGGTGAAAAGGGACAATACTAAATTTTTTCTTGAAGCCGCTGATAGAATGTGCCAAGCCATGCAACGCTATCAGGTAGGTAACCCTGTTGCAACGGTCAGTGGACTGCCTCAGAGCGGCCGGGACAAAATTGAAGAATTATTCCTGTCGATTACTGACGAAGAGGGTGATGACCGGCATCAGAAATGGTTGGAAAAAATAGGCAAGGGCTTTTTCGATTTTACGGCTGTTAAACTCGAATACCAGGCAAAAGGGTACAATTCATGGAAACAACAGGCACTAAAAACAACCAAACTTACTGAAAGCATTACTGATATTTTCCCTTATAGCGATTCGTTTCTCAAAAGCGACTGGAAAATGTTTCATGATGCGCTGCTGGCGCACCACTTTTTTGTTGTTCACGAGCTGTTGCCTAATTATGGGATTTGTGCGGCTTAGGAAACTCGACTTAGAAATGCCTTAGGATTGTTGATGCTGATGGGGCAATGTTGATTCAACCCATGAAGGGCTTTAATCTACCGCTTTATTTCGTTCGAAATAATCCCCGCTAAAACCTGCTTTGCCCGATTATCTGCGCCGGAAGGAAGTTTTTCCGGTTTATTGTCAATCCATGCCGCAATGTCTTTCCATGCCGTGGGTGCTTGTAAATCGCGCAGTAACATGTGATAGCCTTGTTGATAAAATGCTACGGTTTTTTCCGTCGCATCCGTGGCGAGAAATTTTTGTAAAAATGCGTAGGTTGGTTTCTTTGGAATAATTTCGTCTTTCTCACCATAAAGCATCAAGGTATTTCCCCGTAGTTGCGTTGCGCTGTTAAATGCTTCATCCATCAAATCAGTCAGTCCGTATACGGTTTCTACGCGAGTTGCCTTGATAACTAAAGGATCCCGGCCCAAAGCACGGAGCATTTCAATATTATCCGAGGGCATAACCCTCACGCCTTCACCGGTCAACGTTAGCCACGGCAAGCTATGCGATAGTGTCCAAAGCAAACTGGTTTGATACCAGGGCATGGTTGACCGCGCCCAAAGCGCCGGAGCGACAAGAATAATACCCTCTACGGCCGGCATCTTGGCTTGACTCATGGCCGTTATAATAATCGCACCCCCCATACTTTCGCCGAGCAGATAAACAGGACGATCCGGGTAACGTTGTTTCACCAGTCGCACCAATGTATGCAAGTCGTCAGTATAGGCTGTACCGCCTGCCCATAAACCACGTTTTGGAGCCGCGCCAAAGCCACGTTGATCGTATGCGAAACAGGCGATACCCTGTTTACTGAGATACTCACCCGGCTGTTGAAAAAACCGGCTGTAATCGTTAAAGCCGTGAAGCGCAATAATTACCGCATGCGGATCGGTTTTGGGCAGCCAATGGCGTATCGGCAAGTTTGTACCGTCTTCGGTCAGGAAAATAGCCTCGCTGAGTCGCGCTGCATTATTTTTTGCGCCAGGCGGATAGGTCATCGGCATACAGCCTGTCAATGAGGAAAACAGCAGAACTGAGATTATGATGTAAAGCGTTTTCATGCGATTAACCTGATTTATAGCCATTAGTATTATTTGCAACCCAGCGTTCCTTTTCGGTCATTAATAGCTCCTTTTTCCAAAATGGTGCCTTCGATTTTAAAGCTTCCATTATGTATCGGCTTGCATCAAACGCATCACCACGGTGGGATGACCACACGGCGACCAGCACTATCGACTCATTAGGTAAAATATCGCCCACTCGATGAATGATTAAGCTATCAATAAGTTGCCACTGTTGCTGTGCTTCGGTAATGATTTTCTCCAACTGTTTTTCAGTCATGCCGGGATAATATTCCAGGGTCATGCCTTTAACAGTGACTCCTTCATTGAAATCGCGCATTGTGCCTATAAAAATACTGGTCGCACCGACAGCTCCGGTATTACCTGTTTTTGCGTTCTGATAGGCCTGAATTTCCTGATACGGATCAAATGCCTCGGCACTGATTTTGATGGTCATCTTCAACCTCCGGTAACGGGTGGAAAAAAAGCGACTTCATCGCCGTCCTTAACGATGTTATCGAACTCAACGTAATCCATATTGACGGCAGCCAGGATATTGCCGGGTAATGATTTATCCGGGTTAGCACGATTCCAAACTTCATGGACGGTCAATAAACTTGTAAAGGCCAGGTCATCTTCCGAGCGACCTACACTTTCTTTCAAGCTGGCAAAATAACGCACTTTAATGGACATAATTATTCACGGGGCAAGAAAAACGATAGATAATAAAGCACTATAAACACTTTTTACCCTAATTATTTTACACATAATGACTCACACACCCCATTTTAATCAGGCCGGCGAAGCGCACATGGTCGATGTCGGCGCAAAAGCGATTACTCAGCGGACAGCAGTCGCCGAAGGTTACATTCAAATGCACCCTGAAACGCTCCAGCTTATTCTTGCAGGTGAACACAAAAAAGGTGACGTACTGGCGATAGCGCGAATTGCCGGTATTATGGCCAGCAAAAAAGCCGCAGATTTAATTCCGCTTTGTCATCCTCTGCCCATCACGCATGTAGAAATAAACCTGAACGCTGAAACTGAAAAAAACCGTATACGTTGTCAAACTACGGTAAAAACCAATGGCCGGACTGGCGTAGAAATTGAAGCGCTGTGCGCCACTCAAATTGCCTTGCTCACTATTTATGACATGTGTAAAGCCGTTGACCGGGGCATGGTCATCCAGTCTGTGCAGTTGCTGGAGAAAGACGGCGGTAAATCAGGGCACTGGCAGCGAGACCAATGACTGCTCGTTAAGGAGTTTCAAGGGTTTTGAAGGTCTAGAGAAAGTTATCTATAAGCTGTGACGTCATAAATTAAAAACACCAACATCCGACACTCTTTAATGGACTAAAGTTCAGGCTTTAACGTCTATCTTAGCAGCGCAAAAGAGCTGTTGATTCGAATTTGGCCGAAAAGACCACTTTGCCTTCTTCCAGGAATAAAGGACCGAAATACTGGCAGGATGTTCTCGTCCAAGCCGGTCATTAAAATATTCCACTAGATGTTGTAACGGCATACAAATCCCTCCAATTCTGTATTACTCAATACAATTCTTTAAGCTTCAATCACACATTGCAAAAATACGGTAACGTTTCAACACATCTACGAACCGGCGAACCGTATAGTAAGCGATGAGGTCAATTTTACGCCCTATCTTTATCAATAAATAAGATATATATATCAGAACATATCATTAAATGTTCTACAGTTTCGCTGATATAGTGCATTCAACATTTAAACACTGAACGTAAACAATACGTTCATCTTCAACACCAATGAGTTGTAGGAGCGCTATATGATTTCCGATGCAAGAAACCACAGTCCAGCCCAACTGAAGACTGAAATTGCCGACCAGATTGCCACTGTTTTACAAGGAATCCGGTTTGGATCGGTTGAAATTGTCATACACGAAGGCAAGATTGTGCAAATCGAACGCAGAGAGAAGCTACGCTTTGACGCAAAATAAGCATTTACTGAAATGAATAAATTCACTCTACCGTAAAAACGGCGAAATAAATTATTTTCAAGAGGATGGCAGGCAGACCGGATCACCGGACGTTACTGGAACTAACAAAGATTTTATAAAAATAAGGTGAACACATGAAGCGTAACTTCATTAATACTGTATCCGCAACCGGTGCCCTGGGCCTGTTGTTGGCGTTGCCGGGCCTGGCAAATGCCGAGGATTATTTTGTCAAGACACGGGGTTACCGCGTCGAACCGATCTCTGATCCTCCGGAATATGTGCGAAAATTGAGCAAAACCCAATTCGAGCAGTTTCGCGACATTGATTGGCTGAATGTCGGCCTGGATCATCGCACCCGTTATGAGTATCGCGAAAACGATTACCGGTTTTGGACCCAGACCAACTCGACTACGGGAACCGCAACAAGAAAATACCGTCCCGACCCGGACAATCTGTTCTTGCTTAGAACGCGTGCCTACGTCGGGATACAAGATATTCTCGATCCTCTCCGTTTCGCAGTTGAATTTCAAAATTCCAGTAGTGAAAACGGCCTCTATGAAAGATCCGATGCCGATGTTAACGAACATGAACTGATTCAGGGTTACGGCGAGCTGTATTTCAAAAACGCGCTGGGCTTCAATCGGCCCTTAAGTGTTCGCGCCGGCCGCATGGCTTTCGAAGTGCTGGATCGGCGCTTGCTGGCCAGTAACGAGTTCCGTAACACCACCAACAACTTCCTGGGCTATCGCGTTCATTTTGGTAAACAGCAAAACGACTGGGATCTGGATACCTTCGCGTTGCAACCCTTGGAACGCTTGAAATACCAGTGGGACAAGAACGACGAAGATACCTGGTTTTATGGCGGCGTGCTGAGTATCCGCCGTTGGTCGGAATTTATCACGATCCAGCCCTACTTCATGGGCCGCAAGGTTAACGGCGACCCAACCAATTCCGTTGTCGCCAATCGCAAGGCCGATATGGACATTTATGCGCCGGGCTTGCGGGTTTATGGCATGTTTCCCAACAGTAGTTTTGATTTTGACGCCGACATCAACAAACAGTTCGGCACTTTTGGCTCACTGTCAGGTACCCGGCAAACCAAGCAGAACCATGATGCCCTGGCTTGGGCGATGGAACTCGGCTATACCTTCGACCATGAATGGAAGCCCAGGGCCAGTGTATTTTACGGCTACGGTACCGGCGACAAAAACGGCGCGGATAACAATAACCAACGCTTCGATGCTTTTTACGGCTTCAACCAGCCGTGGTCCCGCAACGATTATTTCTCCTGGGATAATATTCACGCGCCAAAAGCCAGAGTGGAGTTTGTTCCCTACAAGGATGTCCGCGTCGACACCGGTTTTAACGCCTATTGGCTGGAAAGCGATACCGGCGCCTGGACCCGCGCCAACTTGCAAGACCGAACCGGCAAAAGCGGCAATTTCCTGGGATACGAATGGGACCTCCGTTTGCGGCATAAACTTAACCCTTATGTCGATTGGAGCTATGAGTTATGCCTACTTTTCACCGGGTGGCTTTACCAGGGCACAAAATAACAACAAAACGGATACCGGCCCCTATACGTCGGAGGCTACCAACTTCTTCTACTTTGAAGTATCGCTGAATGCGTTTGGCGACGGTAAGCCCACGTACAATTAAGCCGTTACAAAAATAACGGTAAGAACTGCCAGAAGACTCATTCCCTTGCTCCGGCAAACAGGGGATAAGTTAAATCCATTTAACTGATAAAGGGATTTCTGTACATGCCTGACCTATGATTTCTGAACTGAAATATATCTAATTTAGAGATATATAATTCTAAATATATCGTTATTGTCGACTAATTAATTAGTTTAATATAAATCCCGTATGAATCGAATATGGCATTTATTAAAACGATGCGGCAAAACAAATAAAACACTTTCCATTAAGGAGAAGCTATGAAACTTACTCAACCATTAAAACACCTGTTCTTCATCCTGGCCTTACTGTTAAGCGGTACGGCTTTGGCGGAAAGAACCATTCTCAATGTTTCCTACGACCCGACCCGGGAACTGTATCAGGACTTCAACAAGGAGTTTATTAAATACTGGAAAGAAAAAACCGGCGAAGATGTCGGAGTTCAGCAATCGCACGGCGGTGCCGGCAAACAAACAAGAGCGGTTATCGATGGTTTGGAAGCGGATGTTGTGACCCTGGCATTGTCTTATGACATCGATCAAATTGCTGAACGAGCCGGGTTGCTGCCTAAAGATTGGCAGAGCCGTTTGCCCAACAACAGCTTGCCTTATACCTCCACCATTGTGTTTTTAGTGCGCCAGGGCAATCCCAAAGGCATTAAAGACTGGGACGATCTGGCAAAAGAAGGCGTATCGGTCATTACCCCCAATCCCAAAACTTCAGGTGGTGCCCGCTACAACTATCTGGCCGCCTGGGCGTTTGGAGAAAAGAAGTTCGGCAGCAAGGATGCCGCCAAGGATTTTGTGAAGAAGTTGTACAAAAATGTGCCGGTACTTGACTCCGGCGCACGCGGCTCAACAACGACTTTTATCCAGCGCGGCATGGGTGATGTGCTGATTACCTGGGAAAACGAAGCGTTTCTGGCGCTTAAAGAACAAGGCGCCGGTAAATACGAGATTGTCGTGCCACCAACCAGCATTTTAGCGGAAACGCCGGTAGCCGTGGTCGATAAAATCGTCAAAAAGAATGGTACTCAGGATTTGGCGGAAGCTTATCTGCAATACCTGTATTCACCGGTCGGACAAAAACTGGCGGCGAAACACTTTTACCGTCCCTACCAACCTGAACATGCCGACCCTGAAGATTTAAAACGTTTTCCAAAACTGGAACTCTTTACCGTCAAGGACAAATTCGGCGGCTGGGCGCAAGCGCAAAAAGAGCATTTCGATGACGGCGGCACCTTCGATCAAATCTACACGCCTTAGGTTACTGACATGCCACAAAGTAACATCATGCCGGGATTTCGCCCGGCCATCGGCCTTACCCTGGTCTATCTGGCCTTGATTGTGCTGATCCCACTCAGCGCGATGCTGCTGAAATCGATGCAGTTAAGTTTCGACGAGTACTGGGCGATTCTGACTAACCATCGTGTGCAGGCTTCGTTCCGCGTCAGCTTTGGGTCGGCACTGATTGCCGCCGCCATAGCCGCCGTGTTCGGCTTTATTATCGCCTGGTCGCTGGTGCGTTATACGTTTCCCGGCAAGCGTCTTTTCGACGCGCTGATTGATTTGCCTTTCGCATTGCCAACTGCCGTTGCCGGTATCGTGCTGGCAACGATCTACGAACCCCAAGGCTGGATCGGCAAGCTGGTGATGGATAACTTCGGAATACAAATTGCCTACAAACCCTTGGGTATTGTCGTTGCTTTGATCTTTATCGGTTTGCCGTTTGTGGTGCGGACCATCGAGCCGGTGCTGCAGGAATTGGATACTGCGACCGAAGAAGCCGCCGCCAGTCTCGGCGCCACCCGGCTGCAAGCGTTTGTCAAAGTCATTTTGCCCAATATCCTGCCGGCTACAATTACCGGCTTTGCGCTGGCTTTTGCCCGTGGCGTCGGCGAATACGGTTCGGTCATTTTTATTGCCGGCAATATGCCTTATATTTCTGAAATTGTGCCGCTTTTGATTATCACCAAACTGGAACAATACGAATATGCCGGGGCAACCGCCATCGGTATGACAATGCTGATCCTGTCATTTCTGCTGCTGTTACTGATTAATGGTCTGCAATGGTGGGTACGCCGCCGTTCCGGACAACTGTGAGAGGTTCGTGATGAATACCATTTCTGCTACGCCTTATATTGCTTCCAACAAGAAACTAACGCTGTCTGATCCGGATTGGGTTCGATACATCCTTGATTGGACTCGCCTTGGGCATTATTGGTTTGTTTCTGGTTTTTCCGCTGGCGATTGTGCTGATTGAAGCTTTTTCCAAGGGCTGGTCGGCCTACAGTGCCAGCCTGACCCATCCCGACGCGCTGTCAGCGATGAGACTGACGCTGTTGGTCGCAGCGGTTACGGTGCCTCTAACGACCGTGTTTGGCATTTCTGCCGCCTGGGCGATAGCCCGCTTCGACTTTCGCGGCAAAAGCCTGCTGATTACCCTGATCGATCTGCCATTTTCAGTATCGCCAGTGATTGCAGGCCTTATTTATGTGTTGGTTTTTGGCGCCCAGGGTTGGCTCGGGCCTTGGCTTTCCGAACATAACATCAAGATTATTTTCGCAGTGCCGGGGATAATTCTGGCTACGTTATTTGTGACCTTCCCGTTTGTTGCCCGCGAACTGATTCCATTGATGCAGGAAATGGGGCATGAAGAAGAGGAGGCGGCTTTATCGCTGGGCGCCACGGGTTGGCAAACCTTTTTCAAGATCACTTTGCCCAATATCAAATGGGCCTTGCTGACCGGCGTGCTGCTGTGCAACGCCAGAGCGATGGGCGAATTTGGCGCGGTTTCGGTGGTATCCGGACATATCCGCGGCCTCACCAACACGCTGCCGCTGCACATCGAAGTCAGTTACAACGAATACGATTTTGTCGGTGCTTTCGCTGGCGCTTCATTACTAGCCGCTCTGGCCATCGTGACGCTGGTGTTTAAAACCATCCTGGAATGGAAACAAAATCAGGGTAAGTGTTTATCTCCCCCTTTGTAAAAGGGGGATTGAGGGGGATTTATCTAATAAAATCTCCCCTAACCCCTCTTTTCCAAAGAGGGGGACTAAACGCTTACGGCGGAATAGCGCAAGCAATCAACAATTTTATGAGGAACCCATCATGAGTATTAGCGTAAGCCATATCAGTAAACATTTCGGCGCGTTTACTGCGCTCGACAATATCAATCTGGAAATTCCCGAAGGTGAATTGGTCGCATTATTGGGGCCTTCCGGCTGCGGTAAAACCACTTTACTGCGCATCATTGCCGGTCTCGAACAAGCCGATCAGGGCGATGTCTTTTTAAAAGGCGACAAGGTCACCGACCAACCGGTCAAAAACCGTCATATCGGTTTTGTGTTTCAGCATTATGCCTTATTCCGGCATATGACCGTATTTGATAATGTGGCTTTTGGTTTAAGAATCAAACCTCGCCGCGTCCGTCTGAGCAACGATATTATCAATAAAAAAGTCCATGCCTTGCTGGAACTGGTGCAACTTGACTGGCTGCATGATCGTTTTCCGGATCAGCTTTCCGGCGGTCAACGTCAGCGTATCGCTCTGGCACGGGCATTAGCCGTGGAACCCTCGGTATTACTGCTGGATGAACCGTTTGGCGCACTCGATGCCAGTGTGCGTAAGGATTTGCGTCTATGGCTGCGTAACTTGCATCATGAATTGAATGTCACCAGCGTTTTTGTTACCCACGATCAGGAAGAAGCCATGGAAGTGGCCAATCGCGTAGTCGTACTCAACAAAGGGCGTATCGAACAGCAAGGCACACCTAGTGAGATTTACGATCATCCAGTCAATGCCTTTGTCTCGCGGTTTATCGGACACACCAATGTTTTTGATCTGGACGAACATGATACCGATTGGCTGCAAACCACAGGACTATTGACTCCACATCAGGAAGGTAAAATCGCGCATGTTCGCCCTCATGATATTATTATTGAAAAATCAGAAACCGATAAGGCTGCGCCTGCAACCCTGAAGGACTGGCAACATCTGGGAGGGCTGATTCGTCTTGAGCTGGTCAAAAACGGTTCCAATGGTTCAGCTGCACCCGTTTTTGCAGAAATGCCCAATGACCAGTTTAAGCAATTGAAATTGAACAGAGGCGACAAGGTTGACCTGAAGATACGCCAGGCACACTGGTTTCATTAAATGAATTTAAGTCAAATTGAATTACTTCGTGTACTTCAGGAAACCAATTTAAATCTTTCAAAAGCTGCGGAAAAAATGCACATTGTGCAATCGGCGGTGAGCCGGCAATTGCAACTTTTTGAGGCTGAATTAGGCTCGCCTTTATTTGAAAGACAGGGTAAAAAACTGATCGGCATGACTACGTTGGGACTGCGTATCATGGAAGAGGTTGCTATCATTAACAGAGCCAAGACTAATATTCAAAACATAGCTGCCGATTATCTTGACAGTAATAAAGGTATTCTGCACATTGCCACCACCCACGCCCAGGCCAAATATTTTTTACCGGTGCCGATTCAACGATTCAGGGAAAAATATCCGGGTGTCAAAATTTATATGGTTCAATCGTCGCCGGACCAACTGATTGATCAATTGCACACGCGTAAAGCGGATATCGCCATCTGCACCGAGAGAGTCGATCAGGAGACCGATCTTGTTCTTGAAAAATGTTATGAATGGCATCATGCATTGGTGGTGCCGCAACAACATCCGCTTAGCGAGGGCGATATTTCTCTTGAGCGGTTGGCCTCTTTTCCCATTCTTACTTATAGTCTTGGTTTTACCGGGCGGTCAAATATTGAGAGCGCCTTTAAAAATGCAGGCCTGGAACTCGATATTACGCTGGCGGCCGCGGATACTGATGTAATAAAAACTTATGTTCGCTTAGGGATGGGTGTCGGCCTTATCGCTGCAATGGCATATGATCCCCTGACAGATCGGGATTTGGTAGCACGGGATTTATCCCATCTAATTCCCAGTTCAAGGACCAAAATAGCCTATTTAAAACATAACTATTTGCCTTTATATAGTCAGCATTTTATTGATGAATTGCTTTTAGCCGCCAAAGAAATAAAGTGTTAAGCTGATGGCCCGCGCTGGCGAATCACTAAAACCGGGACCGCATAAGAGGCGCCACCTTTTTACCAAGAATAAAACGGACAGTAGAAAGGATAGCGCCCCAAGTTACCCATTTTAGGGCGTATTTCAAGATGATGATAAGTTAACCGGGCCATGCATGCTTAGGGTGTTACGCACTTGCATCTGGGAATCATTGCACCATTGCCCGATACTCCGAATCTAGATTTTCGATTTGGCTAATAAAAAGGCTAGCAAGTGGTTTTTTGAACCGTCGAGCAAATTACTATAGACGTTGATCAAATCGGGATGTTGCGCTTCGTCGATAGCCAGCTGAATGTCTACCATGTCTTTTTCTTCTATCAGAATGCCTACCTCTAAGGCGCCCAAATACGATTCCTGCCCTCGGGCAAGAAGTTCGTTATAAAGAGTTTGCAAGTCTTGATTGGTAAATTCACCAATACTCTCTTGTGCCGGATCATCCAGTTGATATTTATCCAAAAGCGTTTTTAGCGCATCCATGTGAAGCTGTTCAGATTCTGCGATATTCTTGAAGATGGAGCTGCCATCATGGGACTCCCAAAACTCATAAAGCGTCAAATAAACATCCCGTGCCAGTTTTTCTTCTTCTCTCATGAAGAGTAGCGTTTCTTCTTCCTCATGTGTTAACGGAAGTGTCGAAACTGTATTGCCAATCGATGCCAGTGCAGATGCACTAAACCCAAATAAAAAAAACAATATTATGAGAAACGGTTTTTTTATGCTCATTAGTAATCCTCTATTATAAAGTAAATTAGTGTATTCTAATATTTTAATAAAATATGTGCAGGTAGGATTTAAAAAAACTGGAAAAGTTCATTCTTGGTAGAGCTTGCGAAAACAACAACTACATTCTCGTTTCCAAGATGTATATTTGACTTATGGAATTACATTAACTATTGTTTCTATAGTTTCGATAAGAAGGCCTCATGAACAAAAATCAAGAAGGAAAACCGCAATTTGATCTGCAAGGTCCAGCAGGGGCTGAGGCGAGGCTGGTCAGCACTTCGCCTGTCGAAGAAGGTCATTCCGCGCATCATGCCGATAAACTTTTACACGAACTCCGCACACACCAGATCGAACTCGAGATGCGGAATGAAGAACCGCGATGCGCTTATGCCGCTTTGGAGGCATCCCGTGACCGCTATTTGCAGCTCTATGATTTCGCCCCTGTTTGTTATCTTACCCTCACCGAGGATGGACTGATTGCAGAAGCTAACCTGACCTGCAGCACGCAACTGGGTGTGGAACGCGAGAAACTGATCAACCGTTGTTTTGCAAAATACATCAAACCCGAAGATAGTGACCGTTGGCAGCAACTTTGTCTCCATGCAAAGCAACATCCCGGAATACAAAATTGTGAATTAACCCTCCGCCGCGCTGATGGCACTCTCTTTCAGGCACGCCTCGATTCCCAGTACATGGAAGCTGACGATGCACCTCCGCTGATGCACATCACACTTGCCGACATTACTGAGTATAAGCGTGCCGAAGAGGCATTGCGGGAGGCCGAAATGCGCCACGCCCAGGCCTTGGCTTGGGCAGGGTTGGGCACATGGTTGTGGAATATCAAAACCGGCCACTTTGATTTTAGCGTGCGCTGGGCCGAGATGCGTGGCTACCGGCTGGAGGAAATAGAACCTGATATCAGCGTATGGAAAAATGGCATCCATCCCGACGACCTTCCCGTCATGCGCGAAAAACTGGCGGAGCATTTTGCGGCACGCAGCTCCATTTTTTCAGGCCGAATACCGCGTTCCTACCAAATCGGGAACGTGGAAATGGATATTGGATTGCGGAATGGTAATCGAGCGCGATGTCGAAGGAAATCCCCTGCGTATGGCAGGCACCGAAATCGACATCACCGAGCGCAAGCAAACCGAGGAAGCACTGCGCATTGCTGCTGCAGCTTTTGAAACGCAGGATGGCATCATAGTGACCGATGCACGTGGTGTCATCTTGCGCTTGAATAGGGCATTCAGTCATATCACCGGCTACTGCGCCCAAGAAGTGATTGGCATAACCCCGTCCTTCCTTCGTTCCGGCTTGCATGGCGAGGATTTCTATCAGACCATGTGGTTGTCCGTGGCGCACGAAGGTTACTGGCATGGCGAAATCTGGGACAAGCGCAAGAATGGCGAGATATTCCCTTTGTGGCTTACCCTGACCGCTGTCACTGACGCGGAGGGTGAAATTACGCATTATGTCGGTTCATTCACGGACATCACTGTACAAAAGCAGGCCGAAAAGGTTTTGCTTGAAGCCCGTCAGCGTCTGGAAAATCAGGTGGCAACCACAAAAGAGGAACTGGAAAAACGCAAGGAAGAAACCACGGAGATCAATGCCGCACTCAAGGTTCTGCTCAAGCACCGGGAAATGGACAAATCTGAGGCGCAAAGTGCGTTGCTATGCGAGGTGGAAGGAACCATCATGCCCTTCCTGAAAAAATTGAAAGGGGCAAGCACCGGCCGGCGTCAAACTATTCGCCTGATCAGCATTCTTGAAACCAACCTCCAGCATCTGGTGGACTCCTACGGAAGTGCCACCAGTCTATCCACTGCCCTCCACCATTTGACCCCCGTCGAGATGCAGGTGGCGTCATTGCTCAGACAGGGACTATCCACCAAGGTTATCGCCATGACCTTGAATATCTCATCGGGAACCGTCGGCATCCATCGGAAACACATCCGCAAGAAATTAGGCTTGGACGGCAAGCCAGCCAATCTTCAAAACTATCTGAAATCATTGACTGAATAAGACAAAACTACAATCAGTCCAAACTCCCCGAATGGATATTTTTTATATCCATTTCATACCCTTTAATACTCCATTTCTAAGTGATTGCATTCTATTCCCTTATGGGAGTATAAAATCATTCAGTTTCTTATGAAATGATTGATCGGTTATTCCGTGGAGTTGCCCAATTTGCAGTTTCTGTAAAAGCATCCGGCATTCAAATTGAATGCATTCATGGCGAAAAGCTGTTTAAAGCGTGCAGCTTTCATAAGAGACGTGATTATTATTGATCAGGTATTTTGAAGATTAAAACCGGCCCCTTTGAATCTGTCGAGAATGTAAAGGCAAAGACAGGCTCAATTCGAAAATTAAAAACTTAATTTTTTTGGATCATCTAGGTATTTGTACGAATAGTTTTTTTGTTTGTTATCTGATTTAATAAATTCTGATTTAGTAATATTGAAGTTTGCGCTCGTGTGGAGAGTAGCCGCTCTTATATAATGAGAGCAGCCCTTGTCACTTTAAAAAATTAAGCTTCAATGCTTAAGCGTATTCACAATAACGACTGGAGACAAGTCATGAAATCAAAAAAACTCAGTTTTACGGTAGCGATAATTTTGGGCGTTGCGGCGTCGGGTGTGTTGGCCAAAGGGCGGCCTGTTGACCCGGGCCCACCGCTGACCGAGACCACGAACAACCTTTCGTTCCCGGCCATCGCAGCGGATGGTTACTCGCTCGCATCTGTATCTGAAAGCTTAACTGTGCCTTATTCAGGTCCCTATACAGGGCTCAGTGCGGAGCAGCTCGCTGCGCTGGAGGATGATGAGTGGTATGCCCAGAAGATCGAAGGCAACACTTGGCAGGCCGGTCTTGAGCCAGCGCTTTTAGGAACCTTCGTAGCTGTGACTTACATCGACTGGGGCGACAATATCGAGTCGGTAAACCCGAAGGTCAACCGGCCTTTCCGGCTTGAAGTCACGCTCTACCAAGATCTGACTGACTCAATGACAGGCTACACGATGGCGGTGCTTGCGAATCCAAGCAGTCCTGATGAGGTCCAAGGTACGAATGGTGTCACATACCATAGTAATTATGCCACTGTGGCCTCCCAAGCCTGGGCCTTCGTTGTCCAGAGGTGCGGAGATACGATTGGTGATACGGCTGGGACTTGGAATGGGATTCTGTGGGGTGGTTGCAGCGCGCCTGCCACGGTCGCCTCGGGCCTCGAGCTGAATGTGGCCGGCAAGACCGTCTTCGGCGGCTCCGAGGGAGGCTGGAAGCCAACTACAGCGGGCTGGTACCGCATCACTTTCCACAATGATTCTACGACACAAGTTAGCTTGACCGGCGCTCAGTTCGGAACTATGATTGAATGAGAATTTGTTGCACCGACAGAGGGGTGTGGCGTTCCCGGTCGTGGATGGTGGTAACATATCAGCTACGTGGACGTGCAGGTGCTTGCCGGTGGTGGCGGACGGCGGAGCGTCGCTGATAGAGTGCTGCGCCGACGTCAGCATAACTGATTAGGATCGCATGACAAGCAAAGGCCGGGAGTCAAGTAATTGTCGCCGGCCTTTTTCTTATGCGTCCTCCTCACGAACGCTGTGCCGGTAGCAACTTAAAGTGAAGATATTGCGGAGGGAAGCGCCGCTTCGTGCCGCTGACACGCGGGTCGTCGCCGTGCTGACCGATGATCTCAACCCGGTCGATGTATGGTCGGAGGAGATCAATTTCGTAGCCAGAGAAGACCTGCACCGTGATTTCGAGGAAGAGGGGCTGAGTTCCTATTGATAACGCAGCGGATAAGAAATTCACGGGAAATCGATGTCCGGCAGGGAAGCGGACTCTGCCCGGGATTCAAACATTCGGAAACAAGAACTGAAATCTGAAATAAAGAGAACAGCCATGAAAAAAATAACCATAATCTTAAGGTATGCCATGGCCATGGCCATGGCCGCGTCCGTGTCGGCGGCCCTGCCTGTCCTGGCCAAGCCACCCCCGCCGCCGCAGCAGTTCGAGTGGAACACGGTGGTGAACAACAACGACGTGATGCCACCGAGCACAGAAAAAGTTCAACAGCTACAACCAGCCCTCGGTGAACGTAAACGGGCTGGTGGTCATCCGGGCCCGGAGCAAAGGAGGTGAAGGAGGCGGAGGCAGCGGAGGCGGTGAAGCCGTCGTCAATGCACCCGGCGTGGCGGAGAAAACCAACCTGTCCACGGCATTTACACCCGCAACATGGGCTAGCCCAGAAGCGCCATCGTCAGAATTCTCGACCGCAAGACCCTGGTGCCGCGAACCGCAACAATCTCGGCACCAAATTCGTCGAGACCCCGTCCTTCCCGCGCATCGACATGATGTCGGACACCATCGCCACGCGCGGCAACCACCAGCCGGTATGGGCATACGGTTCTGAGGTGAAGACGAGACCCGGGCAGGGACCACGGGCATCTACACCAACCCCTTCGGTGACCTGATCACCGGCGCCAGCAAGCTCGGGCGGTCCCGGACTTCGAGTTCTTCGCGGTACCTGGCCTTGATACGCCGACGATGTTCGACGTGTTCCCCGGGGCGCCCGCGGTGACCGGCGGCAACACCATCGTGTTCAAGGGCAACTATACGGTGGGTGGCGCCGGCAAGACCGGGGTGTTCTACCGCACTCTGGTCGACGAGTGATCATCAACGGAGGACCTCGGCTGGACGGCGACGCAATCCGCGTGGTGCTAATCGCCAACAACACCGTCACCATAATTCCTGGCACCACATCAGGTGTTCGGCTCCACCTCCCCGCCCAGCGCCGCGAACGGCAAGGTGGTGTTCGCCGGCTTCGACAACGAGGATGCCCCGACCCTGGGCGGCATCTACCTGGCCCCGTCTGGCGCAGACGCCGTCACTCACGCACCCTCGTCAGCATCGGCGAACGGGTCCCTGATGAATCCGGCAATAAAGCCTTCAACAATCTCGGCGAGGGCGGCGCCTTCGACGGCCGTTACGTCGGCTTCTGGGGCGCCTGGGGGACGGAGACCCGGACCGTGCGCCTGTACTGCCCGACGGAAGGCAACAAGGACCGCATCGCCTACTGCAACCAGCAACTGGTGTGCGCGAGACACGGGCGAGACGATCGGGGATCCGAACAGCATCTGCGACGACGACAGGCTGCTACCAGGACAAACAGGTCCCGGTGCACCAGGGCATCTTCGTCCACGACACCGCGCAGGGCGGCACCACCCGGACGGTCGCCAAGACCGGGGCGCGGTTCGACGAGTTCCTGTTCTGGAACTACTCCGGCAAGACCCCCTGCACGGGCGGCGGCCACTCCGAGGAAGGCGCCGAGGACGACGGCGAGCCGGCGCGCTGGCGCTCCTCGGCCTTTGTCGCAGTCTCGGGCCAGCCACCGCCTTCAAGGCCGTTGCGAGCGGCGGCGAGCAGGGCGCCTGCGGCTCCTGTCACAGCGGGGGCCGTGGGTTCGGCCCCGCCATCGCCGTTCCATGCGCGGCTAGTGGGCATCTACTTCAACAAGCAGCCTGGACAGGACATCTTCACTGTGCTCGATACGCGGACGGACGGGCAGACGATCGATCCTGAGGCGCCGGCGGGCTCAAAGGTCACCGAGCTTGGTATCGAGCGCGAAAGTCTCCGCGGAAACTGGCTGGTCGTTAATGCAAAGATGGGCATTGAAGGTGGTACGGAAGAAGATGGCATGGCTGGAATTTACCAAACCCGCGTGCCAGGAAATAAATCGGAGAACCTTCGCACTCCCGTAGGCGTGGAGTCCTTTCTTCATCGTGGTCTCCAGAGTTCCCTGCTATGTTGGGCAACAGCTTTATCGTTGCCCAACATTTCAATGTTCGATAATTGAACGACAACGTAAATATTTCAAAACATTTATCAAGTTGCATTTGGAAATGTCGAACATAAAAAATTATGCCTAATCACTTCTACTATAGAAATGATGGGCAGGCAAAGATGCCTGTTTTCACAAACCATTATCCATGAGGTTTAAACCATGAGCATGAAACATCTAAGCCATGCCGGTATTCGCCGGCCTATTTCTGGCTGCATTCGCGTCTGCCGCGTTTGCCGAAACAGAACAACTTCAGGTACAGCAACAGCAGCAGATTCAACAGCAGCAACGCGAACAGATCCAGAGCCGCGAACACATGCCGTCTGATCAAGGGTTACAACAACGCGAACAGACCCGCACCATGACGGAAGAACAGGAACGTTTGCGCCAACAACAGCAAATGCAACAACATCAGCAAATGCAGGAGAGAGCTCAGCAGAAGGGTATGATGCAGCAAGGAGGACAGGGAATGGGGCCACACGGCGGCGGCATGGGTGGTGGCCGCGGCCGCTAGAAAATTCCAGCTCCCTCTTCTTATCAAGGCAGGTAACTGCAAGGTGGTGCTTAAATCAAGCGGAAGAGGGGGCTTGTGTTTTTAGGAGCCTAAAAGCCGCGTACGCAAAAATTGCCATTGATGCGGAACTGTTCGATATTGAAGCTGGTTTTGAAACCGACAACAGGGGACAATAATGCACCAGGCAGATTCGAAAATCATTTCAACATCACTACAGATCCAATCTCATGAATGCAACGAAAAAACGTATCCTCATTGTTGGCGGCGTGGCTGGCGGTGCCACCTGTGCAGCGCGTGCGCGCAGACTCTGCGAAAAATGCGAGATCGTATTGTTTGAGCGAGGGGCGAACGTATCCTTTGCCAATTGCGGTTTACCGTATTTCGTGGGAGACGTGATTGCGTCAGAGGCAAAACTACTGATAGCGACCGCGGATAGTTTCAAAACGCGCTTTAACATCGACGTCCATACCGAAACCGAGGTCACTCGTATCGACCGGGATGCGCGGCTCATCGAAGTATGCGACCTTAAAACCGGAATCACACGACAAGAGCCTTTCGATGCGCTGGTTTTGGCTACCGGCGCCCAGCCGAACCGTCCGCCATTGCCGGGGATTGACTTGCCGGGTATCTATCTGCTGCGTACCATTCCTGACAGCCACAAGATTAAGGCCGCCGCTGCCCAAGCCAGGCATGCCTTGATTATGGGAGGCGGTTTCATCGGTCTGGAAATGGCCGAAAATCTGGTCGGGCTGGGAATCGAAGTCACCCTGCTGGAATTGGCCGATCAGCTTTTACCGCCGCTTGATCCGGAAATGGCAAGTTATGCTACCGAACGGCTGCAAGCGAATGGCGTTCATGTGCGCCTGGGCGAAGCTGTCGAGAGCTTTGAACGACTTCCGGATGATAGGCTGCGTGTACGCACCTCGAAGGGGGTAACACTCGATACCGATCTGGTCATCGTAGGGATCGGGGTGCGCCCGGAGTCCACGTTGGCGCGAGTCGCCGGTCTGGAATTGGGCGCCTTGGGCGGTATTCGCGTGGATGAGTACATGCGCACCAGTGACCCTATGATCTGGGCGGTGGGGGATGTGGTCGAAGTGAAAAATCGCATTACCCGGGAATGGCAACTCGTCCCGCTGGCCGGGCCGGCCAACCGGCAGGGTCGTGTCGCCGCTACCGCCATTATTCACCATTTCACCTGCAGCGACCGGGCAGCGAAGCCCCCGCTGGCGTTCGAGGGCGTTCTCGGAACCGCCGTGTGCGAAGTGTTCGGTCTTACCGTGGCTACCACCGGCGCCAGTGAGAAGCTGCTGCGGCGGGCCGGCATGGCTTACGAAAAGATCTACCTTCATCCCGGCGACCATGCGAGTTATTTTCCCGGCGCCAAGCCGATTCATATGAAGTTGCTGTTTTCTGAAACGGACGGCAGGCTTCTGGGCGCGCAAGCCGTGGGCGAGGTTGGCGTAGCGCGTCGTATTGACGTTATCGCCACGGCCATGATGGACGGGTCGACGGTATTTGATCTGGAAGAACTGGAACTTTGCTACGCCCCCCAGTTCGGCGCCGCCAAAGACCCGGTCAATGTAGCCGGCATGGTGGCCGGTAATTATCTGCGCGGCGACCTGCCGTTGGCAAATTGGAGTGAACTGGAGAAAACCACGGCACTGCTAGTCGATGTTCGCAGCGAAACAGAGTTCGCCGGTGGTCATATTCCGAACGCGCAGAACCTTCCACTCGAAACTTTACGCGACCGGCTTGATGAATTACCTCAGGATCGGGACATTTGGCTGATCTGTGGTGTTGGGCAGCGCGCTTATTATGCGATTCGGCTATTGCTGCAAAACGGCCTGCAAGTAAAAGTGCTTTCCGGCGGCATGCAGACTTACCAAGCCCGGATACGGGCCAGTGAATTCCGGATTTGATGAAGGTTTATCCACACTGGCCCATTAACTGATTTTTTTATTCCGTTCCGGTATTGGAGCAAGAACAGCAAAGTCTGGGTTCAGGAGTTATCGTTGATGCCAGTCAAGTTCTGCGATAGTCCGCTAAATTAATCTCATATTTTTTAAGTTTGGAATAAACAGCACGTGAGGTAATGCCCATGTTTTCAGCGACTTTTTTGATATCGCCCTGATGCTGTTTTAACGCGGCTTCAAGAAATGATTGCTCAACCTTGGCAACGGTGTGTTCTTTTACGCCTTTCCATTCATCAACGCTTTCTGTTTTAGCTGGCAGCACTAAATCCAGTTCAGTCATTTCTTTGCCATTGGCAAACAAAAGACTGCGTTCAAGAATGTTTTCCAGTTCGCGGACATTGCCTGGCCAAGGATAGGCGCGAATTTTCTGCATGACTTCACGACTGACTGATTCAACGGCTTTGTTATATTTCTTGCTTAATCGCTGAACAATCAATTGCACAAGATAAGGTAAATCTTCCGGCCGTTCGGCCAAAGGGGGAATGTTTAAACGGACGACGTTGATGCGGTAATATAAGTCATTGCGAAACAGTCCCTGTTTAACCAGATCTTCCAGATTTTGATTGGTCGCTGAGATTATTCTCAGATCAACCGGCAAGGTTTGTTTGCCGCCAACCCTTTCCAGTTCACCTTCCTGAATCACCCGAAGCAGGCGGGTTTGAGCAGCGGGCGACAAGGAATCGACTTCATCCAGAAACAGGGTACCGCCTTCAGCTCTTTCAAAATAGCCCTGATGCACTTCTATGGCTCCGGTAAAAGCGCCTTTTTCATGTCCGAACAAGGCGCTCTCGATCAGGCTTTCAGGAATGGCACCGCAGTTAATGGGGATAAAGGGCTTCTGGCAGCGATCGCTCATCGCGTGGATGGCGCGTGCAATCAATTCCTTACCGACCCCTGTTTGACCCTGAATTAACACTGTTGCCAGGGTAGGCGCAATCACTTCAATGGATTGCAGTATTTTCTGCATCATCGGTGATTTGGCAATGATTGCCGGGGGCTGATGTTTTTTTGAGATTGGCCTGCTTTGTTTCTGCCAAAGCTGCTGCATGCTGGCTTCAATACGGGAGTGTAATGCATTGATGTCGTCAATTTCCTTGACGGGCGTGGTATCGGTGTATTCCATGCCGGCATGTCCTTTTGCTGCATTCGGATTTGTGTAAATACAAACTTCACAGGTGCCATCGTGGCGGGCTATGCTTTTTTTGATTTCAACTTTGGCATAACCGAAGTTTCTGGCTGCGATACCGCCAAAGACACTGGAGGTCATTCTGCATAACTCCGGGAAATTGGTCACCCGGTCACCGAAAGGGCAGCAGGAATTGGTCACAGTAATGCAGTCCTGATTGCTGGAAGCCAATGAAAATTTACCGCCGATATTGTTTTTTAGGCCGAGTATGAGCTCGATATAGCTTTCAATGCCAAGCCGTTCACTGTTATGCGTATTTTCCCGATAAGTTTCTTCAAAAAAGCAGCCGGCAGTTTTGGCTATGTGTTCAATCAATTGTTCGCAGTGCTTTTGTCCCTGTTGTTCGCTGGCATGCATCAGCTCAAGAATGAAGGTTTGCAGAAAGAAAACGGGTGTTACATCGGAAAGAGGATTCGTGTTCATGGGTATTTTGTGAAGTAAGTTTTCACTAATTGAAACACAGCTTCGCTAATCCGGCAATCATTAATAACCAACTCATTGTATTTTATGAAAAATGACATTTTAATTCAGTGGCACGGCATTTGCTGAAGTCTAAATGCAACTATTGATTTTGATTGCAACTAATAATAATGAGGTATTAACGATGAGCCAAGAAAAACCACCCCTGGACCCGCATCCATTAAGCGAGTATGTAGCCTGGGCAGGATCACGCAACCGGGAGCCGCTGTTAGGGGTTTTAAAAGAGAAACTGCCAAAAGATCCCGGTAATGTTCTGGAACTTGCCAGCGGCAGCGGTATGCATATCAACTATTTTGCACCGCATTTCGAGCATTTGCATTTTCATCCTTCCGATAAAGATCAAGAAGTTTTTGATAACATCAAGAAACTGTCTACAGATCATGGTAATGATAATATCGCCGATCCGGTGCATCTGGACCTGACCGATCCTGAGACGTGGTTTAATCCGGGCAATGAAAAATCCTTTGCCGCCATGTTCTGTATCAATATCTTTCAGGTTGCGCCCATTACGATTGCAGACCGCATGATGGAATGCGCATCACTGCTGCTTCAGGAAGACGGGATTTTGCTGATTTATGGCCCCTTCCAGGTTGAAGGCACCTTTACCACGGATTCCAATAAAGAATTTCACGAGACATTAAGTTCTGCCGGTGTTTCTGAATGGGGCTTGAAAGATGTCGCCGACCTGAAAAAAGCAGCAGAAAAACATGGTTTGGAATTAAAAGAGCAAATCAATATGCCCGCTAATAATTTCTCGCTGATCTTTGGCAGAAAATAATAAACCCTCTGTAACTATTCAGAGCGAAGCATTAAAATCCCTCTCCTGCGGGAGAGGGTAGGGTGAGGGGGATTTAAACAAGGCAAAATGCATTATTTTGATCCCCTTATCCTATCCCTCAATCAAAGTTAAAGCCGGAAAATCAATCATGGAGAAAAAATGTTCAGCCGTTATTATCGGAGTTGGTCCAGAGCAAGGCTTGGGCGCCTCACTCGCCAGCTATTTTGCCGGACAAGGTTTACACGTTTTTATCGCTGGACGAAGTGAAGACAAGCTTCAAAACGTTGCCAATAAAATCAGGAAAAATGGTGGTTCAGCCACTCCCGTAGTTGCTGATGCCACGGTTGAACATGAAGTAGCCAACTTATTCAACAAGATACAAAGTGATGGTTACAATGTCGATATTGCTGCCTATAATGTAGACAGCAATATTCCATCACCATTACTGGAAACCGATACAGAAACCTTTACCAAGCTTTGGCAGCAAAACTGTCTGGGCGCTTTTTTCTTCGGCAAGGAAGCGGTTAATGCCATGAAGGACCAATACGAGGGAACGCTGTTTTTTACCGGTGCGACCGCGTCATTACGGGCAAAACCGCCGTTTACTGCCTTTGCCTCTGCGAAAGCCGGATTAAGGGCATTGGCACAAGGCATGGCAAGAGAATTTGGTCCTCAAGGCATCCATGTGGTGCATACCATTATTGATGGCGTCATTGATGGCGACCGGGCCAGAAAGCAATTCCCGGAGTATGTCAAAGCCAAAGGCAAAGAGGGCTTATTACAGCTTGATGCCATTGCGGAAACCTATTGGGCCATACATAAGCAACACCCCAGTGCCTGGACTCATGAGCTGGATTTGAGGCCGTTTAAAGA
>CAWBLO010000019.1:0-89956 GCA_963789475.1 uncultured Gammaproteobacteria bacterium | reverse complement strand
TAATGTGTTAACCAGCAGCGCGCCGAGAAGCACCCCCCACAAATAACGTCCACCACCTATGAGTGCGCCGCCAGCGCCAAACCGCTACCCGGCCAGAAAACACTTACAACGCCATTGACAGTGAAGTCTTGATGAATGACAACGCCAACAAGCACGTAAAGTGCGGCAATGCCGAACTGCTTCAGCCATCCGACTAGAGTGGTTGGAACCGTGAACTTGTCAGCAGCCATGGCATTGTTTGCGTTCATATTTGCTAATTATTGAAGTATAGGACGATGCATTGATGCAACTCTTTCAGACACTGTAAACATGTGTAGACGCGATCGGTCCAATGCTACGTCGCACAAGGGTCGGAAGGCAATGTTGCAGTACGACTACACCTTGTTCAGGTCTATACATAGGGGGCGTTTGTGGTCGTTCACTTAGTGTGTCTTCCAGGATTTAATTCTAAAATGGTTACACTTTGCAGCTAAATTGCTGACTAAATTTCGAAGTTCCTCATACTCAATACCTATGGTCCTTCTTCGCGTATTCAGCAATTGACCTTGCCTGTCTTTTGATGCAGCGTACCAATATTCATGAATAAGTTGCTTCTCACGATTATCGAGTTCTATTCTCATTATTCTATAATGCCGCAATTGTCATGCGATGCACTGACTCGATCCCTCATTTCCTTACCGGGTTTGAAGTGAATTACTAATTTAGCCGGTAGGTTAACGCCTTCACCCGATTTAGGATTACGCGCAATACGGGGAGGGCGATGCCGACAATCAAAACTACCAAAGCCCCTGATTTCAATGCGTTCACCTTGGACTAAGGCATTTGTCAACTGTGCCAGCATGCAATTCAGCGCCAATTCCACATCTTTTACCTGAAGTTCAGGCAATTTCTTATTTAACGCGCGTAACAGTTCAGATTTAATCACTGCTTTACTCCCCCTTAATCTTAGGGCGCTTATTTTAGCAGGTTACATGCCTATTTACCCCATCGTGTCCAACCCTCGGAAGAACCACCTGAACCAATAATTCATTCAGACAACCCATAACCCAAGTAGCTATCTTGTTGCTTGGGTTTTTTTGTGAGCATCGAATTAACAACCCCTTAAGAGACTTTGGCGGCATTTAGGAGTAATACGAAAACGCCGCACCACATATGGCCTGGAATTGGTAACACTTCCGGGCTTTTTTTTGCATCCCATAAGGAAAAATACCAATGAAAATAAAACCACCCATCAACTTAGGAGACCAGCCATGATTATACTTCGTGACCCTCAACAACTCACCCAGGTTGCCCAGCCGGAAATTAAAGCCTTTCTTCGTCGACGCTTTCATGACATCTGTGACCCCGAACCCTACGACCCCGATGAGCATGGCTTCTTCATCCTGGTTGAACCCGGTGACACCTCAGAGCAGATTGAATCGGCGACGGGCTATTCCCTGTTAAAAAGTCTGTTCAATGGTACCGTCTACGGTGATCCCGACTTTACACCGGACTTTGAATACCTGGAAGACCACGGTCGGCTTTTATGAAGCGGTATACATCTTCACCGATAGTGGCTTTGCCGTGGTGATGATTGTGCCAAAAGAGGAGGGCATTGACGTCCGAATTCTGGAGCTATGTGCTGAGTTTGCCATTCCCGCTCACGCTGAATAGTCAACTGCTCGACAATCCAACCCTATCACAATGAGGTAAACAAACATGAACCCAAATAACCATCCTGAGCCACTCAGCCCAGACGTAAGACAGTTTGTCGAAACCCTGGACATCGATGCCCGTGAATATTTTGAAGAGCGCGCCGGTATCGCTGAATTTGAAGCGGGCATGTCCAGAGCTGATGCCGAGCAATTTGCCATGGAGCTGACACGAGCTCATTTCAAACTTGCGCCTCTTTAACCATCTTATATGAAGGGACTTTCCTTCATCCTCAAAAGGAGTCAACTCATGAAAACCGTTACACCAGATATTCGCATCCTGAAAATCGGTTCCTGCGAATCGGTATCCCGAAAATCGACCTTGACCTATCACGTCGGCTGTATGGCGGATGGCGAGATTCATTTACGGATTTACGCCAATACCGCCGCCGGTTTCTTCAGCCAGGAATGGTTGCCATTAACCTCCATAAATCAGGTTCTGACCAAGGCCGGTGGTCACTTCACCTCGTTCGCCCTGCAATCCCTGTTTCGCGGCAAATCCCAGAATAACACGGCGTTCTTGCTGGCTGTGTTGCAGCGTGAAGGCTTGGTCGGTCGAGCGATAGATAAAAAGCGTTGTTACGATAAATTGGATGCCGGTCCCTTCATCGCTGAGATCAAGGCGTTGATCGGTTCGAATACCTCCCTGAACGCCGATGACAAACCGTCGAAACCAGCCAAGACCTCCGATGACAAACCCGAGAAGAAGGAGACCGCCAACAAAGCCAAAGCACCCTCTAAAAAGGCGACGTCTAAGGAATCCAGTGAGCAAGACTCTCCGTCGTAGTTGAATTCACCCGCTCAGTTGATCTACACAGGCATAACCACAAGCCACTCAAGGGTTGCCTGATTCAGCATTAAACGTTGGTGCAATACCGACCGTATACCGAACCTTCAAGACTCTCAGTCTTTTCAAGAGTCACACCCATTCAACCCTAAGCAAGAGGAATCTTATGTTTGCTTTCACCGTGCTCGTTGCCAGTCTGCTGTGCCTAGCGTTCGATACCACAAAATTATTCGGGCTTGTTGGCATGACGCTACTGTTTTATGTGTACCCGCCGTTGCTTATCGCGTTTCTCATTCTGGGAGGCGTCGGCTTGTTTTTCATTCGCCAATAAGGAGAACTATCCATGAACTTTATAAATTGCCTTTTAGATGTAACCGATGATTCCGGAGCAAGGATTTCTCGGAAGCCATCAAAGATCGAGCCCGACAAATGGCTGGTTTTAGCTCAGATGAATTGAGCTGTTTAGATTCTGACTGATTCCGCTCTTTGCTACCCCTTCTTTTTCAACACTTCCCGATCCCATCCCTAAACCTTGACACAACAATCAGTCGCTTCACTGCGGAGGCCTATTTGTGTCCGGCGTTTGGGTTTGGGATCGATATTAGGAGATCAAACATGACCATAACACGTAAACAAGTACCCAATAACAAACGCATCCAACATACCGCCGACTTATTCGGGCTGAACTTTCCGCTGCACTTGGAACCGTTTGTGTATGCAATCACGGGAAGCATTGCCGATGACTACGACGGCGGTTACTGGGAGTTTTATGAACTGAGCAATGGCGGCTTCTATATGGCACCTCGTTCAGACACGCCGTTCCAGGTCAGTTGTGAAAATGGCTACGAGGGCGAGCTGTCGGGCGATGCCTTGGGGATTGCCGCCTGCCTTTATGCCTATAGCAACTTGTCGTTCAGTGGCAAGAGCGGGTTCGACGAAACTTGTGCCCGGCAGTATCACTGGCTGAGGGATTATATGTTGGAGCACCCTGAGGCTGAGGGCTATCTTGGGGGCCATTGACTGACGGTGCAGGGGAGGAAAGTCGTCTACCCCCCTGAAAATTGCCGCCACAACGCAACAAATCGCCGAAAAGCTATGCCGGTCAAGGAGTTGCGTGTGGCGGATGCACTTTTGCCAAGCCTAAACGTGGCGGTTACCTACCCATGCCAGTGCTCAGCGTTGCGGCGTGGCGCATCAGAAAATTATCTCGCACATTGCCGCAACGCCGGAGGCCTTGCCAGTCATGGCCTGCGGGGAAACGTTGCGGCGTGGCGGCAAATTTGGGGGGGGGGCTGGCGCGCGCGATGTGGGAGGCGAAAACTGAAATTCTGCAATCTGACCGCTGCCCCACCCACGGCACCGTTAGTCGATGCCCCCCTGCCTCGCCGCATTTCATCAGGTGTGACACATTATGGGATTTTTACTAAATCAGGTCCATGAAATTAATCTTCATGCAAGACTGCGTTCAGGGGCGATGGGTTTAGTATTTTATGCAATATTTTTCTTTACGTAACACTCTAAGACTGACTTTGTTAAGCTCGCATTAAGTTATCAAGATGCAAAGTATATCTAAATAGCTCAGATTTAAGATCAACGAATTGTTGGATGAGTGAAACTTTTAACGAAATACAGCCCATTGGAGCAGGCAGTGAAAAATTATTGTTTGATACCTTTAATTACAGCAGTGGTGGAATGGGTGGTAAATTTTTTCAACCCTTAGTGCAGCTTCCTCTATTAACGACCAGTTGATCAATGTGAAAAGAACCCTCTTCCACCTGTTTGTTTAAATACACCTTTGATTCGGTTGATTTCAACCTATTATTATTAATGAAGCTTTCAAAAGCCGTACTACTCCTGCAATCAGGTATTGGCATAACACTTGCTAAATCTTGTATTGTGTAACTTAAATTTTGCTGAATAAGGACTATAGATGTCACGAATTGTTGAAACATGGATGGATGCCGAATTGGTATATGAACAAAACGGCTATTCTTTGCGTGTATTAACGGGAAGTCAGATAAGATCGGTTATTAATCTGCTAGCTGAAAACGATGATGACGCCAGAAAAAAGGCTAGGCGTGCGCTTTATCATTTTCTGGCTTAAAAACAAGAAGCGGGATGCAGGTCTAGCTAAATGGCACGTCGATTCTAGGTCTATCCACCGTTTGAGAAATTGGAAGCCAGAACTACAAGTCAATTTATGAATATGTTTCCAAATTGAATGCCAATTTAACGGCAGGTTACACGGATTTTTTAGGTGTTTAACTAAAGGTATTAAAATGTTTAAATTGGTTCCCCTCCTTATATTACTCTCCTCTTTACCCGTTACCTCTTTTGCACAGTATGGTGGTAACTCCAGAACTATACCTCTACAAACATTTAAGGACAGGTTTACTACGGGAGAGCTTATCAGCATATCTACTGCTTATGCGGAAGATGCTCATATCCGTGCCGCAATATCGAATTTAAAGAGTATGGATAGCGATGTTTTAAAAAAGGATGTGAGTTACTTAGCATCTAAATCAATCCTGTCCGAAGATAGAGTATAGTGGACCCGAAATCCGGACAATAATTTAAGATATGCCCTGTCGTAAAAAAGAGGCAGAACATGAGCGAAAGCAAACGGAAGATTTTTACAGGTGCGCAAAAAGCTAAGGTAGCATTGGAAGCGATTAAGGGTGCTAAAACTGTTAATGAGATCGGACAGGAGTTCGGAGTCCATCCAACCCAAGTGACTCAATGGAAGAAGGAATTGCTTGCCAATGCAGGCAGTTTATTTGAAAGCAAGCGTGGTCCTAAACTGGTCAATGCGCAGAGTGACCCGGATCGGTTGTATGCCAAGATCGGGCAACTTAACATGGAATTGGATTGGCTTAAAAAAAAGTCTGGACTCAGCCTGTAGTTGAACGACAGGCGTGGATAGAGCCAAATGGATTAGTGGCCTTATCCACGCAATGCAAGCTTCTCGCGGTGACGCGCTCGGTGGTGTATGACCAGAAAAAGCGCCCACAAAAAGCATTGGACGAACTTGAGTGCATTTTGTTGAACGAGCTCGATGAAGAGTACACGCGGCATCCGTTTTATGGCACGCGTCGCATGACGAAATACTTATGTGGACGTGGCTACGCCGTTAATCGCAAGCGGGTGCAACGCTTGATGCAAAAGTTGGGTCTGGCCGGTATGGCCCCCGGCCCCAACACCAGCAAACCACATCCGGAGCACAAGATTTATCCGTACCTGTTGAGGGGCCTGGATATCATCCGCCCCAATCAGGTATGGAGTACCGACATCACCTACATTCGGCTGCGGCACGGCTTTGTGTATCTGGTGGCTATTATTGACTGGTACAGCCGCAAGATACTGTCATGGCGGTTGTCGAACACGATGGATGCAGGGTTCTGTGTGGATTGTCTGGAAGAAGCCATCAAGATCTACGGTACGCCGGAGATCTTCAATACCGACCAAGGCTCGCAGTTTACCAGCGAGTAGTTTCACGGGCGTATTGATCAAAAACGGCATCACGATCAGCATGGATGGACGAGGCCGCGCATTGGACAATATTTTTGTCGAGCGGCTGTGGCGGACGGTGAAATATGAAGATGTGTATTTGAAAGGCTACGAAAACATGACGGATTTACTGCTGGGGTTGACGCACTACTTCCTGTTTTACAACGAGGAAAGGCTGCATCAATCGTTGGGCTATACCACACCGGACGTGGTGTATCAGACTGCAATGGGTGGCGGCGCCAAGATTGTGGATAAATTTAATAAGCCGACAGAAACAGTAGTCATTGAACTAGCAAAGGACAGCAAAAGTTTATGTTAAAAAAAGCGGACATTGATTGAAAGACTCTACCGGCGGACTCCATGTGGACAAAGCGTGAATTTCCTTCGGAACGTGTGGATAAGCTGATGGAAAACTGCTTAGGCAGTTTACCACGAGCTTACCCACACTAATTCACCCTTTGACCACATTCCGCCGCAGCACGCAAAAAGGCGGATCAAAATGCCTGCGGCGCAATAATAACAATTTATTGAAATGGACAACCGGGAGCAACTAACTCCGTATGGAAGAATTGGGGCAGCGCTATTCAGCTGTAATGTGGACAGGACTCTATCTTAAACTCAATGAATATTTGTCTGGACAGAGGGGTCCACTTTAGAGCGAGGGATATATTAAAATAAATACGCCCGTTTCTGTGTCATTATTGCCCTATACGGTAGCGATAATGCCTTCGTATTTTAAAAATATTTAAATGTAGTCTACTGTTTTTATCAGACTAATTTTTTTTGGTAAAAGGTGGTTAAGATGGTCGGAATAATATTATTATCAATAGTTGTAGCAGGATCATTACTTTGTTTGGCTGCGAGCGGTTCTGAAACTGAACGAAGGCATCGAAAATAAACTTCTACTCTAAGAATCAACAATGGGGCTATTTATCCGTTTATATACAAATTTCAATGACCGCAATGGCCGGGTGCTGACCTTCGGTCAATCTCAGATTAATAATCATCAGAGTAAAGTGGACCCCTCTGTCCAGACAAATATTCATTGAGTTTAAGATAGAGTCCTGTACACATTACAGCTGAATAGCGCTGCCCCAATTCTTCCATACGGAGTTTTCAATTTAATAAATTGTTATTATTGCGCCGCAGGCATTTTGATCCGCCATTTTGCTTGCTGCGGCGGAATGTGGTCAAAGGGTGAATTAGTGTGGGTAAGCTCGTGGTAAACTGCCTAAGCAGTTTTCCATCAGCTTATCCACACGTTCCGAAGGAAATTCACGCTTTGTCCACATGGAGTCCGCCTGTAGTACTTTCAATCAATGCCGCTCTTTTTAACATAAACTTTTGCTGTCCTTTGCTAGTTCAATGACTACTGTTTCTGTCGGCTTATTAAATTTATCAACAATCATTGCGCCGCCACCCGTTGCAGTCTGATACACCACGTCCGGTGTGGTATAGCCCAACGCTTGATGCAGCCTTTCCTCGTTGTAAAACAGGAAGTACTGCGTCAACCCCAGCAGTAAATCCGGCATGTTTTCGTATCCCTTCAAATACACATCTTCATATTTCACTGTGCGCCACAGGCGCTCGACAAAAATATTGTCCAATGCGCGGCCGCGTCCATCCATGCTGATCGTGATACCGTTCTTGATCAATACGCCCGTGAAACTATCGCTGGTAAACTGCGAGCCTTGGTCGGTATTGAAGATTTCCGGTACGCCGTAGTTCTTGATGGCTTCTTCAAGACAATCCACACAGAATCCTGCATCCATCGTGTTCGACAACCGCCATGCCAGTACCTTGCGGCTGTACCAGTCGATGATCGCAACCAGGTACACAAAGCCGTGCAGCAACCGAATATAGGTGATGTCGGTACTCCATACCTGATTGGGTCGGATGATATCCAGGCCCCTTAACAGGTAAGGATAAATCTTGTGCTGCGGATGTGGTTTGCTGGTGTTGGGGCCGGGCGCCATACCGGCCAGTCCCAACTTTTGCATCAGGCGTTGCACCCGCTTGCGATTGACTGCGTAGCCACAGCCACATAAGTATTTCGTCATGCGACGCGAGCCATAAAACGGATGCCGCGTGTACTCTTCATCGAGTTCGTTCAACAGAATGCACTCAAACTCGTCGAATGCTTTTTGTGGGACGCTTTTTCTGGTCATACACCACCGAGCGCGTCACCGCGAGAAGTTTGCATTGCGTGGATAAGGCCACTAATTCATTTGGCTCTATCCACGCCTGTCGCTCAACTACAGGCTGAGTCCAGACTTTTTTTTAAGCCAATCCAATTCCATGTTGAGTTGCCCGATCTTGGCATACAACCGATCCGGGTCACTCTGCGCATTGACCGGTTTAGGACCACGCTTGCTTTCAAATAAACTGCCTGCATTGGCAAGCAATTCCTTCTTCCATTGAGTCACCTGGGTCGGATGGACTCCGAACTCCTGTCCGATCTCATTAACAGTTTTAGCACCCTTAATCGCTTCCAATGCTACCTTAGCTTTTTGCGCACCTGTAAAAATCTTCCGTTTGCTTTCGCTCATGTTCTGCCTCTTTTTTACGACAGGGCATATCTTAAATTATTGTCCGGATTTCGGGGTCCACTATAGAGGCTGCTTTGAACAGAGACTCAACCGATTTGAGTGCATAATCTTTAATCTGAAAATTTATAATGGGTTTATCGTAGCAATTTGTAACGCCGCAATTTTTATCTGAATCCGCTGCACATTGTAGCTGCCATCGGGGGCCATTTTTGCGAGTTCAGCCCCCCTCAAAATGCGCGCGCCAGCCCCCCCAAATTTGCCGCCACGCCGCAACATTTCCCCGGAGACCACGAACGGCGAGGCCTCGGGCGTTGCGGATAAAACGTAGCGTGGCGCCACGGGAAACTATCCGCAACGCTGGAGGCGATTTGTTGCGGCGTGGCGGATTTTTTTGGGGGGGCTGGCGCGTGTGCGTTTTTTCTTGCGTGAATGAACGGTATTTGTACCGTCACCGCCTTCCCTAAAGTTTGCAAAAATGTCTGGTGAATGACGTCGGATGGGAGGGAGGAGCTTGCGCTTTCGCACCTCAAACCGGCTGAGTCAGTGCTCAAGTAAACTCTAATATAATAGCAGCCACTGGTGATTATTTGTCTGAGACTGGCCGACATTCAGCAGCCTACCCACAAGAGTCATTCGGATATGGATTTAAGCTTCCTGATACCGGTCATTAACCGCCCATATCAAATAGCAGTAATTCTGTGTCAGGTAGAATATTCAGATCAACGTTTTCACATTCTACTATCCCGTAACCGTCACCCTTGGTTAGGGTTTTATCATTGATAAGAACATCTCCTTCAATGACATAAATAAACACTCTGCGATTTTGTCTATGGAGTTGATAACTCAATGTTTTATTGGTATTGGATAGGCAGTAATAAATAAATACTTCTTGTTGAACCACTAGACTGTCATTTTCACCATTTGGGGACAGGATGCAAGTGAGCTGATTGGTATAGTCAGATGCATTCAGGGATTTTTTGGCATAGCTTGGTGTGATTCCATTTTCTCTGGGTTTAAACCAGATTTGTAAGGCGTGCAACTCATCCTCAGCAGAGTTATTCTCTTCATTGTGAATGATCCCCGTCCCTGCGGAGATGATCTGAATCCCCTTTGCATTTAGGGTTCCGGTATGCATGGCATTATCGGGATCAATGTGTTTTACTTCGCCCTGCACTACGAATGTGACCACTTCTACATCTTGGTGGGAATGCAGACCGAAACCTTTTGCACCTGGTTTTAAAATGGCATCATCGATGGTAATTAATGGGCCAAATGAATGTCTTTCTTCTGATAAATCAGGCTTGAAAGACAGGAAGGCTTGCATAAATCCAAAGTCTTTAAATATTCGGCTATTTGCTGGCAAAAATAACGCGTGATGGTGAGTCATTTGGATTATTTACTCCAGATTATAATTTTGAAAGAACATCTTCAAATAAGATGCCGATCAGTTTAGAACCATGCGTACTCCCCCAATTTTGAGCAAGTTCTGCTATTAGTTGATTAGTAGTGGTTAACGTTACACCTGCATTTTCCATGCGTCGTAATGCTATTTGATCAGACAATGCCGTGGGAGAGCCGCAAGCGTCTACGACGACCTGTACTTGATAACCTTCTTCAACAGCGGTGATAGCTGGGTACACGATACAAACATCAGTGGTGATACCTGCCATAATTAGCTTTTTTCGTCCTGTTGCCTGTACTGCTTTTACAAACTGGTCGTCCATCATACAGTCAACTTGACCTGCTCTGAGTACTCTTTGTGCATAAGCTTCGGGAACAGTTTTTTGGAGCTTGTCGAATAGAGGGCCTTGTGCCTGATCTTCCATGCTCGCTGTTAATACTAAAGGGATATTAGTCGCTTTTGCTGCCTTAGCGAGTACGATAGTATTCATTTCTATGTCACTAAGCTTGGCTGACCGCACCCAACCCATCGTTCCTATTTGATGATCTATCAATAACATTGCTGCGTTTTCGGGAGTGAATATATTTTTCACCTTATGCTTCCTTCAATCTGTTTGGATGGATAGTTACTATAAACCTCTAAATTTTTTTTGGATAGTGGTGGTCAATGACTTCCTTTGGCGCATCACTGAACATATTCATCGGCACAAAGCGTCAAGTCGCGAATGGCAGAAATTTATTGCAATCAATTGCAATTACGAGGAGACGGATACTATCTTGCTTCACTTAACACCAAGAATCCAACCCTCAACTTCTGCCACTCCTCGTTCCGGTGGGGTTAAATTTGGGCTTAAAAACTTGGGGAGTTGTCCATCGAGATCAACCTGTTGCATCCATGCGGCTATGGAATAGGCATCATGCTGGTCAGGTGTTCGGCCTTCTGGTGCAAAGCCGTGTTTGTAGAGAGACGGGTAGGCTTCCACGATAGCCGAGCAACCCTTCGGAATGTCCCAGCCATCGAAAGGCCAAAAATACACACGTTCAGCCAAGTGTTGGCGCAGATAACGCAACCATGGTAATCCGGCGTGAGTTGATTTGGCTACTTGGCCTGTTACATCAAAATGAAACACCGATTTCGCCTTGGCTCTCTCTTCTGCAATACGCCGCCAGCGAGGATTGCCCATCCGTTCTCCGCCTTTACCATACGAACCGTCGCGGACAAAATCAACATACATATGATCCTCATCGGTTGGCCAATGCAGTTGAAAATCATCGAGGAAGCTGGGCCAATCCGGCAATAGATGATGCACTTCGAAGTAACGTAGCGGAAACGAAAAACTGTGATCAATGCCGACCAACGTCGGGCTATCCTTAGTCAGTTGTTCGACCAGCCATTCGGCAATGCCTCGCCGCGTCCAGTATTTGCGGGGACTGGGTGGCGGCAACACTTCTACAGGAGCTGAAGTCCGATCAGCTGAATAGACCCGCAAGCCTTTGAGGCTAGAAGTCGGAGTCTCTGCGCCGGAATAGTCAATGCCGATATAGCGTTCAAAGGCTGGGCTGGTGTTGTTCAAATATTCACCTTTTAGTTGTTAGTTGGCTTTAGATCGTTTGGTTTCAGTAAATCGCAAGGCTCGATATCAGGAAGATGTAGTGTCACTTAGCCCTCAACGACAGTTTCCAATAAAATTTGAGCTGGTGGTGACTGTGATTAGCAAATGATTATTTCATTTGGCTTAGAGACATCTATATACTTGATAATATCTCCCTCTTCAACCTCTAAGTCCTCACGATAGTCTATGGTAAATCTGAGCGGGTAACCATGCCAAGTAGGCTGTTATTCGTGCAGCACTAATATAATAAAAGCACAATCGGCTTGTATGGTGATGATGGTGAAATGCCCTGCAACGCTGGTTGTGATTTTGTGAGAGACACCGCCACCCAATTGGAAAGAAAGATTTACAAGTACGGAATGGCTCAGTTGGTTAAGGACGTACTAGCCACTGAAATCAAAAAATTCTTCAGTGCAATCAATTGCACTGAATGGCGGGAGCCTTCTGAAGCATAATTGGGTTACAGTTCTTGATACAACTCCAAACTACTTGGCTATAGTCTGTCCAACATGCGGGGCCAATAAAGACCAGAGTTGCGGGGAGGTTAGAGCTACCCCTAATGAAGACCTTCATGCTACCTTTAAAACAAATTATTGGGTGGAAGTGTATGATCGAGTTCACCAATCCCGGCTGGATAAATCGGAAGCAAATGCTAAGTAGTAGAACCAAAAAAACCCAACAGTAGAACACAGGGTAACTAACCCACCCAAAACAGCGACTAAGCCCAGTAAATTCGCGGGGGCCCATGTAAAACATACCTAAGCAGTAAAACAGTAGAACAACAACCTAAGTAGTGGAACAATATTATGGCAATTATAATCAAGAAGAAACCCGATACCACTACAAAGAAACCACCAAAGAAAAAAGAAACAACTCCACCCATTGCCTATAGTACCTAAGAAGGCTATAAAGAAAGCCATCCATAAACAAACTAAGATAGAGGACATTAAAGACCCTCTAGTAATCAAAGCGCTCTTGAGAAGTATCACAGCAAAACTGACGAAGAGCTGGAATCCTTCATAGAACCCACTCCAGAAAGGGCTTCTAATGCAAATCACAGATTGGATAATGAGCAAATGGAAGCAAGACTGGTTCTGCTCCACCGGATGTTAATACGGAAACCAAGAGCTGTTTCTTCGTCTGAAGCAGTACGCCAAAGACAAGGCCAACCCCACAAAAGTGACATTTTTGGGGATTCCAGTGCAATCAATTGCACTGAAGAGGATAAGTGCGTTCACTGATCTATCGGGGGGGGTAATGTAGTGAAATTTATCAGGGGGCAAACCCCAACTATTGGCCGAGAACAATTAGCACTCCAGCCCCACAGGACTTCGCGGAAATCCTCAGTCAGCAGTGTTTTTATTTGCCACTGGAGTTCCAATGGCCATGAGGTAAGAGAGGAATAATTATCTATCTCAAACAGTTTCCCCGCATAAAAGCCAATAAGATGATATAAAGATGCAGTATTAAAACCCATTTCAAATTTGATAAGCAAATACGCATGATCGAAGACATCAAGAAAACACTCTGGGCCACTGCCGACAAACTCCGCGCCAACATGGACGCCGCCGAATACAAGCACATCGTGCTTGGCCTTATCTTCGTCAAATACATCTCCGACACCTTCCAGACCCGCCGTGCCGAACTCACGCGCAAGTTTGCCGATAGCCAGGACGACTATTATCTGGGCGACGCCGATCCAGACCTTATTAAAGCAGAGCTGGAAGACCGCGACTACTACAAGGAAGTCAACGTATTCTGGGTGCCGGAAGCCGCCCGATGGGAAAGCTTGCGGGCTCAAGCCAAACAAGCTGACATCGGTAAACGCATTGATGACGCACTGTCGCTGATTGAAACCGAAAACCCCAAGCTCAAAGGCATCCTCGATAAACGCTATGCCCGTGTGCAACTCCCTGATGGCAAGCTGGGTGAACTGGTCGATCTGGTCTCCAAAATCGGTTTTGGGAATCTGGCAAAGCAGAAGACAGGGCCAAAAATCATGCCCGTGATCTGCTCGGCCAAGTTTATGAATACTTTCTTGGGCAGTTTGCCAGTGCCGAAGGTAAACGCGGCGGCCAGTTCTATACCCCCGCCAGCATCGTTAAAACTCTGGTCGCCATACTCGCCCCGCATCATGGTCAAGTTTATGACCCTTGCTGCGGTTCCGGCGGTATGTTTGTGCAATCGGAAAAATTCATCGAAGCCCACGGCGGCAAAATCGGCGATGTCTCTATCTATGGACAGGAATCCAACCCCACCACCTGGCGGCTGGCGGCGATGAACCTTGCCATTCGCGGTATCGACTTCAATCTGGGCAAAGAACCTGCCGACACCTTTGTCCGCAACCAGCACCCCGACCTACGCGCCGATTTTGTACTGGCCAACCCGCCGTTTAATATCTCCGACTGGTGGCACGGCAGCCTGGAAGGCGACCCGCGCTGGGTTTATGGCACGCCGCCGCAAGGCAACGCCAACTATGCCTGGCTGCAACACATGCTGTATCACCTTAAACCCACTGGCCGGGCCGGTATCGTGCTGGCCAATGGCTCCATGTCCTCCAGCCAGAACTCCGAGGGCGACATCCGCCGGGCCATGGTCGAGGCCGACAAGGTGGAAGTCATGGTGGCCATGCCCGGCCAACTGTTCTTCAATACCCAAATCCCCGCCTGCCTGTGGTTTCTGGTCAAAGAAAAGACGCAAGCGCCAGGGTGAAGTGCTGTTCATCGATGCCCGCAAGCTCGGCACCATGATCAGCCGGGTGCAATCGAGTTTACCGATGCAGATATTCAGAAAATTGCCGACACCGTTGCCGCCTGGCGTGGCGATGGTGACATCAGGCGAAGATATGCCGATGTGCCGGCTTCTGCCGCAGTGTCACGCTGGCCGAAATCGCCGAACATGGTCATGTCCTGACACCGGGTCGCTATGTCGGCGCAGAAGCCGTTGAAGATGACGACGAAGCCTTTGCCGAGAAGATGCAGAAGCTGACCGAGACGCTGGGTGAGCAGATGGCCAAGGGTGCGGAACTGGATGGGCTGATCCGGCAGAAGCTGGGAGGGCTGGGGTATGAGTTCTGAGTGGCAGTCTGTAGAAATCAGTTGACACTTTGCTATAGAAGCTATTGATGGTCCACAGGCGCAACTCCTAAAGATAGACAGATAGTGGTGTTCCGTTTTTCTTGGCACAAATAATTAAATAGCGGTTGATCTGAAATTCCTGTCTTTGATATCTACGCGAAATAGATTTCTGAGCAGATGAATAAAGACGAGTTGTTCCGAAAGCTGGAGATATTGTTATTACCAGCGAAGGACCAGTTGGTCGAAGTAGCCATATGTTCCAGATCTGCGATGCAGAATTACGTCATTGCGCACGAGTATTGATGGTATGACAACACCATGGACAATTCATGATACGTGCTTTATGCTATTTGCTCACAGATATTTGCAAGATCAAATTAGAAAGAAGGTATTCACGGCAGTACCGATGCTCGGATTCCACAAACGAGATTTGGTAATTCTCAAATTCCCATTCCGATCTCATTGAAGATCAAGAAGAATTAGCATGAATTCTCGATGCACTCGACGACCGCATCGCCCTCCTCCGCGAAACCAACACCACCCTCGAAGCCATCGCCCAAGCCCTGTTCAAATCCTGGTTTGTGGACTTCGACCCCGTCCGGGCCAAACAGGAAGGCCGCGAGCCGGAAGGCATGGACGCCGACACCGCCGCGCTCTTCCCCGACAGCTTCGAGGAATCGGAACTGGGGTTGGTGCCGAGGGGGTGGCGGGTTGGGAGTCTGGGTGACAATACGTCTTATCTGAATCGTGGAATTTCACCTCAATATGTAGATGTAGGCGGCGTACTGGTCATTAATCAAAAATGTATTCGTGAATTTATTCTTGATCTCGGCAAAGCACGTCGACACGATCCAGTACAAAGGAAAATTGATGGACGTGAACTTTTGATTGGCGATATTTTAGTAAATTCAACTGGAGTCGGGACCTTAGGTCGTGTTGCTCAGGTGCTATCTTCTGACGAGACGATGATAGTTGAATCACACGTTACAGTGATGCGTGCGAATGACAACCTAACTTGGAACTACTTTGGCCTTACGATGATGCGGAAACAGGCAGAGATAGAAGGTATGGAGAAGGCTCAACTGGTCAAACAGAACTAAGTCGCAATAAACTAGCTACTTTGAAGCTAATCGTTCCGCCAAAAGAAATCTTATGTGCATTTGATGATATTGTGCTTACTTTGAGAGAAAGATTTGCAGTGAATCTAAAACAAGCCCAAACCCTAGCCACCCTCCGTGACACCTTACTCCCCAGCCTGATCTCCGGCCAGCTTCGCTTACCTGAGTTAGAAGCAATGATCGGGAAAGTGGCATGAAAGCACCGCGTAAATACATTTGCCCGGCTTGTGGTGAAAAATCTGGAGTTAATATCGTCTATGGAATGCCTACTGATGAATTATGGGCGGCAGCAGAACGAGGCGAGATATGATAGGTGGTTGTTGTTTAGAAATAGGTGGTGCAGAACGGCAATGCTTACAGTGCGACCACACTTGGAGAATTAAACATCGTTGCCAACTCGAAAGACTAACGCATGAACTCTCAGTCTCATTACACCATCACCCCACTCATATTGCAGCGGATAATCTCAAAAAACAGCAAGCTGAAAACCGCCTGTTACGTATCGGGCCAGCCAACGGCGGCCATTGGAAAGTAATCGAATGACTGAAGACCAACTGGAACAAGAAACCCTAGCTGGCTGGCCGATGTTGGCTACACGGCTGTCTATGGACCTGACATTGCTCTTGATGGCAACAGCACCCGAGCGCAGCAATTACGTTCAGGTGGTTTTGGTCGAACGCTTGCGTAATGCGATTAACCGACTTAATCCTCTGGTGCCTTTGGTCGCCCGCGAAGATGCCTTGCAACAAGTCTTGAATCTGGATACGCCGGTGCTGCTGGCAGCCAATCGCCACTTTCACCGCTTGCTGGTCAATGGAGTGCCGGTACAGTATCAAAAGGATGGCGAGACCCGAGGCGATTTTGTCCGGCTGATCGACTTTGAGGATGCCGCTGCCAATGAATGGCTGGCGATTAATCAGTTTTCTATCAAAGGCCCAAAATATACCCGCCGCCCTGACATCATCCTGTTCATCAATGGCTTGCCGCTGGTGCTGCTGGAGCTAAAGAACCCCGCCGACCTCACTGCCGATATTTGGAAGGCCTACGAGCAGATACAAACCTACAAAGAACAAATACCTGATGTATTTCAGTACAACGAAATACTGGTAGTCTCTGACGGCACTGAAGCCCTTATGGGTTCACTTTCTGCTGAAGCTGAGCGGTTTATGGCGTGGCGTACCATTGACGGACTGACACTTGACCCGCTTGGTCAATTCAATGAACTGGAAACACTGGTGCGTGGTGTCTTGGCTCCGGACTTATCTGCTGGATTTTTTGCGCTTCTTTGTGCTGTTTGAAGATGATGGCACACTGGTCAAAAAGATTGCTGGTTATCACCAGTTCCATGCGGTGCGTTTAGCCATCACCCAAGTCATAGCGGCATCCCGGCCCGGTGGCAGTCAAAAAGGCGGTGTGGTCTGGCATACGCAAGGCTCAGGCAAAAGCATCACCATGACCTGCTTTGCCGCTCGTGTGATGCGTGAAGTAGCCATGGAAAACCCGACCATCGTGGTGATTACCGACCGCAATGATCTGGATGGGCAATTGTTTGGGGTGTTCTCCCTGGCGCAGGATTTATTGCGTGAGCAACCAGTACAGGGCGAAACTCGTCAGGATTTACGGGCCAAGTTAGCCAATCGCCCTTCTGGCGGTATCGTGTTTGCCACCATCCAGAAGTTCATGCCGGGTGAGGATGAAGACAGCTTTCCTATGCTATCGGATCGTCACAATATTGTGGTGATTGCTGATGAAGCACATCGCACCCAGTATGGTTTTGAGGCTAAGTTCAAAGGGCGATGCCAAAGGTTACCAAGTGGGCTATGCCCAGCATTTGCGTGATGCACTTCCCAATGCTACCTTTGTCGCTTTCACCGGTACACCCGTATCCTCCGAAGACCGCGATACCCGCGCCGTGTTTGGTGATTACATCCATATCTACGATATGCAACAGGCACGGGATGACGGGGCCACTGTCGCCATTTATTTTGAATCACGCCTGGCTAAACTGGGGTTGAAGGAAGAGTCATTGCCCGACATTGATGCCGAAGTGGATGAACTGGCGGAAGATGAAGAAGATGATCAGCAAGCCCGGCTTAAGAGTAAATGGGCTGCACTGGAAAGCATTGTCGGCGCAGAACCCCGTATCCAGCAGGTGGCGGCCGATCTGGTTGCCCACTTTGAAGAACGCAACAAAGCACAATCCGGTAAAGCCATGATCGTGGCAATGAGCCGCGAAATCTCTGTGCATCTGTATAACGCGATCATCGCCCTGCGACCAGACTGGCACGATGATGACCCCGAAAAAGGTGTGATCAAGGTGGTGATGACCGGTTCTGCCAGTGACAAGCCACTGCTGCGACCGCATATCTATTCCAAGCAAGTCAAAAAAAGACTGGAAAAGCGTTTAAAGATCCAGAAGACCCCATGCGCCTGGTGATTGTGCGAGATATGTGGCTCACTGGCTTTGATGCGCCTTGTGTGCATACGATGTATGTGGACAAGCCTATGAAAGGTCACAACCTGATGCAAGCCATTGCCAGGGTGAACCGGGTATTCCGCGACAAACAAGGCGGGTTGGTGGTCGATTACATCGGCATCGCCAGTGACCTGAAACAAGCCTTGAAGGAATATACCGCCAGCAAAGGACGCGGAAGCCTGACAGTCGATGTCCATGAAGCCTATGCCGTGTTGGCAGAAAAATTAGATATTCTACGTGCCATGCTGCACAAATTCGATTACAGCGGATTCCTGACCGGAGGACACAACATCCTGGCGAAAACCGCCAACCATGTACTCGGCATCAAGGAGGGCAAGAAACGTTTCTGCGACACTGCCCTGGAAATGTCCAAAGCCTTTACCCTGTGTTGTACACTGGATGAAGCCAAAGCCGTGCGTGAAGAAGTCGCCTTCTTCCAGGCGGTCAAAGTGTTGCTGACCAAAAAAGAAATCAGCAGCAAAAAGAAAACCAATGAAGAACGTGAGCTCGCCATACGTCAGATTATCGGTTCGGCTGTGGTATCTGAAGAAGTTGTGGATATTTTTAACGCGGCGGGTCTGGATAAGCCGAACATTGGCATCCTGGATGAAGACTTCCTGAACGACATACGTAACCTGCCAGAACGTAATCTCGCCGTGGAATTGTTGGAGCGTTTGCTGGAAGGCGAAATTAAAAGCCGCTTCGCCAGTAATGTTGTCCAGCAGAATAAGTTCTCCGAACTGCTTGCCAATGTTATCAAGCGTTATCAAAACCGCTCCATCGAAACCGCACAGGTGATGGAAGAGTTGATCCAGATGGCGAAGAAGTTTAAGGAGGCAGTGAACCGAGGAGTCGATCTTGGCCTTAACAGTGACGAACTGGCTTTCTATGATGCACTGGCAAACAATGAAGAGTCTGTACGTGAACTGGGGGATGAAACCCTTAAGAAAATCGCCCATGAGCTGGCGGAGAACTTACGCAAAAGCACCAGTGTGGACTGGTCGGTGCGGGAAAGTGTCCGGGCCAGCCTGAGATTGATGGTGAAGCGGATATTGCGCAAATACAAATACCCGCCCGCCAAACAGGAAGAGGCTGTTCAACTGGTGCTGGAGCAAGCAGAGAGTTTGTGTGCAGAGTGGGCTTAGTATTATGGTGAAACTCACTTTACAGATCATTTTGGGGAAGTATTGGTAAAAAGACAACCCAGAAGAAGTATCCTCAACCCTGGATTTGATTGTCCCGATTATTAAATAAGGAAACAAACATGATATGCCCAAAATGTGGACACCAAAGAACTAATACGGATGACCCTTTGATACCAGATTATGAATGCCCAGCTTGTGGCATTATTTATGCTAAATACAAACCACCTGTCTCTCAAAGCGAAAAAAAATCTAACAGCACCATCGAAAATGCTCGTCAAGCCAAACTTCAAATAAAACCAGCTATATACGTGGTAGCCTGTGGGTTAATTCTGGTTGCTGTCGGGTATATCGGATATGGCATAATTGGACAAATTGCAGAAGAAACCAGACAACTGGAAGCACAACAGGCAGTAATCACACATTTTCTGGATAACGTAAAATCCAGATTAAAAGACCCAGAATCAGCCAAATTTGCTGAAGTACAACTTAGTGCAAATAAGAAAGTGTTATGTGGAAAGGTAAATGCAAAAAATTCCATGGGTGGTTACACTGGCTATGAATTATTTATAGCTACAGAAGACGGTGAAGTTGAATTTAAAAGTTACGGGATGAGTAAGGCGGATATTAAGTATCTAAGCATGCCAGAAGGCACTGATAGGGCATATCTGTATGGCGAATATGAGTTTGAAACGGGAGTATCATATGAGGAAAGTAAGGAGGGTTGGGGATATATAATGACATACAAGATGGTGGGGGGGTGTTCGTAATACTTATGACTGAAGTAGATTAATTACAATCTGTAAAAGATATTCGTTTAATATTTGTAAATTATATTTACAGGGACTTAACCTTCCTATAGTATTTATATTTGGGAACAAAGCTAATGAAAGCAATCATTTACACGCGGGTATCAACAGCCGAACAGGGCAAGAGCGGCTTAGGTCTACAAGCTCAATTAGATGCAGTAACAGAGTTTTGCACTGCCGAAAATATCGAAGTGTTGGGGCACTATCAAGAAACAGAAACCGGCAAAGGTTTTGATGCACTGAATAAACGCCCCCAGCTTGCCAAGGCTTTAGCCCACGCCAAAAAAGAAGGGGCTTATCTAATTGTTGCTAAGCTGGATCGGCTGGGTCGGAACGTTGCATTTATATCCAGCCTGATGGAATCAAAGGTTCCATTCATCGTGTCTCAGCTGGGCAAGGAGGCCGATTCATTCCTGCTGCACTTGTATGCCGCCCTGTCTGAAAAAGAGCGCGAGTTAATCAGTACACGCACTAAAGCAGCATTGAAAGTTAAAAAGGATCAAGGCGCACAGTTGGGCAACCGCACAAACTTAGAAACTGCCCAGCTTAAAGGACAAGCCACTAACAGAGAAAAGGCAACTGAGTTTGCTGACAAGGTTTTATCCATGATCGTTGACTTTAGAAACAAGGGCGAGACCTTACCCGCCATTGCCGACCGCCTGAATAGTATGGGCGTTAATACAAGGCGGGGTGGCAGGTGGTATCCATCAACGGTATCCAATATTTTAAAGCGTGCATAGTAAGGTCAGCAGCATGCGGTGAAGGTCTGTAAACGACCCATAACTTGTCGGTCGGCTATGATTTTACGCTTCCCTAAACCGGAAAGTCGTGACATGCTGCAAACGACCCAAAACCATCTTTGACCTCAATTGTTTGATCGGCTGGTAAGTGTCGGATGACAAATGGTCTTCAAGCTAAACATTTAATCGCCTATCTTGTAATCGCCTGTCTTGCCACTTAGAGTATGGGTTGATTTGCCGTCTGTCTTCTCCTTGATATTGTCGCCTATCTTGCCCTAAGTATGGCATATCAATTTTCCGCCTATCTTGCCTTAAGTCTCGTCGTTCAAGTCTTCGATCAATAGTGGAACGGATTACTAGTTCATTGCTATGCGTGATCGCCGATAGCTCGGTTAATTTATTAGCAAAATAAAGAAGTCTGATTTTTAATGGCAAATTAACTAATTGTTTTAATGACAAGCTAGCTAATTGTTTAATATTTTTATTGAAAATGTCTTTAACAACCATGATTAACTACCCATAATCAGTGTCATGATCCTCATATCTTTTTCAAGTTAGGATTACCTATCACTTTCGTAAAGTTAAATGGATTCATGTTTTTTTATTATTATTGGCATAGCTTTCTACGCTTAATAAAGAGATTATTCAACTGAATTTTAGCTATTTCTCTATCTAAACCTTTTACAATCCTCTAATGGCTGCTTCTGGCACACAGATGAACTCAATGTCGCAAAATTACTTGCCGTAAAGCGGACGGTCGTGACTGTCGCTAAATGGCCGTGAGTTGCCTGTCACCCCCTCATCAATATCAAAGACAGCTATTCCTTCGTGATGCCCAATCGCAAGCGCGACCAGCGAAACATCAGGTAGAGCAATGCCCCCAATGCTACTGCTAGTAAAGGACTCAGCAAAAGCGGCATGAAGAACGCCTTGCCCAGTACACCCAGATTAACTTGTGATCCCACTGCCACCCAACCGCTCCCCACCATCGCGCCCGTCAATGCGTGGGTAGTGGAAATCGGGAACCCGGTGAGCGTAGCCAGAATGACTGTTATTCCGGCACCGACCGCCACCGCCAAAAGGAAATACTCAGAGCCAACCAAGGAGTTGGGCACCAAACCTTTGCCTGAAAACTTCATGAGCAGTGATTGTGCAAGAAAGATGGCCGCCACTGAGCCAGCAAACGTGCAGACCGTAGCCCAGCCAATAGCAGTACGATAACCAGTCGTCTTGCTGCCGAACAGTGAGGCAACGCCCTTGAAGTTGTCGTTTGCGCCGTTGGAATAGGCGAGGAAGCACACGGCAAGTAACAATAAGATAGTCATGAAGTGCCTCTATATGTTGGTGGGTTCAAGGCGAGTCAAAAGCTTGTTGAATATTAACACCACCGTGAGTGTTTAAGGATGACTTATTAACGTTAGTCAAAACGGTATGGCCGACTGACTAACCAACTTTTGCAATCAATTGCACTGACTCCACTAACCTAACATCACTCTGTTCAGCTGATGGCGTTTGACGGTTTAAGCACCCGCAAATGAGCTTCACTGCGCATAGAATAATTTCATAAGTCATTGTATTTATTAGTTTTTTAACCTATAATACAGTTATATTCTTAACGAATATAACACCTGATTCTCGCTAGGCTCAGGGTGTCTAAACGGATGAAAGCGAGGACAACTTTCCGGTTTAGTTGATCTGTAGTCTGATCAATCAACAGATAAAAAACCAGCTCAATGATGTATGTTCCGTGGGCCAGGGTAACCGCCCTGACTCACACTTCCTAAATTTGCACAAGAAGGTGTATCAGACTATGACAACTCTACAAACAAATCAAGCAAAGCCGCTTTTTAAGCTGGGCCAAACGGTAGCCACGCCGGGCGCACTAGAAGCTATGGAACAAGCTTCCATTTCCCCTATGGATTTACTCAGACGGCACCAGCGTGGAGACTGGGGTGATCTGGGTAACGAAGACAAGCAAAGTAACGATCAAGCCTTATCGTTGGGTGACCGGATTTTTTCAGCTTACCAGTTTGACCGCATCAAATTCTGGGTAATCACCGAATGCGACCGATCTGCGACAACTATCCTGTTGCCAGAAGAATACTAACCAGTTGGGATGTTAGTCCCGCAATAACCATTTGGAGGTATAGAATGGCGTACACAAGTTACAATGGCTGGTCAGGATTAGTTCGGAAATCGCGTGACACGATATTCTTTGGGGCTATAAAGTCAGGAGACTTACCAGACAAACCAAACCAGTGTCATGGGTGCGGTATCACTCGTGATAAAGACAACGCACGCGATTCAGCAACACTCAGAAGAATATGGCCCACTACCAACGGATTATATAGCCAGTTGTGTCCCTCTCTGTTTTAGATGTCATTTCCTGGTACATGCACGATTCAAGATTCCTAATAAATGGCTGAGATACTTAAACCGGGTAGCATCGGGTAAGCTTCAACCCCCGCTTCCTTATGACTGGAGGGCGGGTAATGTCATGCTTAAAGAAGGAGATATTGCCGAAGTGTACCCTTGGGTAGAAACACCTAACGGGTATTTGTCTGGCCTTCCTCTTGAGGAGTACGCGGGGCCGATGAAGATAGTCACGGTTATGATTGAGGGAGAAGAAGTACCCGACCCCCGAATCTATGTCCAACACCCAAAGAAGGGCCTCATTGAGCGAAAATACTCTGAGGGAGTGACCAATGCCCGTATTGACTTATCAAGGTTCCTTGAGCTTAAAACGGCCTATGTGGGCACTCAGGACCAGAGGTAATCACTCTCAAACCACAAATGGAGAACACTAATGACAAAAAAGTTAAAGCCATCGGAAGACCCAAGCCTTTTTGAGTACGAACCTCATGAAGATGAAGTTCCTGATGAGGAGATGTGTGAGCTGTATCATCTTATGGGCACAGACCCAGAAACCATCAAAGACCCTGAGTTCAAAGTAAAGTACTTAGCCTATATCGAGTCCCAGCAGAAACAATAGATAATTGATATTGGATTACCCAGGTATTTGAGTGCAATCAATTGCAATGAAGACGTAACGTTTCAAGAGGAACAAAGTGAGAACTCTATCATCAGTTAAAGCCTTAGAGGATTTTGGCCGTATTAGGCTTTCCACGTCCTTCTTCATGCGGGACTTTCTCTATTCTGAAATATCACAAATTGAGGGTATTCCAAATATTCCAGACAACCCAGAATTGGCAATACAAGCCGGGGCGGCACTTTGTGAAAATGTACTTGAACCGATACAAGCAAAACTAGGCCGCATCAGTATTCGTTCTGCTTACAGGTCTTGTGCCGTAAATGCTAAAGGCGCGGAGAACAAGAATCAATATAACTGCGCCAGTAACAAATCAAATTATGCTGGGCATATCTGGGATAGAAAAGATTCAAAGGGCTGCATGGGGGCAACAGCTTGCATAGTTGTAAACTCATTTATTCCCTATCATGAGCGAACAAATAACTGGGCGGCATTGGCATGGTGGGTCCATGACAATATTCCCGAGTATTCAGAAATGTATTTCTTTCAAAACCTTGCTGCATTTAATGTTTCTTGGCACGAACATCCCAAGAAAGTAATAAGCAGTTGTGTGCCACCAAAAGGAATTCTTACTCAACCGGGTATGTCGAACATCAATGGTGGCCATGAAAAGGAATATGAAGAATTCTTGAGCCTAAACTCATCACATTTGCTCATAAAATAACAATAAACACCTTTAAATTGCTATTTTTAATGGGACATTTAGTTCAGCTATGTTGAAAAAACGGACAAATAGAAAAGAGGCACTGAAAGGCTGAAAGCTATAGAGAGCGGGGGCTAGCCATATAAGCAGGGTCTATTTTGATGGCGTTTAAACGATACACCTAGAGGCACTTTTTATTTTGCGACTGAAGTTAAAGTACACACAAGCTCAAAAATGCTGCTGCGGGGTTATTTACAAGAATTATGGGGTTCACTCTACTATGGTAGCAGGTAAAGGTTGGTACAACGGATACAACCCCCAGGAACGCAGTAAGAAAATGGGCGAACACCCACCTGCGTCTGGCCCGTGTATGCTCTGCGGTGATCCAAATATTCCCGTCGAGTATCACTCCGAAGATTATTCTGTCCCATACAACTGGAGTCCACCTGCAACCTATTCTCTTTGTAGGCACTGCCACCGAGACAAGCTACATAAAAGATTTAATCGTCCTGCTTCTGCCTGGCAGACATTCATTGCACACATTCGCCGTGGCGGTTATGCGCGAGACCTCAAAGAGCCAGAAATCAAAAAGGAGCTTGAGGCTTACTGTATCGCAATTGAACGTGGTGAGCCATTCGTCCTTGCTCAGTTGCGCCTGTATTCCGGTGTTGTCGGCTCAGAGTGGTTTGCAAATTTTCGTATGGATAAAGAGAGCATTTCAGACCCAACAGCAAGACTACGCCCGTGAATCGCGGATGTTATTCGGGTTTGGTAATTGCAATGAGGATGCCAGTCTTTAAAACCAAGGGAGAGTTAAGGAGTCGTCGCAACAATTGTTATTTGATCACGGGGCGGTGGCTGACAATTGAAAATAGGGTCATTCTGGCTTACGTGGTGGATAGCTACGAATAAGGTTGTTTTGGATTCTTACCGCAACCATTGCCGGTAACTTTGAAAACTCTTTTTTAAGACGAAATCAATCCTGATGGTAACTTATTGGTAACTCAAAATAATTACTAACTAGGTTAAAACGCCATAACACATTGATTTATATGGAGCCAATGATGGGAGTCGAACCCACGACCTACTGATTACGAATCAGTTGCTCTACCAACTGAGCTACATCGGCAATTAGAAAAGTGCTTGATATTTAACCATAGGTTTTAAATACAATATAATAATCTTTTAACTGAATAGTTTTCAAGCATCAGTACGTCTGTAAGCAAGTATTACCAGATCAGTGAAAGTTCGAGCCAAAAAAAGTATAGCTCTTCCCAGTTTAGTGAGTGACTGCTTCAGATGGCGTAAGCGTTCAGTCCCCCTCTTTGGAAAAGAGGGGTTAGGGGCTGAGGTATCCCCACAAAATATCATTACAAAACAATACATTGTTTGACAAAATTTGGATAAAAACAAGATTAAGCGGGTCTGAGCATAAGAATTCATTCTAAAATAATAACCTGGAAGGTTAACTTTATGTCGATTATTGCTCAGCTGCATAACTTATTGAAAGAACAACTTCCCAGCATTCATGCTACCCGACTGCAGGCTCTGATGGCTGCTGTCGAGGCTGGATTAAGTGGAGCGCTCGTATCGATTACGGCGCTCGGGCAGGGGCTTTCCGGACCTGCCTATATCAAACACAAAATCAAACGGCTAGATCGCTTGGCCGGAAATCGCCATCTTAAATCTGAGCGCATGGCCTTATACGGCGCCATGGCCCAGGTTTTGTTGAAGTCTCTGCCATTGCCCTTGGTTATTGTTGACTGGTCGCCGCTGACTGACGATCAAAGCCAGCAGCTTCTACGCGCTTCGCTCCCCGTGGGCGGGCGTACCATCACCTTATATGAGGAAGTTCATCCAGATAGCCAATTAGGTAACCGCCGTGTCCAACATCAATTCTTGGCCCACTTGCAAGAACTGCTGCCAGCGCATGTCACACCTATTGTGGTTGCTGACTCCGGGTTTCGGGTGCCGTTCTTTCGCGAGGTAGAACGCTTGGGCTGGCATTGGCTGGGACGGATTCGCAACCGTGATTTCATCGCTTTTGCCGATCATCCAGATGACTGGCTGGCGGCAAAATCACTGTATGCTAAAGCCACTCGCAAACCCAAGCTACTGGGCTCGGCACGTTGGGTGCGCAGTAATCCCTTGTCAGGTGAACTGGTGACTTTTTACCGTCCCGCCAAAGGCCGCAAACAGCTGACGGTTCAGAAGCGGCCAGCTAAATCCAAGCAAAGCCGTCAACAAGCCAAACGTGAAAAGGAGCCGTGGTTACTGGTGGTATCGCCTTCCCTAAAGGCATTCTCGGCGGTTCGTATCGTGGACTATTACCGGGCACGGATGCAAATTGAGGAAGGTTTTCGCGACACCAAGAGCCCCCATTATGGCTTGGGCTTAACCCGTGAAGGCCGCATTCAAGCTGAGCGCAGGGCGAATCTTTTGCTGATTGCTGCACTGATCATCTTTGCACTTTGGCTTGTTGGCCTTAGCCTAAAAGGCTCCGCCATCGAACGGCAAATCAGGGTCAATAGCAGCTCAAAACATTCGCCGTATTCGGTTATTTTTCTCGGCAAAATCGCATGCCGCTATGTTTCGTATGAACTGCCGAATAACTATTTGGAGCTAGCGCAAGCGCTATTAGTCTGCTATTTTGAAAAACTGGAGGAAGAATAATTCGTGGGGATACCTCAGGGTTAGGGGAGATTTTATTTGATAAATCCCCCTCAATCCCCCTCTTACAAAGGGGGAGGCGAACGCTTACCAGGTGACTTATAGGGTTAGGCATACGAATAAACGCCAGCTTTCGATATTAAGCCAGATTTATTGGCATAACCTAAAAATCGCAGTTGAGCAGACCAAAACCTGAATTCTTCAGCTTATCAGGAGAGTCCTGTCTAACGGTTGGAAGGGTTGGTATGCTGACCAAATGGGTGTACATGTGAAAGCTGATTATGCTTTGACTGGCCCGGTACGAACGGCTTGAAATGACTAATGTAAATAGATCAGGCCGGCAGGAGGGGGGAAAGTACCGGCAATCATGTGAAATAATTACGCTTGCTTTATAAAGATAAGCCCCTATAATTGCGGGCTGCTTTCAGGTTCCAGAAGATAGTCAAATCTAATGGTTAAACGGGAAGCCGGTGAGGTTTATGTTTAAGCCAAGTCCGGCGCTGCCCCCGCAACGGTATATAAGTAAAGAGTCATCAGTACGCCACTGTGTTATTGAGCATGGGAAGGTGATGATTCAGGTTAACGCCACTTATAAGCCCGGAGACCGGCCTAAAAGTATAATTCGCTACAGCGGAGGGCTGTTTTGCGGTGTGATTGTGCGCCTTCGTGTCTTTCATCTTCTTATGTCCTCCGTTGTAATTACCCAATCTCTATGCGCGGGCGGCGTACAGGACAATTATGCAAAAATTTATAGCTGGATCATTATTGCTTGCGGGCATTAATGCCCAGTCACAAGCTCAGGAAAATCCCTCTGACACTTCGTTGGAATTACCTAACATGGTCGTTACGGCAACCAGATCAGAAGTTGCCAAAAATCAGTTAGCGGCTTCGGCCACGGTTTATACCCGCAAGGATATTGAACGCCTCCAGGTTCAAACATTGCCCGATCTGTTAAAAGGCACGAGCGGAATTGACGTCACTCAACAAGGCGGCTACGGTAAAATAGCCAGTGTGTTCATGCGCGGAACCAATCCCGATCAGTTACTGGTGTTGATTGACGGCATTAAAGCCGGTTCTGCTACGACAGGCACGACACCTTTTGAATTTATTCCCATTGATCAAATTGAGCGTGTGGAAATTATTCGCGGCCCGCAATCGAGTCTATACGGTTCGGAAGCGATGGGCGGCGTTATCCAGATTTTTACCCGTAAAGGCAGTACGCAAGAAAAACCCAGCGTGTCGGTGGACGCCGGCGGCGGTTCTTACAATACTTACCGGGCAGCCGGTACTGTCAGCGGTAAATGGAAAAACAACTGGTATACCTTGGGATCATCCGGATTTGGTTCTCATGGTTTTAATGCCCGGCAGCCAATCCCTGGGCCTTACGGCTTTGATCAGCCGGACAACGATGGCTACGATAACGCGGCCGTGAATGCCCGTGTAGGTCACCACTTTGACAATAACGCTGAAATTGAAGCGTTTTTTATGCGAACTCAGGGACATACGGATTATGACGGGAATTATCAGGATAAAACCGACTTTGTAAACCAGGTTGTTGGCACGTCAGGCAGCATGGATATTATTGATAACTGGCGCTCAACCCTGCGTTTGGGGCAAAGCCGCGATGACAACGACCAGTTTGCTCCGGATGGCGCTTTCTCCAGCAAATTTAACACGACCCGCTGGAATGCCAGTTGGCTGAATCAGTTTGCCCTATCTGACCATCATCAACTGATATTGGGTTCAGACTATCGCCTGGACGAAGTGGATAGCACGGAAAAATATACTGAAGACTCCCGTTATGATGTCGGCGTATTCACCGAATTACATAGCCAACTATGGGATGATCATTTTGTTAATGCCTCGGTACGCTATGATCATAATCAAGCATTCGGAGACGCTGTGACCGGGAATGTTGGCTGGCGGTATAACTGGGATTATGGTATCAGCATGCTGGCAAACTTTGGCAATGCGTTCAAAGCGCCCTCTTTTAATGATCTTTATTTTCCGAATTATGGCAATCCCAATTTGAAAGCGGAAGAATCCACGTCGTTTGAAGCCGGGCTAGTTGGCAACCATGACTGGGTCCAGTGGGAAATTCGTGCCTACCATACCAATATCGACAATTTAATTACGCCAACCATGGATCCGGTAACGTTCGAATTCACTGCGGAAAACATCGGCAAAGCACAAATAGACGGTATTGAAACCGAAATCGGTACGCAGTGGCTGGGCTGGAATGGCAAGCTGACCATGAACCTGTTAAGCCCTGAAAACCGGGAGACTAATAAACGTTTGCCGCGCCGTGCCAAGCAAACCCTGGCGTTTGATTTATCCAGAACTTTCGGCTCTTTTGATGTAGGCGCTAATGTGTTGGCGCAAGGCGATCGTTTTGATAATACGCAAAATACCATCAAGGTTGCCGGTTATGTGACTGTTGATTTACGATCAGCCTATCATTTCAACAAAAACTGGATGCTGAGCGCCAAACTCAATAACTTGCTGGATAAAAATTATCAAACAGTTGATACTTACAACATGCCGGATAGAAACTTTTTTGTTTCAGTCCATTACAATAATTAAATTAACTAATCACTATTTATTTTGGAGATCAAAAATGAACATTAAACAATGGCTGCAAGTCAAGTATTTACCTATCCCCCTGATTGCGCTGATGGTGCTGACCCGCTTTCATCATTTTGGTGACGTGTTACATCTTCCCGATGCCTCATTAGCCGTTTTTTTCTTTGCCGGTTTTTACCGTAAAAAAGTGTTGTTTGGCTTTTTGTTAGCTTTGGCTGCATTGATTGATTATCTTGCCATTGAAAATGGCACCAGCAGCTGGTGTGTTTCACCTGCCTATATTTTCCTGATTCCTACTTATGCTGTGATGTGGTTTGCCGGCCATTACTGTTCAACCTTTAAATCAATGCAAATTGCGGAACTGGCAAAGTCGGCTGGTTTGCTAACACTGGCTACATCGGCTGCATTTGTTATTTCAAACGGCAGTTTTTACTTGTTTTCAGGCCGTTATGAGGATTTATCGTTGGGAGAATACTTTGTGCGAGTCGCTCAGTATTATCCTTCTTATGTGGGTGCTGCCCTGATTTATGTAGTTGCAGGTTTGTTTATCGTTAAGTTGTTCAAGTCATTACCTGAGTTACTGGCTAATCATAAATCTGTTTAAAGAACATAGATAAAAGGTCACTGCCCACGCTTAATGACCATGACACTCTTAGCAACGCCTGCGCAACGCAATATACTGACCGTTACGCAGCTAAACCGGGCAACCAGCCAATTACTCAGCGAACACTTCCTGAGTGTTTTGGTTGAAGGCGAAATATCCAATTTAAGCATGCCTTCTTCGGGACATCTTTATTTTTCGCTGAAAGATGCTAATGCCCTGGTGCGCTGTGCAATGTTTAGGACTCAGCAACGCAGGCTGGCATTTAAACCGGAAAACGGTAAACAGGTGGTCGTTAAAGCGCAAGTCAGTTTGTACGAGCCCAGAGGCGATTTCCAGCTCATTGTCGAACATATTGAAGAGGCGGGGGACGGTGCTTTACGGAGAGCGTTTGAAGCGTTAAAGTTAAAGCTGTCAGAAGAAGGTTTGTTCGATATTGCAAATAAACAAAGCCTTCCTGCCTTGCCCAAAACAATCGGAATTATCACTTCACCTTCAGGCGCAGCTATCCGGGATATACTTACGGTATTACGAAGACGTTTTTCAGCGGTACCGGTTATCATTTATCCGGTTGCTGTACAAGGGGATAACGCAAAATTTGAAATTGTCAGGGCTATAAGGCTAGCCAATGAACAACAGCAATGCGACGTTATCATTTTGGGACGGGGCGGCGGATCGCTTGAAGATCTTTGGGCTTTTAATGAAGAAATGGTAGCCCGCGCAATATATGCCAGTGCAATCCCGGTAATTTCAGCTGTAGGTCACGAAACAGACGTGACCATCGCAGATTTTGTCGCCGATTTACGCGCAGCAACGCCTTCGGCAGCCGCTGAACATGCCACCCCGGATCAAACGGAATGGCTGGCCCGATTTGTTCATTTGGAGGCACGATTACAACAACAATTGCAACGTAAATTAAGCCAAAAACAGCAGTCCTTAGCCTGGTTAAGCAAACGTTTGCAACAACAACATCCCGGACAGAAACTGGCCCGAAATGCACAACGCCTGGACGAATTGGAATCAAGACTCATTCAGTCCATGCATACAAAAATTCGCCATAATAAAAGCCTTGTTGAGGGAATAAAAGCCAAATTATGGCAACATAATCCTGCCGTAACCATAAACAACTATAAACAAAAACAGGATTATTTGAGCAAACGACTGATTAATTTAACCCGCCACAAACTGGACAAGCTTAATCAACAATTATTAAATGTCAGCCAGACATTGCACGCCGTCAGCCCGTTAGCAACGCTAAATCGTGGCTATGCGCTGGTCATTCACCAACTATCAGGGCAAATCATTCGCTCTACAGAACAGCTAAAGCAGGGGGATAGGGTGGAAACACGTCTCGCCGAAGGCCGCTTTATCAGTCAAATTGTAACTATTCAGCCACAGATTAACGCCGATGCACACTGATAAAACATTATATTGCGCGAGGCTGGAACTTCACCCAAATGGTGTCACAAAGAATTGATATAACCAGTTGTTTATTCGTGTAAATCCGTGTTCATCTGTGGCTAAACTAAACTGCGCTTTCCAGGATAAAAGGCCATTGCTGCCTCACCTTATAATTAACACCGCCCGGCTCACTACACGATTCAACCAGACAAAACGATTCAGCACGCCAAACAATGGGCTCAAAATTTATGTCCGGAAAATACCGGGCATGTCTGGCCAGAGTAATATGAGGCTTATAAGGCCGGATTTCAGTTGGTAAGCCACAACTTGCAACTTCCGTATTCAACGCAACTACCAATGTCTCCGCCTGATTGTTTGATTGAGAACAAGTAAGACATAATATCCTGGGTTTACTCCAATAACTTAAGCGGTCAAAGGTCAATGCAAAAGATTGGGCAGAAATACCGGTGACGCTGTGTTTAATTAATAATTCAGAAGCGGTATCAACACTCCCTAAAAACACCAGTGTTATATGGAGGTTATGCGCTTGCACCGGTCTAAAACCCTTAGTCTCGATACATTGACTTAATTGGATCAGTTTTTGCCGGGTTTGATCGTCAGGCCATAATGCAAAAAATAATCTTGAAGAATCAATCACTGTTTAAATCGCCCACTTACTTTCTCCAAAATTCCGGTACGAATAAAATAACGATGGAGAATATTTGTACGCGCCCCAATAGCATTGCAAAGGTGCAGATAGCCTTTTGAAAATCGCTCAGGCTGGCGTAATTGGACGCAGGGCCTACTTCATTCAAGCCGGGGCCTGCGTTGTTAAAGCATGCGATGATGGCAGAGAAAGCCGTTATAAAATCCAGTCCGCTCAATAACAACGCGAACACCAACATAACGATACAGATGAAATACAGGAAAATGAATCCGGTCACCGAAGTAATAATGTTATTACTGACTATCATGCCACCGATTTTCATGGGTTTAATCGCATAAGGATGAATGAATTTAAACATCTCCAGGCGTGCTTGCTTCATTAAAATAATGGTTCGAATCATACGAATACCCCCGCCTGTAGAACCGGAAGAGGCGGAAAGGCAACTTAGCAAGAGCATCCACATCGGCACAAAAATAGGCCAATGATTGAAATCATAGTTAGCGAAACCGCAGTCAGTGGCAATAGTCACTAAATTAAACGTAGCGTAGCGCAAGGCGGTAAAAAAATCGGGATAAGTGTCTGCGTGCCACAATACCAATGCCGCTAAAACACAACTCCCCAAGACTAGCATGAGAAAGCCTCTAGCTTCTCTGTCATCAACATAAGGGTTGAAGGATTGTTTTCTAAGTGCCACGAAATGGGTCGCGAAATTAATTGCCGCCAACAATTGAAAGAGGGTTAGCACCATCTCAATAGACAGCGAATCAAAAAATCCAACACTGCTATCGTGAGTAGAAAATCCGCCCAGACTCATCGCAGAAAACGCGTGACAGAAAGCGTCAAACCAATTCATCCCGGCCAGACGCAAAGCAATAATACAAGCCACCGTAAAACCCGCATAAACCATCCATAAGGCTTTCGCAGTTTGCGCGATACGGGGGGGTAAATCGGACTCCTTAACGGTTCCCGGCGATTCCGCTTTGTACAACTGCATACCCCCGATGCCCAGGATTGGCAAAATAGCTACCGCAAAAATAATGATACCCATCCCCGCTATCCAACACAGTTCATGCCGCCAGAGGTTGATAGACATCGGTAATTGGTCAAGACCACTCAGAATAGTTGCGCCCGTCGTCGTGAGACCGGAAACGGTCTCAAAATAAGCATCAATAAAGCTGAGTGTGGGCATATAAATCATCAGCGGGATGGTGCAAAATACCGGCGTTAATGACCAGGTGATCGCCACCAATAAAAAACCGGTTTGTCGCGATACCTTTTTTTGTGTCCGCAACGTCGGAAAAAACATCAATGCACCTAACAGGAACGTAATCAACGTGCCATCGAAAAAGGCGGTAGTGGCTCCATCTTCAGCTATTTTTGAGGTTATCAGGCAAGTACTCATCAGGCCACTAAAGCCCATGGTAACCAGACCGAAGATATGGACGATAGTAAGAGTGACATTCATGGCAATAGATTCAAGGTTAAAGGTACCAATGTTGATGCGGGTTCGTCATGAACCTTGCTGCTTATAACTGGCTACAATCAAATAGGTTGAAAGGTTTTTTCGATGTAGGTAACCAGTTTTTTATCCATCACGAACATTACGACATGATCGCCTTCTTTAAATACGGTATCGTGGTGGATCGAAATGACTTGATTGTTGCGAATCAAAGCACCCATGACAATGCCTTCCGGAAAATTGATCGTGTCCACACGGCGGCCAACGACGGAGTCTTCACCATTACTATCATGGGCAATGGCTTCGATGGCTTCGGCGGTACCTCCGCAAAGGGACGTGACTTGCGCTACGTCACCCCGGCGCACATGCTTTAAAATACTGCCCAGTGTTTCCTGATTCGGTAAGACGGTGACATCAATACCGGTACCCGGCAATAATTTAGTGTATGAAATGTGATTAAGCAGACAGATTGTTTTCCGTGCTCCCAGGCTCTTTGCCAAAGAAGCGGAGATAATGTTGACACCATCGTTCTCAGTAATCGCACAAAACAAATCCGCGCTGTCGATGGACTCGTCCAGTAATAGCGCTTCATCGGCGCAATCACCTAAAAGCACCACCGTATTATGAAGATCATTGGCGATTTTGTTTGCCCGTTGTGGGTTTTTTTCAATGATTTTTACCTGATGATCATCTTCTAAGGCAAGCGCCAAACGCTTACCGACATGTCCGCCGCCGGCAATGATGATGCGCTTTAATGGCGCTTCCAGCTTGTTCAGTTCTTTCAATACCCGCCGCACCTCTTTCCGGGGCGCCACTAAAAACACTTCATCGCCGGTTTCGATAGTCGCTTCACCGCTCACACAGAGAGGCTTACCCTGTCTGAAAATAGCCACTACGCGAGTTTTACCATCGGACAAACGCTCTTTCAGGGTTTTAATTTTTTTACCCGTTAAAACCCCATCCGCCATCACTCTAACCGAAAACAGTCGCACCAGGCCGTCCGCGAAATCGGAAATATGCAAAACCCCTGGAAACTCAATCAAATTACGGATAGACTCCATGACGATTTGTTCCGGGCTGATGACAATATCGACGGGAATGCCATTCGGGCCAAACAGTTTTGGATTTTTCAGATATTCTATGGCTCGCACTCGTGCGATCGTTTTTGGACGGCTATACAGCGCATTAATGATAGTACATGCCAGCATGTTGGTCTCATCGCTATCGGTTACCGCAATCACCATGTCAGTATTGTCAATTCCAGCCTGATCCAAAACACAGGGATGCGCGGCATTACCGGTGACGGTGGCAATATCAAAACGCTCTTTTAAAGCATCCAGAAGTTCCTGCTTGAAATCGATAACAACAATGTCGTTTTCTTCGCTCGCAAAAACCTCGGCAACCGCCGAACCGGTGACACCGGCTCCAAGAATAAGTATTTTCATTAACAATATACCGAATTAAACAGTCATGACCTGCGCCACAATGTTGACACGAAACCGTGCATTTTACCTGAATAACGGATATTTCACACTTTGGTTACGTTTTTTATTAAAAGCAGCTGCCATAATCCAGTAACAACTCCTCACATCCAAAAAAGATGCGCGGATAGTCTATGCGTATCCATAATTTCAAGCTGTATTCAAAAAATACAGCGAGTGTCAGCAGGCGAGTGCATGCCATCCAAACGCGAAGAGGGGTGTTAGCTGAGCATCGCCAAACAGCCGTTGTCCACCAGACAACCGGCAACAACAACATTAAATGCACGTCATCCCAACTGGATACCGTCAACATACCGGTTTTTGCCAGCGTATCGGCGGTATACAAACAAGCGTTCAAGAGTAGAAAAAAAGGCCAGAACACCCACTTTAGCGCCACATTGCCACTCCAGGCAGCAAACAGATAATTGTCCAGAGATAGTTTCTGTAAATTTTCCGCACACAGCGGCGAACTTATAAACAGAACAACAAAAAGCGCCATAACAATAATCAGCAACTCTAGCGGACTTGCTAAGCCTATATGGGTAAAAAATAAGGGCAACGAATAAATGAACATGTGAGTGTGCCTGTTGAAAAGAAGTATCTGCTAAGTCTAACTGTTTTTTTAAACAGGAAGAACACGTGCTTATCCAGTTTATACACCATCCGAGCTGGAACAGCCAGGATGAACCCATCCGCCAGAATAAAGTGCGGTGTAAGTTGGTGCCGCTATATCTCCTACTATTCCGAGCAGAAAACGGAATGCGTTAAACGGATAGACGCGACGGTTGAATCGAAACGTGAACTCATTAAGGTAAGCCTGTAAATGTTGATGACTATCACCGTGATGAATCCCTCTCGACCAAGATTTAAGATTCGAAAACACAAGATGGATAATCAGCAGATACTCTTCGGCAACCTCTGGATTGCCGCGCTCGGTGACAGCAAGGTGTTTGTACCCAAGGTTTTCGAGGTCGTTATAACCACCTCAGTCATCAGTAATAATCAGTGTGCCTGGCATAACAGGTTTCTCAACGAAGCCGCAAAGCGACTTCGCGCTTCGGTCAGGCGCAACGGCGAGCCTGACACGTCCGGAGTACCTTCCGCCCCTGCGCTTTTGATGGTTTTTGCACCAGGCTTGCTCTGCCGTACCTCTTCTGTACCGGTAACAAGAACCTTGTCATGGACGCCGCGACCTTTGCCGCACGTGCGTCCATCCACAGCGGGATGCCCGTCTGATGTTCGCAAATCAGTTGAAGAATCACCTGATTCAAGTCCGGCTGATGGTCAAGGCTGTAACCCTGAGTGATTCGTCAATCATACCCCCTATAAGGCCTAGATGATCAGGGTTGTAACTACTGTAAGGTGAGTCCGCGTTCAAAGTCTGTTTCAAAAGTACGTAATTAATGCGCCCAGTTTAATGTATTTTTTATCTAATGGGGGGCGGAATGTCGGTTACAAGCTTAACCCATAGTTAACATATACAATTAATATCCATTTAGAAACAATATGTTGTGTTAAAAAAATATTCGTGCGGCACTACACCTGGAAAAATAGCGTCTATCCTGAGTGCTTTAGACGATGGTTTTTCTGATACCTCCAGGTGCCGGGTTCACTTTTAAGGCACGATAAATAGCCATTTCTCCAGTTCCGCCCGGGTGGCTTTGCGAACATGCAGCGCTTTACCATCGGCACGACAGAATGTTGACCGATGCCGTGATACTTTTCTTTCAGACGGCCTATTCGTTCCCACAATTTGTCTGGATATTATCCGGTGCAGGGGCGTTACAGGCCTTCGTTTAAGGCGTTGGGTTCGCTTTCAAACCGACTGGCGAAGCGTTCCGCCATGGCCTGTTCTTTTTGTGCACGGCCCGGTGAATGGCAATAAAGCCGAACTTCTTGCCCGTCTTCGGCGACCACTTTCGAAATAAATATTTGTGAGATCGTACAGGGTGATGGTGGCTATCGGTGTTTTGATGACGGCCGCTCATTGCTCTATAAGCTGAGCGGCAATTCAATAGGCAATAACTCTGCTTGGCGGCTCAGCAATTGCTCAATTCTCACACAAAGCGAAGCCCACAAATCTAGATCAACATCGAAATGCCTACCCAGATTCAATAGGGTCATCTGACGCGGTTTTCCATCTACGCGTTGGCTAGCATCAGGCGATATGTGTTTGACGGATATAAACGCCGCTCTGTGGATTTATATTTGATCGTGGATGTACTTGGCCATAGCCAGATCTTGATTCAAAATGTAACTTTCATCAACATAATGCGGTGCATAAATGTCCCTGGAGTGCTTCATTGATTGCGGGTTGGTTATCAGGTGGGGTGTCTATTGCTTTTGGCGTGTTTGTAGCTGTCAGTCCTTTACCCATAGTTGGCGATATAGTAAGGAGTGAAAGCTTGATACGCATTTTTTTAGGTACGATGACGTTTTTATGCGTGGCTATATTAGCTGGTTGGTTGGCGACTAAACAGCAATATTACCCGCTCGGTATTTTTTAAGATCAAGAATGCCGTAGCGAATTAATTCAGGCAAGCAATTATCTCATAGGGACATCGCGCCGATAACTCGACCAAACGATTCAACTTGTTGCCAGTCGGTAAATTCAATCACTACCTTGGGATCGGTCGGCCCCTTGGTTATAAACATGATGAGCCGAATCATTGTGCGATCGAAAAAACTGTATTTCGGATACTCCAGCTTACCGGCAAATACAGCTAATTCCCTGGGGCGCCAGGCTATTTTTTTGAGAAATTTACGCAGGTAAGGGTTGGTATCCGGTTGGTTCTTTTCCGGTTTTCGCGCAACAATGTTGACTGAAAAAAAAGCGTTGGGTTTACTATCCAGAAGCTGCTTGCTACGGTTGATGAAATCAGTAATTTTCGAGCTGTGCTTTCCATAACGAATGCTGGCACCTATAACAATCTTGTCGAAAGCATGCAAATCAACTTGGGATTCGTTTTCAATAGAAACCAATGTTACCTGATGCCCAAGTTGTTCAATGACCTGGTGCAATCGGTTACAAATTTTTCTGGTGTGACCATCGGTGGATGAGTAGAGAATAAGAATATTAGCCATTTTTTGTTTTTGTGTTATTGCTGATTAGGGTTTTTAGAGGTTTAGATGTCTAAAATAAGTGCGAACAAATCAATACCAGGTATTTATTTCTCGCTCCATGGCATAATGGGAACTGTAGATATACTGTTGGCTGGCGCACCTTCAATCAACTTTCGGCTGATAGCGACATAGACCAGGGTGTTGCGTTTAGCGTCAAATAAACGACTGACTTTGGTTTCTTTAAAAAACAGGGAAGTATCTTCGGTGAATGCTGTTTCTTCTTTCGGCAACTTTCCATCAATGACGATTGGGCCGACCTGACGGCAAGCGATTGAAAATTGCGAGGGATCTTCTGCGACGCCAAATGTTCCGGCAATACCACCGGTCTTGGCTTGACTAATGTGACAGGCAACACCTTTAACCTTAGGGTCATCAAATGCCTGTACGCAGACTTTGTGGTTTGAACCGATCAGTTTCCAGGCTGTGGTTATACAGCCAATTTCTTCGGATTGAGCCGAAGGTGCCAAGAAAACAAGAAATAATGCGCAGTTTGCAAGTGTTTTTTTCATAGAAATCTCGATGGTTAGTTTATTATTATCTGGGGTTTAAATATTAGTGTATAACGTAGGCTGGTTTTAGGGAAATTTTGTAAGGTTGTGTCATTATTTGGTGCTCTTAGATGAGTGTATTCGCATAGATCTAAAGCATTTAACAATCGATACGGCCACTTTATCATCGGTGGGTTTTTGGCAGACCAAGCTGGCTAGATAAAACCATGACGGTCTTCCATGATGCAGGCCCAACAAGATTCCCGGAATATCATTCCTTGAAGACTCAAACATGACGCCAATGGTATTTGCCAGAACTCAGATTAAGTTGGATCAAGCACGGGCAAAGCAAATAACAACAACCAGGAGACATGCTTTACATCAATCGCTTAGTCAAATATCTTAACGGCCTTTCTGTTTACTATTGACAGTCGAGCAACGATAATGCTCACTTACAAGGCTAAAACGCATGTAAATACCTGTGTTTCGGATCAGAAGGTTCTGGTTGATCCGAGTTCATGATGTTAAGTGCGACGCCGGTGGTCTGTTGTTCGAGTACCGGTGCATCGGTTACCAATAGCGTGGTGCCGGGTTCCAGAATTTCATAGAGAGCTTTAGCTAAGCGTGGGGGTATTTTGACGCGCTCGGCATGGACAGGGTTTAACGGTTGCCTGTCCTCGCCGGCATGACCCGGAATGCCGACCGCCAACCAACGATGCGCAGGGGCATTCTTTACTAAAGGGCTTTCTACCTCGGACAAACCCTCTTGCATAATGAAGGCGTGCGTGCCGAAAGGCCGTTTGGGCTGACTAATTGCCAGTTTTGAGCGTCCAATCTCGACGCCATTGCGGTAGATCAAAACACGCCGGTCCGCTCCGCTCATTATGATTGAAATAGGGCCCTCAGTTGCTTTCTCCGGCTGCCATCGGAACTCCTCGGTGGAAGTCAGGCGGGGCACCTTAATTACTTTGCCTTTCCGGGCATCAACCGGCGATAGCGCCGCCGGATGCACGACATCGGAAGGATCATTTTGCTGACCGGCAATGACGACTGTCATGCCCTTGGGTGAAACTTCAAATAGCCGCCGGGCAAATTCGGAAGGTAAATGGATACAGCCATGGGAAGAGGGATAACCGGGAAGCCCTCCGGCATGCAGGGCCACACCATCCCAGGTTAATCGCTCGGTGTAGGGCATAGGCGCATTATTGTAGGTCTTCGAGGTATGATCCTTGTCTTTCTGCAGGACCATGAAAACTCCCGTCGGCGTTCCGTGGCCGGGCTTACCCGTACTTGCTGTAGAGACGCCAATACGGATGCCGTTACGGTAAACATATACCCTCTGCTCAACAAGGCTAACCACCACTACGATCGGACCGGAAGGTACCGCATTACCCTTCCATATAAATTGTCCGGGTTTGAGCATGACTGGGACTGTCTCGACCGGCTGAGATGTCTTCTCGCCCCAAAAGGGCGTGGCGAAGGACGTGGATGTAAATAGAATCGTGAGAACGATGACAAAGAACGTACGAAACATGGAATCTTCCTGGGCTTTCTGGATTTAATAAAAATTTAATTTAGTATTCAAGCGTATTATCAAGTTTGAGCTGCCAACTGGCTTCGCCCTGCGCCAGTTTGTATTGTAATTGCCGCCAGCCGCCTGTGGGCTTGGTATCGGTGTCTTTGTCTTTATAAATAGGAAAGCGTTGGGCAACAATCGCCTCAACCATCATAAATTCATCATGACCTCGATAGCCTTTAGTGAGTTTGGGGTCATCTGTAATTGGCGGCAAATAAATTTCGCTCAGCGATTTTTTGTTATTGGCTGAATAGGCTATCAATGATCCCTTATCTTCGGCTTTGATATAAACATAGATTTCAGGTGAGCCATCTACGTTAATATCGCCTATGTCTGCACCTGTCACCACACCTTCTATGTCGCGTTCAATGGGCGAGTTATCAATTTTTAGCCCAGTAGGAATGATGAGTAAATGCTTACCTTGCGCGATAACTTCAAATTGAATGCCATGCAGTTTAAAGGTTTGATTAAAGCTGTTTTCATCAGCGAAAAGCGTTGCCGCGGTGAATAGTAAAAAACCGCTTAACAGGATTGCGAATACTTTTTTCATGTTGCTGTTCTCTTAAGCATAAAAAATGCCCAAACCAGGTTGGGCATTTTCAGTATGAGGGTAGGTTTATAATTTACCTTCTGAACCTTTGAATCTAACGTCTTCAACTTTGCCTTTTCTGTCTGTTACACAGAACCAAAGGTCTGTCGCATCGGGCACTTTAATATCAATGCCAATACCTGATTCGGCTTCAGCTGAGTAGCTCACAGACAGTTTACTACTGCTAACGCCGACTTTTTTGGCAACGGCGGCAAGACAGTTTTTTTCTGCTGTTTTGACATTGCTAGAGCTTAGAGCCTTTTGTTGCTGCACTGCTTTTGCCACTGGCTGGAATGCCGACTTTCAGTGTGTAATTGATTGGTTTGCCGCTGTCTTTGGCACCGCCCATTAAATACACACGAATGGTGTAATCCCCATCGCCAGGTAACGTACCTTTAAAATGATTACCTTCGCTTGAACCGACAAAAATGGCTTCACCCGTGCTGCCTGGTGGTAAGACATTGAAATAAGCCGCGCCTTTACCGGCTTTAAAATCAACCGTCATGGTTTGACCCGCACTGGCGCGTATTACATAGTCCACGTCATTGCTGCCTTGAATTTTGCCACTAACGGAAGCCGAACTTTTGCCTTTACCAAACGCAATTTGTTTAGCCGCTTCTGCGGTAAGTGCTGTGCCTGTTAATAATGCACCTGCTAATAAACACACTAATAATTTTTTCATGGGTAATTCTCTGATGTTATTTTGAAAGTTGGCAAATGCCATTGGCCCCATGTTTCCCTGTAGGACAGATCTGGAGAGCCGTCAGGATTGATGCTAATAGAAACAGTTATGCCGGCCCCTTTGGCTTCGTAGTAATTGTCATTACTTTTTTTGAGCTTGGCTTTTTTTCCGTTTAAAAAAACAGGCCCACCCTTAGCATGTACTTCGAGTTTCCAGGGCATGTAGCTTAAACGATGGGATGCCAGCATTGGCTGTGCCAGCTAGTAAAAGTGCAAAGACTGTTAGCAATAATTTTTTCATGAATAACTCCGATAGTTGAATAAGAATTTAGCCTAAATTAAAGACTGGGTTATCTACACGCTTGGGTGTGGTGTAGACAAGGGATTGATAACGTCCATCATTTGTTACGATAGAGACACAGCCGCCAGTTGCGGTTTCTTCCCAGAAAGAATTTAAACCAACTGTTTTGCGAAGTACATAGCCGCGTCTAACCAAATCACCCTCAGCCTGTCCTGCTTTGGAGCCAACAAAATCGTTTAATGCGGAGGGGGTTTGTCCAGGAACAGGTTGCCCCACGTTGTTGTTATACCCTGGGTCCTGGTTATCGTTCTGGTTGCAACGAAATTGCGGCAGGTCTTGTGAGGTTCTTGGATTGAGTGTCATCACCTTACCGTTAGCGGTTTCAAGTTGAAAACATTGATTGGTTCTGGAATTGAGCCACCAACTATTACTAAATCCGTTAGAAGGCGGTATTGAACGTGTTTGAGTAAAACCGCGTGCCTGTAATTGCTGTTCAGCATAGCTTGCAGAGCTGTTATTAAGGTCTGACACATTAACAGGGGCTAAGTTTTGATTGTAATAACTGTTGGTATTAGCCGCAGGTTGATTTTGAGCAGTTGGATTAACAATACAGCCTGTGATTGCAATCGAAGTGCTGAAAATAACAGCTTAGGGATAGGTACTTTTTGGAACGGGTCATGCTTTCTCCTTATTTAAGGGTTGTTGTGAAATGATTATCGGGTGGAATGGCAGTCTTGTGACGATTTTGGACCAATAGCCATCACCTTGCCGTTAGCAATTTCGAGCTGAATGCATTGAATAGTGTTTGAATAAAGCCACCAACTCTTACTTAATCTTGCACCTACCTGATAGAAGCCGCGTTTCCGTAATTGCTGTACAGCATAGCTGGAATCGCGGTTATAGAGGTCTGACACATCAACCGCTGCTGATGAAGAGTTTGAGTTGTTGTTTTTGTAAGCTGGTGAACTGAATTGATTATTTTGATTGGACGGACCAGCAATGCAGTCTGAGATTGCAACCATAGTGCAAAAAGCAACGGTTAACGATAAATATTTGTTAGCACGTGGGGGGGGGCATAATCAATTATCATCAATGAATTTGGTGTAATTTTTAGTGGGTGTCGGTTTAAATCCGGGCGGCGCCGGTTAAATTGCCAATCTTGAAAATTTAACTATTTCATAAATTTTAATATAACATCCAAAATCAAATTAGCAAAAAACTTTTTAACTAAAGTGCGTAGGTCTTTAACGATTAACAATCTCATTGTAAACTGGTGATGTGTTGATGTGGAATATGGGGTGACTATGCCGATCCACAGACGAGACTTTAGGTTAGTAACTGTTATCTTTTCTTATCATCAACTTACTCTAACAACAGTCATGCAGAATAGATAAGCCACCTACACACAATTTTCGATTACTCCGGCAAGCGAAAACTGCTCAATTTACAGGCCTTACTGCAATCAGGAATTCAATTTATTCATCACGGCTGCCATATCGCCGCTCACCATTTGGCCGATAAAGCTTCTACTCAAAGCGAAAGCGTTAACTAACAGCTCCCATTCCGGCTTTGATGGCGAGGACAACACAAAATCGACTACGATTTTTCCGGCAGCTGGGCGGCCAATACCTATTCTTAACCGGTAAAATTCTTTTGAACCCAAATGCGCAATAATGTCTCTTAAGCCGTTATGCCCTGCATGCCCCCCGTCTTTTTTAAGTTTTACCACGCCGGGATTAAAATCCAGCTCATCATGGACAACGAGAATTTCTTCAGGAAGTAATTTGTAATATCGGGCGATTTTGCCGACAGATTGACCACTTCTATTCATAAAAGTGTCGGGTTTTAGTAGCATGACTTTGCTGTTTGCAACGCAGCCTTCTGCAAACAAACCTTGAAACCTGGACTCATTAGACCAGGAGCAGCCAAGCTCCTCTGCCAAGTCGTCTAAAAACAAAAACCCGGCATTGTGCCGGGTTTTTTCGTACTGCCGGCCTGGATTGCCCAAGCCAACGATAAGCTTAATCATCTTTAGTCTAGAGCACTACTTTAAACCGCCGCCGTATCATCTTTACTGGCTTTTGAAGCCATCATGGAAACGACAGGCAAGTCATGCTCTGGGCCTTGTGCCAAAACCACAATTTCAACACCAGCAGGCAAGATAATATCAGAAAGATGAATGGTTTCACCAATATCCAGATTAGCCAGATTCACTTCAAGATATTCAGGCAAAGCTGAAGGCAAACATGAAACCTCTACATCAACCATGGAATGGGCTGCAATACCACCTTTTTTTCCACCAATTGAGGTATGCTCGTTAATAAAATGCAATGGCACATGCACTTTTACCGCTTCGGACATGTTAACGCGAAGAAAATCCAGATGCAAAATCTGAAATTTTGCAGGGTTACGTTGAACTCCTTTCAGAATTGCTTGCTCTGTTTTTCCGTCAACAGTCACATCGAGTACATGCGAATAAACCGCCTCATGCTCAAGATGCTTAATGACTTCATTATGATTTAACACCAGCATTTGAGGCTCAAGATGACCGCCGTATATTACTGCAGGTACATTACCTTGACGACGCGCATTTCTTGCTGCGCTCTTGCCTGATCGCCCACGACTTTCGGCAACAAATTCAAATACGTTAGACATTTTTCCTCACCATTTTTTCTGAAGTCCGTGCCTTAACAGCACACACATTAAATTCTAATCAATAACCATTAATCTACGTAAAGCGAACTAACAGACTCACCTACTGCAATACGCCTTATAGTCTCAGCCAACATTTCTGCAACACTAAGCTGTCTTATTTTTCCTGACTCAACAGCATCCAGACTCAGTGGTATGGTATCCGTAACAACCAACTCATCAAGTTCCGAGCCATTCAAGTTTTTCATAGCTGAGCCTGACAATACTGCATGAGTACAATAAGCGACTACTTTTATTGCACCATGTTTTTTTAAAGCAGAAGCAGCATGACATAAAGTGCCGGCCGTATCGACTAAATCATCAATGAGTACACAGGTGCGACCATCAACATCACCAATGATATGCATAATCTCTGAGACATTGGCTTTAGGCCTGCGCTTATCAATGATGGCAAGATCCGCGTCATCCAGACGCTTGGCAAGCGCACGCGCTCTAACCACACCACCGACATCAGGTGAAACAACAATCAGATCTTTATACTGTTGCCGCCATACATCCCCTAAAAGAATGGGTGATGAATACACATTATCTACGGGTATATCAAAAAAACCCTGAATCTGGTCGGCATGCAAATCAACCGTTAAAACGCGATGAGCACCCGCCTGTTCAATCATTTTAGCAACCAGCTTAGCGCTGATGGGCACCCGAGCTGATCGCGAACGTCTATCCTGCCGGGCATAGCCATAATAAGGCATTACCGCAGTAATTCGTGATGCCGAAGCCCGTTTAAGAGCGTCAATCATCACCAGTAATTCCATCAAATTCTCATTAGTAGGAGAGCAGGTTGGCTGAATAATAAAAACATCCTTACCCCGGACATTTTCTTCAATTTCTACTGCAATTTCTCCGTCACTAAATCTACCAACGGCCGCCATCCCTAAGCGCATATTAAGTTTTTTAACTATACCGTCAGACAAAGCCAGGTTAGCATTTCCAGAAAACACCATCATAGAGGTGTCATTCATTCAAGCACTCCCAATTAGAATTTAACTTAGTGGATATAATTGGCTGGGTCGCAAGGATTCGAACCTTGGTATGCGGAGATCAAAACCCCGTGCCTTACCGCTTGGCGACGACCCAATAATCAAGATAACTGTTTACCAATCTTCAGCTTTGAAAACAAAGGTGATTCATTTACGCCCTTAGCCAGATAAACTTGCCACTTATTTTTAAGTGACTCATAGGCATTAACTGCGGCATCTTTTGAATCGAACTGTGCAAAAACACAAGCCCCTGTCCCGGTTAGCCTTGCCTCTGAAAAACTCAGACAAATCAACCAAAGCATCTTTAACAGACGGGTAACGTTGACAAACCACCTCGACACAATCGTTTTGGTGTTGGCCTGCTATAAAGTCGCCTATTTTGATTGATTTGCTATTCCGTGTCAAATTTTTAGCGGAAAATATTTCTTTTGTATTAACGTGACATTCGGGCTTAATGACTACAACCCATCGCTCTTCAAGACTTATCCTCTCCAGTTTTTCACCAACACCTTCTGCCCATGATGAATAGCCATAAACAAATACAGGTACATCGGCACCCAAAGTCAGCCCAAGCTCCATCAATTTTTCAAGTGGAAGTTGTAGACCCCACAATTCGTTCAATACCACCAAAGTCGTTGCGGCATCAGAACTGCCGCCACCAAGACCACCGCCCATGGGCAGGTTTTTTTCTACCTCAATGCACACGCCTGACTCACATCCTGTTACAGCTTTTAACAGGTTTGCCGCTCTAACCGTTAAATCATCTGCCTCTGCCACTCCGGGAATCGTTTTTTTCAAGCTTACTCGCGCATCAGCTACGGGATGAAAAGTAATCCAGTCACACAAATCGATAAATTGAAACACTGTTTGCAATAAATGATAACCATCGGGCCGTTGACCGGTAATCCGTAACATTAAATTTAATTTTGCCGGTGCGGGCCATTTATCTGCCGATGCAGATTGATTAAATTGCTTTTGCGACATTTAAAGTCCATTGATCTATGATTAATTTTAATTTGACTTGCTCATTCGTGACTGTGATTTTACGCGGCATAAACTGATCATCAGCGGGTTGCATTTGTTTGTATTCAATAAACCATCCTGCCTGTCTAAAACCGGTACCAGTCTCTACAAATGCGCTAGTTGGCTCAGGTAAGCCTACCACCCAATACCGCAAGGAACGCACCGGAACAAACATGCCCAGTTGTTGATTAATAAACGCTTGCGGCTGTGTTGATGATTGCGGCTGTCCATCTCCACGATCTATGGTGACTAATTCGCCTGTTAATTGAATAACGGTTGCACCCTGCCCCAAGGGTCCGGATAATTTTATTTTGTCATCATCAGGTTTGTGTCCCCAATTTATACTTGCCGACCAGGAATCATTTTTTCCTGTTAACGCCAACCGGCCCTCAAACGTCCATTGCTCAAGTTTGTATAGATGCTCTCTTGCAATCTTTGAATAATGAACTTCCGGCTCTACTGGCGCGGTAGAACAGGCTGACAGCATCAGCACAAAACACCACCAACCCAGCCATTTAATTTTAATACTTAACATCACTTATGTGCGCCGTTCAATATTCTTCGTTGAAAATCCAGTAGATATTCATCGTCAGGGGCATCTTTAATGGCTTTATTAAATATTTTTTTAGCCTCATCTTTTTTGCCTAAAGCCCACAACACCTCGGCAAGATGCGCAGCTATTTCATTTTCCTGCTGTTTGTCATACGCTTGTTGCAAATAATCCAGGGCTTTTGCAGTATTCCCCAATTTAAACTGTAACCAGCCATAGCTATCAATAATAACTGCCTCATCCGGCTCAAGCTTAAGCGCTCGCTGGAGGTATTTTTCCGCATCAGCATAGCGCTCAGGCTTGTTCAACAACGTATATCCCAAGGCGTTTAATGCCTCGACGTTATCAGGATCCATTGCCAAGATTTTCTTCAGATCTGCTTCCACTATAGCCGGTTTACCTACACGCTCTGCCATTAATGCACGGGTATATAACAGCTCTTTTTGATCAGGGAAATCAACCAGCGCCTCAGTCAATAGATTAAAGGCCTTCTCATATTGCTTTTGCTGGCTGTATAACTCTACCTGAACTATCAAGAGCCGAAGCTTTTGTTTTGGAAACTTCACCTGCAGGAGACTTAATCGTGAGGTCGCTTCATCAAACTTTTTATCTTTCGCAAGCAACGAAATCGCTGAAATCGATGCATCAAAAACAAACGGCCCATCGATTACCTTATCAAACCAAACCAGTGCCTTTTGCGCATGATCTCGTTTTTCTTCTATTTTTCCCAAATAAAAGCTGGCCTGATACTTCCACTCAGGCTGATCCAAAAGCTTTTTAAAAATATCTTCAGCAGGCTCGTCCCTGTCCAATTGCAAATAGACTAATCCCAACGCAAACTGACTTTCAATATCCTTGGGATCAGCCGAGATTATACCTTGATAAACCTCACCCGCCGCTTCATAGTCCTCGGCTTTTATTAACACCTGCGCATACATTTTGGTAATTTTAGTATTGTCCGGATACTTAAGGGACGCCTCCTTTAACAACGTTTTTGCTTTATTCAAGTCTCCTGAAAATACAGCTATCTGGGCTTGAAAAATCAGCGCCTTATCCCAGTCTGGTTGTATTTTCAAAGCCTGCTGTATTTTTGATTCAGCCAGACTTTTATCTTTATTCTGCATTGCCAGGACAGATTGCATAAAATAAATCGCCGCCTGCTCAGGATGCTGAACTGATAAAGCATCCAGTACATCATAAACAGCTGTTATCTTGCCTTCCTTTTGCAACACAGTGGCCAATTCAAGCAACGCATTTTCGAATCCGGCAGGATCAACTTTTAGCAGTACATTCAAGTGCTCAACGGCAACCTTCTTATCTCCAGCCCTTAATGCCGATAATGCCGCAACTTTTCTGGCTGTCTGGTTTTTCGGATCTTGACGCAACCATAAAGCCACCGCCTCTTTGGTTTTATTACTATCCTTGATATACATGGCAATCATTGCCGCCCTTTCAGCAAGCTTTGGATCATGCGTACGCTTGGCAGCTTCCATATAACCTTCCAGAGCAATATCATATTGCCCCCTTTGACCGGCAAGCTCTGCCGTCAATAGCATAAACAGCACATCAGGATCGATTGAGGTTTTATCTTCTTTTGGCTTAGCCTTTTCTTTAGGCTGAGTTATTTTAACAGGCGCAACGGTTCCTTCGGGCTGACTCGGCTTTGCAGGTGAATCGGCGCAACTATTAAGCAAAACGATAATTATTACTGAAAACAATCTAAAAATTAACACACACGATCCTATTCATTACTTAATACACATTTACAATAGATTATCAGAAAAACCCGTTGATTTAGACAGCTGATTTATTCCATTTGGATAAAGTTATTATATTTCTTAAAATACGGCGACATAATATACCGGGGTTTCTACTAAAAGCTATGTCGTTAAGCTGTAAAGTGCCAGACAAAAAGCGAAAGAAAGTATAATCTTAAATATTGCATCTTGATTCTTTTAGCTAACAATAAACTTACCTCATCATAAAACACCATGACTTTTCTAGCTGTAGGGATTAATTACAATACCGCACCGGTTTCCGTCCGTGAACGCCTGTCATTCCCTGCCGACATGCTGGAATCATCGTTAAAAGAATTATGGCGGCTCAAAGAAATCAGTGAGGCCGCCATTCTTTCAACCTGTAACCGTACCGAGTTTTACTGCACATCAACCACAGCCAACCAACAAATTCTGATTGATTGGGTTGCTCAAAGCAAACAGATTAACCCTGAAGATTTCGCCCCCTACCTGTATTACCATACAGATAGCTCCGTATGCCGTCATATATTTCGCGTCGCTTGCGGACTGGACTCGATGATTTTAGGCGAACCGCAAATTCTCGGGCAAATGAAAACAGCCTATCAGGCTGCTTACGATGCGGGTACGTTAGGCAAACGCCTGGGTAAACTTTTCCAGCACACCTTTACCGCTGCCAAAAAAGTCCGCACCGATACCGCTATTGGTTCCAGCCCCGTATCAGTTGCCTTCGCGGCCGTTCAACTGGCACAACAAATCTTTGACAAACTCAGCGAACAAACCGCTTTACTCATAGGTGCCGGTGAAACCATAGAGCTGGCCGCAAGGCATTTATCTCAACAAGGCATAGGCCGCCTCATCATCGCAAATCGTACATACGACAAAGCGCATACCTTGGCTGCACAGTTTAACGGCTATGCGATTGCTTTATCCGAATTACCTAATCACTTGGCTGAAGCAGACATCGTTATTTCTTCAACAGCTAGTCAATTACCGATTCTAGGCAAAGGCCGCGTAGAAAGCGCTCTTAAAAAGCGTAAACATAAACCGATGTTTATGGTGGATCTGGCTGTGCCACGCGATATTGAAGCTGAAGTTGAACAACTCAGGGATGTCTACCTTTACACCGTTGACGACCTGCAACACACCATAGATGAGAACATGAACTCGCGCCGTCTGGCAGCAGAACAGGCTGAAGAAATAATCGACACTCAGGTTGATCATTTTTTGGCTTGGTTACGAGGCCAAGGCGCGCAATCAACGATCCGGGATTACCGCCATCAAGCCGAACAATCCCGCGATGAAGCGTTGCAAAAAGCCATGACCTTACTAAGAAACGGCGTCCCCGCTGAAGAAGCCCTTAATCGGCTCGCTCATAGCCTGACCAACAAACTCATTCATACGCCCAGCACCCAAATCAGAGCCGCCGCCGAAAACGAACGCCACGACTTGATTGCCGCCGCCCGCGAAATTTTTAAATTAACCAAATCTAAATGAAACACTCGATACAAATTAAACTGGAAAACCTGTGCGAACGTTATGACGAAATCGCAGCCCTGCTTTCTGAACCAGAAGTACAAGGCAATCAAAACAAGTTTCGTACCCTGAGCCAGGAGTATGCCCAAATCGGTCCACTGGTGGATTGTTACAAGCGCTACGAACAGACCCTAGCTGCCTTGGCTTCTGCGCAAGAAATGGCAACCGACAATGACCCTGAAATGCGCGAACTGGCAAAAGAAGAAGTCAACAAAGCGCAAAACGAATTGGATGCCATCGACCACGAATTGCAATTATTACTGCTACCCAAAGACCCTAATGACAATCGTAATATATTCCTGGAAATTCGCGCAGGCACAGGCGGCGATGAAGCGGCGATATTTTCGGGCGATTTGGCGCGTATGTATCAGCGTTATGCAGAACGGCGCGGCTGGCAAACAGAAATTATCAACGAAAGCTTGGGCGACCACGGCGGCTACAAAGAAATCATTTTGCGTGTAGTCGGACGCGATGTGTATTCCCAATTAAAATTTGAAGCGGGCGCACACCGCGTTCAACGGGTGCCGGAAACCGAATCGCAAGGGCGTATTCATACCTCCGCCTGTACCGTCGCCATCATGCCCGAAGTGGAAGAGGTCGATGCCATTGATATTAATCCCGCTGATTTAAAAGTCGATACTTACCGCGCCTCGGGTGCCGGGGGTCAGCACATCAACAAAACCGAATCCGCGATACGCATTACCCACGTTCCGACAGGGACGGTAGTGGAATGCCAGGATGAACGCTCACAGCATAAAAACCGTGCCCGGGCTATGTCGTTATTGGCTTCGCGTTTGTTATCCGCCGAACAGGAAAAGCATCACGCCGAACAATCCTTAACACGCAAATTACAAGTCGGTAGCGGCGACCGCTCCGAACGAATCCGTACTTACAATTACCCGCAAGGCCGCTTAACCGATCACCGCATCAACTTAACGCTCTATAAACTGGATGACATTATGCAGGGTGGTTTAGAGCATGTGATTAATCCCTTGATTAGTGAGCATCAAGCGGAATTGTTAACGCAGTTGGGGGATGATTAATAGTTTCGTCTGGGCGACGCACCAAAGAGACGATGCAATTTAACGTCTCTACGCTAACCAATTAAGAAAAGAGATTTAACCATGCAAGCCATAGAACTCAATGCGGTGATTACACAAAATCGTGAAATTCATTTGAAATTACCCGATAACGTAAAAGCAGGCCATGCAAAAGTCATTGTCATGTATGAAAACAACTTAAAAGACAATACAAAACCATTGACTAACTTAGCAGAGAATCACAACTTATCACGCTTTGCAGGCTGTATTGAAAGCGGTAACTAACTGACTTCTAAAACTACGATCAGTTTATTTATTCTCTACACTTGATTATTTAGTTAGATAAAACTAATCTTGGTATAAATGGTATTTATCAAGCGCTATTGTTATGGCAGGGCTTGTTTCTATATCCACAGAATCTCTAACAAGTCACGCCACATCGTACGAATATAGCTAAATATTTATAACCTTTAATTCTTCACTTATATAAAGAGTATGCTATGAAAGAAACAGAATTTACCGATTATTATGAGACTCTGGAAATTAGTCCTAACGCAAACTCAGATACGATAGAACGGGTTTTTCGCTATTTAGCTCATCGCTATCACCCGGACCATCCTGCAACCGGTAATCCTCTCAAATTTTCTGATATCGTAAAGGCGTACGAAGTATTAAGACATCCTGAAAAACGAGCCCAGTATGATGTAATTCATCAAAGACATTTAGAATACGGTTCGAAATTAGTTGAGGAAGCAAGCAACAAAGAGAGTTTAGAGCTAGATGCTGTCATTCAGAAAAAATTGCTATCACTTTTGTATGTGAAACGCAGGCGCAATATGCAAAATCCCGGAATAGGAAATCTCGAGCTAGAGCGTTTATCGAACTGTCCTCACGAGCATATCGAATTTCATCTGTGGTATTTAAAAGAAAAAGGCTGGATCGGCCGAATGGAAAACGGTTTGTTGACCATTACTGTTTGCGGCGTCGATGAAGTGACTACGTTTACAGAAAATAAGCGCTTTCGTTCTACAAAACTATTGACTGATCAACTTACAAAAGACAATGTTATCAAATTCTAATACGGTTATTTTATCCGACAATTATTTTTTGCTGTAATTCAGTGTGAGGCTTGGTTTGGAAGCTATTTGGCTCTATTAATACGATATTCGTTCATAATTGACCACAATGGGACGATCAAGTCGGTTCGAACAAACTCACTTCCATTAAGGTAATTTCCAGAAATTAATTTACCCATCAGTCAGGTCGAATCAGGATGTCCATTTTGGGTAGGATTGGGTTATGTCTAGTCTGACTTCAATCGCCTGAATTTTGAGGTTGACAACTAGCTGCATCCCTTTCCAGGTCATACTTTTTGCATGATCTTCTATGGCTTGCCCTGTCACTAGCAACAGCCGCCCGGGATTCAAACCTGCCTGCCAGGCCTAGTCACCACACATAAAATGTTCGAAAAAACCTCTTCCCTAAGGAATACCCATAATCTATGTGCGTTACCGCACAGACCGCATTCGGTTTTGCGTATATCATTTTATCTAAGCGATGGGCTACATCATTCCACGCTCAGGTTATGGCTATCGGGTCATGGCTACTAATAATTATCAGGAGACACTCATGAACAAAGATCAAGTAGAAGGTTTAGTCGAAGAAGTCAAAGGAAAGGTCAAAGAAGCTGCCGGTGTGATACTGGATGACAAGGGTATGGAGATAGAAGGAAATGTCCAAAAAAACGTCGGCAAGGTTCAATCGGGCTTTGGTGATCTTAAAGAAGATATTAAGGACAGCATCTAAAACGAGCACTGTAATCTTTACGGTCAAGGAGCAATATTATGAAACCATTATACTTAGCACTTATTCTCCCCTGCGTTTTGCTCAGTCTCCCCTCGCTTGCGGAAGAATATGCCATTCAGCCACAAACCCAAGGTGAGGTGACCTTCGTTACTGGCGGGGTGGGACTCGATGAACGGAATGAGCTAAATGCTACACGCGCTAACTACAACTTGAGCCTGCTGTTTTCGGTGCAGGGTAAAGGTAATTTTCTCAGTGATGTGAATATTCGTATCACGGATTTGAAGGGTAAGGTTTTTCTGGAAGCCGTGTCAGACGGACCGATCCTATTTGCTAAACTCCCGTCTGGTCGTTACATCGTCACTGTTGATCTCAATGGAGAGGCATACCATAAAACGGTATCGGTAGGAGGCAAAAAGAACACTTCTCTATCGTTCACCTGGTCTCAAAAGATGGAAAAGGAAAACTAGATCGGCAGCTTTGCCCAATCCCTGCATGTTGGTCATGAGCAGGAGATTTGAAATCAAAAGAGCGGCGTTTGAGTAATCAAGGGTCGTGAGATCCTAAACGGCAAAACTATGGATGCACTGCCGCAACGAAATGTTCTCAAATAAATTTTTCACAGGAGATAATCATGAAACACACCGGTTTGCGGGCATGCAACGTTCTGATTTCCGGTCATACTTCATCTGTTTATCTCTGGTTCATATCGCCGTCAATTGACGGCCTTTTACGGAGAAGCACACATGCTTGAAAGTATTGCAATCATCCTAATCATCCTCTGGGTACTGGGCTTGGTTTCCTCGGTCACAATCGGCGGATTCATTCACATTCTTTTGGTTATCGCGGTTATCGTGATTATTCTGCGTGTTATTCAAGGCCGACGTATCTAGCGGCAATAAATTATGCATATGCAACGCAGTATAGCCGAAGCGATACGGCAACATTAGGCAACCTGAAAATCCAAATCCCGCAACATAATGACGGTTTTCAGGATTGCCTATAATCTAAATTAATAAGTTGAAACCAACGAAATCCGTTTAACTACCCTTCAAGATATTGCCAAGTTATGATGAAGAGTAGTACATGGCGTCAGTTATGTGATTACTCATAGTAACCGTATAGGAGAGACGAAATGAGCATTATCAAGATTATGGCAACCGTACTGATCATAGCCGGCCTATTGGGGCTGGTGTATGGTCAATTCAGCTATACACGGGAAACCCAGGAAGCCAAATTAGGCCCGTTCGAGTTGACAGTTAAAGATACACAGACGGTCAATATCCCGGTCTGGGCTGGTGTAGCGGCGATAGTCGCAGGTGGTGGACTTCTGCTTTTTGCGAGCAAGAAGAGCTAAAGGCGTTTCGTTAAATGATTAATAAAGACACTTTCATAACGGGTAACGTCAATGAAACTCATAAGACTCATCGAAAAGCCGCAATGTATGCCATATTGGGCGATCTGCTGTTTATCGTGCTTCCCTTGGTCGTAATTTCAATCGTAGACGTAAGTGTTGGCAGATCACTGTTTGCGATCATTGAGTCTCCGGAATTATCATTTGGCTCTGCTGTGCTATTTGGTCAAACCATCATTAAAGTCGTTTCAGGTTTTGCACATACGAAACCCTCCGGAGCAGAGCAACCGGTCTTTATTATCGCGCTGATTATTGTGTTTGGCTTAGTACCGTCGCTTGTCGTGTTAGCGTTACTACTGAGTGTCAACCCAATACCCCATGGCTTACAGCTAGCCCAAGCATGCATCTTCATCTTGGGGATCATCGTCTTCTTCCTCTTTGGAGTGAATGGACATGCCCTATCGCTTCGGCATGGAGGCCGACCATTAGACCGCAATACAGACTTACCGTCTTCAAAATAGGAATCCATCATGATGTGGTGTTTACCGTTGAATATTCCGTAAGATCCGCGCTAATGGCCGTCTATACCCTTCTTGATATAAAAAAAGAGATCCCACCGGTATTCAAGGGCCAGCATGATGCCGGTGTGCTCTTAAATGCGCTTAAAACCATGCACAGATAGTCAGAAAAAGCGCTTAATCCAGGTATACTTATTGGCCACGCCAAAAGGTTAACAATCATGACAACAATTCAAGTAGGCTGCGACTTAATCTATTCAGTCACAAATCCCACGAGCTTCCTGTTTAACGTGGCGGCGGCACGAACCGGGCACCAGATCATCAGCGCGGAGAGTTTATCGTTAATCCCTAATATTCAATACGAAGCCAGCAGTTTGGGTACGGAAGATATTCAGGTTTACCGGCTAACTGTCGAACCCTGCGATCTTCAACTCCAATACCGAGCGACTGTGGATTTATGTCCTGAAATTTATGATACTTCAGGGATTATCGAGAGCGGGTATTCCCAGTTGCCAAACGAAGTATTGCCCTACCTTAACCCCAGCCGTTATTGCGAGTCTGATCGTTTGACTCATTTTGCCTTACGGATGTTTGGCAACGTCGAGCCTGGATTTTCCAGGGTTACTGCAATTTGCGACTGGATAAACAGCAATCTCGACTATCAAGCAGGCAGTACCGGCGAAAGTACCAGCGCCTGTGACGTATTGATACAACGCGTAGGCGTATGCCGGGATTATGCACATCTTGCTATCGCCTTATGTCGAGCTCTATGTATCCCCGCACGTTATGTTTCAGGGTACGCCGTGGCTTTACAACCACCTGATTTTCATGGATTTTTTGAAGCCTATCTGGGGGCTCGCTGGTATTTGTTTGATGCGACAAGAATGGCGCCGGTTGAGGGATTTGTACGTATTGGCACAGGCCGCGATGCCGCCGATGCATCATTCGCGACTATCATCGGGGAGGCAACGCTTACCACTATGGCGGTCTGGGCTGAACAAACGGCACCGAACCCAATAACCAATCAATCTGTGCTACAGTCGGCGGTGTCGACAACTAATTAACTAAAAAGCGGCGCAATATATCCCGGCTTTTGAGCCGCCACCTACATTTTGTATTCATTTATCGCTTTGAATTCCGGCGGTTACGAGCCGCACCGGAAGCTGCCGACACCGGTTGGGATTGACGTTCGGACGCTTGACGATCCGATGCGTGTGGCTGATGGAAATACTTGATCCTCCAGGCGATGGGCATAGCTGTGTATAAAGTGTGTACCGTACTCAAGAGGTTTAGCGTGCTCTTCAAAGATGAAGTTCCGGTAGTGCGTTGTTTACCGGCGGTACCACGGTTGCTGGACGTTTGGCGCTTGGTCAGTTCGCCAATGATAAATCCGATGCCACCAGCCAGCAGCAAGGTTGAAGGAGCGGTTATCTCTTGGTGAATTTTCTTGATCAGGGTAGCGGTGCGAACACTAACCCCTTGTTGACGAATCACTATTTGCTGCTCTGCCTCCCTGATTTGAGCCGTCAGGGACTTGGATTTGCTTACGCTTGAAAGGTAGGTCTTGATCATGACTTCTGCGCATCCCGACGTCGTCCTGGAGGCTTGGCCTGAAGAGAGCGGAGTGTTGCGGGAAATTGAAGATAACGACTCTTGCGGCGCATCACCCGGCAGAGAATCAGCGCGATCAACAAATTGAAAGCAACGGCAAGCAGTATGGCGCTACTTGCCACGACACCCTTGTCGATCAGTCCAAGCACGGCGGCGGCCATGAGTCCCAGCCAAGCACTACTCAGTAAGAACGCAATAAGTACTCCCGCCATAATCATGGACACCAAACTCTCGCCCGCCCGCCGCGTTTCCAGTGCGGCGAGCCAGAACCTATCATGGGTTAAACCACGCAGTTCATGCAATAACGATTGAGCTTCTTCAAGCACGGTAGAATCGCTCACTGCATCGCCGTGCGTTGCAGTTTGCCTGGGAGTCTCATCCTCTAAGGCGTTCCGGTCCATGACGTTTGACGATCTAGCGTCCGCTCAAAACGCGGCTTAGCAAAAAGCCGGCTGCTACCGCAATACCCAGCGACGTTATAGGGTTGTCTTGGACATAACCACGGCAACTCTCCATTAATTGTTGCTCGGCATTTTTCAGTTGCTCTCCTTTTTCGCCAAGCGCTTCCGCAGCCTGATTGGTCGCATTGGTGATCTTATCGACAGCCTCATGTGCTGAATGTGATGCTTTGTCTATTGTTTCCATGATGGGGTTTCCTCTCTATTTGATACGCATATTATTTACGGTGTTGGGGTTCATGTTGATTGACGGTCTAACGCCGGCTCAACAAACGGCTCAGCAGAAAGCCTGCCGCAACCGCGATACCCACCGACGTTATGGGGTTGTCGCTGATATAACCACGGCAATTCTTCATTAATTGCTGCTCGGCTTTTTGCAGTTGCTCCCCTTTTTCGCCAAGAGCTTCAGCAGCATTACTGGTCGCATTGGCGATCTTATCGTAAGCCTCATGTGCAGAACGTGATGCTTTGTCTATTGTTTTCATGATAGTTTTCTCCTCTATTTGAGCTGCATATCATTCTTGACTGATTTCACACCGCCCACGCTGCGCGCTACTGCAACTGCTTTGCTAATATCGGCACTGGAATTGACGAAGCCGCTCAATTGAACTATACCCTTGAAGGTTTCAACGTTGATCTCGGCGGAGCTCAAGGTGGGCTCATTCAATATTGCTGCTTTAACCTTGGTGGTGATGACGCTGTCGTCAACATATTCACCGGTGCCCTCTGTTTGTGTGTCGATGCGCAACCCACAGCAGTCAATAATGTCAGTGCCAAAAAAAATGCAGTAAAAAATCTAATTAAGTATTTCATGAGTAAATCTCCAGTAATGAGAAAAAAATCTACGTATAGTAAAGATCCTCCCCCTTTGAAAAAGGGGATAGAGGGGGATTTATTTAAAAAATCTCCCCTCACCCCTCTTTTTCAAAGAGGAGGAACTGATTCTTCGGAATTTTATTTATTGCGAGCTAACTAATTAACAATATAGCCGCAAAACCAGCCTTAGTCGGTACGGTAGCGCACATAATTCCTAAAAACTGCAGTAGGAGCGAGTGGAAGCCGTTCGTGCTGAGTTTGTCGAAGCATGAATGGCATCCACTCGTTCTATGCCATTTGGTGTCTGCTGTGCGCCTTGGCAAGATACATATCAATATCGGCCTGCTTGATCAAATCACTGCAATTTTGCCCGCCGTCCCGATAAACGGCGACACCGATACTTGCAGTTATCGCAATGGTATTGCCGTCCACCACATAATCCGACGCCAAGTGGGAGCGAATTTTCTCCGTCACTGCCGCTGCATTTTCCTGACCATCGATTTCCGGTAACATGATCACGAATTCGTCGCCCCCATAGCGGCAGGCTGTATCACCATAGCGGATACAGCCAGCTAAACGCTCCGCCACCTGTTGCAAGAGTTTGTCTCCCACCGCATGCCCGAGCCTGTCATTGACGCTTTTGAATTTGTCCAGGTCAATAAATAGCAACGCCACCTGCTTATGTTGCCGAGCGGAACGAGCCATCGCCTGTTTAAGCCGATCCAGCAGCAAGCTGCGATTGGGTAGCCCGGTAAGTTCGTCGTGATACCCGAAGCGATGCGCCTCCGCGCACTTTTTCGCAAGCTTTATCAATTTTTGTTTGAGATTCCTATTGGTTTCCGCAAGCGTTTCAATTTGCTGTTGTGCATCTTTTGACTTCAGTTGACTTGCTGCGAGTTCTCGCTTGAGTTCCGCCAACTCAGAAAGCGCATGATGCAATAGTGTATAGACTGAAGCCTCAGTGCCTTCCTTCCGGGTTATTTCATCAGTGAGCCCCTCCATGTTAATGCCGGGCGAGCCATAATAAGTTTATTTTCCTCATTATATTGCCTCCTCAGTAGTTGGTCTGGCGTGTTATGCTGTTTTTACCCAAAAGAACTTCTCTTTAGAAAAGTACAGAATACAGAGTAAGCCGGATGCGCTCAGTGCGGTAACGTACGTAGTGAAAAAAAGACGGCGCTGGCCTGAATTCAATTAGATCGTACAGCCCATTTACTCTCTATTTTGGCTTGCTGGACTGGCTGGCGGAGATCGTTTTCTTGGCGGGTTTAGTCTCAATCTTAACTTGGGTGCTACCGCCCTCTTTCATGTCAAGCTTATTAGCCGCTGCCCCGGAAAGATCAATGACGCGATCCTTGGCATAGGGCCCACGGTCATTGATTCTGACTTCGACCTTCTTGCCATTCTCAAGGTTGGTCACTTTGGCCTTGGTCCCCATCGGCAAAGTAGGATGGGCGGCTGTCATATCTTTTTGGTCAAAAGTTTCGCCATTGGCGGTCTCTTGGCCCTGAAAACCGGGTCCATACCAGGACGCCTCGCCCACCTCCTTGTGAACAGGTTTGGTGACGGCACTGCCTTGTTCTTGCTTTATTAGATTGTCTTGTCCGCCCGAGTTTTCCCCAGAGTCTTTGGAACTACAGCCGGAGATTGCCAAGGCGCCGATCAAGATGACTCGCAAGACGCATGAAAGCCATTTGCAGAGAAACATGGCATCGTTCGGCGTTATCCTGGTTTTCCAGGACAAGCGTTGTGAACCGGAAATCAACTGGAGTTTCTCATCGTTTTGCGAGGCATCGTGGTATTGAATTGTTTAATAAAATTCCCCCCTAACCCAGAAGACGCTTGTAGGTTTCTTTATCGGCCCGATAACACCCGCAAGATGCGGCTTCCAGGCCGATGCGGTCAAGAATCGTGACGTCCCCGCGGTGGTAGCTGATGAGCTTTTGCTTCAATAGCGAATTCGCCGCTTTGGTGATGCCGACGCGCCGTACACCCAGCATATGGGCCATTAATTCGTGGGTAACATGGAAGTGGTCCGAGTGTGCCCGGTCCTGAGTCATCAACAGCCAACGGGCGAGACGTGCCTTCACCACATGGAAGCGGGTGCATGCGGCCGTTTGCGCGAGCTGGCTCATCGATACATGCAGGTAGCGCATCAACTCCAGCTGTAACGCAGGACTCTGTTCAAGTTCACGGAGAAACAATGGCGCCGTTATACGCAATGCGGGGCCTGCCCCCAGAACCATCGCTTGAAATGGCTCGACATCGACTCCCAGCATGAGGGAAATTCCGAGCATGCCTTCATTACCGATCAGCCTCACTTCCAAACCCGCGCCGCCATTGATGGGCGTCATCAAAGAAATGTAGCTTCCCGTCGGGAAGTAAACGTGCGAAATGAGTTCTCCGGGGCGGTAAAGTACCTCGGCAAAAATGAGTTCAATTTCTTCGCAATTTGCGAGCAACTGTTCGCGATCCTTGGGGGGCAAGGCTCCCAGTAGACGATTGGTAGTGGGGACAACTTGGGTGGACGGCACAAGTGCTCTCCTGCAATAGTTGGAAAAATCCGTCAAGCGGGGGTAAAAAATCTGGACGATTATAATCCCGATGCCGGAGCTTGCCAGGGAGGATGGCTTCCCTAATCAGGGAATAAAATTACCATAGAAGTTTTTTACCGTCTGTACGTTAACGCACGTACAGACGGTAAAAAGGCGTTCGTATTCAGCTTCGGAAAAGGCAGCGATGAAATGGTTTTGCCTGGGGCTATGTGAGGCACTCATAACAATATCTATATTTGAAGGCCAGTATAGAAAGGCTCTCCAATGAGGCCAAACGGGAAATTTCTGGTAACATTATTTACGCATACTTGCCTGACTTTCTTTTCCCATCATGTCCCAACAAGTAATGAATAAAGCCGCAATGATGGGGCCTAGTACAAATCCTGTTAAGGAAAACCAGGTTAATCCACCCAGAGTTGATACCAGTACCAGATAATCCGACATTTTACTGTCTTTACCTATCAGGCGTGGCCGCAGAAAATTATCAATCATACCAATGACTAAAATACCGACTGTCAAAACGATAACCGCATTTAACGTTTGACCTTGTAAAAATAGAATTACCGCAGCGGGGCCCCAAATCAGTGTGCTGCCTATAGGTAATAAAGATAAAACTATCATTAGCATACCCCATAAAAAAGCGGCAGGAATGCCTACAAACCAAAATAAAAATCCCCCGATACTGCCTTGAATCACAGCGACGATTAAACCGCCTTTAACAGTCGCCCTGGCTACGCTGGTGAAACGCTCAAATAATTCTGTTTCGATCCCGTCACCTATTGGAATCAGAGAGATAAGTTTCCTTATCAATTGCTGTCCATCCCGCAATAGAAAAAACAGAATATAGAAAGTCAAGGCAAATTGAACGATAAGATTTAACAGGTTCTGGGTCAATGCGGGGACTTGTTGGGCGATATATTTTACTGCTTCTGCAAAGGCATTCCCTGCTGAGGCGCTTATCTGCTCAACGGTTAATGCCTGCATATGTGAAAGTTTATTGAACTTCGGCAAAAGCAGCTTGAGAGTCTTTTGAAAATAGACTTGGGGATTTATTTCCCCACCTTGAATTTTTAAATAATAGATTGTACTTTCCTCCGTTATCATCAAAGTTATGGTCAACAATGGGATAACAAAAACCAGAATAATCGTCATCATGGTCAAAAACAGCGCCAGTATTTCCGAATTTTTAAAATATTGCCTAAACCGCTGATAAACAGGATCAAAAACTACCGCCAGAATGATGGCCCAAAAACAGGCTAATAAAAAATCTTTAATCAATAGGAAAAAAGAGACTGTGACTAACAAAACAAAGGTTAGAAAAAGAATATAAGGGGTATTTTTTTGCATGGTACATAAGTCAAAGCGAATGAATCAATTCGGCATCCTATCATAAAGTTCCCAGAGAATATGGCATTGTCTACAATAGACATCCATACATAGCAACCATTTCCAAAATTGGTATATTTCGAATGGGTAATCAAATCAGCAGTGTGGTCTCGGGATCGTTCGCTTGACGACGTTGATTAAAACTTCGTGCGAATCCGCCGCCCTGCGACACTTCAGCCGGTTCCTATCTCGTTCACCTCGTCGGTCCATACCTTGAAACTCTCCAAAGTATTGGGACCGAAAGTGCTGCTGATGGCGACATCGGCGGCGTCGCGGCCGCGGGCGATCAACACACGTCCGATGCGCGGGATATTATTGCGGGCGTCGAACGTGTACCAATAGCCATCAAGATAGGCTTCAAACCAGCCGGCGAAATCCATCGCACCATAGGGCGGCGGCATGCCGATGTCGCCCAGATAACCGGTGCAATATCGTGCAGGGATGTTCATGCAGCGACAAAAAGTGATGGCGAGGTGCGCGTAATCACGGCAAACGCCGGTTTTCTCCTGGAAAGCCTCCCAGGCCGTTTTGGTGCAACGCGCGTGTTCATAGCCAAATGAGATATGCCGGTTGACATAGTCACAGATCGCCTGGACACGCGCCCATCCGGTCGGTGACTTATCGAACAGTTGCCAGGCAATCTCGGACAGGCGATCGGTCTCGCAATACCGGCTCCCCAACAGGAACAGCAGGGTCTCGTCCGGCAAAGCTTCCACTGGCGTTTGTCTCGCTTGCGGGACGACCAAATCCGGCTGACCACTATCCCTCACGATAGCCATTGGCGGACAACTTGAGCTGACCTTTGGGGGCGACAATTCGACTGCACCAGTTACCATAATTTCGCGATAGGCAGTGAGCGGGACGGGCGGGTCGGTGATCAGGTGGTCTGGAATGATCATGTCGGAGATGCGCGTGTAATGCACGCTCAAGGTCAGGATCATTGGGGTCGGCTGCGGGCAGTCGTAAATCAGTTCGTAGCCTATGTGTATCTTCATGGTTTGCTCCTGTTGACCGCCAGCGCAGCCTGAAGGCAGACTCTGGCGGAGTTGGGTTGTTGTGAGTAGGATCGCCTATGCGGAAATTTCTGCACAGTGGCCCGCAAGCGCCCTGCACAGCGATTCAACGATTACCTTGCGCAGTTCAGTCCAATGTCGGCCTGCCCTGATAATGTGTTTCTGGTTGATCTCCAGCTCAATGCCCACATAGGCACCGGGTGGCAGCCGCCGACGAAACCAGGCGGTCAGGCCATCGCCTTTACCCGCATAGGGGTAATTGCGACGGACCCTGAGATTGGGTGCGCAAGCCTTGAGGGCTGCCTTCCAGCGCTCGCACAGATCCGCCTCGCCCGGTCGAGCCGGGTCATAGAGCAGGCCAATATCCGCGTTTCGTACCTTGCCGTCCAACTCGGGAGTAAAGCTGTGGGACGAGAGGTGAACTACATGACCGTGGTCCGCGATTGCCTGCCTGACCAAACGCTCCGCTTGCGTGCGATATGGCCGGTAATAGTGCTTCAATATCCTCTGACGTAGTTCGGATGGCGCATTACGTATAGCTTCGTAATGGAGCCTTGGATGGCCGACGGATCGATTCAGGTCAACAAGCAAACGGCTTACGGTGGCGGCCACCAGCGGCGCTGCAAATGCCGTAGCCAGTCTCTTGCCATGATGAGCGCGCCGGGGTCAAAGCCGCGGTGGGTGTCAAGCAGCGCCTGGTGGGCGTGAAACAGGTCACGATACAGGCTGGGAATCCGGTTGCCGCCGTGTTCGCAAGTGATCACGAGGCCATGACCGCCAAAATCAGTTGCGCGTTCATTAATCGCCGCCTCCAGATGTATGTTCAGTCGCCTCACCAGTCCAAATCGGGCAACCGGCTGAACACCTGCCGCGTACCTTCAGTCCATTGTTTGCCGAGCGCGCTGAAATACGCATCTCCCTCATCGAAGCGGCGGCGCATCCGAACTTCAAGACTGTCACGCTGATAGCAAATAAGGTCAATCGGCATGCCGACGGATAAATTGCTGCACATCGTAGAATCGAAAGAGACGAGGACACATTTTGCGGCATCGTTCAGAGAAGTCGAGCGGGTAATGACCCTATCGATGATTGGCTTTCCGTATTTGGTCTCACCGGTCTGGAAATAGGGCGTCTCCAGGCTAGCCTCGATAAAGTTGCCCTGCGTATAGAGCCGAAAAAGGCGTGGCGGCTCACCCGCGATCTGTCCGCCCAGTATAAACGAGGCGTTGAAGCTGACATTACCGGCTGCCAAGTGTTGGCTGTCGCGTTGATCGACCTCGCGCATGGCGTCCGACACCAGCATTGCGGCATCGAACATGGACTTCGCGCCCCATAGATTGGGCACTCCGCCTTGTCATTCCGCTGCTTAAGTACGCTGATGACGGCCTGTGTCCCGGCCAGATTGCCCGAACTTAATAGAACGATGACCCGGTCACCAGCGCGTTCAAACACGGTCATCTTGCAGAAACGCGCAAAATTGTCGACCCCGGCATGGGTACGCGAGTCCGACGCAAATATCAGTCCGCTGTCAAGCATGATGCCTACACAGTAAGTCATGGATATCATCTCTCCGTTCATCGTTTTCAAAATAATTCCTACATTCACGATAAATAGAGGTATATTCGTGGGACTGTTATTAGCGCGTTTTTTCCGGTAACAGGCATGATTTCAAATTCATGATTTATCTGGATTCTAATTTGCGGACGATTCATCCTTGGGGCGCATCGATTCCGTCACTTCCTTGCCGATCCCTCGGTAGCCGGTAAAGCGGCCTGATGCGTCGAACTTCGGTTCCCCGCTTACCATAAAATATTGCCGCGAGCCGTCGGGCTTGGCACGGCTGTAGACGAAATCCAGGAATGGCCGTCTGGCGGCTATGTTTGCCTCAAGTGTTCCTCGCTCGATTTCATTCCAAAGCGCCTCATTATCATCCCTTGTTTTGTTCAGCGCGTCGTCGACCCGGATTCCCAGCATTTCCAGCACCGGGCCGTAAACCTCGGTGAAATTCCCGTTTTCGTCCTGCTCCCAATACCAGTCGGAGGACAGTTCAGTCAGGCGTTGAAAACGCGCTTCGCTTTCACGCAATTCGGCGGTTCGTTCCCGCACCGTTTGTTCCAGCACCTTGTTGTAATTCTCAAGTCTTTTATATAACAACCGCACTTCCAGCATGTTATGGATACGCGTTTGTACTTCGACCAGATCAAACGGTTTGGCTATGAAATCTTTAGCGCCGGCGGCGAGCGCACGCAGCTTGTGTCCCGGTTGGGCCGTGATCACCAGTACCGGAAGATAGCCCTCCGTTTCGATTTCCTTAAGGCCTTCCATGACTTCAAAGCCATCCATGCCGGGCATCAGCAGGTCGAGCAGGATCAAGTCGTAGCGGTTTTTGCGATGCAAGTCGCAGACTGCATAGGGATCTGTCGTCGAGGCTACGCGAGCATAGCCTGCGCCACGCAGCATTTCCCAAAGCAGCAGCACATTGGCTTGCTGATCGTCAACGATCAGAATGCTGGCATTAAGTATTTCTTGTTCGCTAATCATTGTCTTTGTCCGGTTTCGTTTGTTTTGACTCTTTCAGATAATTTCAGTGCATCATCCAAAGTGTTTATAAATTCATTAATCTTGATGGGTTTGGTGAGATAGCGGAAGAATCCTGCTTCCAATCCCTTCTCGATATCGCTGGGCATGGCAGTGGCACTGATGGCAACGACGGGGATATGCGCCGTTGCCGGGTCTTCGCGCAGAATTTTCAGTGCTTCGATGCCGCTGATACCGGGCAGATTGATGTCCATCAGGATCACATCCGGGAGATGGGCGCGCGCCAAGTGCTATGCCAAGATTGCCATCGCGCGTGCTCAGCATACGTAGATGCGGGTGGTTCCTGATGATTTGCTCGATCAGCGTCAGGCTGGCCGGATTGTCTTCGACATAGAGCAGGGTGGACAACGGCGCGTTTTCCTGGGTTTGCGGAGGCAAGTTCTGCAGGCATTGTCTTTTCAACGGCAAGGTGCGGCGTATTGTCCCGGACCAGTTCGACCCAGAATTCGCAGCCCAACCCGACGGTGCATTCAACACCGATGGCGCCTCCCATCAGCTCGACCAGTTGTTTGGTAACCGCCAGGCCAATGCCGGTCCCTTCCTGGGTGCTGCTCGTCTGTTGTCCGAGACGATTGAATGGCTCAAACAGATGCGCCAGCTTTTCGGGAGGCAATCCCTAGCCGCTGTCTTTAATGCTGATGCGGATGCGTTCCGGGGTGACCGCGGTGCATTTCACCTCGACCGTTCCCTGTTCGCGGTTGTATTTGATCGCGTTGGAAAGCAGGTTGATGAAAACCTGCTTCAATCGTGTCCGGTCGGCTTTGACAAGGCAGGGGGAATCGAGCAGGAGGAAGCTCATTGAGATACCGCTTTTTTGCGCCTGCGGTTCAATCATGGCCTGGCAATCGCTCAACACGTCATTCAGCGACGCGGGTTCCGGCGACAACGACAGTTTGCCGGACTCGATCGAAGCAAGATCGAGGATTTCGTTGATCAACGCCAGCAGATACCAGCCGGCCTGGAGAATCTGATCGATGCCGGCCTTTTGGCCGGGCGTTGGCTGCGGCGAACCCGATTCGAGCAACTGGGCGAAACCGAGGATGGCATTGAGCGGAGAGCGCAACTCATGGCTCATGCTGGAGAGGAAATCCGATTTGGCGCGATTGGCCTGGTCTGCCAGTAACATGGCATTGATCAACTCTGATTCGGTGCGCTTGCGCTCGGTGATGTCCTGCATGACGCCATAAGAGCGTAGGCTCTTCCCATCCTTATCGCACTCGAACCGGCCTCGCGCTTCAATCCAGAGCATCGCGTCATTCCTCCCAAGCACCCGGTACTCGGCTCTATAGTCGCTTCCTTGCTCCATACTTTCCTGAATCAGAACCTCTATTCTCGGAAGATCTTCCGGGTACACGCGCCGGGCCCAAGCCTCATAACTTGCGCTGACGGTTCCCGGGTCGTAGCCCAATAATTCGTAGAGCTTGTCGTTCCAATCCATAGCTCCGCTGGCGATGTTCCAATCCCAGGTTGCCATGGCTCCTGCGTCCAGGGCAAGCCGCAGCCGTTCCTCTTTTGCGTACAACGCTTCATCAGTCCGTTTGCGCTCGGTCAACAGTTTGTAGCGCTCTATAGCGTTTTCTACAACGCGCGTGAGGCCCTCGGGTGTCATCCAGTTTTTGCCGATGTAGTCCTGTGCACCCGCGCGGAGCAGCTTCGCGCCGTCCTCCCTGACCGACCCGGTGACCACCACCACGGGACACGGGGGCAAATCCTCACCATCACACAACGCCGCCAACACCTCATCCCCGTTCATGTCGGGCAGGTAATAATCAAGCAAGACGCAATCGAAAGGACCATCCAGCTTCTCGCGCGCTTGACGCAAACCTTCCGCCCCGAGTTCCGCTTCGGTAAAACGGTAGCGCCGGTCCGATCCGCGCAGCAGCATCTGCCGGAGGTCCGCCCGGTCATCCGGATTGTCTTCGATCAACAAAATATGCCAGAGCTTATTGTTCATTTTGCCAAGTGTATTCAGGTGGGAAATACGACACTGGTCAGCCAGTAGCCGAAGATCTGTTCAAGAACCTGCAAGTGGAGCAAATGATTCACCGGTTTGACGTGGTAAGCGTTGGCGCCGCTCGCATAGCAAAAAGCCAGATCGCGCGGATTGGCCGAGGTGCTTAGCACAACCAGCGGCAGGGCTCGGAGTCGCTCGTCCTGCTTGATTTCCCGCAACGCATCGCGGCCGTCGTCCCTGGGCGTGTTCAAGTCCAATAGAATAAGCGCTGGAACTTCGTTTTGGGTCTGCGCGGGCGCCCGCAACAACCGCAAGCACTCATCGCCGGAGACCGCCCGGCGGATTTCATTAGTCACGCCGGCGCGCTTGGCGGCATCGAGTACGGTTGCAAAATCCTCGTCGGAATCCTCGACCACAAGAATAGGGCGCAAACGGTTCATGGCCGGACCTCGTCCCCGCACGGCAGGGTGAAATAAAAGGTACTGCCGGCACCCAGGGCCGAATCCAGCCAGATACAGCCGCCGTGGCGCTGGACGACTTTCTTCACGACAGTCAGGCCCGCGCCTACGCCGCCGCCAAATTCATCGCGCCCGTGCAGCCGTTTGAACATGCGGAATATTTGCTCGAAGTGCCGCGGCTCAATGCCGATACCGTCATCGCGCACGTAGTAAATCACGTGCCCATCGGCTTCGGCGGGAGCGTTCGGGCGCGCGCCCGGTTCGTCAGGCGCAAGGTAGCCTACCTCGACGCGCGGGCAACCCTGGCGGTTATACTTGAGCGCGTTGCTTATAAGGTTGCTGAAAATTTCGCGCACGCGCACCGGATCACATTGGATAGTGGGAAGCGGGCGCGGGAGTTCGATAGTGCAGGATATTTCCGTCCGGCGGACGCCGATCATCTCCAGCGCCTCATCAAGTACTTCGTTGAGATCGACGCTGACGAATTCCAGATTCGTCCGGCCCACGCGGGAAAAGTGCAGGAGGGAATCCAGCAGGCTGTCCATGCGCAAAGTCAGGCGCATCAGGCTCTCGACGCGCTGGCGGTTATCTGCATCGAGCGCCTGGGCGCCCTCCAGCAGTTGATGCGCATAGCGGTGAATGCCTCGCAGCGGCTCCTTGAGGTCATGAGAGGCGACGTAGGCGAAAGCGTCGAGTTCCTCGTTGCTGCTGGCGAGGTCTTCGTTCAACTCCGCCAGCCGCTCTGCACGGGAGATGACCAGTTCCATCACGAGCAGGCGCAGGCGCAGGGCCGCATCGATTTCCATCGGGGACCACGGAAGCGAGCGTTCACGCACCGATTCTACGTATAATTCAAACGAGGCGCGCGGGGTCAGGCGCGACCCTTGGGGTCCGGGCACGAGCGGCTTGTCATTCGGGTTGCCCGCCCAGTTCACGGTTTGAATCGTCTCCGGCCGGAACCAGATGATGAGGTTCCGCCGCAGGCGCGAGATCCTGACCGCCAGCACCCCGCTGGCGACCCCGGCGAACTCCGCGCCGGCCGGATAGTCACGCGCGAGCGTATCGGTAACGAATACCGGCCGCGAGTCCGAATCGAACTCAGGGCGCTGGTGAAGCCACTCGGCCAACGCATCAAGCTGGGTCAGGGTTGGTGTTCGACCGGCGCACCACCAGCGGTCCAGGTGATATAACGCGGCACCATCGGCATCCATGGCATCGAGCAACGACGGCTCGCGGTCGGACAAAGCCATCAGATCGCCTTCCTGCGCGGCCTTGGCGACGAGTTGCTGATGGATGTTTTCAAGCTTGAGCCGATAGGCAAGTTGCTCGTTTTGCTCCGCGGACTTGAGTTGCAACGAAGCGACTTGCGCCAGGAGTTCGCAGGCCGAGCGCACCTGATGCGGGAACTGGGTAGGCTCAAGGTGGTGGCACGCGATCAGGCCCCACAGCTCGCCATCGATCAGAATGCCCATGGTCAAGCGACGCGGCCACGCCCATGTTGGCCAGGTATTCCGTGTACATCACCGATGCGCCGCGCAACGCGCAATACGTCATATTCAGCGGGCGGCCGGTATCGGGATTGGCAAGCGGGACCATCTCCGCCAGCGAACCGGCAGCATCAGGCACCGGCCGGATCCAGATACGTTTGTAAATTTCCCGCGCCGGTTTCGGAATGTCGGCCTCCGGGTAATGCAAACCCAGCCACGGAGACAGATCGTCGCGTTTGCTTTCGGCAAACACCTCACCGTGGTTGTCGGCGTGGAAGCGGTACACCATCACCCGGTCCAGTCCGGTAATGCTGCGCACTTCATCCGTAACGCGCTGGCAAAACTCGCGCAGGTTACCGGCAGCTTGCAGGCGGCGCACCGCGGCTTTTACCAGCAAAAAATAATCGCCGTCGGCATGGCTTCCGGCCCGGCCGGTGGCTTCAAACTCCAGTACCGCCACGCCTTCAATCGTGTGGACGCAAACATCGAGCGCGACTGTGCCTTCGCGCGCCGGCAGCGTGAAAACATAAAGCGCGTTACCCTCGGCCGGTTCGCGCTCCAGCACCTCGTGCAAAAGAGCTGCGTTCGCCTCGCCTACCACAAGGGCCACGGGCTGATCCAGCAAGCGCTCCGGCGGCTCGCCGAGATGTTGAGCGGTGTTCTCGCTGGCCTGGAGAATCGTCAAGTCACCCAGGCGCACAACCAGCATCGCGCCATGCGCCTGGATGCAGCCTGGCGTCTGCACCGGTTCGCTGTCGCAGTTGGTGATGGTGGTGCCGTAGCGTTTGATGCTGTAAGGGCCGTCGGCCCAGGGCAGCGGCGTGTTTTCGGTCGGGGTGTTGGTCATATGTCGTTTTTTAAAAGGTTTTTAACATTAGCATTGATGAGTAATTATAGCTGTGTGTGGGAGCGGCTTTAGCCGCGATTGTCGTCGCGGCTAAAGCCGCTCCCACGGTGTTTTATGGAATTCCGGAAAAAGCCATTGCTCAAGTGTTTCGAAAGTCCGGTTAGCCGTGGCGATAATCTCCTCCTCGTCGCTGCCCGTTCGCTCCGCGAGATCAGTTAACATTGTACAGAATGTTTGCCATTGCGCACCCGTTTGCGCGCCATAGCCGTTGAAAAATGCGGCGCCCGTTTCCGGCGTGAGCCCGAGATTTGCCTGCAAGTGCCGGGTGATGATCTGCCCGCCGAGCGTCGCGCCTTCGATGACGTAAAGGCAACCGAGCAGGTTTGAAAGCGTAGGCCACTTCCGGTAAATCCTGGCAGCGCGGAAGCGTGCCAGTGTCTCGGGCGTTTCGCCGAGCGCGATCAGGTCTTGCACCAGGCGCGGTGTCTTGTGCCGATCGGTGTAGTCGAAGCCGATTTCATCCCACCACGGCAACGCGAGCAGCTGCGTCTCCAGAGGCGCGTAATAGCCAAAGAATCTGCCCAGTAACTGGTGATAGTTCTCGCGCGAGAGTCGGGGATCGAGCAGAGGCAATTGGCCTTCCAGCGCCGCATGACGCTCTCTCGTTGCCTGCTTCAGACGTTTTAAGATCATGGCTTTCATAGTTGTTCTTCCAAATTATGCGCGGGCCGATCTTGTTTTCGACAATTTCAGTGCCAAGTCCAGCGCCTCCAGGAATTCGTTGACCTTGATGGGTTTGGTCAGGTACCGGAAGAATCCTGCTTCCAGTCCTTTCTCGATATCGCGGGGCATCGCATTGGCACTGATGGCCAGCACCGGGATATGCGCAGTTAACAGGATCTTCACGCAGTATTTTCAGCGCCTGGAAGCCGCTGATGCCGGGCAGATTGATGTCCATCAGGATCACATCCGGAAGATGGGCGCGCGCCAGCGCTATGCCGAGATTGCCATTGTGCGCGCTCAGCATGCGTATCTGTGGGTGGCCCTCAATTATTTGCTCGACCAGCATCAGGTTGGCCGGATTGTCTTCCACATAAAGCAGGGTGCGCAGTGCCGCGTTTTCCTGAGCTTGCTGCACAAGTTTTGCGGGCATGGTATGTCCGGCGGCAAGTTGCGGTGTAACGTCCCGGATCAGCTCGATCCAGAATTCGCTGCCTACTCCCACGGTACTTTCCACGCCCATTGAGCCTCCCATTAGCTCGACCAGTTGCTTGGTTACCACCAGACCGATGCCCGTTCCTTCCTCGGCGCCGTCTTCTTGCCCGAGACGATTGAACGGCTGAAACAGCTGCGCCAGCTTTTCCGGAGGCAATCCCGCACCGCTGTCCTTGATGCTGATACGTATGCGTTCCGGGGTGCTTAGCGTACATTTCACCTCGACTATTCCATGCTTGCGATTGTATTTGATCGCGTTGGAAAGCAGGTTGATCAGAACCTGCTTTACCCGGGTTCGATCGGCATTGGCAAACCAGGTATTATCGAATGGGAGAAAGTTGATTTGGATGTTGCGTTGTTTCGCCTGGGATTCGGTCATGGCCTGGCATTCGACCATAACATCGATCAGCGACACCGGTTCCCGCGACAAGGATAGCCTGCCGGACTCGATCACCGCGAGATCGAGGATTTCGTTAATCAGTTCCAGCAAATACCAGCCTGCTTTTAAAATCTGGTGTAGCCTTACAATCTGGGCAGGCGTAGGCGCGGGTGAGCCGGCCTCCAGTAACTGGGTGAAGCCGAGTATGGCATTGAGCGGGGTGCGCAGCTCATGGCTCATGCTGGAAAGGAAATCCGATTTTGCGAGATTGGCTTTTTCCGCCACCGACTTGGCGTTTTCCAGTTCGGCATTCTTATCCTGCAATGCCTCATAAAGGAGCGCCCGTTCAGCTTCTACCTGTTTGCGCGCAGTATTATCAGAGCCTATTAACAAATAGCCGATGATCGCTGTCTTGAGCGTCGCGCAAGGCGGTGACCGAAACGACCGCCGGTAAGCGGCTGCCATCCTTTCGTATATAAGTCAGTTCGTAAATATCTTCGATGCCGCGCGAGGCCTTGAACACCAATGCCTCGAAACCCGGTGTAATCGGGGTGGACAATTCATCGCTCAACGCTTTGGCACGCGCGATCACTTCCTGTGGATCGGAAATTTCGGCCGGGGTGATCTTGTTCATCACGTCGGCAGCCGTGTAGCCCAGCATGCGCTCGGCGCCGACATTGAAAATTTGAATGACGCCCTTGGCGTCGGTGGCAATGCTCGAGAAGTTGGCGCTGTTGAAAATCGCGTTCTGCAAGGCACCCGCCTTGAGCAGTGCCTCTTCGGCCTGTTTGCGCGCGCTAATATCACGCAAAATGCCGGTGAAGTAGCGCTGACCGCCCAGCCACATTTCGCTGACCGCTATCTCCAACGGAAAAATGCTGCCATCCTTGCGCCTGCCCACGACCTCGCGTCCGAGGCCGATGGCGCGCGCCTCATCGCTTGCACTGTAATACTCGAGGGAACCATTGCGCTGGTCTCGATCAAGCTCGGGTATCAGCAGGCTGAAGTTTTGTCCGATGAGTTCCGCGGCGGTATAGCCAAACATTTGCTCAGCAGCCGGGTTAACGGTTTCGACGATGCCGCCGCGGGCATGGAGGGTGACGATGCCGTCCACGACGGTATTGAGTATCGTCTGGATCAGTGCGGCATTGTCGCGCAAGGCCTGCTGCGCGGCATATTCCCCGGTGACATTGCGGAACACCAGCACGGCTCCGATCACCTGACCGTCGCGTTCGCGAATCGGTGCGCAACTGTCGGCGATAGCGCACTCGCTGCCATCGCGTGCAATCAGAACGGTGTGGTTGGCCAGGCCCTGTATCGTGCCATGCGCCAGGGTTTCCATGACCGGGATAGTGGAGGGTTGACGGGTTTCCTGGTTGATAATGTGAAATATCTCGTCCATCGGGAGGCCAATGGCTTCCGCCTGCGTCCAGCCGGTAAGCTGTTCGGCAACGGGATTCAGGCGTGTCACCCGCGCTTTGGCATCGGTGGCTATGACGGCATCGCCGATGGAGTTGAGGGTAACGGCCAGTTTTTCCTCACTGTCCCGCAAGGTGAGGTTCGCCTCTTGCAGTTGTTTATTCGTTTCCTCCTGAATCTCAAGCAAATGCCGGGTTTCGAGATGAACCAAATTCTTGAGCCGCTGCTGTGTTTCCCGGTAAATCAAAAAGGCAAACCAAAGTGCAAACAACAGCGTAAACAGGCTGGCGGTAACGATGATGACAAACAGGCGGCGCATGTTCGATTGGAATTCTGCTTCGTTCTGGGCCAGCGCGCCTTCCTCTATCCGGATGAAGCTGTTCATCTCGCCACGAATTGAATCCATCAGCCGCTTGCCCTGGCCACTGCTTACAGTTGCTATGACGGCAGTCATGTCATGGTTCCGGCGCAACTCAATGACCTGCGCCAATTCCGCCAATTTGGCCTCTACCAATGGAGGCATTGCGTCCAGGTGTTTCCCGGCAGCACTGATCAATGTCAGTTGACGCAGTGACTCCCAGATGGTCACTGATGCTATCGCGCACCGCCAGATACGGCTTCAGAAAGGCCTCGTCACCGGTAAGCAAATAACCGCGCTGACTGGTCTCGGCATCTCTTAATTGGGACAGTAAATCGCCTGCGCGGATTATTAAAGCATAGCTCTGCTTTCGCTTTCCCGCGGCTTCCTCTACTTGTCTGAAGGCCGAAACCATTACCGCCACCCCCAGCGCAACCAGCAAGGCTGCTGCAGTCAGCGAAACAATAATCTTATGAGTGGCTTTCAAGGAAAATTTATCCTGCGCCTGCCGGCGTCTGGAGTTGACAAGAGGAGATCGAGATTTTTTTGAACATAGTTTACCTTTATGTAAATCGTTAGTGGTTTGGAGACGGGGCACACTGATCTTTTACGCTCATCATGTATAAGAAAACACATGCTTCCCCTTTGACAGGTGCCGGACAGGTAAATTGAGTTCATGTATAAATTTTTAACCGCTTCTATTAAAAGCCTTCGAAGCTGCCGTTGTCGGTGCGTTATCGTACATAAGGCGAAATTTTTATGCTAAAGAGAGCATTTCACCAAGAAGAATACCTACAAAGCTCTTGCATCGCCGAGCAAACGATGGAATTCTTTCTTGACGACTTGATAGCATTCACAAGCTGTGGGACTCCAATCCCGGATCGGTCAAGTACCGTGATGTGACCACGGCGGTAACTGATCAAACCAGCGCGCTGCAAATTCCCGGCGGCTTCCGTGATGCCTTCGCGGCGAACGCCAAGCATGCCGGCAATCAATTCCTGGGTAATGGTCAATTCTTGTGAGGGCAATCGATCAAGGGTTAACAACAGCCAGCGGCACAGTTGCTGCTCTATCGAATGATGCCGATTACAGACTGCAGTTTGGGAGATCTGGGTCATTAAGGCCTGGGTGTAACGCAGCATCAAACGCATCATCGGCCCCGCGCGATTAAACTCCTCCATCATCAACCGCCCTTTCAGCCGGTAACCGCAACCCGCAGTCTGCACGGTGGCCAGGCTAGGCGTGGTATTGCCACCCATGAAAATTGAAATCCCGAGTACGCCTTCATTGCCCACGCCCGCGATTTCGGCCGATAGCGCCACTCTCCAAAAGATAGTGCAGGGACACGATGGCGGTCGTCGGGAAATAAACGTAATGCAATTGGCCGCCGGATTCGTAGAGGACTTCACCGAGCGGCATCGAGATCAGTTCCAGATGGGGGGCGATACGCTCGAATATTTCCGCAGGCAGGGCGGCGAGAAGATGGTTTTGTTTGGGGGTCATAATAGCGACCATTTTCTTGTCTCTGGAGCGTGAAACCGATAGGGTGAAAATCAAAAAAGCAACAGAACAATGAAAGTTGAGTACTATAAGGTACATGTTGCATTGCTTTATAACACAATAAGACCAGCGAGTATTTAATGTCGTTGGTACAGGGTAAAAATTAGCTGAACATTATAGAGAGCCTCTATCTTAGAACCTTGCACTGCTTAAGTCAACATCATTATAATAGCCGTCCTGCTGGAAAATAAAATTAAGAGGTAACGCCATGAATCCCGATGCAATCAAAGAGCTTTTGCTTTACAGTCTCGCCTTTAACTATGCGATCCTTATGCTTTGGTTTGCGCGTTCAGCCTTGCCCACGACTGGATTTACCGCCTCCATAGCCGATGGTTCAGCCTTTCAGCTGAAACCTTTGACGCGCTCCACTATGCCGGCATGGCCGTCTATAAAATCGGGATCATCATGCTGAATATCGCACCTCTTATCGCACTCTGGCTTGTTTTTTAAAAAAGGCTTTCAGAATGCTTCGCGTGTATCACGGTAACGTAAAGCTTGAATCCTCATTGTGAATGAGCCAAGGTGTTAAGAGAGGGGAGCAGGCGATCGAATTCCGTTTTGACCACGTGGTAGCATTCGCAAACCCGCGTTTCCAATCCCGGTCGATCCAGCACCGTGATGTGGCCACGTCGATAATCAATCAATCCCGCTTTTTGCAATTTTTTTGCGGCCTCCGTAACGCCTTCGCGGCGCACGCCCAAATTGTGGGCGATCAATTCCTGGGTCATGGTCAACTCGTTCGAAGGTAGCCGGTCGAGGCTTAACAGCAACCAGCGGCAGAGTTGCTGGTCCACCGAATGATGCCGGTTGCAGACCGCCGTCTGTGCCATCTGGGTAATCAGCGCCTGGGTATAGCGCAGCAACAAGCGGAGCAGCGACCCGTTTTGGCTAATCTCCTGCTTTAGCATGGTTGCGCGCAGCCGATAGGCGTAACCCGCGCTTTGCACAACCGCCCGATTCGGCATGGTGCCGCCGCCCATGAAGAGGGCGACACCGATAATGCCCTCATTGCCGACCACGGCGATTTCGGCCGACGCGCCATTCTCCATGACGTAAAGCAGGGATACGATGCAGTCAATGGGGAAATAGGCGTAACGCAACTCGCCTCCCGATTCATAAAGCACTTCGCCGAGCGGCATCGGAACCCGTTCCAGATGAGGGAAAAGGCGCTCATATTCATCCGCGGACAGGGCATCGAGAAGATGGTTCACCGGGGGGGGGGGGCAAGTTAGTCATAAGTAATATTTGTGATGTCAAAGGCGGTAGCGGGGATATGCTATCCCTTCAAGGCCAGCTTGAGTTTGCTGATATCGGTCAGAGCGACCCGCAACATCGGTGGCGTATCCAATGTTTCCCGGCGCAGGCAGTCGAAATGGGCATAAAACAGGGACCCGTCGGCACGTGTCATCTCCAGACTGAACTCTTGCTTCTCGCCTGTGGCATGCTTCATCATGTTCATGAACAGGCGATGCCAGAGGTCTCTGTCCTGGGGGGCGACAAACTTGGAGAAACGACGATTGATCAGCTTGGTCCGGTCAACACCGAGCAATGCAGACCGGTCAGGTTGATTTCGCTAATCAGGCCTTCCCGGTTGATGGTGATGTAACCGACCGGGGCAAACTCATAGAGATCGATATAGCGATCCCGCGCTTCCTCCAATGCATTGTAAGCCCTGCGCAGTTCTTCATTCTGCATCTCCAGTTCGACCTTATGAACGAGGAGTTCATGCAGCAGTATCTCGGTAGGGTGAGCTGTATTTTCGTCCGGAGATAAACTGCCCACCATGGCCTCAGCTTCTGCTCTTAGCGACATTGCGCCGTTCAATCCCATCCCATTTTTGGTTCATACTTTATTCTCCTTAGTCGGCTGTTCGCCGATATCCTCAGTCGTCAGTAGAATCAACGACGGTTCATTTGCCTTGCCAACAATGCGGCGAGCATTCAACTTAATCTTGTGGTGCCCGATGGCGGGAAAATCATGCTCCACCACATAGCCTTCAACGGTCTGATCGCGGGGCAATATGATCTCTAATAGTTCGCGCAAGGCGGGGATATTCCACTGGCTGTTACCCAGGTCGTAAATCTTGCGTCCAACCGTATCCGCAACCATGACTTGAAAATACTGGTAGAACGCACGGTTGGCAGAAACAACCTGCAAATCGCCATCCAGCACCAGCAGCGGTGCGCGGATGGTATCGACAACGCTTTCGGCCAGTTCACGGGCCAGTTGCACAGCTGTCTCTGCTTCTATGCGTTTGCTGATGTCGGTGAAGGTCAGTACTACGCCTTCGATGATATTATCCAGGGTGCGGTAAGGCTGAATACGGAACAGATACCAGGCGCCGTTATGGGTGCGCACTTCCTGCTCAATCGGCACCAGCGTTTCAAGCACAGACTGTGCCTTGGTCAGCAGCTCTTCTCCTTCGAGATTGGACTTGATATCGCTCAACGGACGGCCCACGTCGGAAGCCACCAGCCGGTAGATATGGGTCGCCTCACGCGTGAAGCGCCGAATAATCAACTGTTCGTCGAGGAATACGGTGCCGATATTGGTATTGTCGAGCAGATTCTTCATATCATTCTGCATGCCGGCCAGTTGCTCAATTTTGGCCTGAAGTTCTGAATTGACGGTGATGAGTTCTTCATTGACCGATTGCAGTTCCTCTTTGGAGGTTTCCAATTCTTCGTTGGTCGATTGCAGTTCCTCGTTGGTGGATTGCATTTCTTCGTTAGTCGACTTGAGTTCTTCGTTAGAGGCTTGTTGCTCTTCAACGGTGGCCTGATGGCTTTCTTTCATGTAGGCAAGATCACGTTCCAGTTCTTCGATGCGCGCCAGTTCGGCCGGCTTGGCAGAACGTTTCCGCCCCGGCTTGATCCGCTGGGCTGGCAACGTCCTGAAAACTCACCAGCAGTAGATTTTGACTACCATCCAGATCAGGCAGTGGCCGGACGCTGAGACTGACTGTCGTGAAACCACCGTTGGTCTTGACCTGTATTTCCCGGTTCAGCGTAGGCATTCCCTCACTGGCCGCTGAGCGAATGGCGGCACGCAGTTCCAGTTCCAGACCTTCACGTGCCATTTCAACGATATTGAGGCTGGCCTGTCCGGGCGCCGGGCGCAAATATTTGCCGGTTTCGCCATGCACGTAAAGGCTATCGCCCTTGAGATCGGTGACCACCGAAGCAGGCGCAAAGTATTGCACCAGCACCCGGCGGGTAAGTTCGGCAAAGTTGGTTTCCTTTGGTTTAATAATGGCTGCCTCGGATGCTTTGCCGGCAGTTTCTGCAGCCCAGGACAAAACGTTCGCCATCGCTGCGCGAGAAGAAGTGATGGAATGAGTAGCACGATAGAATTTCCATTTGCGATTAAGCGATGAGAACAGTTCGGTATGGTTGCCGATACTCTCCGAGGGCGACAAAAACAGCACTCCGCCCGGCTTGAGCGCATAGTGGAACGCCGGAATCAGCCGGTTCTGCAACTCCGGCTCCAGATAGATCATCAGATTGCGGCAACTGAGCAGATCGAGCTTGGTGAAGGGTGGGTCTTTAATGACGTTCTGGATGGCGAACACCACCATTTCGCGGATTTCCTTCTTGACACGGAAACCGGCATCTTCCTTGATAAAGAAACGGCGCAGCCGTTCCGGAGTGACATCCTGGGCGATATTGGGCGGATAAAACCCCGCGCGGGCGATGGCGATGGCGTCATCATCCAGATCGGTGCTGTAGATCTGCACCTTGAATTCCTGATGCGACTGATCCATCAGTTCGCGCAGCAGTATGGCGATAGAATACGCCTCTTCACCGGTGGCGCAACCGGCTACCCAGACACGGAACAGGTAGTCATCCGGTTTGTCCTTGCACAGTTGCGGCAGGATATCCTTTTCCAGCACGGCAAAAGCCTCCGCGTCGCGGAAAAAGTTGGTGACATTGATCAGCAGTTCCTTGAATAGCGTGTTTACCTCCGCCGGATTCTCCTTGAGATAACGGGCATAAACGTCGGTGTCTTCAATATTGTGCTGCGACATGCGGCGTTCGATGCGGCGGCCGATGGTGCTTTTCTTGTATAGCGAGAAGTCGTGGCCGGTGCTGGTGCGCAATTGCATCAGGATGCGATTCATCCCGCTTAGCCGCTTTGGGCTCGTTGGGTATTTCAGTGCGGACGGCAAAAGTGCGGGCGCCGGCCAGCAATGCTTCCGGCATTTTGTCGACGGGTAGAACGTGGGTAGCGTAACCCGCCTGAATGGCGCTGGACGGCATGCCGTCATATTTGGCCGTGGCCGGGTCCTGTACCAGCGTGACACCGCCGGCGCCGAGGATGGCGCGTAAGCCCAGCGTGCCATCGGTGCCGGTGCCGGAAAGAATAATGCCGATGGCGTTTTCTTGTTGGTCTTCAGCCAGTGACCGCAGGAAGGCATCAATCGGCATACGCTGCCCGCGTGGTTCATTCGGTACGCTCAGTTGCAGTTTTCCGTGGAAGATAGCCATATCACGGTTGGGCGGGATGACATACACACAGTTGGGCTCAACCGGGATTTGATCCAGCGCCTCGACCACCGGCATGGTGGTGGTGCGTTGCAGTATTTCAGTGAGCAGGCTGGCGTGGTTGGGGTCGAGATGCTGCACCAGCACGAAGGCCATGCCGCTATTAGCGGGGGCGTGGCGGAAGAATTGTTCCAAGGCTTCCAAACCTCCGGCGGAAGCCCCAATGCCGACGATGGGCAAAGCAGTAGCTGTGCTTTCAGATACCATGGGGGGAGGTGTGTTGACAGAGGGCCGGGAGAGATTGGTTTATTTGCTTTCAGAAGGGCCTCTTCACAGAATTAGCTGAATTAATTAATCATTCTACACCTTACCTTTTCGAGACGGTGAAAGTATTGAGAATTGTGGAGTACAAACCTAGATTTGTAGCTCGCGTCCCTCGTGTAATAATCAGAAACCTAGAATAACAAGAAAAGGATTTTTTGCTGATTTAACAATACCTTCGCTGTCTCGAATACCCTGTGCTGCCCGGTATGATCCACAGCCTCGGATACACTGAGGACTAAAAGAATTTGGTGCGAAAACAAGTCAGAATTTATTTTGCAGGCTCGGCAGGTGGCGTAACAATCACTGTAGTGCTGTCACCGGCCTTGCCGGTTGCACCCTTATTGCCGGTGTCGCCTTTTGCTCCGGCGTCACCTTGGTAGCCTTGAGCGCCTTCGCTGCCGGTTGCGCCCGAAGGACCTGCGGGGCCTGGGACATGAACTTGACGACGGTGGGTCCTTGGTCACAAGCAGCAAGGCTCAATGCGGCAAGCAACGCAGATATAATTATTAAACGGTTCATGGGGAATCCTTTGGAAGTGGAAATGGGTGGCGCGGATGTCTTTGAGATTTCCGCATATAGACCGGGTCAACTGATAAAGTCATACTCGGTGTATTAATGCTAATGGATTTACCCTTCAAAGTTCTGTGCGCTGTCGCACACAGGAGGAAAATTTCGCCGATTTAAGACCTAAAAGAGGCCGGGGTTGTAACTCAACTTAACATTTCGACTATAAGACAGGATTTATCCACGCAGAACATTTCGGACGGGTAAATACCACAGTTTGAAAGATGCCCCTTTTGGTTTGGTAATTATCCAATTCTCAATTAGTGTGAAAAACATGCTGACTCTACAAAACTTTGCGATAAACTCAGCGTAATTCTGCGGTAACAATTTTTATAATCCTGGTTTTGAAATATGAGTAAAGAAATAGCTTCCAACTATCTCTATACAAAAATTGCCGAACTCCTGCACACAGCAAGGCAAACTGTTGTGCGTGCCGTCAATCAAACGATGGTTTACACCTACTTCGAAATTGGGCGGATGATTGTAGAAGATGAGCAACAAGGTAAACAAAGAACCGAATATGGCAAGCAGGTATAAAAGAACTTTCCAAGCAACTGACATCTGATTTTGGTAAAGGTTTTTCGGTAGATAACTTGCAAAACATGAGGCAATTTTATCTTAACTACTCAATTTACGAGACAACTTCTCGTAAATTCGAATTGAGTTGGTCGCACTATCTTAAACTGATGCGCATCAAGAATGAGCCAGAGCGCAATTTTTATGAAATTGAGTGTATAGCCAACAACTGGAGCTTGAAAGAATTGCAACGCCAGTTTGATAGCGCTCTTATACGAACGCTTGGCTTTAAGCCGGGATAAAGAAGGTGTAAGGCATCTTGCTGAACAAGGACACCTGATTGAAAAGCCAACCGACTTGCTTAAAGACCCTTATATCCTCGAGTTTTTAGATTTACCTGAGCATCCTCATTATTCTGAAAGTGATTTTGAGCAGGCGTTGATTGATAAGCTGGAACATTTTCTGTTGGAACTTGGCAAAGGCTTTACCTTTGTAGCTAAACAAGTACGCATCAGCTTTGATGAAAAACATTTCAAGGTGGATCTGGTATTTTTCAACCGCCTATTGCACTGCTTTGTAGTGATGGATTTAAAAATTGGCGAGCTGACGCATCAGGATTTAGGTCAGATGCAGATGTATGTCAATTACTATGACGCTTTGTAAAACTCCCCGAAGAAAATAAAACCGTCGGTATTGTGCTCTGCCGCGACAAAAGCCAAACCCTCGTTGAAATCACACTACCTGAAGACAACGACCAAATCTTTGCCAGCCGCTACCATACCGTATTACCGGATAAACAAGCGTTTATAGAGCTTTTAACCCGTAACCCGTAAGGCGGATTCGCGCTAGCAATCCGCCATTAACGGAGCCTTGAGCCTGATCCCCGCCCGGATTTTACCAAGCGGTTATTTTATGTTCGATTGTTTTTGATATAGTGCTTTGAATGGCGGTTTACTGTCGCGAAAGCGCCCTACGCTGTAATTAAATTAAACCTTAAAATTTATACTGTTTTGGTTTAGTGCTTATCCGTTTCCTCGCTTATGTGCGCTAACGTACTGTGAGCCTCAACAAAATAGCATTAAATGATCGTCAATAATTCACAGAGCCGTTTATTTCCAATAGTCCCAGCCGTATTTCGAGGTAGAAATTGGCAATCGTTGCAAGCTTGATTATTTTTTTGCGAAAGAACCAGCCCGCTCATAAGAAGTAAGATTTCAAAGCAAATTGCAATATTTGATACCCCACCGTACTTTTAGATCACCCGCCTTTATTAACTCGCTATATCCGTGTTTCATAACAGCTTAAATTCCACTTTTCCGGAGAAAAAAATGCAATGGCGCAATAACACTGAACGTTACGGATCGCTGTCAATTGGGCTTCACTGGTTCATGTTGCTTTTGCTCGTAGCAGTATACGCATGCATTGAACTGCGCGGGTTTTTCCCCAAGGGCAGCGATCCCCGTGAGGCGTTGAAGATCTGGCACTATATGTTGGGTCTGTCTGTTTTTGTTTTGGTCTGGCTGCGTTTGTTGTCAAACATCATCGGCCATTTTCCTCGCATTGAACCTGAACCGCCAAGGTGGCAGAAGCTGTCAGCCAGGCTGATGCATGTCGCGCTCTATGCACTGATGATCTTTATGCCGCTGGCCGGATGGCTGATGCTGAGTGCAGAAGGAAAGCCGATCCCGTTCTTTGGCTTGCAACTGCCGGCGCTGATCAGCGAGAGTAAAAGCGCGGCGGACTTGATCAAAGAGATTCATGTGACTGCCGGCACCGTGGGTTATTTCCTTATCGGTTTACATGCACTTGCTGCGTTGTTTCACCACTATGTGATGCGGGATAACACGCTTCGCCGGATGCTGCCAACCCGGCCGGGGTCGAAACCGGCCCCTGCAAACGCACAACCCGCTGTAGCTCAAAATAAACCTGTCACTGACGCCAGCGCTAGTGAAATCAGCAACAAGGAACCGCCGGTAGATGAACACGAAGCCATTCCCGGCCTGAGTACGGCCATGGCGGCAGAACGTCTGAAATCAGATGGCTACAACGAGCTGCCAAGGCCCGACCAGCGTGGATTTCTGCGCATCCTTGTCGAAGTGTTGCGCCAGCCCATGTTTGCGCTGCTCATTGGTGGCGGTATCGTCTATATGCTGCTGGGCGACCGCATAGAAGCATTGCTGCTGCTCATGTTTGCGGGACTTTCGGTTACGATCACCCTGGTTCAGGAGACCCGTAGCGAAAAGGTACTGGAGGCGCTGCGAAATCTGGCGAGTCCACGAGCACTGGTGATCCGTGACGGCAAGAGAATCCTGATAGCCGGCCGGGAGGTGGTGCGCGATGACCTGATGGTTGTTTCCGAAGGGGACCGGGTAGCCGCGGATGCAACGCTGCTGTGGTCACAAGACTTATTGCTTGATGAATCACTGCTCACCGGCGAAGCCGTTCCGGTCCGCAAACTAGCCAAGGATGCCTCCGCAAAGACGGGCGATCCAAGCATCATACCGGTGCCGGGTGGTGAAGACTTGCCCTATATCTTTGCCGGAACCCTGGTGGTGCGCGGGACTGGCAAGGCGCTGGTCCACGCAACCGGCATCAAGAGTGAAATGGGTAAAATCGGGCGTGCCCTGGGCAGCATCGAAACCGAACAACCTCGACTGCAACAGCAGATTCATTCGTTCGTGCGGGTCTTCGCCATTATCGGCGTTCTCCTGGGCGGACTGATCGTGCTGCTCTTTGGGCTGCTGCGGGGCTCATGGCTTGATGCCATGCTGGGCGGCATCTCAATCGGAATGTCCTTGCTGCCGGAAGAGTTTCCGCTGGTGTTGGCCGTATTCATGGCGATGGGCGCGTGGCGTATTTCGCAGGCCCGCGTGTTGACCCGCCGCGCCTCGGCCATAGAAGCGCTGGGCGCTACCACGGTGTTATGCACCGACAAGACCGGCACACTGACGGAAAACCGGATGACGATTGTCTCGATACTCAGCGAAGACGCCAGCTGGCATCAGGACGGAAAGACGCCGGTAGCAGACAAAATAAAGGAAACCCTGGAAGCCGCCCTGTTCGCTTGTCCGCAGGAACCCACCGACCCGATGGACTATGGCCGTACACACGCTCGCAGAAACCCAGATCGGCCCCGGCAAAGCCAGCTTCGCAAACGCCAAGCTGATTCGCGCTTATGGCCTCAGGCCGGATTTGTTTGCGGTAGCGAACATTATGTCCACAAATGGCAATGAAAACGGCACGGCTTATGCCAAGGGCGCTCTCGAAGCAATAGCCGAACTCTGTCAGCTATCGGCAGACCGCTTAACCAATATTCGCAAACAAGTCGATGCGCTTGCGCTTGATGGTGTTCGCGTACTCGGCGTTGCCAAGGCAAGCAATATCGATGTGTCACAGGAACAAAATCTGCCTGAATCACCACGCGGCCTGAACTTTGAGTATGTGGGACTCATCGGCTTTGCCGACCCCTTACGTGCCAATGTGCCTGGCGCCATTGCCGAATGCCGCGCCGCAGGCATCAGGGTGATCATGATAACAGGCGATTATCCGGCAACGGCCCGCGCTATTGGGTTACAGGCCGGGCTTGATTCGACCGAGGTGCTGAGCGGTGACGATATTGAAACAATGTCAGACGATAGCCTCGCCCTGCGCGTGAAATCGACATCGATATTCGCACGCATCAGGCCTAATCAAAAACTTCGCATTGTTCAGAGTCTCAAGGCAAACGGCGAGATCGTCGCCATGACCGGTGATGGCGTAAACGATGCCCCGGCAATCAAGGCCGCTCATATCGGCATTGCCATGGGCGGGCGCGGCACCGACGTTGCTCGCGAAGCTTCCGCTATCGTGCTGCTCGACGATGATTTTGGCTCCATTGTGAAAACAATACGCATGGGCCGGCGCATCTATGACAATCTGCGCAAGGCGATTGAGTATATTGTCGCGGTTCATATTCCCATAGCCGGGCTCGCGCTCCTGCCGCTGTTGCTGGGGCTGCCGCTCATACTCACACCAATTCATATTGCCTTTCTGGAAATGGTGATTGATCCGGCGTGTTCGGTGGTGTTTGAAGCCGAGGAGGAGGAAGACGATGTGATGCAACGCCCTCCGCGTGATCCCGAAAGCCCGTTGCTGCTGCCAAAGCGAATTTTATGGGCGGCGCTTCAAGGCCTGATTGCTCTTGCGATTCTGGCGAGCGTTCTCATTAGCGCCGCGCGAATGGGAATGCCTGAGCCGGATTTGCGAGCGCTCGTTTTCACGTCACTGGTTCTAATCAACATGGGGCTCATTTTAGTCAACCGTTCGTTCAAATCGTCCCTGGTTCGCGCGTTTCTGCGGCCCAATCGCTCGCTCTGGATTCTGCTTGGCAGTGTCAGTGCATTCCTTGCGATATCTGTATTTTGGCGCCCGGCGCAATTGCTTTTTCATTTCGGTCAATTGCACTGGGATGATCTTGCCGTATGCATGGTCGCCGGCTTCTTCAGCTTACTGCTATTGGAAACGATCAAGTCACTCTGGTTTCGCGGTGGAAGCGCGGATGGCAAGGTAAGATTGCCGAGGCAGACTTGAGTTGCTGGTTGTTTCACAACCGTTTAGGGTCAAAATGTACCAGTCGAAAACCCTGTTGCTGCAGATTTCTGACAATTTCATCGAGATGACGGTAGGTGGTGGGACGAGTATCGTGGAATATCAATACGCAGGGATAGGGCTTGCTCCATGCTGTCAGAATGGTCTGAGTCTTTTGCTTAATCACCTCAACCGTCATGCCTGGTATTGCGTCACCTACAGACTCCCCCATAACGATCTGATAACCTAATCGGTTAGCTGTTTCACGCACATTTGGATTGATAACAAAATAGGGTGGTCGAAACAGGTGCATATTTGATGCGCCTAAAACCGATTTAGAAATGGTTTCCCACTCGGTAAATTCGTCAAGCACAGCCTTTGGCGTATCCAGCCAAAACCATCGGAACCAGGCATGATGGGTCGTATGATTACCGATAATATGCCCGGCCTGCTTGATTCGTCTGGCGATTTTTGGGTATTTTGCGATACTGCCCTTGTCGGTCCAGAATTCGTATGGGGAGAAATAAATCCGCCGTTGCCAAAATTCATCAGGCGAATCGGCCAACAGGAAAAAACCGGCTTTTACCGGAGTCCCGTCAATGGCCTTGAGTGTTGCCAGGATATCCAGCAGGCTCTCGGTTTCGGGTATCGGCCCATCATCAAAGCTGAGCATGAATTCGGCACTTTTTGTTGTGATTTGTCTACGCTGATAGCCCTCATCATGTCCGGTAATACAGCCTGCCAAGAGGCTCGCGGCAATGGGGACTAACCAAATAAAATACTTAATGGTTGCTTTGGTTTTTAAAGTCTCTTTCAATTTTGTATTTTTCTCGCGTATTTTATAGGCGGAGTTTGCTCGGAAATATGGCTATATTAGCAGAGGCATAAAGTACCGGAAGAATTTTCGTCTATCTGTGCGACAGCGTACAGACGGACGAAAGATGCTGCTGTAAATTGATTTTTGAGTAGATGTATGAAGTCCTTTGTGTGCGGCGGTGTTGGCGAGCACGAACTGAAAGTGATGCGAGCGATGCCAAGTAGAAAACCGAGAAAGCAAAAGGCCATGCCAAACTCATTGCCGGGTCAAACGATCCGTGCCTTTATGTAAAAGTACCATTAAAAAAACGGGCGATTAAGCTCATTGGAAATCTAATTTTTTTGGAGAAAGCTATGAATTGGGATCAAATTGAAGACAAATCAGTAGAACTAAAAGGGAGATTTGGGATGAAAGGGCAGTTCGGCCTGAAAAACACTCCCGACCGAACCGCAGGGCAGAGGCGAGTAACTATGAGAACATTCTTGGCGCCTGCCGTGATAAGTCTCGTAGTCGGCCTCAGTGGGTGCATGATCGTTGATTCGCCGATTAAGGGCGTTCTGGGTACCGAGGTTATCTGGGGCGATATAGCGACCGGGGAAACTATTCCCGCCGCTGGTTCGTTGAGGGAGGGCAAAGCCTGTGCAGATTCCATCCTGGGCTTGCTTGCGCGCGGCGATGCAAGTGTTCGCGCGGCAAAGCAAAATGGCAAAATCACAGAGGTCATTTCAGTGGATCACTCGGCGAGGAACTTCTTAAATATTGTCGGCGAATGGTGCACGATAGTGAGAGGCCGCTAGGCACCATGCTCTCGATTCAAGAGTTGGCAATTTGGGCCTTTTTTGACATCGCAGCCACATGAAACAGGCTTGGCTAGAATTGCCGGAGCGGAGCAACCTGTTCTGGTTGAACACCATCAACTGGATCTCCCAGCGGGCCGGGCGATGGTTGTCCTGCCTCTTACTTTACCCGATCACGGCCTATTTCGTTGTCTTCTCGTACCGTTCCCGCACCGCCTCTCTCGACTATCTGCGGCGGGTTTTGGGCCGTGATTGTGGCTGGGCCGAGGTGTTCCGGCATTACCACACCTTCGCCTGCACGCTACTGGATCGGATATACCTCTTTGCCGGGCAGGATCAGCAACTGGATATTCGCATGCAAGGCATGGAGGTGCTTGATAGTTATGCCCGGTCCGGACGGGGTTGTCTGCTGGTAGGCGCCCATCTTGGGAGCTTCGAGATCGCCCGTGCGGTGGGGCTGTTGCGGAAGGAATACCGTATCAAGGCTCTGGTTTACGGGGAGGGAACACCCCGCATCACCGGCCTTTACCAGAAGCTGAACCCGTCGTTCTTCGATGATATTATCTACATGGGCGGTGTCGAATCCTTGCTTGGACTCGACGAGTACGCGCACCAGGGCGGCATCATCGCGCTATTGGGAGACCGTAGTGTGCATGCCAGCAAGCGGATTCGCTGCGAATTCTTTGGCGAGCCTGCCTGGTTCCCTGAGGCTCCGGTCCTGCTGTCTCGAATTCTCGACATGCCCCTGGTTATGTTCTTCTGCCTGCACCGGGGTGACGGACGCTACGAAGTGCGGTTCGAACACCTGGCCGACCCGCCGCGAGTCGTCAGGAACGAGCGAGAGGCTGCCGTCCATGGCATCATGCAGAGTTACGCCAACCGTCTGGAACATTACTGCCGGCAGGCACCTTACAACTGGTTCAATTTTTATGATTTCTGGCAGTAGGACAAATAGAACCTTTACCGCCGATTATCCGGTTTTTTCGAGACAGTGCGCGTGAATATGTTTGGTTTACCGAAATCGTGCTTTCCCTTGGCTAATAAACCTTAATTTGCCTGTCAGGCCAATGGAAGTGGTGTACCAGGTGACCTTTCCAGTACCCGGCATGGTATCGTATAATTCCCGGACAATTGTTTGGAGTGAATAAAGAGATGACATGAACGGAAGAAACGAATACATATTGGTAATCCCAGCCTACAACGAATCCGCAACCATCCGCGAGGTGGTTCAGGGTGCCTTACAGCATTTTGGCACGGTGATTGTGGTTGACGACGGTTCCACCGATGGCACTGTGGAAAAACTATCGAATTTACCGGTGACGCTGCGCCTCCATCCCGAGAACAGGGGGAAGGCGGCGAGCTTGTGGAATGGCATGCAGACGGCACTGAGCCTCGGCGCGAAGGGGGTCGTAACCATGGACGGAGACGGCCAGCACGATCCGGCTGATCTTCCAAGACTCTTGAAGGCCGCACAAACCCATCCGGACAGGCTGGTGATTGGCTCGCGCCTGTGGAACCGTGACGTGATTCCAAAGGCCCGCTACCGCGCCAACCGTTTCGCCAACTTCTGGATCGCCTGGGCCTCAGGCCAGGCACTTGAAGATAGCCAGTCGGGTTTCCGGGTGTATCCAGCGCAACTTATCCGGCTCTGCCGGTTTAAGCTGAGTCGTGACCGGAGCTTCGTTTTCGAAAGCGAGATCATCATTGAAGCCGCCCGGCACAGATTTCTATGCGTCTTCTTGCCGGTGCAGACAATGTATCCCGAAAATGCCCGGCCCAGCCATTTCCACCCAGTGAAGGACATTGCCCGCATCACCCGCATGGTGGCCTGGCGTCTGTTTATCCGCGGTTTTTTTCTGCCCGGATTGTGGCGAAGCCTGAGTGGGAGTCAAAGCCTGAAACCGCTAAAATTTTAGACGGTTGTTAATTCCATTGGTTGTAATTCTATAGGGTTTGTGGTTTTGCAATCAATTCGTCCAAAAACCCTTTTATCGGAATCAAGGGGTGTTAATCAACAAAAGACTCTAAAATTCCACCGGATTTATCTGTGCATCCGCCTGTGATAACGATAAACGTCAGTGCAATTCACGCGAACTGATGAACTAAAACAAGGCTGAGCATGTCACGTCAATAATCTTCGCACCCGCTTTCTGAATGGGATTGTATATATTCCAGTGAAAATCGCCACCTATTACGATACAAACCTGCCACCTGAAAAAACTCAAAGCAGCCACTCAGAATGAGCAAAATGACGGTTAGTTGATCGTCAAAAATCGACC